>NZ_CP173254.1:2256212-2902449 GCF_044881185.1 Sphingomonas sp. MMS12-HWE2-04 | reverse complement strand
GCCGCACCTATCGCGTGACCGCCCAGGCAGATGCACCGTTCCGCGCGACCGAGGCGGACATCGCCAACCTCAAGACCCGCTCGAACTCCGGCGCGATGGTGCCGATCGGTTCGGTCGCGACCTTCGAGAACAAGACCGGGCCGTATCGCGTGACGCGCTACAATCTGTTCCCGGCGGTCGAAGTCGATGGCGATACCGCGCCGGGCTACAGCTCGGGGGCGTCGCTGGACACGATGGAGAAGCTCGCCAGCCAGCTGCCGCCCGGCTACAACGCCGAGTGGACGGGCATCGCCTATCAGCAGAAGATGGCGGGAAGCACCGCTGGCCTGGTGTTCGGATTGGCCGTGCTGTTCGTCTTCCTGGTGCTGGCGGCGCAATATGAGAGCCTGACGCTGCCGCTGGCGATCATCCTGATCGTGCCGATGTGTCTGCTCGCGGCCATGGCCGGCGTGAACCTGCGGGGCATGGACAACAATGTCCTCACCCAGATCGGCCTGGTCGTGCTGATCGCGCTTGCCGCCAAGAACGCGATCCTGGTGGTCGAGTTCGCCCAGCAGGCCGAGGCGCAGGACGGGCTCAGCCCGGTCGAGGCCGCGGTGCGTGCCGCGCAAGACCGTCTGCGGCCGATCCTGATGACTTCGTTCGCGTTCATCCTCGGCGCCGTGCCACTGCTGATCGCGAGCGGCGCGGGTGCCGAACTCCGCCAGGCGCTGGGCACCGCGGTGTTCTTCGGAATGATGGGCGTGACCGGCTTCGGCCTGCTCTTCACCCCGACCTTCTACGTCGTCTGCCGCGGGCTTGGACAGCGTCTCGCGCGCAGGCGGCGTGGATTGGGCGAGGCGCACGCGCCCGTGCTCCAGCCCGCCGAATAACGACCTCGCTCTGTAACCCCGCGCTTTCGGCACCCGTCGCAAGCGCGGGGAGGAGAAATGCAATGACCACGTATCGCATCATTCTCGCCACCGCTTCGGCATTGGCGCTTGCCGCCTGCGCCGCCGGCCCCAATTATGTCGCCCCCGTCCATCCGCAGGCCGCCGCGGGATCGTTCGTAGCGACCAGCGCGGCGGTGACGCCCGAGCCGGTGCAAGGCGATTGGTGGCGGCTCTATGACGACCCGGTGCTCGACGGCCTGGTCGCCGATGCGCTTGCTGCCAACACCGACATCCGCGTCGCGGTGGCGCGGATCGAGAAGGCACGCGCCGGGCTGCGTGGCGCTCGGGCCGATCGGTTGCCCCAGGCCAGTGTCGGCGCCAGCGGCAATTACGGGCGCCTGCCCGAGGGCCAGCGCCCCGCCGGCGCCGCGCGCGAGGACTGGCAGATCGATGCCGGGCTCGATGTCTCCTACGAAGTCGATCTGTTTGGCCGAGTGCGCCGCGGCGTCGAGGCGGCACGCGGCGATTATGCCGCGGCGCAGGCCGATGCCGACGCCGTTCGGGTGATCGTCGCAGCGGACACTGCGCGCGCCTATGCCGATGCCGCCTCGTCGGGCGAACGGCTTGCCGTGGCGCGGCATATCGTCACGCTGCTCGATCAGTCGCTCGACCTGACCGAGCGCCGCCGCAATGTCGGGCTCGCAACTCGGCTCGATACCGCGCGGATCGCCGCGCTGCGCAACCAGCGCCTGGCCGAAGTGCCTTCGCTGGAGGCAGCGCGCGACGCTGCGCTGTTCCGCCTGGCGACGCTCACCGGGCGCAGCCCCGCCGAGCTGCCCGATACCGCGAAGGCGCGCAGCGCGACGCTGCGGCTCGCCAAGCCGATCCCGGTCGGCGACGGCGCGGCGCTGCTCGCGCGGCGGCCCGACGTTCGCGCCGCCGAACGCCGCCTCGCTGCCGACACGGCGCGGATCGGGGTGGCGACCGCCGACCTCTATCCGCGCATCTCGCTGGGGGGCTCGGTGGGCTCCACCGGGACGGATATCGGCGACGTCTTCGGCGCCGGGCCGCTGCGCTGGCTGCTCGGCGGATTGCTCAATTGGGCGGTCAATCCCGAACCGGCGCGCGCGCGCGTCCAGGCGGCCGAGGCCGACACCCAGGCGGCGCTCGCCACGTTCGACGGCACCGTGCTGCGCGCGCTCCAGGAAACCGAGACGGCGCTGTCGGCCTATGCCCATGCACTCGATCGGCGCACGGCGCTCCAGGCGGCGAACAACGAGGCCGAGGCAGCGGCGAACATCGCGCGGGCGCGTCAGCGCGAGGGCGATATCGACACATTGCAATTGCTCGATGCTGAGCGCACCTTTGCGGACGCCCAGGCGCAGCTCGCCCAAGCCGATGCAGCGATCGCGGAGACGCAGGTGGACCTGTTCCGCGCGCTCGGAGGGGGGTGGCAGAACGCGCCGGCAGTGGCGGCTCGGGGCGTCGGCACCCCGAGCTGAAGCCGGCGTTCAGACCGTCAGGCCGCCGCCTTGCGGATCGCGCGTTCGGTGAGCGACTGGTCGTCCTCGAAGCGCGCGACGATATCGAGCCCTTCGCGGCCGGCGCGGGCGAGCAGCACGACGAACTCGTCGCCGCATGCGTCGATCTGGACATGGCCCAGCGGCGGGCGGCTGCGCAGTTCCTCGGCGGCGCGCTGGAACACGTCCTTGCGCGGCGTCGGGCGGCGTAGCTCGCGCTCGGCCTTTACCACGCCCTTGATCCCGCCCTCGACCATGTCGAGGAAGCCCTCGAGCCCGCCGAGCGGCAGCAGGATGCGGCGGGCATGGCCGAGCACTGCGGCGAATTCGGTGACCCGCGTCTTGTCATAGTCGGCACCGAAGACCAGCTTGACCACCGGCGTCATCGGCGCGCGCGCCTGGACGGTGAGCCCGGCATCGGCGAGCAGCTCGGCATAGCCCGCGGCATCGCCTTCGGCGACGCACAGGAAATCATAGGCGCGGCCGAGCGCGCGATAGAGCGCGGCGCGGCTGCGATTGTCCAATTCGGTGACGGCGGCGGCCAATTCGCGCGCGGCGTGCAGCCGGTCGGCCAGGCTGGCGTCGGCAGTGAGCGTGGCGCCATCGACATCGGCCGAGTCGAATCCGGCGCTGGGGCCGTCGGCCCAGATCGCGGCGACCGCCGGGGCAGGGGTGCCGCGGCGCGATTCGGCGATCTCGGCGTGGATCCGTGCCTCGGTCTCGGCGTCGACCAGCTCCTTCCAGTTGATCACGCCATAGATGAAATCGATGCCGTCCGAATCGGACGAGAAGGGCATCAGGATGCCGCGATAGAGCGTGTTGTGCCCGCGCTGCCCGACGAACTCGGCCTCGAAGCCTATTGGCGCGCGATTGGCGATGATCTGGAGATAATGGTCGGTCAGTCGCGAGAGCAGCGAGCGAGTGGGGACCTGGGCGACATGGGTGATCGAGCGATCGACGCCGCATTCCTCGCGCAAGGCGCGGCCGAGATAGCGGATCGACGGGCTGTCGACGCCCTTGGAGAAGTCGAGCAGCACGCTGTGCGGTCCGAAATCGGCGATATTGTCGGGATCGAGGTCTTCGATCGAGGGATAGGCGCGGCCATGGAGCAGCGACACCCAGTGGTTATAGGCGCGCACGTGCATCCGCCGCTCGTCGCTGCCGATCTCGTAGGCGGGATCCGGGGCGGCATCGTGGGCGTCGCCCTCGGGCTCGAAGTCCATCGGATCGTTGAGGCCGCGGGCCATATCCATGCGCGTGCTCCACTCGCGGGCGACGTGCCCGGCATTCTGAACCCCGCTTGTGCACCCGCCGTGGTAAACAGCGCGTAAAGCCCATGGGCTCCGTATCAATGCGGAAGCGGCGACGATGGGGCCGCAAGCAAATCGCAACGCTTGCCAGCTAGGAATCATGCTGGTAAGCGCGCCGCTCTCGACGAGACGCACGCGCTTCGTCAGGTGTCGGCCGCTTTAGCTCAGCTGGTAGAGCATCGCATTCGTAATGCGGGGGTCACAGGTTCGAGTCCTGTAAGCGGCACCATAGCTTTCAGTAGGAAACTCCGGAACTTGCTGGCGAAAGCTCGTACGGCTGGGTGGGCGCTTGGGTCCTGCTTGGGGCGCCTTTGTTCGGAACGACCGCTCCGACCCACGCTACATCTGTTCAAGTCAGAAGCCCCAAGCCTCCAACAGAACGTGCGTTTCAGCGCTGTTGTGCAGGTAGCGATTCTGGAGCAGCTTGCCACGTGGGCGAATTGCCGATCCTTGTTAGTCTTGCGGCGACGACAAGCCTGCCAGAAGCGGCGCGTGGCCGGCGAGGCGGCCGGATGCGAATTCCATAAAGAGCCGCACGCGCTTGGTCTTGCGCGTCTCGCCCTGGGAAAGCAGCCACAACGTTCCATACATATGAAGATCGCTCCCGGGCACTCTCGCCAACTTCGCATCGGCATCACCGACAAAGCATGGCAGCGCCGCGATACCGAGCCCTTGCCGTACGGCGACGATCTGTGCCGCCGCATCCGTTGTCTTGAACGGAACTGCCGTTGTCGGAATGTCACCCGGGCTAGCCCAGTCCGGAATGCCGTGCATACTGATGACAATCCACCGCATCGGGTCAGGCAGGCCCGCATGCCAGGAATCCAGTCGGTCGCGTGACATGTAGATGCCGCCGTACAACTCCGGTCCCATGAGCCCGTGCAGATTGAGCGGCAGGGTTTCGCGATCATAGACGACACGGATCGCCACGTCGGCTTCCCGGTTGGTCAAGTTGGCAAGCTCGCCGGACGTCAGAACGTCCATCTCAATGTCAGGATTTGCCCTCGCGAAATCGGCGAAGTCCGGCATGAGCAGATGTGTCGCCAGGATCGGTGTCAGCGTGACTCGCAAGAGCCCATGGGCGCTCTGATCGCGCCCGAACACCCGCGTTTCCAGTTGATGCGCTGACGCTTCCATCTGTTTCGCGAGCTCGAGGACCTCCTCGCCAGCTTCCGTCATGCGGTAGCCCGACGGCAGCTTTTCGAACATCAGCGCGCCAAGGCGTTGCTCGAGTTGGGCGATGCGGCGCAGAACGGTCGCGTGGTTCACGCCGAGACGCTTGGCGGCGGCTCGCACCGAGCCTTCTCGCGCGGCGGCGAGAAAATAGCGAACGTCATCCCAGTCGATCATGGTGCATTCCCGCGCCGCCAATCGGGCCTTTGAAGCTTGCTATAGCATAAGCAGGTCTGTTGCACGCGGTCGCTGCGACTCTCGATTCCACAATTGGATCGATTTTGCACCACCGATGTGCACGATTATGCACTCACAGCTCCACCTTGGCCGGCCCATGTTGAGGCTCTTCGGGGACGTTCCCGCACAACCGATTATCCGAAACGAAGGATGGGCGACATGACAAGATTGAACGGAAAGACCGCCGTCATCACCGGCGGCGCGACGGGCATCGGCTTGGCCGCGGCGAAGCGCTTCATCGAAGAGGGCGCGTTCGTCTTCCTCTTTGGCCGCCGGCAGGACGCGCTCGACGCCGCCGTGGCCGAGCTTGGTGAAAACGCCCGCGCGGTGCGGGGCTCGGTCTCGGACGAGGCCGACCTCGACCAACTCTATGCGGCGGTGAAGGCCGAGCGCGGAACCCTTGACATCGTCTTCGCCAATGCCGGCGTGGGAAGCCCGCTCAAGCTCGGCGAGATCACCGCCGAGCACATCGACGAAACGTTCGGCGTCAATGTGAAGGGCACGATCTTCACCGTCCAGAAGGCGGTGCCGCTGATGGGCGAAGGTGGTTCGATCATCCTGACCGGTTCGAGCGCGGGCACCACGGGCGCCCCGGCGTTCACCGCCTACAGCGCCAGTAAGGCGGCGGTCCGCAATCTTGCGCGGACCTGGGTGGAGGATTTGAAGGGCACCGGCATCCGCGTCAACATCCTGTCGCCCGGCGCGATAGCGACCGAACTCGCGACGACTGCGCTCGGCGAGGAGGGCGTGAAGGCCTACGGCGCGATGACCGGGTTTCAGCGCATGGGCGATCCGGCAGAGCTCGGCGCAGCAGCAGCCTTTCTCGCTTCGACCGACAGCAGCTTCATGACCGGCAGCGAAGTCGCCGTCGACGGCGGCCTCGCGCAGATCTGAATCGCCGCACGGCCTCCTGCGAGGGTCGCGCACAGCAAGGATACCCATCATGAAAAGACTTGAAGGCAAAATCGCCGTCATCACCGGCGGCAGCAGCGGGATCGGCTTGGCTACGGCAAAGCGCTTCGTGGAAGAAGGCGCGCACGTCGTGATCACCGGACGACGCGAGAAAGAGCTGCAGGAAGCTGCTGCCGTCATCGAAGAAAATGTCACGACCGTTATCGGCGACGTGTCGCGCCTGGATGATCTGGACCGGCTCTATGCTGTCGTGAAAGAAAAGCACGGCCACATCGACATTCTGTTCGCGAACGCCGGCGCGGGAACGATCGCTACGCTCGAAGCGGCGACGGAAGCGCATTTCGACCAGACGTTCGACGTGAACGTGAAAGGGCTGTTCTTCACGGTGCAGAAAGCCCTTCCGCTCTTCCGGGACGGCGGCTCGATCATCCTGACATCGTCGGTCTCGAACGTAATGGGGCTACCCGGGTTCAGCGCCTACGCTGCGAGCAAGGCAGCTGTCCGCAACTTCGCGCGCGCCTGGACGCTGGAGCTGAAGGACCGCAAGATCCGAGTGAACACGATGAGCCCGGGTCCGATCGACACCCCCGCTCTCGCGACAACGACGGGCCTCACGCCCGAACAAGCCGAGCGAGCGGCCGCCCAATTTGCATCGCAGATCCCGATGGGCCGCCGGGGCGAGCCCGAGGAAATTGCGGCTGCCGTCGTCTTCCTCGCGTCCGAGGAAAGCTCGTTCGTCACCGGCGTCGATCTCGCCGTCGATGGCGGGCTGGCGCAAGTCTGAGCTTAACCTCAATCACGATCGGAGAAACATCATGAGCTACGCAATCATCGGCTTCGGCGAGATCGGTCAGACCCTGGCCAGGGCATTTGCCCGCAGCGGCATCGAGGTGTCCGTCGCAACAACGCGCGACCCGAAGAGCTTCGCGGCAGCCGCGGCGGCGATCGGGCCCGGAATTGTGCCCGATACGCTGGCGAACGCCGTCCAAGCTGACGTGATCTTCCTGGCCGTCCGGTTCCAGCAGCATTCCGAGGTCGCGAAGGCACTGCCCGATTGGCAGGGCAAGATCATCGTCGATGTGACCAATGCCTATGGTGTGCCCGAGGAAGAGCTAGGCGGGCAGCCGTCCGCGAAGGTCGTCGCGCAGGCCTTTGCCGGGGGCAGGGTGGTCAAGGGCTTCAACCATCTGGTCGCGAAGGTTCTCGACCAAGACCCCACCGTGCATGGCGGCAAGCGTGTCGTGTTCCTGACGAGCGACGACGACGATGCGGCAACGGCCATCGGTGCGGTTGCGGAAAAGCTCGGCTTTGCGCCGATCCAGCTTGGCGGGCTTTCTGAAGGTGGCCTGCTTGTGCAGGCGCACGGGAATAGCTGGGGCCGCCTGATCTTCAAGGATTTGGTCAAGTTCGACTGACATCGCGCAAGGAAAGGAGAGAATTCCATGAGCATCGAAGAGAGCATCCAAACCGTGAAAGCCTTCCTCGCCGCGCTCGGCGGCGGCGACAGGAAGGCTCTGCTCGCGCTGGTTGCCGAAGACATTGAGTGGATCATTCCGGGCAAGGACTGGCCGCTGGCTGGAACCTACCGCGGACATGCGGGCTTGGTGGATTTGCTCGAAAAGGCATCCAGCTCCGTTGAGACGTCCACCGAACCACGGGAGTTCGTGGCGCAGGGAGACAAGGTTCTGGTGATTGGCTCTGCGAGCGGGAGGATCAAAGCCACGAATACGACGTTCGAGGACGACTGGATCTTCGCTATCACGGTTGAAGACGGCAAAATTGCGAGGATCCGGGAGTATGTCGACACACAGGCATTAGCGCGCGCCGCTATGGGCTTGCGGCCTGAAAATGCGGCAGATTCGCCCGACGATCGCAGTGATTTGCGGGCGTCATGAAAGCGCTTTCGCGCATTGCACGATCTGACACAGGAGCTGACGATGTACGATCAAGCCACCCAATCCGAGCTGATCCGGTTCGCGCGCATCGATGCGGGCTCCACTATCATCGACGTTTACCCGGGCGAGGGCGACTGGACGCGTTTGTTCTCCGACATCGTGGGCGCTGAAGGCAAAGTCTACAGCTTCGTGCCGGCCGAAGTGGCCGACTTCAAGAACGATCCCGTTGGCCAGATGCGTGCGCTTGCGAGCGAGCCGGGCCGAGAAAATGTCGAAGCCGTTTCGGCTGATCTCGCAGCGATGCCGGAGGTTACGCAGCCGGCGGATGTCATATGGCTGCACCTTTTCTACCACGATCTCCATACCAAGCTCATCCAGGCCAAGGGCGCGACCGCGGCCGCCTTCAACCGAGCCGTCTTCGAGCGGTTGAAGCCCGGCGGGCGCTACGTCATTGTGGACCACGCTGCTGCGACGGGTTCAGGAACGAGCGATACGCAATCGCTGCACCGGATCGACCCAGCATCCGCCCGCGCGGAGGTGGAAGCGGCCGGCTTCATTCTGGACGCGGAAAGCAATTTGCTCGCCAGACCGGCCGATCGGCATGCGGTGAAAGTGTTTGATCCCTCGATCAAGGGCGAAACCGATCGCTTTGTTTACCGGTTCGTTAAGCCCTGACGGGAGCCTGCGCCTAAAAGGCGTGATTGAGCTCTGACGGCTGTCGTTCCGCCTCTAAAGATGTCTTCGACGGGCGCCTCTTCACCCAGTCGTTTAAAGAAGTGCGCATCGGCCAACACGGCAAGCTTGCGGACGTGACGCTCATGTTCGTCCATGCCGAGGCAAAGGGGTCGTCTTCGACTCGGAAGACAAGGCAGCTTCTGAAGTTGATTGCGCCAAATGGACGTTGCTTCTCTTGCGTCTTAACCGTGGGTGCGGGTATAAAGGACACAGGTTGGAGAGTGGGACTCCTGACCTGAGGACAGTGGAAGCGGCAAAGCTGCTTTAGGCGCGAGCAAGAGCTCATCCCGATCGACGCAAGTCGCTGCGCACCGCATTGAAGCCATTCAATGTAGGTAACATATGCCAAGTATTAAAAAAATTCGCGATGCCTGCTTCTGCAAGCAGGAAGGACGTTGTCACTATTGCGGAGCCCCGATGTGGCGAAAGGATCCGGCAAAATTCGCCAAGACACATGCCCTATCTAAAGCGAGGGCGCGCTTGCTTCAGGCAACCGCCGAGCATCTGAAACCGCGATGCGACGGTGGCCGCGATGAGGCCACGAATATCGTCGCCGCCTGCTTGTTCTGCAATCAGCACCGGCACAAGACACGTACTGCGCTGCCACCAGAGAAATTCAAACGGAAGGTCCGCAAACGGGTTGCAGCGAGCAGATGGCACGGCGTGCGTTTCATCTAGTTGGAGCCGGCCTATACGAACGCGGGACGCCTGTTTCCCACCGATGGCGGTCGTTCGCTGCCGACAGGACGAACGGCCGCTTCCGGGAGGATTTAACGGCATGCCGAACGACCAGAATTAGGGCTCAAGCGGGCTCATCGGCCGCCACTCGCCTCGCCCCAACTGAGGTCCAGCGCAGGTCGGGTTTCGCGCAATTTCCTATCGAACGCACATTCGTTGGGACACCGCCGAAATCCGGTCTTCGCTCAATTTGGGTCTGGCATGGGCCGTGCGCAAAACCGCAGTCAGATATTGCTAGAGCGGCAGAAACCCTCGAGTTTTAGCGGAAGGGTGAGAGGCCTTCGTAATGCGGGGGCACAGGCGCAGTAGGCACTAGAAGCTGCCTGCGACGGAGAGGTCGAATCGCCGTCGCCGCGGATCGAGATAATTGTTATATCCGCCGGAGGAATTGACCACCGTCGCCGGGCGCGTGTCGAACACATCCTGTATCCCGAATCGGATGCTTATCGTTTTCGGTCGGCCGGTGCGCGCATGCCCGGCTAAGGAGAGACGATATTCAGCGGCCAAGTCGAGTGTAGCCTGGGGCGGGACGTCCACGCCCCCCTGCTGCACGACCGCATATCGCTCCTCCAACTCCCTGAGGAACTCGATCGCGCTGGTGATGCGATAGCCCCCGCTCACTTGCGCATCGGCGGAAAGGGTAAGCGGGCCCGCGGTCAAACGCATGCCTGCGTTGCCGCGAAAGGCCGGCGCTCCGTCGGTCACCCCGACATAATCGCGGCTTGGCACCCCGAAGCCGACGAACCGCCGGAAGCGCGGCTGCCACGTGGCTGCGGCGTACGGCTCCAGTGTCGCACCCCGGCTGAGCGGGATAGTGTAGTCCAGGCGTCCATCGACGGTGTCGATAAGCGTACGGCCGTTCTGCAGGCTCGAATTGTCGACGCTGACAATCGCTCCCGCGCTGTATCCACGGGCGATATCCTCGCTCGTAATCGCCCGTCTGACGATACGATCCGGATATCGGTCCTCGTTCGCGATGAAATAATCGGCGCCGGAGGCCAGGCTTGGCGCGTCCTCTCCGCCCTTCTCGATGTGCGTGTAATCCACCGAGAGGCGCAAGGCCGAAACCCCGGGTGGCTGGAGAATCACGCCCGCGGAAAGGCTCCTGGCGCGCCCGGGCCGCGGCTTTGGTGCGCCGCCCGATATGTCGTCGAAAAACTGGATGTCACCCGGCCGCTTGGGATCGTCGAAGGTAAGCCCACTAAGCACCCGGCGCGAAAGTTCGAGGACAGTCAGCGGCTGCTGCCCCGTCGCGATGCTGCCGCGCAGCAGGACGCCGCCTAGCGGCGAAAATTTTACGCCGGCGGTATAGACCAGCCCGCTGTTTCGCACGGTGCGAACGCCCCCGCCGTCGACCGACAAGGCGTCCTGAACCGCATCTGTGGTCACCCAGTCGCGCCGTATCGCAAGCTGTGCCTCCAGCCCGCGCAGCAGGCGAAAACCCGCGCGGGGATCGATCAGCGGCGCGCGCAGCTCGCCGTAAATCGACCGCGTGCGCTGCGCATATCGGGGCAGCGTTTCGAAAACGGAGGTTTCGACTAGCGGCGAGTAGCTCGTGCGGCTGGTATCCGTCACGCGCTCGCGGCGCTGCTCGAACAGCAAGGTCGCGGTGAGCCCGCCGCCCGGGAGCGACAGGACCGGCCCCGCCACCCTGATCGAGGCGTTGTCGAAGTCGTTCCGCGCGTAGGCGCTTGTCCGATCGTCGCCGAACAGCCCGTCGAACGACTGAATGAATTCGGAATAATTGCCGAGCGGGTTGCCGACAGCGCCACTATAATATGCGGCAAGGCCAGCAAGCGTGAGTTGCCGGCCCTTCGCGACATAGCTGTTCACGCCTGATCCGCGGCTATAGTCGCCCTCCGCGCGCCATGCGGCGGGAAGCTCGACGATCACTCCGCCGGTCAATCGGTCAACACGAGAGTGGAAGTCGAAGTCGACCGTTTGCGACGGCCCCGGTGCGTAGACCGACACGGGCTGGTCGAACGGATTGGCCGGATCGGCAGCACCGAGCGATACGCGATTTCTCGGATAGCCGGTGCGCGCTCGACCTTCGTTATCGAGGTGCAGATAGTCCAGAAAGACCTCGACCGGCCCGGCGCGGTGCCTGGCGCTGGCGACGAGCGACGTGGTGCGCCGGCTGGACAGCAAGGTTTGTTGTTCGCCGGAGGTGTCGGCGCTCGGAGTGGGATCGATCCTGCCGGCATTGGCGGTGAGCACCCGGACGAGATCAGCCGCGGACCGCCCATCCGCCGGCGGCGCAAAGGTGAGCGGCGAAGCGAGCAGCGCACCGCCATAAGCCGGCTTCAGGCGCAGCGCTTCCCTGTCCTCCGCGACGATGGTCAAGGATGCAGAGGAAGGCGGCCCGGCCAAGACGAAATAGCCGGGGTCGTTCGCAAATATGCGGGCATTCGAACGCTTCTGATAATCGCGATCGCCGACACTCAGGCCGCCAAAATAGGAGCGCGCGACTTCCACCATCACGTCGCTAGCGCCGTGATCGGGGGTGAATCCCATGCGCATGTCCAGCCGCCGATACGGCGCATCGCCGCGCGCAGTGACGCCACTGGTCATGGCCATGTCAACTCCTCGATAGTCGCGCCGCAGCACCAGATTGACTACGCCGGCGGTCGCCCCGGGTCCGTAGATGCCGCCTGCCGTGGCGGTGATCGCCTCGACCCGCTCGACGGCTTCGGGCGGAATCGCATTTACATCGGCCTGCCTGAATCCGGCGATCGGGCCCGGCATCATCGGAAGCCGGCGGCCATCGACCAGGATGAGGGTTTGATCGGTCCCGAGGCCGCGCAGGTTGATCGCCGATGCCGGTGATCCCTGAGCGCTGGCGCCGAGCTGCGACTGCGTTACTCCTTGGGCATTGGCCGGAAAACGCTTCGCCGCGAGCTCCTCGATCGTCGCGACGTGCGACGTCGCGATCTCCCGACGCGTGACGACCTGATACGGACGGACATCGTTTTCGGTGCGGCGGACGTCGGCATTCTGGGTGCGCCGGCCGATCACCAGGATCTCCGGCGTGGCTTCCGGCTGCTCGCTTGCGGCGATCGGTGCCTCTGCGATGATGAAGCTGCCTTCGCCCGTTTTGCGGACGACGAACGGCAATCCGGCGAGCACCAGCGACAGCGCCTGCTCGACGCGCATTCGCCCGGAGACCGACGGTGCCCATCGACTCCCGATGACAGCCTGCGAGAAAAGAAGCTCGACGCCGTAGCGTTTGGCGATGGCCTGAAGACTTGCGGCGAGCGGTTGGGCCGGAAGCGACAGCGTGCGCGCATCATCTCGCGGCGCGCCGTTCGCGAGAGAGGGTGCCGTCAGCGCAGCGATCGCAATATGGAAGCAGGTCCGCATACACCCCTTTGCCGACCTCCAGCAGCGCAAGACCCTGCCGAATGTCCGATGAATGCAACTGAGGTGCGTCCCTCAGACCGTTCGAAATCTTCAGGTTTGCCGCAGTGCGGTATCGGGGTTGTGGCCTAGCGGCCGGGCGCCGTCTAGAGGCCGTAAGCCAGTCGGTGCGCCAAACCTACAGGCCGGTATGCGGCAACACGACGCAGACGCGGAATTCGCCGTTGTTTTCCTGACAGCTCAGGATGCCACCGGCGGCTTCGGCCAGTTCGGAGGCGATACGGGGTAGGCTTACGCTCCCGACGCCAGAAGAATTGTTACAGACCTCGAGACGGCAGTGCTGAGAGGACACGTTCAGCACTACGCTTATGTGCAAGGGCGCATCACGACTGCCGTGTTTAAACGCGTTCGTCACCAACTCCGCAACGAGCAGAAGAAGCGTGCGCGAGGCCTGCACCGACACTATCCGTCCGTGCGCTGAGATCGTGATGGAAGTGGCGGAGCGGTCGAACGCGGCGGCGATGCAGTCGCAGAGCTTTGCCAGCGTCGCGTGCGAAACCAACTCGGGTGTGAAAGGCCCAGATAGCAGCCGGTTGATTTCGGCAAATTGAGCGACCCTGTCCTGAAGATCGGCGATGCGATCATGAACCGCTGGGTCGCCGACGGCGCAGCGCAATATCGCGTTAGTGATCGACATGATGATTTGTAGATTGTTGTAGAAGCGATGATGGGCCTCGCCGACCATCGTTTCGGCATTCGTGCCGACCGCCGACGAGCCGGAAGTCATGTGAGTGGATCCGCACGAATATCGACAAAGTCGGAGGTCGGGCGTTCGGCGCCGTCCTGGCAAGCCGTCGCGACGCGACCCGACACCAGCACGTCGAGCACGAACCCGTCGGTCTCACGGACGAGGCGCCCGGCCAGCCGTACCACCAACGGTCCGCATCGGACCGGGCCGTAGAAGATCGATATGCATTCGCTCATGGCAATTCGCCCGCGCATCGCCTGCTCGGATGCTCTGCCTCCGACCAGGACCGTTGTTTATCGGCTGCATGGCGGAGACGCGGGGCGCCGAAATATCCGCACCGTAATTCGATAGGGAGTGCGGTTTCTTCGAGCTAGATCGCCGCGCGGGAAGCGAGGTGTGGATTTCGCGACGCGCAACGTCATCCCGTCGATGAGATCGCAGCTGTATCAACGCACCCCTTGGCGTCCGGCGGCAGGGCATGGCAGGGCGCTGGCGCGAAGCGCCGGATTGCCGCAAGGTGGTGCAGTGGAAGCGCCCTTCGACCTTTCCGACGAACAGGGCCGCGCCAACGCGCTGGAAGCGTTGCGCGCGCCTCTTACCGGCTATTTCCGCAATCGGATCCGGCAGCAGGAGGATGTCCATGACCTGGTGCAGGAAGTCTTCCTGCGGCTGTCGAGCCGCGGGCTGGAAGACATCGACAATTTGCGCAGTTACGCGTTCCAGGTTGCTGAAAGCGTAGTCACCGATCGTCAGCGCCGACGTGTGGTCCGGCACAGCGACGCCCATGTCGAATTGGATCCGGAGCGACTGGCCGACACCGAGATCGCGCCGGATCGTATCGTTGCCGGCCGCGACGCGCTGCGGGCCGCGCTCTCGGTGCTGGATCAGCTGCCCGAGCGTACGCGGACCATTTTCGTGCTGCGCCGTCTTGAAGGGATGCGTTACATCGAAATCTCGAAACGGCTTGGCATATCGGTCAGTGCGATCGAGAAGCATATGGTGCGCGCTATCGCCCATCTTGCCTCGGCTGGGGACATTCGATGACGCAGCCTATCACTAGGGCGCATCTCGCAACCTTGTCGCCAAGCGATGCGGCCGCGCTGTGGCAGGTGCACAGGGACCGTGGACTGCCGGTCGAGGCAGGACTGTTCGAGGCCTGGCTTGCGGAGAGTGACGACAATCGGGCTGCCTGGGAGGCCGTGGAGCGCGTGTGGGCGCTTTTCGGAGACGCCGATGACCAGGAATTCGCGGCATTGCGCCAAGCAGCGTTGTCCGATCGAGGGGCATCGCGTTGGCACGCTATGCGACTGCACTGGCGACCGGTTGCGGCCGGAGTAGCGCTGATCGCCCTGATTGCGGGGGGGCTCGGGTTTGGACTGACGTCTTCCCAACGCCTCCACCAGATCGCCGGGAAGCGCGATCCCGGTCTAGAGGGGGGCCTGGCATTTGCGGCACCCGCAAACTCGCCGCGAAACCTCGTACTAGCCGATGGGACCAGCCTGACGCTCTCGCCGGCAACGCAAGTCCGCGTAGCGCTCGCCTCCGATCGGCGGCAGGTTGCGCTGGAGCGGGGCAGCGTGAGGCTACAGGTCGGGCGCGACACCCGGCCGCTGAGCGTCCGTGCGCGCGATCGAACGATCTATGATATCGGCACCCGGTTCGAGGTGGCGCTCGAGGAAGGCGGCATTCGCGTCGCCCTGTTCGAGGGCAGCGTTCGTGTCGAAGGCGGGGCAGCGGCCGCCATCCTTCGCCCGGGCGAGCAGCTGGTGACTCGAACCGGCAAACAGGATCGCATCGTCCGTCTCGCATCGGCGGCGGGCGGGCAGGCCGAGCTGCTCCAGTTCGACGACGTGACACTGGCGGTCGCCGCAGCGACGGTGAGCGAGGGTAGCGCAGTCAAGCTGGTCATCACCGACCCGGCGATCGAAATGTTGCGCGTCTCCGGCCGATTTCGCGCAAGCGATCCGGAGCGTTTCGCACATACGGCGGCCGAATTGCTGTCGTTACGCGTCGTACGCGTGAACCCGACGCGGATCGAACTGCGCCGTCGGCGCTGATCCTCTGGCGCCGTTGAACGCGCGGGGAAAATTTATATCGACGTTCCAGGTGTGGAATTTCCGAGGGCCGGCGTCATCGCTTCCGAGCCCCCAGGAAAGAGGTCCCTGCCATGCCGATCATCGCCACGCCGGTTGCCGGAAAATCACTTATTTCGCCAGAGGATCACACGCTGATCCTCATCGATTTCCAGTCGCAAATGGCCTTTGCCACTGGATCGATCCCCGCCGAGCTGCTCCGCAACAACGCCGCGCTCGTCAGCCGGGCGGCAAAGTCATTCGGGGTTTCGACGATCCTCACCACCGTCGCGGCGAAGAGCTTCTCCGGCCCGATGTTCGACGAGATCGTCGACGCGTTCGATGGCCAGCCGCTGCTCGACCGGACGTCGATGAACACGTGGGAAGATGCCGCGGTCATCGAGGAAGTGAACCGGATCGGGAAGGCGCGGATTGTGTTCGCCGGGCTGTGGACCAGCGTGTGCATCGTCGGGCCGGTGGCCTCTGCGATCGACCAGGGATTCGACTGCTACTTCATCGCCGACGCGTGCGGCGACATCTCGCCCGAAGCCCATGAGCGGGCGGTGCAGCGGATGATCCAGCTGGGCGCCAAGCCGATGACCTCGCTGCAGTATCTGCTCGAGCTCCAGCGCGACTGGGCACGGACCGAAACCTACAATTCGACCACCGGGATCGCGAAGAAGTGGGGCGGCGCCTACGGGCTCGGCATCACCTACGCCAGGTCGATGTTTGGCGCGTCCGAAGCCGCGCATGCCTGAACGGGCACGCATCAACCCCAACAGGATGATCCGGTGATGTCACCATCAAGCACCGTAATTTCGCGCCGCGCGGTCATCGCCGTTTCGGCCGGTATGACCGCGGCGACAATGCTGCCCGCGGCGGCATTTGCTCGAACTACCCAAGCAACAGGAGCACGGACCATGAGCGGTTTCGTAAAGACCACGGACAACGTCGAGATTTTCTACAAGGATTGGGGCCCCAAGGACGCCCAGCCGATCATGTTCCACCATGGCTGGCCGCTATCGTCGGACGATTGGGATGCGCAGATGCTGTTCTTCCTTGGCAACGGCTTCCGCGTCGTCGCGCACGACCGCCGCGGCCACGGCCGCTCAACTCAGGTCGGGACCGGGCATGACATGGACCATTATGCCGCCGACGCACTCGCAGTCGTCGAGCATCTCGACCTGCGCAACGTCGTGCATATCGGCCATTCCACGGGGGGCGGCGAAGTCGCGCGCTATGTCGCCAAATATGGCCAGCCGAGTGGCCGGGTCGCCAAGGCGGTATTGGTCAGTTCGGTGCCGCCGCTGATGGCGAAGACGCCCAGCAATCCCGATGGCCTGCCGATGGAAGTGTTCGACGGGATCCGCGCCGGGCTCGCGGCAAACCGCGCGCAATTGTTCGAGGATTTCCCCTCCGGGCCGTTTTACGGCTTCAATCGTCCGGGCGCCAAGATCAGTCAGGGCACGATCGACAATTGGTGGCGCCAGGGCATGATGGGCAGCGCGCAGGCCCAGTATGAGGGCATCAAGGCGTTCTCCGAAACCGACCAGACGGTCGATCTCAAGGCCATCACCGTGCCGACGTTCGTCCTGCAGGGCGATGACGACCAGGTCGTGCCCTACAAGAACGCATCGGTGAAGCAGGCCGAACTGCTCAAGAACGCCAAGCTCAAGATCTACAAGGGCTATTCGCACGGGATGCTGTCGGTGAACGCCGACGTCATCAATCCTGATCTGCTCGCTTTCGTGCGCGGCTGAGCGATACAGAGGAGGCTATGATGAAGCCCTATCTCCTGTCCCTTGGTGCGGGCCTGGCGGTCGGCATCGTCTATAGCCTCCTCAGCGTGAAGTCGCCCGCGCCGCCGGTCATCGCCCTTGTTGGGCTGTTCGGCATCCTGATCGGCGAGCAGATCGTGCCGACCGCGGTGCGCATCCTTGGCGGCCAGCCGGTGGGCGCCGCCGTGCGGACCACTTGTGCCGAGCCGGTGCTGGGCCGGCTCCCGGGTGACAGCGCACACGATCGCGCGTCGTGACGCCGACCCGCCGCGAAACCCTGATCGGCGGCGCCGCTGCCCTGGCCATGATGCCGACGCCGCTCGGCGCCCGCGAACGGAGAAAATCGATGCCTGACCTCATCCTCGTCAACGCCAAGGTCACGACGCTCGACCGCGAAAATCCGCAGGCGCAGGCAATCGCGATCCGCGACGGCCGCTTTCTGGCGGTCGGCTCGGAACAGGAGATCCGCGAAGCGGCGCCAAGCGCCCAGGTCATCGACGCCAAGGGCCGGCGGATCATCCCCGGGCTGATCGACAGCCACATGCACGTCATTCGTGGCGGGCTGAATTACAATCTGGAATTGCGCTGGGATGGTGTGCCTAGCCTCGCCGACGCCATGGCGATGCTCAAGCGGCAGGTCGACGAGACGCCCGCGCCGCAATGGGTGCGCGTGGTCGGCGGGTTCACCGAGCATCAGTTCGCCGAAAAGCGCCTGCCCACGATCGCTGAACTCAACGCGGTCGCGCCCGATACGCCGGTGTTCATCCTCCACCTCTACGATCGCGCATTGCTCAACGCGGCGGCATTGCGGGTGGTCGGCTATACCAAGGACACCCCGAACCCGCCCGGCGGCGAAATCGTGCGCGACGCGGCGGGTAATCCGACCGGCCTGCTGCTGGCGCAGCCGAACGCCACGATCTTGTACGCGACGCTGGCCAAGGGTCCGAAGCTGCCGCAAGAGTATCAGCTCAATTCGACGCGCCATTTCATGCGCGAGTTGAACGGGCTCGGCATTACCGGCGTGATCGACGCGGGTGGCGGCTCGCAAAATTATCCCGACGATTATGCAGTCATCGAGAAGCTGCATGCGGACGGCGAACTGAGCCTGCGGATCAGCTACAATCTGTTCACGCAAAAGCCGAAGGACGAGCTCGCCGATTTCCAGGACTGGGTCAGCCAGATCAAGCCTGGCCAGGGCGACGACACCTATCGCCACAATGGCGCGGGCGAGATGCTGGTCTATTCGGCAGCCGATTTCGAGGATTTCCGGGTCGAACGCCCCGACATGCCACCCAGCATGGAAGGCGATCTGGAGCCGGTCATCCGCCTCCTGGCCGCGCACAGATGGCCGTGGCGCATGCACGCGACCTACGACCAGACGATCGGCCGCGCGCTCGACGTGTACGAAAAGGTCGCGAAGGACGTCCCGTTCACCGGGATCAACTGGTTCTTCGACCATTGCGAGACGATCAGCGACCGCAACATTGACCGTATCGCCGCATTGGGCGGGGGCATCGCGATCCAGCATCGCATGACCTATCAAGGCGAATATTTTGTCGAGCGATACGGCGCCAAGGCGGCGGAGCGCACGCCGCCGATCGCCAAGATGCTGGCGGCCGGGCTACCGGTGGGCGGCGGCACAGATGCGACGCGCGTTGCCAGCTACAACCCCTGGGTTTCGCTTCACTGGCTGGTCACCGGCAAGACCGTTGGCGGTCTGTCGCTCTATCCCGGCGCCAACCGGCTGAGCCGCGAGAAAGCGTTGCAGTTGTGGACGGTCGACAACACTTGGTTCTCCAGCGAGGTTGGCAAAAAGGGGCAGATCAAGGCCGGCCAGCTCGCCGACCTCGCCGTCCTGTCGGGCGACTATTTCGGGGTGCCGGAAAGCGATATCCCGCATCTGCGCTCGGTCCTGACCATCCTCGGCGGCGCGGTGGTGTCCGGCGAGGGCGATTACGCACCGCTCGCGCCTGCGTTGCCACGTCCGATGCCGGACTGGTCGCCGGTCGCAACCTTCGGCGGGTACCATCGCACGCCCGAGGCATCGGCCAAGCTGGCGAGCGCCTGCGGCTGTGCAAGCGCGTGCTCGGTCCATGGCCATGACCATGCCGCGGCGCTGGCGGCGAACGTTCCTGCAAAGGACGTGCAGTCCTTCTGGGGCAGCTTCGGCTGCGGTTGCTGGGCGGTCTGAGCCATGCCCTGGCTGTCCGATCCCGTCGATCCGCACTTTGTCGATGCCCTTCTCGATCGTCGCGCTACCTGGTTCCTCGCCAGACTCGCGCTGGTCGGCGCCTATTTGCTCGGCGGGATCGTCAAGGCCGCGGACTGGCCGGCAGCGGTCGCCGAACAAGCGCATTTCGGGATGAATCCGCCGGCCTTATGGGCCGCGCTGACCGTCGCCGTCGAACTCGTGGGGCCGTTGCTGATCCTGACGGGGCGCCTGGTGTGGCTTGGCGCAGGGATGCTGGGGGTGTTCACCCTGCTCGCCGCGATCGTTGCCAACGCCTTCTGGACGATGCCGGCGGGGCACGAACGCTTCATGGCGACCAATGCATTCTTCGAACATGTCGGGCTGATCGGCGGCTTCGTGCTGGCGGCGTTGGTGGCCGATTTGGAAAAGCGGCGTGCGTAGCCTGTCGCTGCTCGTGCTCGTGCTCGGTCTCGCGAGCCCCGCCGCCGCGCAGACCGAACCGCATAGGGAAGCTTGGCAAGCCCCGACGCTCACCAATGCGCGTTTCGATGAAAGCTACGAGTCGCTGGCCGATCCCGAGCTTCGCGCCGCGCATTGGACCGGGCGCTTGAAATACGTCCCCTTGGCCGCCGATGCCTGGCTGACCACCGGCGTCGAATTGCGGGCACGAGTCGAGAGCTTTGATAATAATCTATGGGGCAGCGGGCCTGCGCCGGACGACGGCTATCTGTGGCTGCGCGCACTGCCCTATGCCGATCTGCATGTCGGAACTGGAAAGCTCGGCTTCCGCGCCTTCGTCCAGCCGGTCGCGGCCTATGCGATCGGCATGGCCCCGGCGGCGAGCCCGCTCGACCAGACCCGGCTCGATCTGTTGCAGGGGTTTGCCGACATCCATCTCGGCGGCCAGCCGGACACCGGCATCACGCTTCGTGCCGGGCGGCAGATGGTGCCGCTGGGCACGGAGCGATTGATCGGCACGCGTTACGGGCCAAATGTGCCGCTCGCATTCGATGGCTTCCGCGCTATCGTCTCGCTGCCCGGAGCGACGGTGAGCATGATCGCGGTGCGTCCCGTCAAACCAGGTAGCGGCAGCTTCGATGACACGCGTTCGCGCACCAAATCGCTGTGGGGCGCCTACGCTAGCCTGGCGAACATCGGCATCGGATCGGGCCTCGATCTCTATTATCTCGGATACCGCAACACGGCCGCGACCTTCGGCGGCCGCTCCGGCAGCGAGTTGCGCCACAGCGTCGGCGCGCGCTTGTTCGGCGCGTCATCAGGGTGGCACTGGAATGTCGAGGGTGTGGCGCAGTTCGGCAGCTTCGCCGGAAGCCGGATCAGGGCCTGGACGATCGGCAGCGAAATCGGGCGGCACTTCGCAGGCGCGCCGCTGGCGCCGGATGTGACGATGCGCATGAACATCGTCAGCGGTGATCACGACCCCTCCGACGACCGCCTCGGCACGTTCAACGCGCTCTTCCCCAAAGGCAAGTATTTCGGCGAGCTGTCCCCGATCGGGCCGTACAACATCGTCAACGTCAACCCGCGGATCACCGCCACGATCACGCGGAACGTGTCCGCCGGCCTGGCCGGAATGGCCTATTGGCGATACGCCCGCGGCGACGGCGTTTACGACATCCCCGGCAATCTGATCCGCGCGCCTGTCGGCGGAGCCTCGCCCTTCGTCGGCAAGCAGCTCGAAGCGACGCTGGACTGGCAGGCGACGCCCGAACTCGAATTGTCCGGCTCGCTTTCCGCTTTCGTGCCGGGCAGTTTCATTCGCCAGACCGGCCTGGCGAAGACGATCGCCATGCTCGGGCTCGAAAGCAATTTCCGCTTCTAGGACGACGCCCATGACCAAGGACGCCAACTTCGATCCGCGCGTGCCATTGCTGCTGCTGCTGTCGGCGACGACCGGGCTGGTCGATGCCGCCAGCGTGCTCGGGCTCGGCAAAGTGTTCACCGCCAACATGACCGGCAATGTCGTGTTCCTGGGGTTCGCGGTCGCCGGCGCGCCCGGATTCGCTTGGCCGCCCTTCGTCGTCGCTATCGCGAGCTTCCTCGCGGGCGCACTGCTTGCCGGGCGCGTGGCGAAGCGACACGCGGACCGTTCGGAGCGGAGGTGGCTGATGATTGCAGCGGTCGTCGAAACGACGTTGCTATGGCTCGCCGCCGCAATCTCGCTGACATTTGGAGTGGCGGCGCCCGCCGGCCTGATATTGTTCGCGATTATCGCGTTGACCGGGGTTGCGATGGGGTTTCGCAACGCGACGATCAGGCAGCTTAAGATTCCGGATCTGACCACGACGGTGCTGACGCTCACGCTGACCGGCCTGGTTGCGGACTCCGTGGCGGCGGGCGGGACCAATCCCAACGCGCGCCGCCGGATCGGTGCGGTCCTCGCGATCTTCGCCGGCGCGGCAATCGGCGCTGTGCTGATCCTGCGCTTTGGTCTTGCCGCGCCGCTTGCGGTGGCGGGCGCCTTGGTGCTGTTCGGCACGATGGCATACTTCGCCTACCCGTTCGAAACGCCTTCCCATTGACCAACGGGAAATCGGCTCGCCTGATCGAGGTTGCTGCGCTTCGTCAGGCATACTTGGTCTCACGGGAGGGACGATGGCGCTCTTGAGAATTCTCGCTGCCGATCGATCCTGATTTTGGGCCGGCAACAGACAGGCGGCTTCCGCTCAAACAGCCCGCAAGGCGGACGTTATTCATGTCGACATCTCGTCAGTGTGAAATCCGCGTCACAGTAGAGCGAGGCCGCGGGTATGACGGCCGCGGCCTCGCTTGCCTATCTCGCCGTACTGCCGTTCGTCGCCTCGGGCGAAGCCGTGATCGCGGGGGGAGGCGGCGCAGCCTGTGCGCTTGGGCGATCGTCACAGCCGGCCGGCGCCGGCAGCGGCGGCGCAGCACGGTCCGGCCGGCCGGTCGGCGGCGATTCATGCGGCGGACGGCCTGGTCCACCCGGTTCGCGGGGCCCGTGCGGCGGGGCGCCGGCGGGGCCTATCGCATTCACCCGACCATTTGCCCCGACCAGATAGGAAGCCCGAAACTGGCCGTCGTCATAGCGCCCCTGCGCTGTCACATCTTGCCCGGCCGCAAGGCCAAGATCCGAAGCGCGCCCGACATCGATCATCGTTTTACCGGACTGGTCCTGGACCACGATACGGTCGCCAAACACCTCGGTCACCTTGCCCTTGACCGTAACGACACCACTGGCGCTTGAGAGCTTGCCGATCGGAGTAGCGTTAAGTGGCGCCATCTCGACCGGCGGGCGCGTCAGCGAAACGGCGCCGGCGCCCCCCGCGGCGCCAAGCGCGAGCAGCAGTGCGGCGCCGGCGGCCAGCACTGGGCCATGCGAAAGGCGCGGGAACTTGTCCTTGAGGGTCGTCATCGTCAATCTCCTTGTCGTCGATGACAGGGAGGTACGACCCGCCGCCCCACGCCCCGCTGAACCCTGGCGTTCAGTTTGGGTTTAAGCTCGGGAGGTAGCCAAAGCCCATGCGCATCCTGCTAGTCGAAGACGATCCCGATCTGGGGCCCGCCATCGCCCGCGCGCTGCGGCAGGAGAATTGTGCCGTCGATCTGGCGACGAACGGGATCGACGCCGGGCATCTTGGCGATACCGAGCATTATGACGCGGCCGTTCTCGACCTTGGCCTGCCGGGGAAGGACGGCTTTACCGTGCTGCGGGAGTGGCGCGACGCCGGCCGCACACTGCCTGTGCTGGTGCTCACCGCGCGCGATGGCTGGTCCGACAAGGTCGCAGGGTTCAAGGCGGGTGCGGACGATTATTTGACCAAGCCGTTCCGGGTCGAGGAGCTGATGATGCGGTTGCGCGCGCTGGTCCGGCGGTCCGCGGGACATGCCGCCACGCGCATCACCTCGGGCCCACTCGTCTTTGACGCGCAAACCGGGCAGTTCGAACTGGATGGCTTGCCGCTTCGACTGACGGCGCTTGAGTGGCGCGTGCTTTCCGCACTGACGCTCGCCAAGGGTGTGGTGATCGAGCGGCTCGACCTACTCGAGCGCGTCTACGAGGGCGATGCGGACACCGATTCCAACAGCCTGGAGGTCATTATAGGCCGGCTGCGCAAGAAGATCGGAGCCGAGCTGATCGAGACGGTGCGCGGGCGCGGATACCGGCTTTGCGAGAGCGCTCCATCATGAGGCTGGCGCCACGATCGATCCAGGGACGAATGCTCGCCTTGTCGGCGACCGCGACGCTGGTTGCGTTGCTGCTGGCCGGTGTGATCGTAGCGGGAATCCTCGGGCGCGTGGTGACACAGGGCATCGACCGCCGCCTTGATGCCCAGCTTGCGCTGATTGCGACGGCGGTCGGCAAGGACGGCACGCTGGACCGCGCGCGCCTGCGCCAGGTGCAGGGCGCGCTCGATGCGGGGCCGGGATGGCGCTGGCGAGTCGAGGCGCCCGCGCTGGAGCTCGGATCGGAAGATTTTCCGCAAATCGAGGCCGGGCCGCCGGAGCACCTGACCGGTGCAGCGGGTCGTGGTCATGTGCGGCCGATCGAGGGACTGAGCCGTGACGGCGATGCCGTGCACGGCCGCGCGCTGCGCCTGGAAACGTCTGGCGGGGCAGTGACAATGTTCGCGACAGCGCCGCGGGACATTATCGAGCGTCCGGTTCGCGACGCGCTGCTTCCGCTCCTGGGCATGCTGGGGGCGATCGGCGCCCTGCTAGGCTTGGCCGCGTTGTCGCAGGTCCGGCTGGGCCTTCGTCCCGTCCGCCGCTTGCGCGATGAGGTCGCTGCGGTCCGCGACGGGAGCATCGCGGCGGTCGATGAGGCGCAGCCCGAAGAGCTTCGCCCGCTTGCCGAGGAATTGAACGCGCTTGTCCGTGACAACGCCGCGGCTCTCGCATCCGCTCGTGCGTCCGCCGCCAATCTGGCGCATGCGCTCAAGACCCCGGTCGCGACGCTCGCTTTGGACCTGCGCGATGATCCGCGTGCAGCGCAGGTCGAACGGATCGATACAACGATCCGGCACCATTTGTCCCGCGCTCGGCTGGACTCGTCCTCGATTAGAGCGGTGACCCGTGTGGAGCCGGCGCTGGAAGCATTGGTCCACACAATATCGCAGCTCCATGCGGGCCGAAATATTATGGTCGAAGTGGACGCAGCGCGCGATTGGGCCGTTGCGATAGGCCCGTCTGATTTTGACGAGTTGCTCGGCAATCTGATCGACAATGCTGCGCGACACGCGCGCACAGGCGTCGCAATCGAGGTTCAGCCCGACGGCCGACTGCTTCGGTTCGAAGTTTCCGACGATGGACCGGGGATTCCAGCGGCGGAGCGCGACCGCGCAACCGCTCCGGGCGTCCGGCTGGACGAGCGTGGCGATGGCCATGGCTTCGGGCTCGCCATCGCGAGAGAACTCGCCGCACTTCATGGAGGCGCACTGAAGCTCGAGGAATCCGCCCAGGGTGGCCTCGCTGCAACGGTTACGCTTCCCCTGTCGAAGCGGACCATATCGTGACGCTTGGTGGTCATTTGGCACGAATGACGAGGCTGTGACCATCCGCATCGATACGCTGCTCGTCGATGCAGCGAAGTCGCCGGGCACAAAGGCGCCCAAACGCTATACCTCGACGGCAAGGACGCGCTCGACATCTTCGCCGGCGCGCAGCCGCCGCTAACTGGGGGGCACACAGTGCCCAAGAGACGTGCGATCGGGCAAGTTCGAGGTCGCACCACCATCAGAGAGCTCGCTCGCACTTATGCCAAGGCGCACAAGGAGAACGCGAACAAGATCGCGGGGACGCATTTGACAGGGGCGTCGCAGTTTACCGTCTAATTGCCGCCAATCTAAACGAAGGGCGGCTTTCGAGATCAGCGAGCGCGCCGAGGAATGACCCCATTTGGGCCGCTTAGCGGTCGCGTGCGGCCGAGATGACCAAGTCCAGGTTCGGGGAGCGTCGGCGTGTCCGGTTCTGAGTCTATGGGAAGGGGATGTCACGGTCGCCGGTGCGCCAAGGTGTCCGTCGGACCATCGCGGCATCAAAGAGGTCGGAAGCGACCAGGCTGTCAAGCCAGCGGCGGGTGCTCGGTAGCGGTTGGGCATCGAACCAGCCGCGATCGATCGACGCAAATTGTCGGACGAAGGGCAGGATCGCCGCGTCGGTGAGGCCCATCGCCTCCCCGCCAAGGTACGCAGTAGCTGCCAGCCGATCCTCGAGGGGGCGTAGCAAGTCGAGGCATGCCGCACGGTGCGTTTGGGCATCGCTGCCATGGCGATCGGGATATTTGGTTCGGTCGAGGTGATGCTTGAACGGACCATCGTTCGCCTCAATCAGACCCGTGTCCTCGCGGTCCAGCCAAGCCACGGGATCATGCCGGGTAAGTGCCCAGCGCATGATATCCAGGCTTTGGTTGATGACGCCTCCGTCGGGCAAAATGAGCACGGGCACCGTCGCCTTGGGCGAGGCGGCGACCATCTCGACAGGTTTTGCGCTGAGTTTGACCTCGCGAAGGATGCAAACTGCGCCGCTTGCGAGCAGCGCGAGCCGCGCGCGGATCGCATAGGGACAGCGTCGGAAGGAGTAGAGAAGGGGCAAGCTGCGCATCGATGAGGGGGTAGCGTGTCCAAGCCGGACAGGCGAGGGTGGATGGAATTGCTAGGCACCCATCAGCGGATTTGGAGCCGGCCCCTCCGGGTTGCCGCGCGCAGCCGGGTGCCGAGAGGGACGAGCGTCCGGTGGCGGGGAGCGGCCTGATGTCGCTCCCCGCGCGCACGCGCCGTCAGAAATTGGCGCGAATACCGAGCGCATAGCGGGGGCCGTAGCTCTCGTAGGTGATCACCCGCTCCTTGAAGACCGAATAGAGGAAGGTCTTCTCGTTGAACAGATTGAGGCCCTGGGCGAACACCGTGAAGTGATCGTTGAGCGCGAAGTTGATGCTCGCATCCCAGATGCCATAGGCGGCGACGTCGACCGGCTGGCCGCGATTGCCGCGCGCGGTCTGTTCGTACGCATCGCGATGATTGTAGGCGAGCCGCATCTGCAGCGGGCCCTTCTCGTAGAAGCCGACCAGATTGTAGGTGTTGCCCTCGTCGCCGACAAAGCTGACATTGCCCTGCACGCCCAGGCCGTCGAGCGGGGCGGGGAGGCCGGTAAAGGTGTACTGGCCCGAGAACTCCACGCCGCGGATGCGATCGTCGCCGACATTCTCCGGTCGCGTGCGCTGGAAATCAAAGCCGAGAACCTGAATCGTGGACGTCACCAACTCGCTCAGATTCTTGAGGTCCTTCTGGAACACGGCCGCGCTGACGAAGCTCGAGCGGTCGATGTACCAGGTCAGCGCGGCATCGTAGTTCCATCCGACCATCGGCTGGAGACCGGGATTGCCGTCGGTGATCGCCCGCTCGCGTGGCCGTGGATTGATGTTGCGGATAAGCAGCAGGTCGCTCAGCGTCGCGCGGGTCAGCGTCTTGGCGACCGCCGCCTGGAAGACGACGTCCTTGACCACGTCGACCTTGACGTTCGCGCTCGGCAGCCATTCGTCATACGATCCCTTTTCGGTGATCGCCTGGGGCGCGGAGAGGTTGACGATCGGATCGAGCCCGGGCGGGGTGGTGATGCTCAGGATTTCCTGGCCGAACCCGCGCGAGGTTACCTTGGTGCGCGTGTAGCGCACCCCGAGATTGCCTGACCAGGCGTGCGAACCGAGATTGCCGGCAAACGAGGCCTGGGCGAAGCCGCCGATCGTGCGCTCCTGCGCCGAACCGCTGTTGCTCGGGAGGAGCACCACGCCAAGGTCGCCACCGTTCGCGGCGAGCGCAGCGCGGGTCGCGGTCGGGTTGGTGCTGGCGTTGATCCCGGCATCGGTGAGCAGATAGGCCGCGAGATCGGCCGCGGCGTAGGCCGGAAAGCCGTTGGGGAACATGTCGATTCCGAAGAAGTCGCTGGCGTCGGCGGTGTCACCGAACACGCTCTGCGGCACCGTCACGCCGCCGAAGACGCTCTGCAGCGCATCGGGGGTCTTGTACGAAAAGCGCTCCTTCTTGCGGTCCGAATAGTTGAAGCCGGCGGTGATCGCGCGCAGCGGGCCTGCCTCGGCCTCGTATTTGAGCTCCGAATTGAGCTGGTAGATCTCGTCGGCGACGCTGACGCCCTCATAAGTGAGGTAACCGACCTTGGCGTTCGTCGTGTCGAAAGCGCCGAGACCCGAATAGACGGGCAGGCCGTTTTGCAGCGCGAAGCTGACGCCGGAAGGCGAATAGCCCGGCGCCGCTAGGTTGCTTTCGAACCAGGCCTGGTTGCCGCCGGTGTCGTCGGTTGCCTTGGACCAGGACAGGTCGAGGAAGCCGGATAGCGGGCCGTCCCCCTTATATTCGAGATTTCCGCCGACCTGATAGGTCTTGGCGAGGCGCGGGCGGATCTGGTTGGTGAACATCGGCCCGGAGGCGATGCCGGTGTAACTGGTCAGCGTGTTGTTCGCGTCGACCGTTCCCGAGCGCACGTCGCCGGGGCCGCCATAGACGAAGAATACTTTGTTGTCGTCGTTGACGTCGAGCTTCGAATAAAGGCCGTCGACGGTCAGGACGAGCGCATCGGACAGCCGCGCCTGGGCGGTCAGCAAAGCGGAGAGGCGCTTTCGGTTGGTCTCGTTGACGCCATATTCGACATAGGTGGGGAGCGAGACGCCGGTGAATTCGGGGGTGCCGTCGCGGTTGAAGTCGAGGCTCTGGTTCGCTTCCCAGCCGTCGGTGAAGATGCGGCGCCCCTCGATCTTGCGGTCGATGTAGGAGAAGGCGCCGAGGATGCCGAAATTGCCGCCGCCGAAGGTCGTGCTGAACAGTCCCGAGGCCTGGGGCGAGACCTGCCCGCGCATCTTGTCGTAATTGCCCTGCGCGGAGACGACGAGCTTGGTCTTGCCGAAGTCGAACGGGCGGGCCGTGTACATGTCGACGGTCGAGGCGATGCCGCCCTCGACCTGGGACGAGGTCGGCGTCTTGGAGACGTCGACGCGATTGATCAGCTCGGCGGGCAGGATGTCGAAGCTGAACTCGCGGCCCTGATTCTCGGTCGCGAGGATGCGGCCATTGTAAAGCGCGGTGCTGAACGCCGGGCCGAGGCCGCGGACCGTGATGAACTGGCCCTCGCCATTGTCGCGCGAGATGGTCACGCCGGGGATGCGCTGGATCGCCTCGGCAATATTCTGGTCGGGCAGCTTGCCGATGTCCTCGGCGACGATCGAGTCGACGATGTTGTCCGCCGAGCGCTTGATGTCGACGGCGCGGCGAAGGCTCTCGCGCAGGCCGGTGACGACGATCGCGTCGTCTTCGGTCTGGACGCTGCTGTCGGCGGTCTGGCTGTCCTGCGGCCCGGCCTGGCGTTCCTGGGCAGCCGCGGGCATCGCCAGGGCGGCGAGGACCGTCGCCATCCCGGTCATCTCGATCAAGCGGAATCGTGCGTTGCGCTTCATGGACCATCCTCCTCTGAATCCCGTCGGCCATGCCCGTCTGCGCGGGCATTTTTCTCTTTCGGGACAAGAACGTTTATCGATAAACCAAATGGCTATCAAGCCGCGCAATCATGCAGCTGTTCGGCGGTGTTCAGCGGGTTGGGATCGCCTGGCCGGCGGCGTCGAACAGCATGAGACGCTCGGGATCGGCGTGGAGCGTCATCGTTCCCGGGACCGGCACGGCGTGATGCCCGTCGAGCTTTGCGCGGAATTCGCCCGTCTGATCGAGATGCGCGTAGACGAAGGTCGAATGGCCGAGTGCCTCAACGGCCTCGATCGTCAGCGGAAAGGCGAGCCGCTGCGCGCCCGGTTCGATGCCGAGATGCTCGGGGCGCAGCCCGACGGTGACGCGATCGCCCACGCGCCCGCTGGCACAAGGCCGGGCGACGCGGATTCCTCCGGCGAGCTCGAACAGCGCATCTTCGCCGCGCCGCTCGATCAGGCGCGCCTCGATCAGGTTGATCCGCGGACTGCCGATGAACCCGGCGGTGAAGAGGTTGGCCGGGCGCGCATAGATGTCGAGCGGCGTACCGACCTGCGAAATGCGGCCGCGGTCGAGCACGACCAGCCGGTCGGCGAGCGTCATCGCCTCGACCTGGTCATGGGTGACATAGAGCATCGTGCTGCCCAGCCGCTTGTGCAGTCGCGCCAGCTCGTGGCGCATGCGGACCCGGAGATCGGTGTCGAGGTTGGACAAGGGCTCATCGAACAGGAAGATCGTGGGATCGCGAACGATCGCACGGCCGATCGCAACGCGCTGGCGCTGCCCGCCCGACAATTGGTTCGGCAGGCGGTCGAGCAGTTCGCTCAGCTCGAGGATATCGGCTGCATGGGCGACCTGCGCGGCGATCTGCGCGCGCGGCACGCGGAGGTTGCGAAGCCCGAAGCTCAGATTCTCGCGCACCGTCATGTGGGGGTAGAGGGCGTAGGACTGGAATACCATCGCCACGCCGCGCGCCGCGGCAGGGGCATGGGTGACGTCGCGGTCGCCGATCCGGATGGTGCCGGCCGACACGTCCTCGAGCCCCGCGATCATCCGCAGCACCGTCGACTTGCCGCAGCCCGACGAGCCGACCAGCACGACGAATTCTCCCGGCGCGACTTCGAGGTCGATGCCGCGGATCGTCTCGACGCCCTCATAGGATTTGCCGAGCCCCGCAAGCGCCAATGCCGTCATGCCGTACCCAGCTCCCATGCTTGAGCGGTGGTGTCGCCGACCATGAACACGGCCTCGATGTCCACTTTGAGCCCCGCAGCGCCGCCTTCGCGCAACAGGATCTCGGCGGCCTTGCGGCCCTTTTCGAAAGCGTTCTGGCGCACGGTGGTCAGCCGCAGCGCCTCGGCTTCCCGGAAGGGCGGATCGAGCCCGTCGAAGCCGGTCACCGAGACGCGCTGCGGCACTGCCAGCGCGTGCGCCTGGCAATGGGCGATCGTGCCGCGGGCCAGCCGGTCGGAAAAGCACACCAGGGCAGTCAGGTCGGGACGGCGGCGCAGCAGCCGCTCCGCTGCGTGCTGCCCGCCATCCTCGCTGTTGACCGTCTCGCACACCAGAATCTCGGCCTGGGCCAGCCCGGCCGCGTCGACTGCGTCGCGGCAGCCCCGGATGCGCTCGCGCACGACATGGTTATCGTCGGGAACGTCGCGATCGAGCGCGAAGATTTCGCCATGGTCTTCCGAAAAGGGAAAGGTCACGATGGCGATCTGGCGGTGGCCCAGCGCCAACAAGTGGCCGAGAACGGCACGCATCATCGCGCGATCGTTGGTGTGCACGCTGGCGAGATCGGGCGCGTCGAAATCGACGACCACGGTCGGCAGCCCGCGCGCCAGCGCCATGCGGATCGTCGGATGGCTCTTGTACGGCGCGTTGAGGATGTAGCCGTCGACGATCGCCGTGAGGTTGTCGCGCTGCTCGGGATGCCGGTCCTTGAGCGGGATGAGCACAAGGTTCGCGCCTTCCTCCTCGCACACCGACGAGATCCCGCGCAGGAAGGTGATATCGTACGCGTCGGTAAAGGCGTAGCTCAACCGATCGTTGAACAGCACCCCGATCGCGCCGCACCTTCCGGTGCGCAGCGAGCGCGCCGCGGGGTGGGGGCCGTCATAATTGACCAGCCGGGCATGCGCGATGATCCGGTCGCGCAACTCCTTCGAGACCTTGGCAGGCCTGTTGTACGCGTTGGAAACCGAGGTGGGCGTGACGCCGAGGTCCGCGGCGATCGACTTGAGAGTGGCCCGCTTCGCCCGCACCGCTTCCTTCCTCTCCGCTGACTTGTCGTTGAAAGGCCGAGCCTAGCCCGCCAGCTTGACACGCACAACTGCGCTTGTTTATCGTTTAACCAGCCGCTTGTTACTCAGGGGCAGGAGAGGTCCGCACCTGATGGTCAGCGCGTCCGAAGCTTCGCAGGATAGCGGCGCAATAGCGTATCGCCGCGCGCTGCGCTGGCGTAGTGCTGCCCTGCTTTCCGCGCTCGCCTTGGTCGCCTGCGCCGCGCCGCAGCGAATGGTCTCGCCGGCGTCGCTTGGTATCGCGGACAGTAGCGCGCCGCGGATCACGCTTGCCCATTTCGACCATCTCTTCGCCGAAGCCGATGTCGGCGGCGAGCGGGTGGGAGTGGTCAATATCTACAGCACCGCGCCCGACTTCGCTTTCGCGATAGAGCCGCGCGAAGGCTATGCCTGTGTCGACGACGTTGCCCGCGCGATCGTGCTGCTCGCGGCGGACCCGGATCCGGACGCCAGGCGGCTGCACCAGATCGAGCTGATGACGCGGTTCTTGGTGCAGATGCAGGCCGACAACGGCTATTTCCACAATTTCATCTGGGCCGGCGGGCAGATCAACCGCACGTATCGGACATCGCTCGCCGAGCTCAACTGGTGGTCGCTGCGCGCCTTGTGGGGGCTCGAGGCAGCGCTGCGCCGTCTGCCCGCCGGCTCGCCCACTGCTGTCCGTGCGCGCGCAGCGGCGGACCGCGTCGTCGCCAATCTCAAGCACGACCTGCCGCTCGACCGCCGCGCGGTGGAAACGGTCGAGGGCGTGCCAGTGCCGACCTGGCTTCCCTTCGGCGCAGGGGCCGACGCCGCCTCGACTGCGATCCTCGGCTTGCTGCCGCATTACCAGCGCACCCGGGATGCCGGTACCCGCGCGCTGGTCGCGCGGCTCGGCGAGGGGCTGGTGCAGATGCAGGCGGGCGATGCGCGCAGCTTTCCGCACGGCGCGCATCTGAGTTGGCGCAATCAGTGGCATGGCTGGGGGAACGCCCAGGCCTATGCGCTGCTGCGCGCGGGCGCCGCGCTCGGCCGGCGGGACTTCACGGCGAGCGCGCTGCGCGAAGTCGACCTTTTCTACCCCTATCTGCTCGAGCACGGCATGCTTTCGAGCTTCACGTTGCGGAGGATGGCCGGGCAGGCCGAGGCGGCGGAGGTCCAGCGCTTTCCGCAGATCGCTTATGGCATCAGCCCGATGGTGCTCGCCGCGACCGAAGCCTATCGCCAGACCGGCCAGGTGCGGTATCGCGATATCGCACGCCGGCTCGGTGCCTGGCTGTCGGGCGCCAACGATGCCGGCGTCCCGGTCTACGACCCAGCCAGCGGCCGTGTGCACGACGGGATCAACGGGCCGGGCTCGATCAACCCCAATTCAGGCGCCGAGTCGACGATCGAGGGGCTGTTGGCGCTGCGCGCGCTCGACGGCGTATCGCTGCCATGATCGCGCGGCGGGACCTTCTCCAGATCACGCTCGGCGGCACCCTGGGGCTGCTCGCCGCCTGCTCGTCGCGCCGCACCGAGAAGCGTACCGACCGGATCCGCCTTTGGGTCGCGCCCAACGAGGCCGAGGAGGGGTTCTGGAAGATCGCGGTCGCGCGCTGGAACGCGCGCGGCCGGGGATTGCCGGTGCAGTTCGCGACGATCCCCACCGCGGGGGCCTCGGAGGATACCGTGCTGTCGGCGCTGGTCGCCGGAACTGAACCCGATCTCAGCACCAACATCTTCTCCGGCTTTGCAGTGCAACTCGCCGCGCTCGGCCAGGTCGAGAATCTTGCCGCGATGCCCGGTTATGCCGAGCTGGTTGCGCGCCGCGACATGGGAGCGATCATGCCTGGCTGGACCCAGGGCAACCAAGTCTGCGCGCTGCCGATCTATTCGAGCCCGACGCTGTTGTGGTGGCGCGCCGATCTGCTCGAGAAGCACGGTTTCTCGGCGCCGCCGCGCACCTATGCGGACGTCTATGCCTTTTGCGAGCGCTACGGCGTCGCGCGGTCGCGCTACGGGATGCAGGTGATCTCGGGCCGCGGCTGGGCGGATCGCTGGTTCGACTTCATATCCTTCTACTACGCCGCATCGAACGGCGCGCCCTATCTCGAAGGCGGGCACGCGCTGTACGACAATGCGGCGGGGTTGCAGGCGGCCGGGTTCATCGATCGGATGTTCCGCCGCGGCTGGACGGCGCTCGATTTCGATGCCGAGGAACCGTTGGTGTCCGGGCTCGCTGCCGGCGCGGTGCGCGGGCCGTGGGACGTCGAGCGCTTCGCCAAGATCTATCCGGAGACGCTGGCGCGGATCGCGGCCGGGCCGATCGTGTCGCAGGCGACAGGGCAGGGGCCGGGCGCGACCTTTTCGGACAGCAAGGGCGTGGTGATCTTCAAGAGCAGTCGCGTCGCGCGTGAGGCGTTCGATTTCCTGGCCTGGGTGCTGGGCGACGCAGCGCTGAACCTGCTCTGGCTGCAGCGCACCGGCCTGTCGCCAGCGCGCGGAGACCTGCTCGAGAACCCGCTTTTCGCCGGCTATTATCGCGGCAACCCGATTGGCCAGGCCTATGCCGCGCATGTCGCGAGCGCCAAGCCACCGGCGCTCTCGGAGCATACCATCGATATCCAGAAGATCATGACCGCCAAGCTCGTCGAACCGCTGATGACCGGGCAGCGCACGCCCAAGGCCGCGCTCGCAGAGGCCGCGGCCGCGACCGACCAGATGCTGCGGTTGCGGGCATGAAGCGGCCGAGAGTCTCGCGCGAGGCGTGGGTCGGGCTCACGCTCGCCTCGGCCTACCTGGTCTTCACCGCGATCTTCTGGGCCTACCCCTTCTTCTGGCTCGCCAAGCTGTCGGTCACGCAGTGGCGCTTCTTCGACGAGCCGGTGTTCACCGGCACGCGCAATCTGTTCCGCACCGTCCAGGATCCGCAATTCCTGCAGGCGCTGTGGAACGTGATGCGCTTCCTCGTGATGTACGTGCCGATCGCGTTCGGCGGGGCGCTGGTCGTCGCATTCGGGCTGCAGCATGTCGGCCGCGGCAAGGCGTTCGTCGCCTTGTGCTTCCTGCTGTCGAACGTGTCGTCGGGTGTGGCGCTGTCGCTCGTCTTCACCAAGATCTTCAGCTCGACCGGTCCGCTCAATGCCGTGCTGTTCGACTGGTTCGGCATCCGCATCCCCTGGACTACGCACCCGACCCTGGCGATGCTCGCGATCGCACTAGTCGTCGCGTGGAAGTTCGTCGGCTATTACGGGCTGATCCTCTATTCCGGGCTGCTGACCATCCCCAAGGAGATTTACGACGCGGCGCGGCTCGATCGTGCCGGGCCGCTCACCCGGTTAGTCCGCATCACGTTGCCGATGATCAACCCGCAACTGATGATGGTGCTGGTCTTCGCCATCCTGGTGTCGTTCGGGCTGTTCACCGAGCCCTTCCTGATCACCGGCGGCGGCCCGGCCGACAGCACCGCGACGCCGCAGATGATAATCTACGAGACCGCGTTCCGCCGGCTCCAGCCGAGCCATGCGGCGATGATGAGCATCCTCGTCTCGGCCGCGACCTATCTGCTGGTGCTGGCGGCGCGGCGTCTGTTCGAACGAAAGGTCGTGATCGCATGAGGGACCGCATCGGCACGCTGGTCCGCTCGCGTAGCCCCGCCGGCTGGGCGGCGACGATCGGCATCTACGCGCTCGCGCTGACCTGGCTCTATCCGTTCGCCTGGATGGTCGCAGCGTCGATAAAGCCGACCGCGCAGATCTACACCACCGCCTTGTTCGAAGGCGATTTCGGCCTCGACAATTTCCGCTTCCTGTTCGCCACGGCTGACAAGCTCGGCCGGCCCTTCCTCCAGGCGCTGGGGATCTCGGCGATCGTCACGCTGACCGTGACCGCATCGGTGCTGATCACCTCGGCGTTCATCGCCTTCGCGCTCGCACGGTTGCGCTTTCCGGGGCGCAAACTGTTCGGCGACTTCCTGCTGCTCCAGATGGTCATCCCGACGACGATGTTCATCCTGCCGCTCTTCGTGCTGATCAAGGAGCTTGGTCTGCTCAACTCGCTGGGCGCGCTGATCCTGCCGTCGCTGATGTCGGGCTGGGGCATCTACATGATGTCCCAGTCGTTCAAGGCGATGCCCGAGGAGTATTTCGACGCGGCGCGGCTCGATCGCGCGAGCCTGTGGCAGACGGTGGTGCGGATCGTCGTTCCGCTCAACAAATCGATCATTGCGATCGTCGCCCTGTTCACCTTCACCGGCACCTGGGACAATTTCCTGTGGCCGCTGATCGTGATCTCGGACACCGATCGCATGCCGCTGTCGGTACTGCTCGCGACCTTCAGCAAGCAATATGGCGGCTATGCTGGGCCGGTGATGGCCGGCGCCGTGCTCCAGACGCTGCCGCTTGTCCTGCTGTTCGTGCTGTTCCGCCGCCATTTCCTCCAGGGCATGTCCCTGTCGCTCAAGTAACGAGAGATCCCAGATGCTGAAGCGCTGGCCCGGCAATCCCATCGTCACGCCCGAGACGGTTCGCCCCAGCCGGCCCGGCTGGCAGGTCGACGGTACTTTCAACGCTGGCGTCGCGCGCATCGGCGGGGAAGTCATCATGCTGGTGCGCGTCGCCGAAAGCGTCGCCGGCGCGGCACCCGGTGAGGTCCGCGTGCCGGTGCTTGAGCACGATGGCGCGAGCTGGCGCTGCACCACGCGCAGCTTCCGCGCCGACGATCCGGACTATGACTTTTCCGACCCGCGCATCGTCCGCGCGCGCGCCGATCCGCGCCGCGTCCATCTCACATCGATGTCGCATCTGCGCGTCGCACGGAGCAGCGATGGCGTGACCTTCGACGTTGCCGACACGCCGTTCCTTTTCCCGGCAAAGGACACCGAACGCTATGGCTGCGAGGATGCGCGCCTCACCGTGATCGAGGGGCGCTGCTACATCAACTATACCGCGGTTTCGGATTTCGGCATCGCTACGGCGCTGGCGGTGACCGACGACTTTGCCGCCGTCGAGCGGCTCGGAATTATCCATGCGCCCGACAATCGCGATGTGTGCCTGTTCCCGCGCCGGATCGGCGGCAGTTATTGGTGCCTCCACCGCCCCGCGCCGCTTCATTTCGGAGCGCCCGAGATCTGGATCGCGCGCTCGCCCGATCTGATCCACTGGGGCGCGCACCAGCGCCTCGCCGGGTGCACCGGAGAGCCCTGGGAAAGCAACAAGATCGGCGGGGGCGCCCAGATGCTCGAGACCGAAAAGGGCTGGCTGCAAGTCTATCACGGCGTCGATGCCGAGCAGCGCTACAGCCTCGGCGCGCTGTTGCTCGATCTTGAGGACCCGCGCATCGTCAAGGCGCGGCTTGCATCGCCGCTCGCAGAGCCGACTGAACCGTACGAAGTGCACGGCTTTTTCGACAATGTCGTCTTCGCCTGCGGCGCACTGATCGAGGACGAGGAACTGCGCGTCTATTACGGCGCCGCCGACCGGGTGATGGCGCAGGGCAGCGTCGCGCTTGCCGATCTGTGGCAAGCGATGGGGGTCTAGTCCAACAGCTTTTCAGACAGGATAGAGAGGAGATCGCCGAAGCGTCACGCGCGTGAAAGCGGCCCGGAAAGGCCTCACGCGAAGGATCAATATATTCGGCATATTCGCGCCAAATCCAATTCTGGATACGTCCATTCTTCTACTGGAACGATAGGCCGGCGAAGGGGATTGCGACTCGGTTGCGATCCCCATCGATCGAGCTGCTGACCTGAAGGACCGACCGGCGGCACTAAACCCGTTGGCGGGCCGCTTGACCGCCCGCCGCTAGCGGACCGATAGCGTCACGTGCGCGTCGGGAGCGTCGCGCAGGCGGAGGCGGAGCTCGCCATCCGCCGGGGCCGGAACGCTCAGCGTCCGCGCCGTGAAGCCCGACGGCACCTGGACGGCATCATCGCCGCCCTTCGTGGGCAGCACGGCGTCGATCAGATACAGGCCTCCGCCCTGCAAGGTGCAGGTCGTGGCGTTGCACGCGACGGCGTCGATGCGCGGCAGGCGTGCCAGCACGGCCAGCGGCTGCCAGTCGCTCGCGATGCTGCCGCGCACCAGCCGGAACTTGAGCGGGCCCGACACCGAAGGTCCCAGCGCCGCGGGATCGAAGCTGGCGACGAGCACGCTCGGCCCCTCCAGCCGCAGCGCCGGGCCCGCCGTCAGCCGCGTGCGCGCCTGCTCGTCGTCGGTGGCGACTTCGATCACATCGTTTGGCAGGAACCGCGTCTCTCCCCCGGCGCGCACCGAGAAGTCCAGCGTCGCGATATCGGGCAGCAGTGTCGGGCCAAAACCCTCGAACCAGCCCGCGGTCTGCTCGGGCGCCAGCGTCTTGCCGAGCAGCGCAACGTGCGGCCGCGCCGCCGCGATCGTCACCGGCAGGTTCAGCGTGCGCCCGTCGGTCAGCTTCACTCGCGCCGTGATCGCGCCCTTGTCCGGCGCCCTGCCATCGCCTTCGGCGAGCAGCTTGAGCCGGTCGATATCGCCGTCGCGCGTCAGGCCGTCGGGGTTCAGCCGGACGCCGCCAAGCTCTACCGAGGCCACCTGGTCGAGCCGCTGCCCGGAAAGTACGCCGCGCATGTCGCCGCCATGGATGTCGAGCGCGTCGAGCTTGCTCGCCTGGCGATAGGCGGCGATCCGCACGCTTGCCGGCGCGGTGGCGCCATATTGCTCGATCGCGATCGTGATTTCGCCCGGGCGCGCGTCCTTGAGCGGCAGGGTGAGCGCCAGCGTGTCGTCGCCCGCCTTCCAGGCGACGCGCTGCGGCGCCGCGTCGCCGATCCGCATCGTCACGCTGCGGACACAGGCCGGGGCAGGGCCGGCAAGGGTGATGTCGTTGTCGCGTCCGATCACGAGATTGGCGTCCTTGTCCGCGCGCCAGGCCTGGCCGTCGGGAAATTGCAGCGCGAATTCGGGGCCGTCGAACGGCGCGAACCCCCATTGGCCGTGAAGCCGTGCCTTGACCGTGCCGCTCAAGCCGGCCAGCGGGGTGCCGTCGGTGAACAGATAGCCGGCGCGGTCGGCGCGCGCTGTCACCGGCCGCTCGACCGGCGTGCCGGAGGGCGGGATCAGCCGCACCATCATGTCGTGGGCATAGCCGGTCGAGAAGACCAAAGGCGCGCCCTCCACCGGAAGCACCATCCCCGGCTGTGCGCCACACAATGGCTGGCTGCCGCTATCGCGCAGCCGCGGCGGGGCATCGGCGGCAATCGACGGCATCGACACGACTAGCACCGATTTGGGCTTGGCGAAGGAGGGCGCGGTGTTGAGCAGCAGCGAGACGCGATCGTCCTGGCGCTGGCTCAGCGTCGGCAGATAGTTGAACTGCGGGTTGCTGAACGCGCCGAACACCCGGGCCAGATCGCGCACCACGGCGATATAGGGGCTGTAATAGCCAAGCCCGCCTTCGCGCGTATAGCTCAGCTGGAGTGCGAGATCGGTCGGCGCGCCGATCAGCGTCTCGGCCATCGTGCTGCTGTGGACGTCGGCAAGGACCAGCGAATCGCGGTTCTCGAGCAGGCACGCCGCCTGGAACTCGACGACCTTGGCGAGGCAGTCGGCATTGAGCTTCATCGCCAGGCTGCCCGCCAGCGTCGGGGCGATCGTCTTCAGATGCTCGGGATGGGTGTTCTCCTGCGCCTGGATCGCGCCGATGAACGCGTTGAGCCGCGAGCGATCTAGCGAGGCCTGGTTGAGCGCCTGGGTGGCGCGCACGAATTCGCCCGGCTTGCCGCGCACCGCGCCTTCGATCGTGCCCTCGGCGCCGCCGGTATCGGGCACGAGGAACAGGATCATCTGTCGCGCGCCGTCCGGGATGGTCAGCGCGAGGCGATTGTCCTTTGCCTTGGGCTTCCAGGTCTCGGCGACATGGATCCATTGTTTGGGCGGCGGATTGGTCGCGCCGTTGAGGAAGGCGGATACCAGCAGGAAGCGCGCGCGCTGGTCCTTGGGGAGGTCGGCGGCGATGTTCAGCTTGTCGCCCGGCGCCAGGCTGGGGACCTGGCCGATGGGCAGCGTCGTCTCGCCGCGCGTGACGGTGATGACCAGGCCCGGCCCCGCCAGGTCGAAGGGCACGGGGTCGGCAGCCTTTACCGGCAACGCCGCGAATGCCGGGAGTAGAAGCGCCATCCTGGCGGTGCGCCGGGCGCGGCGGGACAAGATACGCGCGATCATCGCTGTCCTAATGCGCAATCGGCGAAATCGATCAACCCCATGGCGCGGGCGCTGGCGCCATCCGCACGGTCTCGAGGCGGCTGGAAGTCGGCTGCGCAGACCCCTATCGCGCGGGGAGGCGCGGGCATAGGGTCGCGACCGGGGGGATGGCAGAAACCGGGATGGCACCGATTCGAACAACGGCGGCGAGCCGCGCGGTGCTTGCGATCGCGGCGATCGTCTTTGTCCTCGGCCTGGTCCGATTGGCGGCCCATGCCGGGCTCGCGCTCAGCTTTCCCTATGGCTTCGATTATGGCGAGGGCGTCGTCTGGCAGCAGATGCGCGACATGCTCGCCGGCCAGGCATATCGCCCGATCGGCGTCTATCCGGCGATCGCCTATGAGTATCCGCCGCTCTATCATCTCGCCGCGGCCGCGACCGGCTGGGCCACCGGCATCGACGCGCTCTACGCCGGTCGGCTGCTCTCGCTGGTCTGTACCGGCGTGTGCGCACTCCTCGTCGGCGTGCTCACCGCGCGCATGGTCGGCGGCGAACCGCGCGGCATCCGGCTGGGCGCGGCGGCGATCGCCGGGCTGGCCTTCGCCACCATGCCGCTGCTCGACAGCTGGGCGCTGCTCATGCGCGTCGATTTGCTCGCCTGCGTCTTCACGCTCGCGGGCATGTTTCTCGCCTGCCACGCGCCGCGTTCGCTGGCCGCAACCGTCGCTGCGGGCCTCGCCTTTACTGCGGCGCTCTACACGCGCCAGACCTGCTTTCCCGCGCCCGCCGCCGCCTTCGTCGTGCTCCTGCTCGCAAGCCCGAGGCGCGCCTGGACGATGGCGGCGGTGTCGATCGCGAGCGGTCTGATCGTGCTGGCCGCTGTCGAGAGCGCAACGCGCGGCGGCTTCCTGCTCAACATCGTCAGCTACAATGTGAACCGGATCCTCTGGGATCATGCCGGGGCACTGGCGGCGACGCTGCTCGCCAATATCGTGCTGCTCGCGCTTGCCGCCATCGGCGCGGCGGCTGCCTTCCCGACCATCGGCATGCGTCGCTGGCGCGATCTTCGCACCGCCGAACCGGCGCAGCTTGCCCTCGCGATCGTCCTGGCGACGCTGGCGCTGAAGACGCTGATGCTGCCGGCGATCCTCAAATCGGGCGCGAGCGACAACTATCTGATCGACTGGTTCACCCAGATCTGCATGCTGGCCGGGTTCGCCGCTATCCCGCTGTTGCGCGCCGCCAGCGGCTTGGCCGCAGCGCCCAGCCTGCTCCTATACGCGCTGTTCGCGCTCGGATTGCCGCTCCAGGTCTGGGGCGCGCAGTCGCTGCCCGATCGCGCCGCGGCCGACGCCCAGCGGCGCGAACTCGATACGATCGTCGCCCGCATCCGGCAAAGCGATCGGCCGGTGATCTCGGATGATGCGACCTTGCTGCTTCGCGCGGGCAAGCCCCTGCAATGGGAGCCGGCGATCGTCGCCGAGCTCGCCAGCTTCGGCCGCTATGACGAGCAGCGCTTCGCTGCGATGGTGCGGCGCGGAGCATTCGGCTTCTTCGTCACCGATGGCGATCGCGGCGACATACTGTTCGACCAGCGGTTCAATCCACTGGTCGCCGACGCGATCCACGCCGCCTATCCTCGCCATGTCCATCTGGGTGGCCGCACGCTGCATTTCCCAGCGGCGCCGCAGCGTCCCGATCGCCTACGCTGATCGCGGCCTGACGTTTCTCCGGCGCAACCCCCTTGGAACCGCGCCGCCCCCGCGCCATTAGAGACGCAGAGTTTTCAGGGAGTCGGGTGATGAACGGCGTGCGGATATTTGCGGCAACGGCCGCCTGTGTGACGGTGCTGGGTCTGGGCGCATGCGCGACGCCCGAGCAAAATGCGCGCTATATGGCGGGCCATTATCGTGCCTCGGCCGATCTGCGCGATGCAGCGGGCACCAAGGTCGGCACCGCGGTTGCCGAGGAAGTCGACGGCACGATCCGCGTGATGGTCGAGGCGCATGGCCTGCCCAAGGGGCCGCACGGCACCCACATCCACACCGTCGGCAAGTGCGACGCGCCCGATTTCGCCAGCGCCGGCGGCCATTGGAACCCCACCACGCACCAGCACGGCAAGGACAATGCCGCGGGCCCGCATGCCGGCGACATGCCCAATATGCGCGTCGACGAAGCCGGCGGCGACCGCACCATCTTCACGCTGCCCGGCGGCACCTTTGCCCAATTGATGGACCAGGACGGTGCCTCGATCGTCATCCATGCCGGTGAGGACGATTACAAGACCGATCCCTCGGGCAATTCGGGCGGGCGCCTGGCCTGCGGCGTCTTCCAGTCGATGTGATCTAGATCGGCTCGCCGGCCAGCTGGGCGCGAGCCTCGCGGCTCGCCTCGGCGGCGGGGACCAGCCGCAGCGCCGCGATCGCAGCGGCCAGCGCCAGCGGCAGTGTGGCGAGCAGCGACAGGATGCCGATCGACAGGCTGCCGGTCAGATCGGCGATGCGTCCGGCCAGATAGGGGCCGAGCGCAAGCCCGATCAGCGTCGTGCCGATGAAGAAGGCGGCGGTGGCCGTGCCGCGCATCCGCGGCAGCACGAGGTCCTGCGTCGCCGCCGCCGCCGATCCCAACGCGCAGCTGCCCAGGATCTGGGCGAGCGGCAGCATCAGGTAGAACATCGTCTTGTCGGGCGTTGTGAAGGCGATCGCGATCGGCAGCACCGGCGCAATCGCGCCGAACAGCACCACCATGATCCGCCCCGAGGCGTGGCGCTGGCGCAGCCGGTCGGCGGCGATTCCGCCAAAGGTCACGCCCAGAAAGCCGGCCAGGATTGCCGGCCCGCCGATGAACAGCCCGGCCTCGCGCGCGGTCACGCCGAAGACATGCTCGGCATAGCTCGGCGCGAACCCAGCAATGGCATAGGCAAGGAAGGCATTGAGGCCATAGGCAAGGACGATGCACAGAAATGCCGGCGTCCCGACGATCAGTCGGAAGGTCGGCGCATCGCGGCGGCGCAGCGCCGATGCCCAGGAGAACACCGCATAGCCACCGATCGCGATCGCCAGCCATTGGTAGATCGAGCGCGGCCCGTCGATCCGGATCGCGGCGAAGCAGAGCAGCGCGGTCACTGCCAGCGCAATCAGATTGGCGGTCAGCGCGCGGTTGCGCACCGCGCCGATCAGCGTCAGCGGCGGGATGATCGTCACCAGCTCGGCCAGGAAGCTGCGGAACGGGGCAGGGTGCTTGGGCGCGATCACCCCGTCGCTGCGCCCTCGCAACGGCTCGCGCAGCGTCGCCACCCATGCCGCCAGCAGCAGGCCGGGCAGGCCCACCGCAAGAAACCCCGCCTGCCACCCGATCAGCCCCCAGGGGCCGCCTTGCGGATAAGCGAGGTTCCATTTGTCGGCGATCGATCCGCCGATGAACAGCGAGAAGCCGCCGCCGAAATAGATGCCCGCCGAATAGATGGCGAGCGCGGTGGCGCGCTGGCGCTTGGGGAACCAGTCCGAGATCAGCGAATAGGCCGAGGGGCTCGCCGTCGCCTCGCCGATGCCCACGCCGATCCGCGCGCCGGCCAGCTGGACGCCGCTGCGCGCGAGCCCGGAAAGCGCGGTCATCGCCGACCATAGGGCAAGTCCGATCGTCATCAGCCGCACCCGGTGCCAATTGTCCGCCAACCGCCCCAGCGGAATGCCGAACAGCGCATAGAACACGCCGAACGCGGTGCCGTAGAGAAAGCCGATATCCGCCTGCGCCAGCCCGAGGTCGCGGCGGATATGCGGCGCGAGGATCGTCAGGATCTGGCGGTCGATAAAGTTGAGCGCATAGACCAGGAACAGCACGAAAAGCACATACCAGGCATAGGGACTGGCCTTCGCCTCGGCGGGCGCACGCAGTTCTGTCGCCATGATTCCTCTCCGGATATGCTTGTTTTACGGCAGGCTAGCAGAGCATACCCGGTTTACGAAAGCGGATTTGAAGAGAGGCGTCCGATCCTCGCCCGCCAGGGGGAGGTGTCAGTCGCAGACTGACGGAGGGGGAGGAATCGCGGGGGCCTATGGATCGCTTGCCGCCTCCTTCGTTGCCCCCGTGACGAGGGAGGATTGGAGTTGCCGCCCCCATCGCCTAAGCTTCGCGCGTGCCGCTTGACCCAACCGACTTCATCCGCACTCGCTTGCCCGCGGCGCCGGTGCCCGGCATCCCCGAAATCCGCCTCCACAAGGCCGCGCCGGCCAGCGGGCTGCGCAACCTCGAAGAGCAAGACGATAGCTTCGGCTCGCCCTATTGGGCCTATCATTGGGCCGGCGGCCTCGCGCTTGCCCGGTTCGTGCTGGATCGCCCGGAGACGGTCGCCGGCAGGCGCGTGCTCGATCTCGGCACCGGTGCTGGGCTGGTCGCGATCGCTGCGGCGCTAGCCGGCGCCGCCGAAGTCATCGGGGCGGACACCGATCGCTATGCCATCGCCGCGCTGCCCCTGAACGCCGCGCTCAACGGCGTCACGATAGCCCCGCTCCACGCCGATCTCACGGCCGGAGACCCGCCCGCCGTCGACCTCGTGCTGGTCGGCGACCTGTTCTATGACGAAGCCACCGCCGCGCGCGTCACTGCGTTTCTCGACAAATGCCTCGCCGCCGGCATCGACGTCCGCATTGGCGATCCGTGGCGCGCGCATCTCCCCCAAGCCCGGCTCGGCCTGCTCGCGCGCTATGAGGTCGCCGAGAGCGGCGCCCGCACCGTGCCGAGCGGCGTGTTCCGCTTGCATGCCGCGTCGACTTGTCCGGCTGGCTTGTCGCGCGCTCAGCCCAGCGGATAACGCTCGACCAACTCGTAGCTCGCGCCCTCGCGCCCGAGCTGGCTTTCGAACAGCAGGAAGTGATCGAGCACGAACGGCGCACTCGTCAGGCCCGCTTGTGCGGCGAGGAAGCGATCGGCGGCGCCCGAGGCCGCGTTCATGCGCGCCAGGGTAATATGCGGCAGATAGGCGCGCCGCTCGGGTTCGAGCCCGCAGCGGACCAGTGCCTGGTCGATCTTCTTGTGGAGTTCGGCCAGCGGGCCGTGCGGCCGCACCCCCGCCCAAACCGCATTGGGCCGTCCGCGGCTGTCGAACTGGCCGACGCCGTCGATCGTTGCTTCGATCGGCGCGGCATGGACCTGCGAGAGGATCAGCGCGGCGTCCTCGGCCACCGGCCGCTCGACTTCGCCGATGAAGCGCAGCGTGATGTGGAGCTGCGCGTCGCTCTGCCAGCGCGCGCCGGGGATCCCGCCCATCAGCGCCAGCAATTGCGCGCGCACCGCTGCCGGCGGTCGCAGGCCGACGAAGAGACGGTGCATGGAAAACTCCCACGAAAAACACGGCCGCGCACCGCCCGAGCTATGGCCCGCGGCGCCTGCGATCAAGCACTTGCGCGCCAAGCGAGGTTAATACTTCGGTTTCGCTTGAAACGCCTTCGTTTCGGCCCGATATTCACCTCTATCCGGCGAAGCGCCGGGCAAAGGAGTTTTCGAATGGCAAACTGGTCGGATCCCCGCAGTGCCGCGCCTTTTGCGGGCGCCGGCGCGCGCGCCGCGGACTATGACGCGGGGCTCAGGTCGTACATGCTGTCGGTCTATAACTACATGCTCTCGGGCGTGTTGCTGACCGGCGTCGTCGCGTTGCTCTTCGCCAAGTCGAGCCTGATGCAGCTGCTGTATCAGGTCGGCGTCGATGGCCGCATCGGCCTTACCGCGCTCGGCTTCGTCGTGATGCTCGCTCCGCTCGGCATCGTCCTGGCAATGAGCTTCGGCGCGAACCGCCTGTCGGCGAGCACGCTCCAAATCCTGTTCTGGGCCTATGCCGGCCTGCTCGGCGCGTCGCTCTCGACGATCTTCCTCACCTATACCGACAGCTCGATCGCCGGGGTGTTCTTCGGGACTGCCGCCGGCTTCGCCGGGCTGAGCCTGTGGGGCTACACCACCAAGCGCGATCTTTCGGGCTTCGGCACCTTCCTGGTGATGGGCCTGGTCGGGCTGATCGTCGCCTCGATCGTCAACCTGTTCGTCCAGTCAGGGCCGATGGGCCTGGTGATCAGCGTGATCGGCGTGCTGATCTTCGCGGGCTTCACCGCCTATGACACGCAGAAGATCAAGAGCATGTACGCCTATACCACGGCGGGTGAGAGCCGCGACAAGGTCGTGATCATGGGGGCGCTGAACCTCTATCTCGACTTCATCAACATGTTCCTCTTCCTGCTGCGGCTGTTCGGCAGCTCGCGCAACTGATCCTGCCCTCAGGGCAGCGACCAAGACGGCCCGGCGGGGAAACTCGCCGGGCCGTTTTTCTTTTGTGTCCGTGGGTTGCCGGCCAGGGAACGCGAATCGCGGCACGGTCGTTACAGCTAGGCAACGCTCAGGAGAGTGATCATGAACGCGAACCCGATGGAGCCGGCTCTGGATAAAATGTCGGTGGTGCCGGGCCCCGAAAGCGAAACCCGCGCGGCGGTGGGGTCGGCCGATGCCGGCACCGATACCTCGATTGCCGAGCGGCTCGCACGCAACCCCGAGAGCAAGGAAGCCCGGCTCGACCGCGCGCTCGACGAGTCGATGGACGCGTCGGATCCGCCCGCATCGACTCAGCCGGTGCACAACCACTCGATCCCCGAAAGCTCGGGGTATGACGAGAAGAAGGAAGCCAAGCTCGCTGCCGGCCCGGTCGGGACCCGCGGCATGTTCGGTAAGATCTTGTCCAAGATCGGCCTCTGAGGCGGATCTGAATGGGAGCGTGCCCCGCGTCCGGCTGGCGCGCCAACATCGTCCTCTATGCCGCTCTCGCGGCCAATGTCGGGATCGCCGTCGCCAAGTTCGTGGCGGCGGCGATCACCGGCTCTTCCTCGATGCTCACCGAAGGCGTGCACAGCCTGGTCGACAGCGGCAACCAGGGGTTGCTGCTCTACGGCCAGAAGCGCGCGAAGCGCCCCCCGATGCCGATCACCCGTTCGGCTATGGGCGTGAGCTCTATTTCTGGGCGTTCGTCGTCGCGATCCTGATCTTCGGATTGGGCGCGGGCGTCTCGGTCTATGAGGGCTGGAGGCACATCCAGCATCCCGAGGAACTGCGTGATCCGCTGGTCAACTATATCGTTCTCGGCGTCGCGGTCCTGCTCGAAGGCACCAGCTGGTGGATCGCGATGCGCGAATTCGCCGCTTCGAAGGGCGATAGTCCGTGGTGGGCGGCGATCCGCGAGTCGAAGGATCCGGCGGGGTTCATCGTGCTGTTCGAGGATTCAGCGGCGCTCGCAGGACTGTTCGTCGCGGGCCTCGGCATCTGGGCGAGCCATTATTGGGGCGACCCGCGGATCGACGGCGCCGCCTCTATCGTGATCGGCGTGATCCTCGCCGCGGTCGCCACCTTGCTCGCCCGCGAATTGAAGGGGCTGCTGATCGGCGAGCGGGCGCGGCCCGATCTGATCGCCAAGGTTCGCGCGATGCTGGATGCGCGCCCCGAGATCGTCCGGGTCAACCATGTCCGCACGATCCACACCGCCCCGGATCGCGTCTTCGTCGCGATCAGCGCCGATTTCGACGACAAGCTGACGATGGGCGAAGGCGAAACCTTGATCGAGGGGATCGAGCGCGACCTCAAGGCGCGCATGCCGATCCTCAGCTCGATCTATATCCGCCCCGAAAAGGCCGAGGACGCGATCGACGCGGTGGCGATCGGCTGACCAGCTACCCGGACGGGAGAAGCCCTCTAGGTCTTGCGCAGCAGCCGCTCGCGCAGATCCTGCATCGCCACCGCCTCGGCCGCGGCCACCCGGTCCGGCGACGTCAGGATCGTTCCGAGATGGTCGAGCACCTGGCTGGCACGGTCGAGATTCTGCAGCGCCTGCATATGCCGCTGGAGCACGTGCGGGTCCTCGACCAGTCCTTCGCCCAGCTCGTCGAGCAGGCGGCGGACATAGACGATCTCCTCGGTGATCCGCGTCTCGAGCTCGCTGGTCGATTGCGGGGCGGCCTGTTTGGGCGCTTCGGGCAGCGCTGCGCCGCTGCGCACCGCGGTCTGGATCGCGTCGACCCGCGCCTGGCCCTGATGCCCCAGGAAAGAGGGGATCAAGGTGCCGGTCACCCACTCGTCGACCGAGATGGTGGCGTCGTTGAAGCGGACGCCACAGCGTCCGGAGGCGATCCACACCACCGTCGCGCTCATCGATACGTCGGCGCGGCGCAGCGTGAAGGTCGTGCCGGGATCGGGCAGGGTGGCGCCGTCGAGCATCGCGCCGGTTTCGGAGAGGTTGCGGATTCGCACCGCGACCCGCAGCGCGCCAGCCTCGACCGAGGCGGCCAGCAACAGGTTCTTGCGCGGCCTGCGCGGCAGCTGCCCTGGAGCGGAGGAGAATTGCGCTTCGGTCACGACGGACTCGAAAAAGCACTGCGGACGCGCGGGATCAAGCCTGGATCGGGCAAGCCGTCTCCATGCGCGGTGCGGCGCGGCGCCATCCGGGATACTCCGCCGGTCATGCCTTGCATTGTATCGCGAACGCCGCGGGAACCATGTGCCCGCGACAAATATTTCGCGATGCCTTAGCCGGTGGTGCGGCCGCCCGACCGCGGCGTCGCCGTGCCTGCTTCGATTCGCAGCGCGCTGCCCGCATCGGCCTCGTCGATCGCGCGAAGCAGTTCCTCGAATTTCGAATCGTCGGTCACCGGGAAGCAGCGACGGAAGCCACTCCCCAACCGATCCAGATCACGATTCGTCAGCAGTCCGACCGCGACGATATTTTCCTCCGCCAACGCATTTACTCCGGGGAAAAACCTTTTGGCCTCAACGCAGGCCGCGGGCTTTTGTGCCGTTCGTTTCACAGTGTTACCGATGCGCGTCGGCTATTTGTTAAGGATGTCCAGCGCCGCCGCGGTCATCGCCTCGGTCGCAGTGCCGACCACAGCCTCGGCGTCGGGCGCCCAAAAGGCGCTGTGGAGCGAGGGCAGGGCCTTCTTGCCGTTGTCGGAGGCCGCCCATTTGTCGGCAGGCACGCCGCCCACCCAGAAGATCAGGCTCTGGATCGCATTGTCGGCCAGCCAGTAGCGGCTGAAATCCTCGCCGCCCATCACGGCCTTGGTCTCGACCACGCGGTCCGCGCCGAAGCGGGTCGTCCACAGCGCCTTCATCTTGTCCGCAAGCGGCTGGGTGTTGAACGTCGCCGGAGTGAAATTGTCGCGCACCTTCACTTCGGGCATGCGGTCTTCGGGGACGCCCGCGGCGATCGCCTCGCCCTTGGCGATGCGCGCGATGCCGTCGAGCAGCAATTTGCGTATCTCGGGCTTGAAGCTGCGGACGGTGAGCAGCATCGTCACGTCGCTGCCGATGATGTTGTGCGTCGATCCGCCCTTGATCATGCCAACGGTCACCACCGCGGCTTCCTGCGGATCGACTTCGCGACTGACCAGCGTCTGGAGCGAAGTGACGATCCGCGCGGCGAGCACGATCGGGTCCTTGGTCGTCTGCGGATAGGCGCCGTGCCCGCCCACGCCCTTCACGCTGATGTCGACCGAATCGACATTGGCGAGGGCGTATCCCGGGGTCACGCCGATCTGGCCGGCGGGCAGGCTGGCGCTGTCGTGAAAGGCAAGCGCGAATTGCGGCTTGGGGAAGCGCGTGAACAGCCCGTCCTCCAGCATCATCCGCGCGCCCATGCCGCGCTCCTCGGCGGGCTGGGCGATCATCACCACCGTGCCGTGCCACTGGCGCTTCATCGCCGCGAGATTGCGCAGCGTGCCGATCCAGCTCGCCATATGGGTGTCGTGGCCGCAGGCGTGCATCACTCCGGTCTCGACGCCGTCGTCGGTGGTGGTGCGCACCTTGGAGGCGAAGGGCAGGCCGGTATCCTCGATCACCGGCAGCCCGTCCATGTCGGCGCGGATCAGCACCACCGGGCCGGGGCCGTTCTCCAGCACCGCGACCACGCCGGTCCCGCCGACCTTTTCGGTGACCTTATAGCCTGCCTTGCGCGCCTCGGCGGCGAGCTTGGCGGCGGTCTGGACCTCGTGGAGGCTGAGTTCGGGGTGCGCGTGGAAGTCGCGATAGAAGGTCATCAGCTCGGGCAGCGCGCGCTGGGTCGCATCATGGACCGGATCGGCGGCGGCGGGAATCGCGAGAGTCATCGCCGCAGTCGCGAGGAGCAAGGATCGGAGCATCGTCTATCCCGGATCATGGAGGCGCGACTGTTCCCGAGCGCAGACCCGCTGTCAAACGTCGCGGCGCACGGGCGCGACAAAAGTCAGCCCCCGTTCACGCGGCTGTCTTGATAGCGCGGTTACGAGGCGCCAAAAGGACCCGGCTTCCGCCGGGGAACGGCCTGGAAGCGCCCTTCCCGATCCGTGCGCAGTGGCGCAACGGTTGACTCGCCCGCACGCGCTTCCTAAAGCGCCCCTGCCTTGGCGGGCTCGCCCTCGGCACATGCGCCTGGACCGCCGGTAACGGCATGAAGGGAGAGGCGAAATGGCCGAAAACGAGCCCGGACTAGAACCCCTTTCCGAGGATGCCCGAATTGCCGCGCTCGACGAGCGGCTGCGGCGGGCAAAGGCGGAGGAGGCGGTCAGGAACGGCGCCGCGGACAGCAAGGGCGATGCTAGCTATCGCCTCGGCAACCGCGTGCTCGCCGAGCTGATCGGAAGCATGGTAGGAGGGGCAGTGATCGGCGGTACGCTCGATTATCTGCTGGGAACCTCCCCGTGGCTCCTGCTGGTGCTGCTGTTCCTCGGAATAGCCAGTGCCTTCAGGAACATCATCAGGATTTCGAACCAGCGCTCGGAGTAACTTTCGGGCGCTTTGGCTAATGAGGCGGACGAACGAGCGTGGCAGGCAAGATCGACCCGATGCACCAGTTCGAGGTGCAGACGATTTGGGACGGCTTTTCGATTGCCGGACACCAGATCGCCTTCACCAATTCGGCACTGTGGATGTGCGCCGCGGCTATCGTCCTCTGGGCGTTCATGCTGCTTGGCATGAAGCGCCAGGTCGTGCCCGGCCGCGGCCAGATGCTCGTCGAGAATTTCGTAAGCTTCATCGATTCGATGCTGCACGCGAATATCGGCGCGGAGGGGCGGAAGTATCTGCCCTATATCTTCTCGCTGTTCATGTTCATCCTGTTCGCGAACGTGCTCGGCCTGCTGCCCTTCGGGCTCGTCGGCATCCATCCCTTCACCTTCACCAGCCATTTCTCGGTGACCGGCGTGCTCGCGATCATGAGCTTCTCGATCGTGCTGATCGTCGGCTTCTGGAAGCATGGCCTCCACTTCTTCTCGCTGTTCGTGCCGCATGGCACGCCGCTGTGGCTGATCTGGCTGATCCCGGTGATCGAGTTCGTCTCGTTCATGGTGCGCCCCTTCTCGCTGGGTCTGCGACTGTTCGTCGCGATGATCGCGGGGCACATCCTGCTCAAGGTTCTCGCCGGCTTCGTGATCAACGCCGGCAATGCCGGGATCATTCCGGGCCTTGGCGTCGGCATCCCCAGCTTCGTGCTGATGGTCGGCATCTCGGCGCTCGAGATACTGGTCGCTGGAATCCAGGCCTATGTCTTCGCGCTGCTGACTTCGCTGTACATCAACGACGCCGAGCATCTGCACTGAGTTTTCCGTACCCGTTACCAACGAATAAGAAGCAGGAGTTTTAGAAACATGGAACCGAACACTGTCGCCAGCATGATCTCGCCCGAAGCCGCCAAGCTCATCGGTGCCGGCCTCGCCGCCATCGGCGCCGGCATGGCCGCCATCGGCGTGGGTAACGTGTTCGGCAGCTTCCTCGAGGGCGCGCTGCGCAATCCGGGTGCCGCCGACGGCCAGCAGGGCCGCCTGTTCATCGGCTTCGCGGCTGCCGAGCTTCTCGGTCTGCTCGCGTTCGTCGTCGCGATGATCCTGATCTTCGTCGCGTAACATCTCCGGTTCGGGCCGGGGCGCGTCCCCGGCCTGTACTTGGATAGGATAGCAATGCCTCAGATCTCCCAGCTCGCCGAAACCTTCGCGTCGCAGCTTTTCTGGCTGCTCGTGACCTTCGGGTTCGTCTTTTTCGTGGTCGGCAAGGGCATGCTGCCCCGCGTGATCTCGACGATCGACCAGCGCGACAAGAGCGTGGCGGACGACCTCGCCGCGGCCGAGGCCGCACGCACGGCGGCCGACCTGGCCGAGGAGAAGTGGCGCACCCAGGAAAACGCCGCGCGCGAAGCCGCGACCGGCCGTGTCGCCCAGGCGCGCGCCGCGGGTGTGGCGAGTGCCGAGAAGACGCTCGCCGCCGCCAATGCCGTGGCCGAGGCCAAGATCGCCGAGGCCGAGGCCCGCATCGCTGCGGCGAGCAGCGCGGCATCGGACGAGATCGAGGCCGTCGCAGCCGATGCGGCGCGCGACATCGTCGCACGCCTGTCGGGTGCCAATGTTACGGCCGCTGAGGCTAAGAAGGCAGTGAAGGCAGCGCTCAATGGCTGAGGCAGCAACCACCGTGGCCGATCCGGTCGCGCAGAACCTCGCCGAGGCCGAGCATGGCCAGGGGCTGGCTGTCCCCGAGACGGGCACCAAGGCGGTGACGATCGAGCATGGCGGCCCCAGCGAGGCGCATGCCGACCCGGCGATCTTCGGGCTGGACGCCACCGTCTGGGTGTCGATCGCGATGACGGTGTTCATCCTGATCCTGCTCTGGAAGAAGGTGCCGGCGCTGGTCACGCGCGGGCTCGACAATCAGATTGCGGCGATCCGCACCCGGCTCGACGACGCCAAGCAGCTCCGTGCCGAGGCCGAAGCGCTGCGCGACGAATATGCCCGCAAGATCGCCGGGATCGAGGCGCAGGCCGCCCAGATGATCGCGCACGCCGATGAAGAGGCCAAGGCGGTGCTCGCCAAGGCTGAAACCGATGCCGCCGAGCTGACCCAGCGCCGCGCCAAGATGGCCGAGGACAAGATCGCCGCCGCCGAGCGTGCGGCGATCCAGGCCGTCCGCGCCAAGGCTGCCGAAGCCGCGACCAAGGCTGCTGCGGCGATCATCGCCGACAAGCATGGTGCTGAGGCCGACAAGGCACTGGTCGACAAGACCATCTCGGGGCTCGCCCGCCTCAACTGAGGGTGTTGCACCACCGCAAACAAAAAAGCCGCTCTCCGCACGCTGGAGGGCGGCTTTTTGTTTGCCTGGCGTCGGGCCGGGGGCGATAGGGCGGGCATGGCTTCCGATCGGCACTATCGCTGGCTGCGCATCGCCGGTTTCGTCACGCTGGCGCTGGCTGCGCTGGTCGCGCTCTATGCCTGGCGGCACGCCGCCGAGGAGCGGCACCGCAGGGACGATGTCGGCGTGCGGACCCAGGCGATGATGAACCAACTCGAGGCCGAGGCGCAGCGCATCTCGAACGAGGCGGCTGCGCCCTAGGGCGTCGGCGGTTATTTCGGCTTGCGGAACTTGAAGACGAACTGGTCGGTCTTGCCGCGGATCGAGGGATCGAACACGCTGGCGGTGTGCGGATCGGCCGGGTCGGCCAGGATCGGCAGCGAGCCCTCGAACTTGAAGCCGGCCTTTTCGATCTCGGCGCGGGCCGCAGCCGGATCGATGCGGTGAAGCTTTTGCGGCGCCGTGAAGCCGGGATCGGCCAGCGCGACATGGTCGACGACCAGCAGAATGCCGCCGGGCTTGAGCGAGCCGTACAGCTTCCTGGCCGCCATCCCGGCGAGTTCCTTCGGCGCCATATCGAGATGGAGATCGTGATAATTCTGTACGGTCACGATCGCGTCCAGCGGCTCGGGAAAGGCGAAGGCGCCGAGTGACTCGCTGGACGGGGTGACGTTCGCATAGGCGCCGGCCACTGCCTTCTGGTCCTCGCCATATTGCGCCTTGAACTTGATGAACTCGGCGGGCTGATAGGCATAGACGCGACCGTTCGGCCCGACTGTCTTGGCGAGAATCCGGGTGAAATAGCCCCCGCCCATGATGAAGTCGGCGACCTTGTCTCCTGGCTTGATTCCCGCGAACGCGAGCAGTTCGCCGGGATGGCGGGTGGCGTCGCGATCCTTGTCGGCTTGGGGCCGTTGCGCATCTGCGAGCGCAGCCTGCAGCGCAGGAGGGACGGTCTGGGCCGCGCTGGGCAGCGCCAGGGTCATCAACAGGGCGGAAACGAGTGGCAGCTTCATCGAGTGGCTCCTCTTTCTAGACCAATGGTATAGCCGCTCGCACGTGGCGCGAGCGCCTTTTTCACGCAATTTCCGATTACGTAAACGAGAGTGGCATTAATTCAAATGTGCGAATGTCGCTAATTGGTATTGTGCCGCACCGCACAAGGTCGGACCCGAATAAAATTTCAAATCGCTCATTATTGTTTAAGTCGAGCTCGAAACCGATTTGCTAGGTCTTGCGTTGCTTATCCTCTTTGAGGCAACACAAGGTGATGGTGAAGCCGCGCGTTCATGGCGGGTTAGTGGCGCTTGTCCTGAGCTTCGCCTTGCTGGCGGCGGCCCTGCTGGGGACGCTTGTGCTTTTTCAGGGCCAGCAACGCGCCGATCGATGGGTCGGCCATACCTTTCAGGTCCAGGAGCAGCTGAGCCGCGTGCTTTCCCGGCTGCAGGATGCGGAGACGGGCCAGCGCGGTTTCCTGGTGACGGCTAACCGGGCTTTTCTTCGCCCCTATGAAGACGGCACGCGTAACCTTTCCCGCGATCTCGCCGCGCTCTTCGCGCTGGTCAGCGACAACCCGAACCAGGCCGCCGCCGCAATCCGCCTCGATGCGTGCGCGCGCGAACGCGTCGCCCGCCTCGGCGTCGGGATCCGGCTGGTGGAGGCGGGCAAGCGCAGCGAAGCGGGGCAGATGACTCAATTCGGCACCGGCAATGCCGTGATGGAGCGGTGCCGCGCGATCGTCGTCGCGATGAAAGACGCCGAGGGCCGGCTGCTCGACGCGCGCGTTGCCGCGGCGGCATGGCAGGCACGGCTGTTCACGATCTGGGTGGTGATGAGTGCCATTGCGATCGCGGTGGTCGCCTATTTCGTAACTCGGGCGGCGCATCTGCGCACTGCCCATGTCGCCGAGGCGCGCGATGCTCTCGCCCGCGCCAACGCGCAGCTGCTCCAGGAAGGGGAAAGCCGCACCGCCGCCGAGGCGCAGGTGCGCCAACTCCAAAAGATGGATTCGCTCGGCAAGCTCACCGGCGGGATCGCGCACGACTTCAACAACATGCTCGCCATCGTCATCGGGTCGCTCGATCTCGCGCGCCGCCGCCTGCACGAGGATGCTTCGCGCGCCGGCCAGCATATCGAAAGCGCGATGGAAGGCGCGCGCCGCGCCGCGCGGCTCACCGCGCAGCTGCTCGCCTTCGGTCGACGGCAGGCGCTTGCGCCGACGGCGGTCGACGCGAGCGCGCTGGTCCGGCGGATGTCGGAGCTGCTCCGTCGCACGATCGGCGGCGATATCGAGTTCGCCGTCCGCCCGGCGCCGGGGCTTTGGCCCAGCTTCGTCGATGCCAGCCAGCTCGAAAGCACGCTGGTCAATCTGTGCGTCAATGCGCGCGACGCGATGCCCGAAGGCGGGCGGCTGACGCTGGCGACCGCCAACATGCATCTCGGCGACCAAGGCGAAGTCCCGCCGGGCGATTATGTCCGGATCACCGTGCAGGATACCGGCCACGGCATGCCGCGCGAAGTCGCCGATCGCGCCTTCGAACCCTTCTTCACCACCAAGGAGACCGGCAAGGGGAGCGGGCTCGGGCTCAGCCAGGTCTATGGCTTTGTCCGCCAGTCGGGTGGTCATGTCGCGCTGCTTTCGGAACCGGGCCATGGCACCACCGTCCAGCTCTATCTGCCGCGCTACACCGGCAGCGCCAAGCCGGAGGTCTGGACCCCGGCCTCGGAGCGCCAGCTCGAGCATGCGCGCGGCAGCGAAATCGTGCTGGTCGTGGACGATGAGGTCCAGGTCCGGGCGCTCGCCGTCGATGCCCTGCGCGAGCTCGGCTATGTTGCGATGGACGCCGAGGATCCCGATGCCGCGCTGGAGACGCTCGCCACGCATGCGCGGATCGATCTGCTGCTCACCGATGTGCTGATGCCGGGGATGACTGGCCGTCAGCTCGCGGCGATGGCGCGCAAGCGCCGCCCGGAGCTCAAATTGCTGTTCATGAGCGGCAACCCCGCCGACATTTTGGGCGAAGGCGGCGGCGTCGCCGACGATCTGCCGGTGCTGCCCAAGCCCTTCACCATGGCCGAGCTGGGCGCCCGTGTGCGCAGCGCGCTCGATGCGGGCGTGGTGCCAGTCGCGTAATCCCCCCATATCCTCTCCTGCGAAGGAGGCTCAGAAAGTCCGCATGCCGCTGGTCAGGCGGCTCCGGCGTGCCTAAATCGGCCGCAATGTCGGACCCCAATTCCCCCAATCGCTTCAACGAGGAAACCGCCACCTATGCGGTGCGCGGCTCGGAGACGCCCGATCTCGACGCGGGCGTCGCGGCGATCCGGAATGTCGTCAAGACGCTGCCTGTCCGCCCGGGCGTCTATCGGATGCACGATGCCCGGGGTGACGTGCTTTATGTCGGCAAGGCGCGCGCGCTCAAGAATCGCGTGACCAACTACACCCAGGTGATGCGCCTGTCGAAGCGCCTGCAACGCATGGTCGCGCAGACCCGATCGATGACGATCGTCACGACCAACAACGAAGCCGAGGCGCTGCTGCTCGAGGCGCAGCTGATCAAGCGCTATCGCCCCCCCTACAATGTGCTGCTGCGCGACGACAAGTCGTTTCCCTTCATCCTGCTCCGCCAGGATCACCCCTTCGCCCGCGTCCAGCTCCATCGCGGCGCGCGGCGCTTCAAGGGCGATTATTTCGGGCCGTTCGCGGGGGCGGGGCAGGTGCGCCAGACGCTCAACGCGCTCCAGAAGCTGTTCCTGCTGCGCTCGTGCACCGACGGCTTCTTCGCCACGCGCGACCGGCCATGCCTGCTCTACCAGATCCGCCGCTGCTCGGCGCCGTGCGTCGGCCGCATCGACGAAGCCGCCTATGCCGAGCTGGTCGGCGATGCGCGCGATTTCCTCCAGGGCAAGAAGACTCAGGTCCAGGCCAAGCTCGGCGCGCAGATGCAGGCCGCGGCAGAGAATTTGGATTTCGAGCTCGCCGCGATCCTGCGCGACCGGCTGAAGGCGCTCACCTTCATCCAGGGCAGCCAGGCGATCAACGCCGAGGGTGTGGGCGATGTCGACATCTTCGCGCTGGCCAACAAGCAAGGGGTGATGGGCATCCAGGCCTTCTTCATCCGCGGCGGCCAGAATTGGGGGCATCGCAGCTTCTTCCCGGCGCACACCGCCGAAGTGCCCGAAGACGAAGTGCTCGCCCAGTTTCTGATGCAATTCTACGAGGAAGTGCCCCCGCCCAAGACGATCTTCGTCGATCGCAACCTCGATGAGGCCAAGCTGCTCAGCGAAGCGCTGGCCGAGCGCGCGGGCCACCGGGTCGCGCTCGGCGTGCCCCAGCGCGGGCCGCGCCGCCGCTTGCTCGAACAGGCGCAGCGCAACGCCGTCGAGGCGCTCGACCGGCGCATGGCGGAAAGCACCACCCAGGCGCGGCTGCTCGGCGAGGTCGCCGAATTCTTCGAGCTGCCCGAGCCGCCCGATCGCATCGAGATCTACGACAACAGCCATATCCAGGGCACCAGCGCGCTCGGCGCGATGGTCGTCGCCGGGCCCGAGGGTTTCCGCAAGGGCCAGTATCGCAAGTTCAACATGAAGCGCCCGGAGACGATCGCCGGCGACGATTATGGGATGATGCGCGAGATGTTCTCGCGCCGCTTCGCCCGTGCGCAGGACGAGGATCCCGATCGCACCCAGGGCGACTGGCCCGATCTGGTGCTGATCGATGGCGGCCGTGGACAGCTGAATGCGGTGAAGGGCGTGCTCGAGGATCTCGGCATCGAGGATGTCTGCCTGGTCGGCGTCGCCAAGGGCCCGCATCACGGCCGCGACGGCCGCGAGGTCTTCCACATGATGGACGGCCGCGAGCGGATGTTGCCGGTCAATTCTCCGTTGCTCTTCTACATCCAGCGGCTGCGCGACGAGGCCCATCGCTTCGCGATCGGCGCGCATCGCGACAAGCGCAGCAAGGCGATCGGCGCGAGCCCGCTCGACGAAGTCCCCGGCATCGGCCCGGCGCGCAAGAAGGCGCTGCTGATGCATTTCGGCACCGCGCGCGCCGTGCGCGGCGCGAGCCTGGAGGACCTGCAGAAGGCGCCCGGCGTTTCGGCGGCAGTCGCCCAGCAGGTCTACGACTTTTATCACGCGCGTTGATCGGAAGCGTGCCGTCACGTCCAGGTCGTGAACCCATAAACGTCCGCTTCGCAACAAGCGCCGAACGGCCGATCATGAGTGGAAGCTGTCCCTTCTCTTCGTCACCCCGGGCTTGACCCGGGGTCCCGCTTCTTTTTGCTCTTGGCAGGGATCAAGGGCTTTAATCCCGAGCGGCATGATCTGTTCGAGCCTCTCGTCAAACTCCAGAAGAAGCGGGACCCCGGCTCAAGGCCGGGGTGACGGAAACAGGAACGTCGGCAATTGGGGCGGTTCCTGCCAATCCGCATTTTTATGAGTCGGCCTAGTTCGTAGACGGTCGCGTCAGGGCTGCACTGAAACGACGCTACATATTCACGATGCCTGCACGGGATCGGCTATTGAGCTGGGCCCCGAACGCAGTAAGAATTGCTGCGAATAGGGGGCTTTATTCGATGATCTTTCGCGGGACTTTCACGGTTGCGCTGCTGTGCGTGGCCGGTGCGGCACATGCGGGCGACAAGCCGCTTTATGAGGCGGCGCCCGGATGGATCGTCCCGGCGCCGGCGTTCGATGCGGCGAAGCTCACCGATGCCGATCCCGCGCTGATCGTCATGGACCAGCAGCAGCGTGTCGGCGACGGCCAGGTCTGGGAATATACCGATCAGGCGACGCGGGTGATCTCGGGCCAGACGCTGCGCGATCTCGGCACCGTCACCATCCCTTGGCAGCCCGATGCCGGCGACCTGATCGTCCACCGCGCGGAGATCATCCGCGGCGGCGAGCATATCGACCTCGTCGCCGCCGGCCAGCGCTTCCAGGTGCTGCGCCGCGAGGAGCAGCTCGCCCAGTGGCAGCTCAACGGCACGCTCACCGCGACGTTGGCGGTCGAGGGCTTGCGCGTCGGCGACGTGCTGCGGCTGAGCTATTCGATCACCAGCAAGGACAAGGCGCTCCAGGGCAATGTCCAGACTGCGATCCCGCTGATCGCGGCGCCGGGGCGCGCCAAGTTCGCCCGTGCGCGGCTGTCCTGGCCGGCGAGCACGCCGCTCAAGTGGCGCGGCTATGCCGATGGCCTGGCGCCGAAGGTGGCGACCCGCGGCGGGTTCGACGAGATCGAGATCGCGCTGCCGCTCGCCAAGCCCGCCGAACTGCCGGGTGACGCGCCGATGCGCTTCCAGAAGCTGTCGATCCTCGAGGCGACGAGCTTCGCCGATTGGCGCGCCGTCTCGAAGGTGATGGCGCCGCTCTACCAGACCGACGGGCTGATCCCCGCCGGCAGCCCGCTGGCGGGCGAAGTCGCCAAGATCGCCGCCAAGTCGAGCGATCCGCGCACCCGCGCCGCGCTCGCGCTGCGGCTGGTGCAGGACGAGACGCGTTATCTGTTCAAGGGCATGGACGGTGGCAACTACACGCCGCAAAAGCCTGCCGACACCTGGTCGCTGCGCTATGGCGACTGCAAGGCCAAGACACTGCTGCTGCTCGCGATCCTTCACGGTCTCGGCATCGAGGCCGAGCCGGTGGTGGCAAGCATCGAGATGGGCGATCTGGTCGCCCAGCGGTTGCCCAGCCCCGGCGCGTTCGACCACGTCATCGTGCGCGCGCTGATCGAGGGCAAGAGCCTGTGGCTCGACGGCACCGGCAGCGGCAACCGCCTCGCCGATATCGACGACACCCCGCCATTCCGCACGGTCCTGCCGCTGCGCAGCGACGGCGCCGAGCTGATGCCGATCGTCATGCACGCCGCCGCGCGCCCGATGGCGGAGATCACAGCCGAGTTCGACCAGAGCGCCGGGCTCAGCTTGCCGACGCCGTTCACCGTCACCTTCCTCGCCCGTGGCGCGACTGCGGAGATGATCCACACCGGAACGACCCAGGCCGACAAGGAACAGCTTTCGGGCATGGTGCAGATGATGGTCGCCAACACGGTGGGCGAGGCGCTGATCGGCGAACGCGCGGTCACCTACGACGCCGAGAGCGCCACCGCGACGATCGTCGCCAAGGGCATCCTGTCGACGCCTTGGGCGAAGACAGACGACCGCTATCGCGCGGTGCTCGACAAAACGGTGAGCAAGCTCAATTTCGCGCCCGATCGCGCGCGCGCCGCGTGGAAGGACATTCCCGTCGTCACCTCGCCGGTTCCGCTCTCCACGATCTATCGCGTTCGGATCCGCCTGCCGGACAAGGGCGCCGGGTTCGAGCTCGAGGGTGATCGCAGCTTCCCCGGGCGTTTTGCCGGCGCGAACGTCACGCGCAGTGCGAAGCTCGACGGCGAATGGCTGTCGCTCGAGGACGAGGTCTCGCTGGATGGCGCCGAGATCGCTGCCGCCGATGTCGCCGCGACCCGCGCCCAGGTCAGCCTCGCGCAGAACCGACTCGCCACGCTCGTCGCTCCGGCCGGCTATCCGCCACGCTGGAAGGTCGTCGCCGAGGCCAGGCGCAGCGGCGCCTTCGCGCCGATCCTCGCGGCCTATGCCAAGGCGATCGAGGACGATCCCAAGGAAACGCTCGGCTATACCAATCGCGCCAATTTCTTCAGCGGCGTGTGGGACTGGAAGGGCGCGCTCGCGGACCTCGACAAGGCAATTTCGATCGAGCCCAGCGCCAGCCTCTATTTCTGGCGCGCCCGCACCCGGGTGATGCTGCGCGACGACAAGGGCGCGATCGCCGATGTCCAGTCAGGTCTGGCGCTTGAGCCGGGCTCGACCGAAGGGCTCAACCAGCTTGCCACGCTGCGCTTCCGCGCCGGCCAGCGCGAAGAGGCGCTTGCCTCGATCAGCGAGCGGATCGACCAGGGCGGGTCGGAAAAGGTCAGCTTCGTCATCCAAAAGGGCGAACTGCTCGCCGAGGCCGGTCGCGGCGACGAGGCGATCGCCACGCTCGATGCCGCGATCAAGGTCAATCCCGGCAACGCCAATCTGCTCAACGAGCGCTGCTGGGTGAAGGGCACGCTCAACACTGCGCTCGACACGGCGCTCAAGGACTGCACCAAGGGCATCGAGCTCGCCGAGAACCCGGCGTCGATCTATGACAGCCGCGCGCTGGTCTATTTCCGCATGGGGCGGATGGACGACGCGCTCACCGATCTCAATGCCGCGCTCGATTTGTCGCCGGGGCAAGGCGCGAGCCTCTATATGCGCGGCGTGATCCGCAAGCAGCAGGGCGACGCCAAGGGCAGCACCGACGATCTTGCCGCCGCCCGCCTGATGTCGGCTCGGATCGACGAGGATTATGCGCGCTATGGGATCAAGCCCTAGGCGCATGTCGGCTGTCCTACAGGTGCGGCATCGTGCTAGACGAGGACCGGTCTTTGACCGTGTCGAAACAGGTTCGGACGATCGCGCACTAAAATTGCTTGGACGCGCAACGGAATTTCATGATTCACATGCATTCTGTGAAGCTAAGCCGGATATTTCCAACAAATCGCGCAAATCCGCGGGTTTTCGGGGACAGGCTCTACACCCAGGACGCCAAGATAAGGCGCGTTTTGCGGCAATTGCAGGCGTTTGGTGCCGAATACGCGCCGATTTGCAGATTCTTCATGCCGCTGATGCTAGCGTGCGACGATGCCCACCCGCGTTTTCCTGACCGTCGATACCGAGCTGATGTGGCGCCACCACGTCGCCGGGCTCGATGTTGATACGATTGTCCAGCGCTCGCTCGAGCCGGCCGGGGTCGGGGTGGGCTGGCAGCTCCGGATGCTCGCCGCTCATGGCCTCAAGGCGTGCTTCTTCGTCGATCCGATGCCCGCGCTGGTCTACGGGCTCGATCCGATCAAGCGCGTCGTCGGCGCGATCCTGGAGGCGGGGCAGGAGGTCCAGCTCCACCTCCACCCGAACTGGACCGGCGCGCATGCTGGCGACAACGGCACCAGCTACGGCGCCTTTGAGCTGATCGATTACAGTTTCGACGAGCAGGTCAAGCTGATCGCCGGCGCCGCCGACATGCTGATCGCCGCCGGCGCGCCCGAGCCGATCGCCTTCCGCTCGGGCTCCTATTCGGCCAGCGACGATACGCTCGGCGCGCTCGCCGAACTCGGCTTCACCTATGATTCGAGCCATAACGGCTCTGAACACCCCTGGCCCAGCGCGATCGGCCTCGGCGCCCGCCAGATCGCCCCGATCCGCCATCGCGGCGTGATCGAAGTCCCGGTGACGCTGATCGAGGACCAGAAGGCCCATCTCCGCCACTTCCAGATCTGCGCGCTGTCCGCCGCCGAGATGCGCGCCGCGCTCGATCACGCCGTCCGCGCCGGCCATGCCGCGGTGACCATCGTCAGCCACGGCTTCGAGCTCGCCAACCGCGCCGGCACCCGCCCGAATGCGGTGCATGTCCGCCGGTTCGAGGCGCTGTGCCGCATGCTCGCCGAGCGCCGCGCCGGGCTGGTCACCACCCATTTCGCCGATCGCCCGCCGATGCATCTTGGCCAGCACGATCAGCCGCTCGGCCCCAGCCTGCTGCGCACCCGCCTGCGCCAGGCCGAACAGCTCTGGTCGAACTTGGTCGAGGAACGCGCGGCATGAACGCGCTCAGCGAAATCACCGCCGCGCCGCCTGCGGTGCGCGCGGTCCCGCTCAAGTTCATGATCGGCGCGCGCACCCTGTTCGCGGTCGAGCGCCGCCTGGTCCGCGTCGCGCTCAGCCTTGCCGAAGCGCGCTTAGCGGTGCTTCCGACTCTGCCACCGCTCCCCGCCGATGCAGACGGCTATATCGTCACTTCGCTGCCCGAGGCACTCCTGCCCCAGTTCGGCCGCGCCTTCGTTCGCCAGCGCTACACGCGCTACTGGCTCGATTTCGCCGGCGGTTTCGATGCCTGGTTCGAAACGCTTTCCTCCAATGCGCGCCAGGGCCTGCGCCGCAAGGCACGCAAGCTTGCCGCGCAATCGGGCGGCACGCTCGACATCCGCCGCTTCCGCACGCCTGCCGAGCTCAGCGCTTTCCACGCCATCGCCCGCGAAGTGTCGCAGCGCACCTATCAGGAGCGGCTGCTCGATTCGGGCCTCCCCGAAGACGCGGGCTTTATCGAGACGATGCGCGCGCTCGCCGCCGCCGGCCGCGTCCGCACCTGGCTGCTTTACGTCGCCGACGCGCCGATCGCCTATCTCTATTGCCCGGCCCAGGGCGACACGCTGATCTACGCGCATGTCGGCCATGATCCGGCGTTCAACGATCTCTCGCCCGGTGCCGTCCTCCAACTCGAGGCGGTGCGCGACCTGTTCGCCGAGGGCGCCTTTATCAGCTTCGATTTCACCGAAGGCGAAGGTCAGCATAAGCGCCAGTTCGCCAGCGGCGGCGTCGCCTGCGCGGACCTGCTGCTGCTGCGCCCGACGCTTGCCAACCGTGCGCTGCTCGCTGCCCTGCGCGGCTTCGACGGTGCCGTCGCGCTCGCCAAGAGGGCCGTCCAGCGTGGGGGCTTTCAGGAATGGACCAAAAGAGTGCGCCGCGGATAGTCAGAACCGCGCATCTGTGCTGCAACGCGATCCATGGGGTTCATGCAGTTCATCAAGTCGCTCGACGACTTGCTCTACGAGATCATGGCGTGGCTGGTCTTCTATCCGCTCACGCTGTGGCGGGTGATCCGGCACCCTTGGTCGATGATGGACTATGCCGCCGCCCAGCTCGCGGAGGCGGAGGGCAAGCAATTCGCTGATACGCTCAGCCCGCCGCTATTCCTCCTGCTCTCGCTGCTGCTCTCGCACGCGCTGGAGCTGACCTATCTGGGCCAGAGCGTGCTCATCGCGAGCAACAAGGGGCTGGCGCGATACGTCACCGACGATACCAGCCTGTTGCTGCTCCGGCTGATGATCTTCAGCATCTTCCCGATCATCCTCGCCACCCGGCTGGTGCGCAAGCAGGGCCACAAGCTCAACCGCCACGCGCTCCAGGCACCGTTCTACAGCCAATGCTATCTCGCCGGCCCGTTTGCGTTGGTACTCGGTGCGGGGGCGCTGCTCACGCAGCTGCACCGCCCCGCGCTGCAACTGGCCGGGCTCGCGCTGATGTTGTTCGCGCTCCTCTCGTTCGGCGGGCTCCAGATCCGCTGGTTCTCGCAGAAGCTCGACGTGTCATTGCTCCGCGGCTTCTGGATCGCAACCCTCGGCATGCTCGAGTGCCTGTTTGTGATTGCGATACTCGCCCCGCTGATCGTGTGAGCGGTCAGAAGCCGCCGCCGCGCCAATCGCCGACGTCGCAGCGCCCGACGAAATTGGTCGCCGCGCGAATGTTGATTTGCCGGGTGCGCCGGTCGATCTCGATCCGCGGCTTGTTCATGCCGTTCATGCGGTATTGGCCGGTGATCTGGTCGGGCGTCACCATCAGATTATCGATGTTCCACCAGCCATTGTCGCCGCCGGAATGAATGGGCGAGACGAGCTTGCCGCCCAGATGGATGCGGCCCCGGCCATGCCAGATTTCGACCTGCACGTCGGAAGCGAAGCCTTCGCGGCCCAGCGTGGTGCCATATTGCGGCTCGAAGCGGTGCGACTTCGAATTATAGACATAGCCTGATTGATAGTGCGTCGCCGGACCGCTGCCCGCGCCATAGCAGATCAGCGTCAGCGAAGGCCCGCCACGATCGCCGCCGCGGCCGCCATCGTCGGTCTGCGGCCGGTCATAGCCGGGGCGGGGCGCGTCGTAATCGGGCCGCGGCGGGAGGGTGTCCTGCGCGTTGCAGTTCGCCGCCGGCACGCGCTGGATCGCCGAATAGCGCCCGTTCGACGTCGCCACCGAGACGCACTGTCGCTGGCGCTCGCTCCACCAGAACGACCATTTGGTGTCGCGTACCGTGTTGACCGTGACGAAACGATAGCCGCGCGCCTCCAGCTGGGTCTCGCCCCCCGCGGCGCGTGCGCCGACCAGGTCGGTCAGGTCCGGCGCCGACTGGGCGAGTGCGGCAGGGGCGGCGAGGAGTGGGCTTAGGGCGAGAACGGCCCGACGAACGGTCAACACGCGGCTGTCTCCGGTCAAAGGGACGCCTCCAAAGCGCAGGGCATCGTTGCAGGCGTATGAGACGCGCAGCATCGCAAATCGTCGCCGCCCGGTCTAGACGCATATCATGCATCTTCGCGCCGACGCGATCCTCCTAAGCATCCGTGCGCATGGCGAGCATGGCGCGATCGTGCGTGCGCTCACCGAGGAACATGGCCTCCAGCCCGGCTATGTCCGGGGCGGGCGGTCGCGGGCGATGCGGCCGGTGCTGCAGCCGTCCAATCTCGTGCTCGGCGAATGGCGCGCACGCACCGAGGAGCAACTCGCCGGGCTCACCGTCGAGCTCACCCATAGCCGCGCGCCGCTGTTCGGTGAGGCGCTGCCCGCCGCCGCGCTGACCTGGGCCACCGCGCTCACCGCCTCGGCGCTGCCCGAGGGTCAGCCCTATCCGCGCCTTTATGGCGCGCTGGACGGCGTCCTCGCAGCGATCGAGGCGGCGCCGGCAGCACGCGGCTGGGCAGTCGCGCTGGTTCGCTATGAATTGCTGTTGCTTGCCGAGCTCGGCTTCGGGCTCGATCTCGAAACCTGCGCGGCGACCGGCGCCACCACCGATCTGGGCTTTGTCAGCCCGAAGAGCGGCATCGCAGTCAGCCGTGCCGGCGCGGTCGGCTATGAGGAGCGGCTGCTCCGTCTGCCGCCCTTTCTCACCGAAGGCGGCGCGGCCGAATGGGACGATATCGTCGCTGGCCTGCGCCTCACCGGCCATTTCCTCGAACGCGACCTGCTGATCGGCAAGAGCGCCGATGTCCTCGCGGCGCGCGCGCGGCTGGTCGACCGGTTGCTGCGGGCGGTTGCGTAACCGCGGCTCTGGCGGCAAAGCGTCGGAGACCGAGAGCCTCCAGGTCGGGAGGCGCTTCCCCAAGGAGTTTCATTTGCCGCTCATCGCAGTTCTGCCCGGCGACGGTATCGGGCCCGAAGTCACCACCCAGGCCCGCCGCGTGCTCGAAGCGCTCGATCTCGGGCTGACGTTCGAGGAAGCTCCTGTTGGCGGCGCCGCGTATATGGTCAGTGGGCGGCCGCTTCCCGAAGAAACCCTCGCGCTCGCCAAGCGCGCCGATGCCGTGCTGTTCGGCGCGATCGGCGATCCGCGCTTCGAGGGGCTCGAGCGCCGGCTGCGTCCCGAGGCAGCACTGCTTGGCATCCGCCGCGAGCTCGGCCTGTTCGCCAATATCCGTCCGGCGACGCTGTTTCCCGCGCTGGCCAATGCCTCGACGCTCAAGCCCGAAGTCGTCGCGGGGCTCGACATCGTCGTTGTCCGCGAGCTGACCGGGGACGTCTATTTCGGCGAGAAGGGCCATCGCCAGAATGCCGAGGGCCTGCGCCAGGGCTTCGACGTGATGAGCTATGACGAGGCCGAGGTCGAGCGCATCGCCATCGTCGGATTCGAGATGGCGCGCCGCCGCAAGAAGAAGCTGTGCTCGGTCGACAAGGCCAATGTGCTCGAGACCTCGCAGCTCTGGCGCGACGTCGTCAACGAGACGTCGCTGCAATATCCTGACATCGCGCTGACGCACATGTATGTCGATAACGCCGCGATGCAGCTCGTCCGCCGCCCCACCGATTTCGACGTGATCGTCACTGGCAATCTGTTCGGCGACATCCTTTCCGATCAGGCCAGCATGTGTGCGGGCTCGATCGGCATGCTCCCCTCCGCCTCGCTGCGCGCGTGGAGCGGCGACAACGGCATGTACGAGCCGATCCATGGCTCGGCGCCCGACATCGCCGGGCAGGGCAAGGCCAATCCGTGCGCCGCGATCCTCTCGGCGGCGATGTTGCTGCGCCATTCGCTGAACGACGAAGCCTCCGCCCAGCGCATCGAGAAGGCAGTCTCCGCCGCGCTCGACAAGGGCGCGCGCACCGCCGATCTTGGGGGCTCGCTCTCGACGCAGGCGATGGGCGACGCGGTGCTGGCGGAGCTGGTGTGACACCCGATCTGCTCGAGCTTGCGGTCGTCATCCCGACCTTCAACGAGCGCGGCAATGTTGCCGTGCTGGTCGCCAAGCTCGACCAGGCGCTTGCCGGGCGCAATTGGGAAGCGATCTTCGTCGACGATGACAGTCCCGACGGCACCGCCGATGCGGTGCGCGAGCTGGCCCGGATCGACAGCCGCGTGCGGGTGATCCAGCGGATCGGCCGCCGCGGCCTCTCCACTGCGTGCATCGAGGGAATGTGCGCCACGGCCGCGCCCGTAGTCGCGGTGATCGACGGCGACATGCAGCATGACGAAACGCTGCTGCCCAAGATGCTCGACGCGCTTGGCGCCGATCCGGCGCTCGACGTGGTGGTCGGCTCGCGCTTCGTCTCGGGCGGCGGCACCGGCGAATGGGACCGCGACCGCGTCGCGAAATCCGCCTTCGCCACCAAGCTTTCGCGCCGGGTGCTCAAGGCCGATCTCAACGACCCGATGAGCGGCTTCTTCATGATCCGCAGCGCGATCGTCCGCAGCCTCGTGCCGACGCTGTCGGGCATCGGCTTCAAGATCCTCCTCGACATCATGACCGCCTCGCCGCGGCCGCTCCATTTCGTCGAGCTCCCCTATGTGTTCCGCACCCGCACGGAGGGCGAGAGCAAGCTCGATCACGTCGTCGCGCTCGAATATCTGATCGCGCTCTACGATCGCATGTTCGGCAAGGTCGTACCGGTGCGCTTCGCGCTGTTCTCGGGCATCGGCGCGCTGGGGGCGGGAGTCCATTTCTTCGTGCTCGGGCTGCTGTTCCGCCTCGGCGGCTGGCCCTTCGTGACCGCGACGATCGCCGCGACGATGGTCGCGATGACCTTCAACTTCTTCCTCAACAACGCACTGACCTATCGCGAACGCCGCCTCAAGGGCTTCCGTCAGCTGCTCGACGGACTGGTCAGTTTCTGCATCGTCTGTTCGGTCGGGGCGGCGGCCAACGTCGGCGTTGCGGCGTTCCTCCACAACGTCCAGCATGGCGACTGGCGCCTCTCCGCCATGGCCGGCATCGCCGTCGCCGCAGTGTGGAACTTCGCGCTATCGTCGCGCTTCGTCTGGGGGCGATACTGACCTGTCCTCCCCCTGGCCGGGGAGTATAGCGCTCACCGCCAGCTGGGGAACCACATCCAATGGTTGAACGCGTCGCTGGCCTGCAGCGGCGAGGCGGCGAGGATCGGGTAGAAATAAACGAAGGCCACCAGCGCCAGCGCGCCGAACCATTCCTCGAGCCCGCAATTCCTGCCGCGGTCGAAATGCTGGAATGCCACCGCCAGTGCGCAGCACACGAACAGCCCCGAGAGATGGTAATAATAATAGAAGCCGAGCGACTTGGGGATCACGACATAGATCGCTACCGAGGCGATCCACAGCAACGCCATTGCCAGCGGCCGGATCGCCCGGTCCCTGAGCCCCGCCCATAGGCAGGCGAGCACCGCGGCGACGCCGCCCCACATGATCGGCGGATTGCCGATCAGCAGCACGCCGCGCTGTGCGCCGGCGTCGAACTCATAGAAATACCAGATCGGCCGCAGCATCAGCGGCCAGCTCCACCATTGCAATTCATAAGTATGGTGCGGCAGAACCTGCGTCTGCAGCGCGTACATATTGAGCTGCTGGCGGAGGAGCCCGGCCAGGTCGAGCGGCTCCACGGCATAGAAGAACGCCGGTGCGAAGGTGGCGAGATACACTGCCACGCTGACCAGCCCGAGCACGAGCAGCGCAGGCACTGCGGCCATTCCGGGCCAGTTGCGCTGGTTGCGCCCGAGCAGCGCGCTCCACACTGGTTTCTGCGCGATCCGCGCATCGCGCACCCGCAGCACCACAAAGGCCAGTCCAGCGAGCGCGATATAGGGGATCGTCGCCCATTTGACGCCCATCGCCAGTCCCAGAAGCACGCTGGCGCCGATCCAGCGCCGCCACGCCCGGCCCGGCGTGGCCGCCTGCATCGACCATAGCATCAGCACGATCGCCCAGATCAGGAACGCCCCGAGGAATACGTCGAGCATCGCGGTGCGCGCCTGGACGAACAGCGTCTGGTTGAGCATAGCGAACACCGCGCCGAACAGCGCGGTGCGCATCGTGCCGGTGAGCAGCCAGAGCAGCGCGAATATCCCGACCACCGTCGCCGTACCCGCAAGTGTCGCGGTCGCGCGCCAGCCCAGCGGATTGTCGCCGAGCGCCGCGATCCCCAGCGCAATCAGCTCCTTGCCGACTAGCGGATGCTCGACATTGCGCGGCCCCGACAGGTCGAGCAGCGTCTGCGCGGCGGGCACATAATGCACCTCGTCGAATAGGATCTTGCTCGGCTGGTCGAGGTGGATCGTGAACAGGAGTTGCGCCGCAAGGCCGATCAACAGGGCGACGAGAGTGGGGCGCGTGCGCAGCGCCTTGAGCCGTTCGAGCATGGTCGCGTTGGATAACGAACCATTTCGCTGGCGTCATGCGAAACAAGCGCAGCCATGCACCGCAAAAACCAAAGGTGATTGACGCCTTGGTGTCCGCCCCGGCAAAGCAGCCCGCATGAAACGCCGTACCGGACAGGACCGCGCCGTCACGCGCACGTGGAAGCCCGCAACCCAGGCAGTGCGCGGCGGCACCGCGCGCTCGGAGTTCGGCGAGACCAGCGAAGCGCTCTTCCTCACCTCGGGCTATGCCTATGATTCCGCGGGCGACGCCGCCGCGCGCTTCGCCGGCGAGCAGGAGGGCATGACCTATTCGCGCCTCCAGAACCCCACCGTGGCGATGCTGGAGGAGCGGATCGCGCTGCTGGAAGGCGCCGAGGCGTGCCGCACGATGGCATCGGGCATGGCGGCGATGACCGCGGCCTTGCTCTGCCAGCTGGAGACCGGCGACCACCTGGTCGGCGGCCGCGCCGCGTTCGGATCGTGCCGCTGGCTCACCGATACGCTGCTCCCCAAATTCGGCATCGAGACGACGATCGTCGACGCGCGAGACGCGCAGCAGTTCGAAGATGCGATCCGACCGAACACCAAGGTGTTCTTCTTCGAGACGCCGGCCAATCCGACGATGGACGTTGTCGACCTCGAGGCAGTGTGCGGCATCGCCCGCAAGCACGGCATCACCAGCGTGGTCGACAATGCCTTTGCCACCCCGGCGCTCCAGCGGCCGATGGAGTTCGGCGCCGACGTCGTCGCCTATTCGGCGACCAAGATGATGGACGGGCAGGGTCGTGTCCTCGCCGGCGCGGTCACCGGCACGGCGGATTTCATCAACAACACGTTGCTGCCCTTCACCCGCAACACCGGCCCGACGCTCAGCGCATTCAATGCCTGGGTGGTGCTCAAGGGGCTCGAAACGCTCGACCTGCGCATCCGCCGCCAGAGCGAGAACGCGCTCAAGGTCGGCCGCTTCCTCGAACGCCGCGTGCCCAAGATCAATTTTCCGGCGCTGCCCAGCCATCCGCAGCACAATCTGTTCATGCGCCAGATGGCGGATGCCGGCCCGATCTTCTCGTTCGAAGTCGAAGGTCGCGCCCAGGCGCACCGGCTGCTCGACGCGCTCGAGTTGATCGACATCTCGAACAATATCGGCGATTCGCGCTCGCTGATGACGCATCCCTCGTCGACCACCCATGCCGGCGTCGCCGAGGAGAAGCGGCTGGAGATGGGCGTGGTCGAGGGCATGTTGCGTCTCAATGTCGGGCTCGAAGATCCCGAGGACTTGATCGCCGATCTCGGCCAGGCGCTGGACAAGGTCGGGTTGTGAAAGCGCTGTTCACCGAGGAAGCTGTGACCCGCGGTATCGTCGTCCGCGTCTCGGTGAGCTATTTGCCCGAACAGTCCGAGCCCCAGCGTGGCCGCTGGTTCTGGGCCTATCATATCCGCATCGAAAATGCGGGGCCGTTCGCGGTCCAACTGCTCACGCGCCACTGGATCATCACCGATGGCCGCGGTGCGCGCCATTCGGTCGAAGGCGAAGGCGTGGTCGGCGAACAGCCGATGATCGATCCGGGCACCAGCTTCGACTATGTCTCGGGCTGCCCCTTGTCGACGCCCACTGGCACGATGCAGGGCACCTATCACATGATCGGGGAGGACGGCTCGGCCTTCGACGTCGAGATCCCCAAATTCGCGCTCAGTGCGCCTGCGGTGATTGGATGAAGCGCACCCATCTTCCCCTCAACGGTCTGCGCGTGCTCGATGCCGCCGCACGCCATTTGTCCTTCACCCGCGCGGCTGACGAGCTGGCGGTTACGCCCGCCGCGGTTGGCCAGCAGATCCGCGCGCTCGAGGATACGCTGGGCGTCGTGCTGTTCCGCCGCACCACCAAGGGGCTGGAGCTCACGCCGGAAGCAGAAGCCGGGCTTTCGGCGCTGCGTGCGGGCTTCCTCCAGTTCGAGGAAGCGGTGCGCGCGATGCAGGCGCAGCAATCGTCCAAGTCGCTGACCATCGCCGCGCCGCGCGATCTCACCGCCAAATGGCTGATGCCGCGCCTCGCGGAAATCGCGCGCAGCGACGGCGAGCTGCGCTTCACGCTGATTCCGGCTGATGAAACGATCGACTTCACCGAAGCCAATCTCGATCTCGCGATCCGCTGGGGCGAGGGTCCGGGCGAGCATGAGGGCGAAGCGCTGGAGAGCGACGGAATGGTCACCGTCGAGCGACCGGACGGCGGCATCGACGCGCGGATCGGCTGGCCCGGCTGCCTTGCCGAGGATGCCGGGGCGCTGGTGCGCGTCTCCGACGCCGGGCTCGCGCTCGATGCCGCCGCGCAGGGCCTGGGCCGTGCTACTGTCCCCGAGCTGCTCGCCCGCGCCGATATTGCCGCGGGCCGCGTCGTCCTCGTCGGCGAGCCAAAATCGTCGCACATGGGCTATTGGCTGGTCGCGCCGCTGCCGCAATGGCGCCAGAAGAAGGTGAAGGCGCTGGTCGACACGCTGGCGTCGTGATCGCGCGCGAGACCCTGGTGATCGAGGCGGGACGGCTGCGGCTCCGTCCTCGCCGGGTCGAGGATGCGGAGGCGTTGTTCGCCAGCTTGGCCGATCCAGAACTGATGCGCTGGTGGTCGAGCGCGCCGCACGAGTCGATCGACAAGACCCGCGCGGAGTTCGCGCGGACCCCACCCGATTGGCGTACTTGGGCGATCACGCGCACGGGTGAAGACAGCGCGATCGGCTATGTCGCGGCCGGCGAGAAGCGCCAGGGCAACGTCAGCGAGATCGGCTATCTGCTTGCCCGCGAGCATTGGGGCAGCGGCATCGCGATCGAAGCGGTAGCTGCGGTTATCGGTCACCTCTTCGCCGAGGGGCAGCGGCGGGTCTTCGCCGATACCGATCCCGATAATGCCCATTCGCGCGCGCTGCTCGAACGGCTCGGCTTCCAGCTCGAAGGCACGCTGCGCGGCGAGTGGGAGACGCATATCGGCGTGCGCGATACGGCGCTGTACGGCTTGCTGCGCGAGGAGTGGCGATGGCCCCGAACCTGAACGACCCGCAGGAGCGCGCCGCCTATCACCGCGAACTGGCGGGCGTCGGCGTGCGGCTTCGGCGGTGGGGCATCGCGATCGCGCTTGCCGGCGCGCTGCTCGTGCTCGCCTATAAGCGCGGGCTTGCGGTGCCGCTGTGGCTAGGTGCCGGCGTGCTCGGAATCGGGCTGCTCGTGCTGGTCGCCGCCGTCTCGACCCGTGCCGCGTATCACCGGTTGCGGATGCGCAATTAAGGCGCGAGCAACTCTGCCGCGCGGCTGATGAGTGCTGCAAAGCGGCTCTCTTCGACGGGCTGCAGGGTGTCGTTCCAGCTGCCGGTGACGACGTACCACTCGCCGTTCTTCGCCTGAAGCAGCAGCGACATCTCGATCACCCCGGGCTCGGATCCGCCCTTATAGCCAACCCATTGCCATTTCGCCGCCGCCGGGCCGATCCCCGGGTTCTTCGACAGCACGGCGCGGACATCGGCGCCCTTGGGGCCGTCGCTGTTGCGGCGCAGCCAGTCGAGGATGCGGACGATATCGGCCGGCGTGAAAAACCATTCGACCTGGTCGATCAGCGTCGGCTTGGGCGGGCCAGGGGGCGGCGAAACCAGGATCAGCGGGATCGCCGCGACCTCGCCCGAGAGCAACGCGCGCTTGCCCGGAAGGTCCAGCGCCGCGTAGCGCTTGGCGTAGGCGCCGCCCTGAACATATTTGAGCTTGAACGCTTCGAGCGTGCCGAGGAACGGCACGTTGCGCGCCGGATCGGCCACCCCGACCACCGGCAGCATCGCCTCGACCTTTTCGCGGCCGAGCGTCGCCAGCAGGATATCGGTCGCGCTGTTGTCGCTGATCGAGATCATCTGCGTGGCCAGTTCGCGTATCGAGACCTGGGTGCCCTTGGGCTTGAGGTTGTAGCCGCCCCCCGGCAACGGCGCGCCGTCGAGCGTTACCAGATCGTCCCAGCGCCGTTCGCCTGCATTGGTCGCGCGGACCAGCTCGGCGAGGATGACCAGCTTGAAAGCCGAGCCGACCGCGAACGCGCGGTCGGCATTGTGCGCCTTGACCAGCGCCGGCGCCCCGGCCCCGAGCTTGGCGACCGCGAACCCGGTGGTTCCGTGCAATCCCTGCAGCGCCGACAAGACGGCATCGACGCTGGCTTCGCGCGCCGCGAAGCCCGTCACCAGCAGCGACGAAACCTGGTTTGGCGCGCTAGGCTCCACCCGCATCTGGATCGTAGCCGTCGCATCCCGGAAGGCGACGCGAACGGTGCCGGCATAGGGATCGACCATCTCGAACCCTTCGATGCGCTGCACCGGCCCATTGGCCTGGACGAGCTGCGCGCCGATCGCCGCGAACTGCGCCTTGGGCACCTGCGCCCGGAAGCCGGACGTAAAGAAGCCATCATAGTCGCCGGTGCCCGCCAAGATGCCGGCGAGTTCGCGCACCCTCGCTTCGAAACCAGGGGCGGGCTTTACGGCCACTGCCTGCACCGGTGCGGTTTGTGCGGAGGCGGCGGGTGCCGCGAGTGCGAGCAATACTGCGGCAGGATATAGCATGCGTCGATTTCCCCCAGAGCGAACGCCCATCAGGCGTCGATGACTTCTTCGTCGAGGCGTGCGGCGTTTTCCTGGATGAAGGCGAAGCGGTGAGCCGGATTGGTGCCCATCAGCCGGTCTACCAGGTCCTTCACGCCGGCACGCTCTTCATATTCCTGCGGCAGCGTGACGCGCAGCAGCCCGCGCGTCTTGGGATCCATCGTGGTTTCCTTGAGCTGGTTCGGGTTCATCTCGCCCAGCCCCTTGAAGCGGCTGACTTCGACTTTCTTGCCCTTGAACGCGGTCTTCTCGATCTCGAGCCGGTGTGCGTCGTCGCGGGCATAGAGGCTCTTCGATCCCACCGTCAGGCGATAGAGCGGTGGCTGGGCGAGGTAGAGATGCCCCTGGCGGACGATGTCGGGCATTTCCTGGAAGAAGAAGGTCATCAGCAGCGTCGCGATATGCGCGCCGTCGACGTCTGCGTCGGTCATGATGATGATCTTCTCGTAGCGCAGGGTCGAGGCGTCGCAATCCTTGCGCGTCCCGCATCCCAGCGCCTGGATGAGATCGGCGATTTCCTGGTTGGCGAGGATCTTGGCGGCGGTGGCGCTGGCGACGTTGAGGATCTTGCCGCGGATCGGCAGGATCGCCTGGGTTTTGCGGTCGCGCGCCTGCTTGGCCGAGCCGCCGGCCGAATCGCCTTCGACGATGAACAGCTCGGTGCCCTCGGGGCTGTCCGCAGCGCAATCGGTGAGCTTGCCCGGCAGGCGCAGCTTGCGTCCCGACGTCGCGGTCTTGCGCTTGACCTCGCGCTCCTGCTTGCGGCGCAGGCGATCGTCCATCCGATCGAGCACATAGGCGAGCAGCGCCTTGCCGCGGTCCATCCGGTCGGAGAGGAAATGGTCGAAATGGTCGCGCACTGCCTTTTCGACCAGCCCGGTGGCCTCGGGCGAGGTCAGCCGGTCCTTGGTCTGCGACTGGAATTGCGGCTCGCGGATGAACACCGATAGCATCAGCTCGGAACCGACCATGACGTCGTCGGCAGTGATGTCCTTGGCCTTTTTCTGGCCGACCAGCTCACCGAACGCACGGATGCCGCGAACCAAGGCCTGGCGCAGGCCCTGCTCATGGGTGCCGCCATCGGGGGTGGGAATCGTGTTGCAATACCAGCTGTACGACCCGTCGCTCCACAGCGGCCAGGAAACCGCCCATTCAACTCGGCCCTGACCCTCGGGAAAATCCTGCGCGCCCGAGAAGAACTCGGCGGTGGCGCTTTCGCGGGTGCCGATCTGCTCCTTGAGATGATCGGCCAGCCCGCCGGGGAACTGGAACACCGCCTCGGCCGGGGTATCGTCGGTGAGCAGCGCGGGGTCGCACTTCCAGCGGATCTCGACCCCGGCGAACAGATAGGCCTTGGAGCGCGCGAGCTTGTAGAGCCGGGCGGGCTTGAACAGCATCTCGCCGAAGATCTCGATATCGGGCGTGAAGGCGACCGAGGTACCGCGGCGGTTGGGCGTGCCGCCGACATGCTCGATCGGCCCCAGCGTCTGGCCCTGGCTGAAGCGCTGGCGATAGAGCTGCTTGTCGCGCGCCACTTCGACGACGGTGTCGACCGACAGCGCGTTGACCACCGAGATGCCGACGCCGTGGAGGCCGCCCGACGTGGCATAGGCCTTGCCGGAGAACTTGCCGCCCGAATGCAGCGTCGAGAGGATCACCTCGAGCGCCGACTTGTCGGGGAATTTGGGATGCGGATCGATCGGGATGCCGCGGCCATTGTCGACGATGGTCAGCCGGTTGCCGGCCTCCAGCACGATCTCGATGCGGTTGGCATGGCCGGCCACCGCCTCGTCCATCGCATTGTCGAGCACTTCGGCGGCGAGGTGGTGGAGCGCGCGCTCGTCGGTGCCGCCGATATACATGCCGGGGCGGCGGCGGACGGGTTCGAGCCCTTCGAGAACTTCGATCGAGGAGGCATCATAGGTGCCGGAGGGGACGCCGGGCGCAGCAAACAGGTCTTCTGGCATGTTCGCGTTATGGCCCGCCCGGGTGCGCCCGGCAAGGCTCCGCCGCGGAAGAGGCGCACGCCAAGCAAATCGACGGAACCGGGCGCCGACCGTGGAGACGCTCGGTTGACAAAGTTGACACCAGAAGCGCCTATCCGGGGCGCGATCACGGGCCTTTGGTGACGCGATCCAGGCGCAGCAACGCTCGCCGCCTTCAGCAATCGCAGACCAGCCTTGATGGCGATCCGGCACAGCGAGACCTTGCTGCGGGCCGCATCGTCCGCATCGGCTGCGTGGCGCGCTATCCTGTGGGATGCGGGGTGGCGTAGGTGCCGGTTGCCAATCCGACGGCGATGTACCCCACATTGAGCCACGACAACCAGCACAGCAGGAGCGCTCCGAGACCATTTCCGATCGCGAAATTCATTCCCATCGAAACGAACAGGCCCACGAAATATGCGATGGAGCCCATCTCGGCGATCTGCTGCGCGGCGTTGGCCGTGGCTTTCCGGATTGCCTGCAACTCGACCAACACCGCAGACCTTGTGGATTGGATCTCGCCGATCAGCGCGGCGGTTCCCTCGCCGGCCCCGGGGGATCCAGAGCCGGCCGCCAAGCTGGCCGTTCCGCCCACTCTTCCGGCGTAACCGCATCCTCCGCATCCTTCACACACGGCGCCGGAAGATCGGAACCCGTTTCCGTAGCAAAGTTTGCACGCGGTTGCCGGCTCATACACGTGGACTGAGCCGGCTCCTCCGCATCCTTCACAAACGGCTCCGGACGGTCGGAATCCGTTTCCATAACAAAGCTTGCATGAAACTGCCGTCGTCATGTTGCCCCCCGCTGCCTGCCGCATGACGGAGGCTGCCTCCGCCGTGACCACGCTTTACTGCGATACCGTGTAGCGCGCCTAGCTGGTCGGTCTTGAGGTCGAGTCCACGGTTGGGGCAGTCGCCCGGCAGTCCGCTTGCAGAGCCATTTCCGGAATTGTGCCTCGAACTGGCGCGGCGCTGACGAGACGGGCTGCGCGGCGAGGCCAGGGTTACGGCAGGTGGTGGCGACGCGGCTGCCCCCAAAGCAAATCGCCCCGGAAGCGGGCTTCCGGGGCGGTCGGCATGTTCAGTTCCGGATCAGCGCACCCGCGGGCCGCCGAACGGCATCGGCGGCGGGGGGCGGCGATCGCGGCGGGGAAGCTGCGCCTGATAGGCGTGGCCGCAATGCGCGACGCAATAGGGGAAGCCCGGATTCACCTTGTCGCCGCAAAAGTGGAAATCCGGCTCGCCGGGATGGCCGAGCGGCCATTTGCAGATGCGGTCGTTGAGATCGAGCAGGCTGGTCTTGCCGGCGATCGCGTCGCTCGGCTTGGCCGGCACGAGGCGGCGCGGCGGCGCGGGGGTGCTGGGCGGGGCCTGCTCGCCGGGGTTCTGGCGGACGAAGCCACCGGGGCCGACCGAGCGCAGCACCGGCGCGTTCGACACGGGCTTTTCGACCGGCTCGGCCGAGACGTCATCGTCGTCGTCGCTGTCCGGCTCGGGCGCTGCAGCCGCCGGGCGCGGCGCGACCGGCGTCGGCTGCGGCGCAGGCGCGGCGGCGCGGGACGCGGGCACCGGGGCGGGAGCCGCCGGCTTAGGCGCGGGTGCGGCGGCTTCGGCAGCGGCGGCGGTCTTGGCCTCGTTGGCCTTGACCGGCGACGGGCGCGACTGGAGCCCCAGGCGATGCGCCTTGCCGATCACGGCATTGCGGGAGACGCCGCCGAGCTCTTCGGCGATCTGGGTTGCGGTCAGCCCGCTGTCCCACATCTTCTTCAGCGTATCGATACGCTCTTCGGTCCAGCTCACTTCATTTCCTTCAACTTGGGCGTGGGCCCAGCTTGCTAGCGGCGCGCGCAGGGACTACGCGAACCGGCGATGCCCAGCCACCCCGAAATCGGCCAAAACCTCCCCGAGCCCGGCGTTCCGGTGATTCGCAACGTCAACTGGGGAGGCCTCAAGACCATCTATATCAAGGAGGTGCGCCGTTTCTTCAAGGTGCAGCTCCAGACGATCTGGGCGCCGGCGATTTCGCAGCTGCTGCTGATGGTGGTTTTCACCACGGCGCTGAGCGCTCGGGGGGCCGTCCATGTGGGTGGCGCCGAGGTGCCCTTCGCCATCTTCATCGCCCCCGGCCTGATCGTGATGGGCATGCTCAACAACGCGTTCGCCAATTCCAGCTTCTCGCTGCTCGTCGGCAAGATCCAGGGGACGATCGTCGACTATCTGATGCCGCCGCTCTCCACCTCCGAGCTGTTGTTCGGGATCGTGGCGGGCGCGGTGACCCGCGCGTTCATGGTGGGCGGCACGGTGTGGCTGGCGATGCTCCTCTATCTCGGCAGCGAGGCGATCCCGCAGCATGTCTGGGCCGTGCTGTGGTTCGGGCTGCTCGGCTCGGTGCTGCTCGCCTGCCTGGGGGTGCTGACCTCGATCTGGGCTGAGAAGTTCGATCACGCCGCGGCAGTGACCAATTTCGTCGTCGCGCCGCTCGCGCTGCTGTCGGGCACCTTCTATTCGGTCGAGCGGCTTGCCCCGACCTTCCAGGCGATCAGCCACGCCAACCCCTTCTTCTACATCATCTCGGGCTTCCGCTACGGCTTTATCGGCGTGGCCGATTTGCCGATCCTGATCGGCAGCCTGGTGATCCTTGCGCTCGACGTGGCGCTGGCGCTGATCTGCTACGCGCTGCTGCGCAGCGGCTGGAAGCTTAAGAACTGAGCTAGGCGGCTCAGTCGGCCGCGCGCACGACATGCGCCGATATCGCGCGCCAGGCGCCGTCCCGTTTCACATAGACGTCGGCAAAATCATTGGTGGCGGTGAAGGGCTTTCCGGCATCGGTGCCGGCTAGCCTGGAGCGCGCCGAGACGACGGCGACATCGCCGAACACCATGATCTTGAGATTGTCCCAGGTGATATCGGTGATGATCCGTGTCGGATTCGTCGCGACGCGCAACACGTCGGCCTTTCGCAGGACGCGGCCGCCCGGATAGACCGCCTCGAAATCGTCGGCGAGGATGCGGGCCAGGGTGGCGGCATCGCGGGTCTTATAGGCCGTCAGCCAATCGCGGTTGAGCGCTTCGAGCGCAGCAGCATCGCTGGGCGCCGTCGCTGCGACCGGCGCGACCGGCCCGGCTTGAACCGGCAGAGCGATGGCGAGCATCAAGGCAAAGAACATGCGGGTGCTTCTCCAACGGCTTGGTGCTTGCATAGCGGCTGAGGCATCGCGGGCAAGGGTGCGTGGCCGCAGACCGGCGAAATCGCCGGGCCTTCGCTGTCGTCGATCGCTGCCTTGGACGATCCGCGCCGCATGGTGTTGACGCCTCCCTTCGCCGAACCGTAAAAGCGCGCTCCGGCGGCCCGCGGGGTCGCCTTTTGCTTTTTGAAGGAGGTTGCTCGTGGCCATCACCCCGCTCATGCCCGTCTATCCACGGTGCGGGGTGCGTCCGGTGCGAGGCGAGGGGGTGTATCTCTATGGCGAGCGCGGCGAGCAGTATCTCGATTTCGCCGCCGGCATCGCGGTCAATGCGCTGGGCCATGGCCATCCGCATCTGACCAAGGCGATCGCCGAGCAGGCGGCGACGCTGATGCATGTCTCCAACCTCTATGGCAGCCCGCAGGGCGAGGCGCTGGCGCAGCGGATCGTCGATGTGAGCTTCGCCGACACGGTGTTCTTCACCAATTCGGGGGTCGAGGCGATCGAGTGCGCGATCAAGACCGCGCGCCGCTATCACTACGTCAACGGCAACCCGCAGCGCCACAAGCTGATCACCTTCAAGAACGCGTTCCACGGGCGTTCGCTCGGCGCGATCAGCGCCACCGACCAGGCCAAGATGCGCGACGGGTTCGAGCCGCTGCTGCCGGGCTTCGACTATGTGAAGTTCAACGATCTCGAGGGCGCGCTCGCCAAGATCGACGGCGAGACCGCAGGCTTCCTGGTCGAGACGGTGCAGGGCGAGGGCGGGATGACCGCGGGCACGCCCGAGTTCATCCAAGGGCTCCGGAAAGCGTGCGACGAGCATGGCCTGCTGCTGATCCTCGACGAGATCCAGTGCGGCTACGGGCGCACCGGCAAGATGTGGGCCTATGAGCATTACGGCATCACCCCGGACATCATGACCGTGGCCAAGGGCATCGGCGGCGGCTTCCCGCTCGGCGCGTGCCTGGCGACCGAAGAGGCGGCCAAGGGCATGGTGATCGGCACCCACGGATCGACTTATGGCGGCAATCCGCTGGCGATGGCGGCGGGGCAGGCGGTGCTCGACGTGATGCTAGAGCCCGATTTCCTGCCGCATGTCGAGGCGATGGGCGACCGGCTGCGCGCGGCGTTCGAGCAATTGATCCCCAACCACGATCACCTCTTCGAGGAAATCCGCGGCAAGGGGCTGATGCTGGGCATCAAGATGAAGGAGCCGGCGGTGAGCCGCGATTTCGTGGCGCATCTGCGCGACAATCACGGGCTGCTGACCGTCGCGGCGGGCGAGAACGTGTTCCGCGTGCTGCCGCCGCTGGTGATCGACGAGAGCCATATCGCCGAATGCGTCGAGCGGCTGAGCGCAGGCGCGCGCAGCTTCGCGCTGCCGAGCGATGACTGAATTGATCCTCCCCAGCATGGGGAGGGGGACCATGCGCAGCATGGTGGAGGGGGCACTCCGTTGGCGAATGGCTTGGGGCGCGCCCCCTCCACCATTCGCTTCGCGAACGGTCCCCCTCCCTGTGCCGGGGAGGATCTGATGCGCCACTTTCTCGATCTCTCGGATGCGGGCCCGGACGGCGTCGCCGCGATGCTGGGCGATGCGCTGACCCGCAAGGACGCGCGCAAGGGCTGGCCCAAGGGCAAGGCCGATGCCGACGCGCCGCTGGCCGGCCATGTGCTGGCGATGATCTTCGAGAAGAATTCGACGCGCACCCGCGTCTCGTTCGACATGGCGATCCGCCAGCTCGGCGGCACCTCGATCGTGATGGAGGCGGGCAGCATGCAGCTCGGCCGCGGCGAGAGCATCGCCGATACCGCGCGGATCCTGTCGGGCTATGTCGATGCGATCATGATCCGCACCGACGATCACCAGAAGGTGGTCGACATGGCGCGCTATGCCAGCGTGCCGGTGATCAACGGGCTCACCGACGCCTCGCATCCGTGCCAGATCATGGCCGACCTGCTGACGCTGATCGAGAACGGCAAGGCGCTCCCCGGCCTGAAGGTCGCGTGGCTGGGCGACGGCAACAACGTGCTCGCCTCGATCATGGAGGCCGCCGGGCTGATGCAGTTCGACGTCGTCGCCGCCTGTCCGCAGGGGTTCCAGCCGAGCGACGCCGACGTCGCGCGGGGCCGGGGCCGGGCGCGGGTCGTCGGCAGCGCGCGCGAAGCGGTGGAGGGCGCCGACGTGATCGTCACCGATACCTGGATCTCGATGGGGCAGGACCATGCCGAGACCAAGCTGGCGGCGATGATGCCCTTCCAGGTGACCGAGGCGCTGATGGCCGGGGCCAAGCCCGACGCCAAGTTCCTCCACTGCCTGCCCGCGCATCGCGGCGAGGAAGTGGTCGACGCCGTGATCGACGGGCCGCAATCGCTGATCTGGCCCGAGGCAGAGAACCGGCTGCATGCGCAGAAGTCGGTCCTGCGTTGGTGTTTCGGCCAGATCGGCTGAGTTGTTTTGGGGCCGGCGCTTCCTATCTAGCGCCGGAACCCAACAATCCGTCCGAAGGGACCGCCGGCTGATGCCCGGGCGGCGCGGACGCGGAGATTTGCGATGACCACCGCCGCCCCCACTACCGATCTCGACCGCGTCGTCGGCTTCACCATCCCGGGCCGCCACGCCCGCGGCCGCGTCACCCGGCTGGGGCCGGCGCTCGACCAGATCCTTTCGGCGCATGCCTATCCGCCGGTGATCGAGCGGCTGCTCGCCGAGGCGCTGACGCTCACCGCGCTGCTCGGCGCGACGCTCAAGGATGCCGAAGGACAGATGACGCTGCAGGCGCAGACCCAGGGCGGCATCGTGAGCCTGATGGTGTGCGACTACAAGAACGGCGAGCTGCGCGGCTATGTCCAGTTCGACGCCGAGCGGCTCGCTCGGCTGGGGAAGAATCCGTCGCTCTATGCGCTGTTCAACAAGGGCCATCTGGCGATCACCTTCGATCAGGCGACCACCAAGGAACGCTATCAGGGGATCGTGCCGCTCGACGGCGAATCGCTGGGCGAGGCGGCGGAAAGCTATTTCCTCCAGTCCGAGCAGATTCCGAGCCTGGTCCGCCTGGGCACCCGGCGCGACGCGAACGGCAAGCTGATCGCCGGGGGCATCTTCCTCCAGCATCTGCCCGAGGGCGAGGCAGGGCGCGAGCGGCTGCACGTGCGGCTTGACCATCCCGAGTGGCAGCATGTCGAGGCTCTGGGATCGACGATGGGCGCCGACGAGCTCGCCGATCCGGCGATCCCGCTCGAAAGCCTGGTGTGGCGGCTGTTCAACGAGGAGCCCGAAGTGCGGATCCTGAGCGGCACGGCGCTGGCGCGGGGCTGCCGTTGCGATGCGGACTATATCCAGCAGGTGCTCGCAAAATTCCCCGAGTCCGAGCGTGCGGACATGGCCGACGAGGAGGGCGTGATCACCGTCGACTGCGCATTCTGCTCGACCAAATACCGACTTCCGCTCGCCGATTTCGTTCCGCCGGCGTTGTAAAACCGCGCGGCGGCGCCATATCGGCGCGGGGTTTCTGCAAGGGGCGCACGGGTGGATCGTGGCCCCGGGGGAGTTGGTAATGGTGCTTAGGCGTATCGTTCGCCCGGCGTTGATGGGTGCGTTGCTGGTCGGGGGTATTGGCGGGGCCTCGGCCCAGCGTCCCGGCGTTCCGGCCGCGCTGGCGGGGCTGGAGAGCGGCCAATGGGAGCTCAAGGCGCCCGAAGGCGAGACGCGCAAGATCTGCCTGGGCAGTCGCGCCGCGCTGATCCAGCTGCTCCACCCCAATCTGCAGTGCGACCATGTCTTGATGGACAATAGCCCGCGATCGGCGACGATCCGCTACACCTGCACGGGGCATGGCAATGGCCGCACAGTGATCTCGACCGAGACGCCGCGGCTGATCAGCATCCAGACGCAGGGCGTGATCGACGGCGCGCCGTTCGCCGCCGAATTCGAGGGCCGGCGGGTGGGGGCCTGCAACTAGCGGCGTTAGCGGTTCGGCAAGGCTTGTCGTGCCAGTATCGGGGCGCTCCCTGCCGGGCTTCTCTCTCCGGCACAGTTTCCCTGCCCTTGGGCCGCTGCGGCGGCCCATTTTGATTCCAGAAGGGCGCGAAACGCGCTAGCGGCGGCAGCATGACTCAAAGCGTAGCAGTGGTCCTCGTTTCCGGGGGGCTCGATTCGATGGTTTCGGCCGCGCGCGCGCGCGAAGACGGGCACCGCCTGCTCGCGCTCTCGATCGACTATAACCAGCGCCATCAGGTCGAGCTCGCCGCGGCACGGCGGATCGCGACGATGCTGGGCGCCGAGCGCCATGTCGTGCTGCCGCTCGACCTGCGCGCGTTCGGCGGATCGGCGCTGACCGCCGATATCGACGTGCCGAAAGAAGGCGTCGGCGACGACATCCCGGTGACCTATGTGCCGGCGCGCAACACGATCTTCCTGAGCCTGGCGCTTGGCTGGGCCGAGGCGGCGGGCGCGCGCGACCTCTATATCGGAGTCAACGCGCTCGATTATTCGGGCTATCCCGATTGCCGCCCCGAATTCATCGCCGAGTTCGAGAAGCTCGCCGAAGTCGCGACCAAGGCCGGGGTGGAAGGCACGCCGTTCAGCATCCGCGCGCCGCTGCAGGCCATGACCAAGGCCGATATCGTCCGCGAGGCGGCGCGGCTGGGGCTCGACGCGGGGATGAGCTGGTCGTGCTACGATCCCGCGCCCGGCGGGCTGCATTGCGGGCTGTGCGACAGCTGCCGGCTGCGCGCCAAGGGCTTCGAGGAGGCCGGGCTCCCCGATCCGACGGACTACGCGATCAAGCCATGAGCTACGCCGTCAAGGAGATGTTCCTCACGCTCCAGGGCGAGGGCGTGAACGCCGGGTCGCGCGCGGTGTTCGTGCGATTCGCCGGCTGCAACCTCTGGTCGGGGCGTGAGCAGGACCGGGCGAGCGCGGTGTGCAAATTCTGCGACACCGATTTCGTCGGCACCGACGGGCTGGGCGGCGGCAAGTTTGCCGATGCCGATGCGCTGGGCGACGCCGTCGAGGGGCATTGGGGGGCGGGGCGCGACGCCCGTTTCGTCGTGCTCACCGGCGGCGAGCCGATGCTGCAGATCGACGACGCGCTGGTCGCGGCGCTCCACGCCCGCGGCTTCCGCATCGCGATCGAGAGCAACGGCACGCTGGCGGCGCATCCCGGGATCGACTGGGTGTGCATCAGCCCCAAGGCAGGGAGCGACGTCGTCCAGCGATCGGGCGACGAATTGAAGCTGGTCTGGCCGCAGCCGGGCACCGATGTCGATGCGCTCGAGGGCTGGGACTTCGCCAATTTCCTCGTCCAGCCGATGGACGACGCGCGCGGCCAGGCGAACGTCGCGGCGGCGGTGGATTTCGCGATGGCGCGGCCGAAATGGCGGCTGTCGCTCCAGACGCACAAGATGCTGGGGCTGCGCTAGCTATTCTCCTCCCCCTGGCGGGGGAGGATCAATCGTTCAGGCGATCGGGCCGCACTTTTTGGGCTGGTACTTGCCCTTCTTCCAGCATTTGTCGTTGCTGAAGGGGGCAGCTTGCCCAGAGGCAGCGAATAGCCGGCGCGGCCGCCGCGGGTCTGGTCGCCCCAGGCGATCAGGCTCTTGCGCAGCTCGGCCATGCGATCCTGCGCCAGCTCGCTGAACTGTCCAACCTTAGTGAACAATGCGTCATGGCCGATTGCGGCGGCAGTCTGGCAGAAATTGAGCTGTCCCGAGACCGTCGAAAAGCCCGAATAGACACGCGTACCGAACTTGTCGAGCTCGGTCTGGCCGATCTTCTTGCTCTTGTACGCGCGCTCAAAATACTTATCGAGCGTTTCGTAAGCGGTACGAAGTTCTACTGCGTGATCCTTGATCAGCGCATTGTAATTCGGCAGCGTCAGCAAGGTCGGCTCGAACTGGCATTGCAGTGCAGCAACATTGAGCGCGGCGCGCAGGTTCCACACCAGCGCGGCGCGCAGCTCGGCGGGCGACGCATCGGGCAGCGCCGAGCCGACCATGCCAGGTTCGGCGCCAGTGACGCGTTCGCTGGCAAAGTTCATCGGCTTCAAGAAGAATTGCGCCGACGCGGGCGCCGACACGAACAGGCCGGCCGTGACGGCCAGCATTCCTACGATACGCGGAGCGAGCATCCTGCCCTCATTATCCTAAACCTTGAACGTGGTTACGGTTTTTTGAATCGGGGCCCAAGCACTTTCTGCACGTCGCGCGCGGCGCGGACTCGCTTCACCGCATCGGCGGACATGCTGCGCAGCAAAAGGGCCGCCCGGTCGCCCGGACGGCCCTTTTCAAAACACGCTTCCGCGCGCGATGATTACATCGCGTTGGTGGTGGTGTTCTCGGTGACGGTGGTGTTGGTCGTCTCGACGGTGGCGTTCTCGACCGGAGCAGCCGCGTCGATGTTGGTGACCATCGTGTCGGTCGTGGTGACGTTCTCGGTCGGCACGACTTCGGTGGTGTTGGTCACGTTGGTCGACGATTCGTTGCTGGTGCACGCCGAGGCGAGAAGGGCCGCACCGGCGATCATCGAACCTGCAACGATCTTGGAAAGGACTGCACGCATGTAAAAGCTCCCTAGATAATGGGTTTGGACAGCGGATGCGCCGTTTAATACCCAAACCGGCGTGGACATTAGCCGGTTCGGGCCGAGCCCTCAAGACTCCATTTTGCGGTTCAGGCCGACAGAGCGTCCAAGAATGGCGAGAATGTGGCGGCCAAGGCTGAATCGAACTGCGCTGCAGTGACCGGCTTGCCCAGCGCGGCCGCGCTGGTGACCGGAAATTCGGCGATCCCGCACGGCACGATTCCGCCAAAGTGGCTCAAATCGGGATCGAGGTTGATCGCGAAGCCATGGAGGGTCACCCATTGGCGGATGCGCACCCCGATCGCGCCGATCTTGGCCTCGCTGCCGCCGTCGCGGGTCCAGATGCCGACCCGGCCGGGCGCGGCGAACGCCTCGATCCCGAAGGTGCCGAGCGCCGCGATCACCCAACTCTCCAGCGCATGGACATAGCCGCGCACATCGCGCTTGCGGTTGCGCAGGTCGAGAACGAGGTAGCCGATCCGCTGGCCGGGGCCGTGATAGGTATAGCGCCCGCCGCGCCCGGTGCGGTGGACCGGGAAGCGCGGATCGAGCAGTTCGGCGGCGTCGGTCGCGCTGGTGCCCGCGGTATAGACCGGCGGATGCTCGAGCAGCCAGACCAGTTCGCGCGCCTCGCCGCGGGTCACCGCGCTCGCGCGGGCCTCCATTTCGGCCAGCGCCTGGGCATAGTCGATGCGGCCCGTCTCCGCGCGCCATTCGATATCGGGTTCCATGGCGCGGCACTTGGGCGCGCGCAGCGCTTTGCGCAAGGTTGTGCGCGGCCGCGCATTGGCAAGGTGGCGAGGCACGGCTAACACGAGGGCGCCGGAGGGAAATTTAATGGTCAAGATGGGCACGGTCTGGGACCGGACCGCAGAATTCATCAGCGACAATCTGGGCGCGGTGCTGCCGATCGCGCTGGTCGCGTTCTTCGTGCCCGCTTCGATCGGCGGCAATTTCCAGGCGGTGATGCCCGGCGCAGGCCCCTCGCTGGCGCTGGTGCTGCGGCTGGTGCAGTTGCTGTTTGCAGTGCTCTCGCTCTGGGGCTCGCTGGCGATCGTCGCGATGGCGCTCGACCTGGCGACCGAACATGGCTCGGGCCGGATCGCGCTGCGCCGGCTTCCCGCGGCGCTGCTGGTCTGGGTGGTGGTGCTCGTCGCGGCGCTGGCGCTGGCGCTGCCGATCCCCTTCATCCTGGCCGGTAGCGGCGTCGACATGGTCGCGCTGGCCAATGGCGAGATGCCTGCGATCAGCGGGCCCGTCGCCAGCACGATCGCGCTGTACGGGCTTGCGCTTTTCGGGGTGCTGCTGTGGCTTGCCGCTCGGCTGGCGGTGGTCAATCCGGTGATCGTCCGCGAGAAGGGGCTGCTGAGCGCGTTCGGCCAGTCCTGGGCGCTCACCCGCGGGGCGACCTGGCGGATCCTTGGCGTGATCCTGCTCTATGCGATCGTCAGTTGGGTGGCCCAGCTCGCTGCGAAAACCGTGTTCGGCAGCATCTTCGCGCTGGTTGCGGGCGGCACCGTCGACGGGCTGAGCCTGGGCGGCGTGCTGACCTCGATCGTCGCCGCGGCGGTGCAGGCCGGCTTCATGGTGGTCGGCGCGGCGTTCACCGCCAAACTCTATCTCGCGCTCGCCCGCCAGGCGAGCCTGCGCAACGCCGCCACGCCCGCATGAGCCTGCATTTGGCCGGCGTGCTCGCCGACGCCGCAGCCCTGTGGCGCCGCGAGCGCGGGCTGCTCGTCCCGCTGGCGGGGATGTTCTTCCTGGTGCCGATGCTCGGCATGGTGCTGCTGATCGGTGCGAGCGGTTTCCCCGGCGACGTCACTGCCGAGCAACTGCCCGAGGCGCTGCGCGCGTTCCAGAGCGCCAATCTGGTGCCGATCCTGGGCGCCAACCTCGCGCTCGATTTCGGCAGCTTCGCCGTGATGACGCTGTTCCTCCAGACCGGGGAGCGGACGCTGGGCGAGGTGCTGATCGCGACGCTGCGGCGCTTCCTGCCGTTCCTGGCGATCGACCTTATGGGCAGCTTCCTGTTCGGGCTGGGGCTGTCGCTGTTCCTCCTGCCCGGGCTGCTGATCTTCTCGCGCACCTGGCTGGCGATCCCGGCTTATGCCGCCGCGCCCGAGGCCGGGCCGGTGGCGGCGATCCGCGAAGGCTGGCGGCGCAGCGGCGGCACGGTGTGGATCGCGATCCTGGCGGGCGCGGGCATGGTGCTGTTCCTCAGTCTGCTCGCGATGTTCTTCGTCGCCGGGATCACCGGCGGGATCGGCGCGCTGCTCGGCGGCGGGCAGGTGGCGATGGCGCTGGGCTATCTGGCGATGGCGGTGGTCGGCGCCGGATCGTGGACCGCGCTCACGCTGCTGCGCGTCGCCTTCTATCGCGCCGGGAGCCCCAGGCAGGGGATCTGAGGCGCGGCATCGGCGGGCAGCGCCCCGGCGATCCGCGGATCGGCGAAGGTCTCCACCGTGCGCTTATAGGGCACGAAGCCGTGGCGCCGGTAAAAGCCAAGCGCGGCGGGATGGTCGAGCGTGCAAGTGTGCACCCACACCCGCGCGACGCCCTTGCGCCAGGCGAGGCCGAGCGCCTGCGCCATCAGCCACTTGCCATGGCCCTTGCCGGCAAGTTCGGGGATCAGCCCGACATAAGAAAGCGCGCAGGTCGCGGCGTGGCGGAAGTCGAGCTCGAGCATGCCGACTTCGATCCCGGCGCGATCGACCACGGCATAGACTTCGACCGCCGCGTCATCGAGGATGGCGCGCAGGTCGGTCTCCGCCATCACCAGCCGCGAGAACCACAGCCAGGGCGCGCCGACGCGGCGGAACAGCGCGCGGTATTTCTCGCTGTCGGGCGCCGGCCAGTGGACCAGCCGGAACGGCGAGGGCGGAGTAGGGCGCAGCGGCGGCCGTGCGCGCATTTCGAGCGAGGTGACCACCGTCGCGATCTGACTGTCGGGGACCGGGGTCAGGCCCATCTTCTCAGGCCCAGGCCGCGACCGGTGGAAGGCTCATCAGGATGGCGTCGACATTGCCCCCGGTCTTGAGTCCGAACAGCGTGCCGCGGTCATAGATCAGGTTGAACTCGGCATAGCGCCCGCGCCATTCGCGCTGCTGGACGAGGTCGGCCTCGCTGAACGCCAGGCCCATGCGGCGCCGGACGATGCGCGGGAAGATATCGAGAAACGCGCGGCCGACATCCTGGGTAAAGGCGAAATCGGCTTCCCAATCGCTCTCCAGGTGATCGTAGAAGATCCCGCCGACGCCGCGATGGACCTTGCGGTGGGGGATGTAGAAATACTCGTCGGCCCATTGCTTGAAGCGCGGATAATGGGTGGGATCGTGCGCGTCGCACGCGGCCTTGAGCGCGGCGTGGAAGGCGTCGGTATCCTCGGCGATCGGAAGCGGCGGGTTGAGATCGGCGCCGCCGCCGAACCAGCGCTTGGTCGTGACCAGGAAGCGGGTGTTCATGTGCACCGCGGGGACGTGCGGATTGGCCATGTGCGCGACCAGGCTGATCCCGGTGGCGAAGAAGCTGGGATCCTCGCCCGCGCCGTGGATGGTCTTGGCGAATTCGCCTTCGAACGCGCCGCCGACCGTCGAGACGTTGACGCCGACCTTTTCGAACACCTTGCCCTTCATCACCCCGCGGACGCCGCCGCCGCCGGGCGCGCCTGAGGGATCGGCGCGGTCCCAGGAAAGATACTCGAACCGCGCGTCCGATCCCGCTTCGCCCTCGATCGCCTCGAATTCGGCGCAGATCGCATCGCGCAGGCTCTCGAACCAGGTGCGCGCGCGCTGCTGCTGTTCGTCGAGGGGCTTCATTCGGGATATCCTTGTGTCTGGCGCAGCGCTTCGCTCAATCCGATCCCCGCGGCGACCGAGAGGTTGAGCGAGCGCAACCCTGCCGCCAGCGGGATGCGCACTGACAGTTCGGCACGTTGATGGACGAAATCGGGCGCGCCGGCGCTTTCCGAGCCGAACAGCAAGGTGTCGCCGGCCGCGAACGTCGCATCGGGCAGGCGGACGCCGCCTTTCGTCGTGAACAGCACCAGCCGGCCGGAAAGCGCGGCGTCGAACGCCTCGAAATCGGCGTGGCGCCGGACCTCGACCTTGTCGTCATAATCCATCGCCGAGCGCTTGCGGCGCTTGTCGCTCCACGGGAACCCCATGGGCTCGACGATATCGATGCCGACGCCGAAACAGGCGCCGAGGCGGAGGACGGCGCCGACATTGCCGGCGATCTCGGGCTGGAAGAGGGCGAGCCGCATGGGGTGCGCGCTTAGCCGAGCGCTACGGCGTCGTCATCCCCTGTGCGCAACGGCTCCGCGCGCCGGGTGGCGGGGGTGGGGCAAAATGTCTGTTGGCAAAGCGTTGCGCGCCCGGCTATCAACCCGGCCAGCCTCCGGGGGCAAACCGGGCGGCATCGGGTGGTTGTATTCGCCCGCGTCCTGTTTCTAAACCGTGCGTCCGCGGCGGTTGTTTCGAGTGCAAGGGCTGAAGCATGGCAACGCATGAAGACGGTGTCTCCCCTACCCAGACGGTGGTCCCTCCGGGCGAGGCGATAGAGAATCCCCGTCGGCGCGATTATTTGACCTATGCGGCCGTATCGGTGGCGGCGGTGGGCGGCGGCGTGGTCGTGCTGCCGCTGGTCAATTCGATGAATCCCTCGGCCGACGTGCTCGCGCAGTCGACCACCGAGCTCGATGTCTCGGCGATCGAGCCGGGCCAGGCGATCAAGGCGAGCTTCCGCAAGCAGCCGCTGTTCGTGCGCAACCTGACGCCGGCGGAAATCGCCGCGGCCGATGCCGTTCCGGTGTCGAGCCTGCGCGATCCGCAGACGCTCGAGCAGCGCACCAAGGAAGGCAAGACCAACTGGCTGATCACGCTGGGCGTGTGCACCCATCTCGGCTGCGTGCCGCTGGGCGCGGGCGAGGGCGAGAATCGCGGGCCGTTCGGCGGGTATTTCTGCCCGTGCCACGGCTCGGCCTATGATACCGCGGGCCGGATCCGCCAGGGTCCGGCACCGAAGAACCTCGAGGTTCCGGAATATGCATTCACGTCCGACACTGTCGTCGTGGTTGGGTGAGGATAGACGCGCATGAGCTTTCCCTGGGCACGCCATTACGAACCCAAGAACCCGGTGATGCAGTGGGTGGACAGCCGCCTGCCGCTGCCGCGCTTCGTCTATAACGCGGTCGGCGCCGGCTATCCGGTCCCGCGCAACCTCAATTATTTCTGGAACTTCGGCGTGCTCGCCGGGGTGTGCCTGGTGATCCAGATCGTGACCGGAATCGTGCTCGCGATGCACTTCCACTCCTCGGCCGCGGGCGCATTCGACAGTGTGAACGGCGGCATCATGCGCGACGTCAACGCCGGCTGGTTCCTGCGCTTCGCGCATGCCAACGGCGCCAGCATGTTCCTCACCGTGGTCTATATCCACATCTTCCGCGGGCTTTATTACGGATCGTACAAGGCGCCGCGCGAGATGATCTGGCTGATCGGCGTGGTGATCTTCCTGCTGATCATGGCGACCGCGTTCATGGGCTATGTGCTCCCCTGGGGGCAGATGAGCTTCTGGGGGGCGCAGGTGATCACCGGCTTCTTCTCGGCAATCCCGGTGGTGGGCGACTGGGTCCGCGTCTGGCTGCTCGGCGGCTATGCGCCCGACGACGCCGCGCTCAACCGCTTCTTCTCGCTCCACTATCTGCTGCCGTTCGTGATCGCCGGTGCGGTGATCCTCCACATCTGGGCGCTGCACATCCCGGGTTCGTCGAACCCCACCGGCGTAGAAGTGAAGGGCGAGCAGGATACCGTGCCGTTCCACCCCTATTACACCGCCAAGGATGGCTTCGGCGTGGGCGTGTTCCTGATCATCTTCTCGGCGCTGATCTTCTTCTTCCCCGATTATCTGGGCCATCCGGACAACTACATCCCGGCGAACCCGCTCTCGACCCCGGCGCACATCGTCCCCGAATGGTATTTCTGGCCGTTCTACGCGATCCTGCGCGCCTTCACCGCGGACTTCATCCTCCCGGCCAAGCTGTGGGGCGTGCTGGCGATGTTCGGCTCGATCCTGCTGCTGTTCTTCCTGCCCTGGCTCGATCGCTCGCCGGTGCGCTCGGCAAACTATCGCCCGGCCTATCGGATCGCCTTCTGGGTGCTGGTGCTCGACGTGCTGGTGCTCGGCTATTGCGGCGGATCGGCGGCGACGCCGGCAGTCGTGATCGTCAGCCAGCTCACCGCAGCCTATTATTTCGCGCATTTCCTGGTCATCGTGCCGATCATCTCGCGCCTCGAAACGCCCAAGCCGCTACCCAACTCGATCACCGAGGCAGTGCTGGGCGATCATGGCGGATCGCGGATCAGTGAAACGGCGCTGAGCGCGTAAGGGGGAATCGAAGACATGCTTCCGCTGTTTATGCGCTCGATCAAGTTCCTGGTGGGCTTCGCCTTTATCGGCGTGCTCGCGCTCGCGCTGTTTGGCACCATTACCGGCCTCATCAAGGAGCCGCCCCAGCCGACCGCCGAGGAGGAATTCCACCATCACCCCAAGGCGCTGGCGCTCAAATCCGACGGGCCGTTCGGCAAGTTCGACAATGCCCAGATCCAGCGCGGCTTCCTGGTCTTCGAGAAGGTCTGTTCGACCTGCCACTCGCTGAGCCTGGCCTCGTTCCGCGAGCTCGGCGACATCGGCTATAGCGAAGCCGAAGTGAAGAAGATCGCCAAGGACTGGCCGATCAAGCAGCCGGTGCAGGACGCCAAGGCCGGAACCTGGGGCGAGCGCGACAATTTGCCCTCGGACCGCTTCCCCAAGGTCTATTATCCCGGCACCGGCTCGCCGCCCGATCTGACGCTGATCGCCAAGGCGCGGCATGGCGGCGGCGCCTATATCTACTCGCTGCTGACTGGCTATGAAGAGCAGCAGCCCGCCGAGTTGCTCAAGAAGTTCCCGGGCGCCAAGACGCCCGAGGGTTCGCACTACAACCCCTATTTCGCGAACCTCAGCATCGCGATGCCGCCGCCGCTGACCGGCGACGACCAGGTGACCTATTCGGACGGCACCCGCGCGACCAAGGACCAGATGGCCAAGGACGTTGCGGCATTCCTGGTTTGGAGCGCCGAGCCGACGATGGAGAAGCGCCATGCCGCCGGCCTCGCGGTGGTGCTGTTCCTGCTGTTCGCCACCGTGCTGGCATATGGCGCGTACCTGACAGTATGGCGGGGCGTGAAGCACTGATCGACCCTATATCGGCCCCGGACCCCAGGTTCGGGGCCGAACTTCTTGTGACGGAGTCGGCGAGTCCGGCTCCGTATTGCTTTCTGGAGACGCGCCATGCCGGCGGCCAATGACGACATCCGCGATCGCATCCGCACGATCCCCGACTTTCCCAAGCCGGGGATCCAGTTTCGCGACATCACTACGCTGCTGCTCGATGCCGAGGGACTGCGGCTGACCATCGAGCGAATGGCCGAGGCGGTCGACGGGCCGATCGATCTCGTCGCGGGTATCGAGGCGCGCGGCTTCCTGTTCGGCGCTGCGCTGGCGGTGCGGCTCGGCACCGGCACGTTGCTGATCCGCAAGGACGGCAAGCTGCCCGGCGCGACGATCGCCGAGGATTATGCGCTGGAATATGGCACCGACCGCATCGCGATCCACGCCGATGCCTGCGCGCCCGGCGCGCGGGTGCTGCTGGTCGACGACCTGATCGCCACCGGCGGCACCGCGCGGGCCGCGGTGCGGCTGCTGCGCAAGGCGGGGGCCGAAGTCACCCAGGCGGCGTTCGTGATCGACTTGCCTGAACTCGGTGGCGCCGATGCGCTGCGCGGCGACGGCATCGCCGTCCACGCGCTGGTGGCGTTCGACGGACACTGAGCGCGCCACGGAACCGGCAAGCGCCGCTGCTGGTTCGTCTCCTTGAATTGAGGAGAGTGAAGATGGGCATTCGTCTCGCCGCGCTGGCGGCGTCCCTGGCCGGAGCGGCTGCGCTTAGCGGCTGCGTCGACGATGGCTATGGCTATGGCGGCGGCTATTCCGCAGTGTCGGTCGGCTATTCCAGCCCCGGTTATTACGGCGGATATGACGACTATGGCTATGGCGGCTATGGCGGTGGCTACGGCAGCTATTATGGCTGGTATGGCGACTATTATTATCCCGGCTCGGGCTTCTACGTCTACGACCGCGACCGCCGCCCGCATCGCTGGAACAGCGGCCAGCGTCGCTATTGGGAAACCCGCCGAAGCAATTGGCGCGGGCCCCGCGAGAACCATAATTGGGGCCAGTTCGATCGTGACCGCGCGGGCGAGCAGCGCCGCGGGCAATGGCAGAATCGCGACGAACCCTATCGCCGCGGCACCACCGACGGACAATGGCGGAACGCACCGCAGGGGCGCCCCGATGGCGCGTATCGCCGCGGCACCGGCAATGGCGGCCAGCGCTGGGAAGGCGGCCGGAGTACCAGCGGCGAGCGCGGCCAGGGACGCCGTGGCCGGCGCGACTAGGGGGCGGGCTGGGAACGGCCAGTTAGGGACTTTTGTCTTGCCACTAGTCACCCCGGGCTCGACCCGGGGTCCCGCTACTGAGTTCAGGCGAGATGATGGAATAGATCATGCCACTCGGGGGTAGCGCCTTCTAGCAGTGCCAACTCCGTTCGCGACGCCAGCACTTGAGGTGCTTTTTTATGCACGATGCAATCGGTGATCGAGGGCGCTCGTTCGGCCCGGACGAGCCGATCCAGCCGCCTCGACCTTCATAGTGCATATCGAAAGACAGAAGTAGCGGGACCCCGGGTCGAGCCCGGGGTGACGAAGAGAAGGTGCGCTTTCCACCTTCGGACGGCCGTTCGGCCACAATTCCGAAAGCGGGCGTTTGTCGGATCATGAGCTAGTCGACCGGAGAGATGGCCAGCAGCTGGTCGATCAATATCGCATGCTCGGATTGCGCCATATGGCCGTGCGCGCCCGGGCTCTGCGTTCGGCGGCCGATGAACTCGACGGCATAGAGCTTGCCCGTCGCTTGGTTGCCGATCGGCCTCTTCTCGTCTTTGAACCTAGGCCAAATCTTGGGCCCTGGCGTCTCGATCGAGCATTGTCGCGCTGGGGCGGGGCAGAATCTCCGGCCTTCGAAATCGTCTCGCCACAAGCCGTGCCAGTGTTGCGAGGGTGTCATTTTAAAGCATTGGTCGACGGCGCTCGGAATTGCCTCGACCCCGCCATCGCGAGCCATTTGCAGGCACTGCTCTGAAATGCCGGGAAGCCCTTCGCGCAAACTCGCAACCTGTTCGTCGGTGAGTCTGGGCGTCGTCTGCTGGCAAGCGGCCAAGCAGAAGAGCGAAGCCGCAAGGATGCATGCAATTCCACGGATGCCGACCATGCTTGAAAATGACTGGAACGGCGGCAACGGGCAAGAGCTGCGCGACGCCCCTTAGCTTAGGCTTCGGGCCGGCGCCGCATCAGGGCGAGAGCGATGAAGCTGAGCACAGGTTCGTCGTTCTGGTTGAATACGGTCATCTTGTTGCGGATGCTGCCCATGCCGGGCTTGCTTTGCGAGGGGCGTACTTCGAGTATTTCGGTCTCGCAGCGCAGCACGTCGCCGGGATGGACGGGCTTGAGCCAGCGCAGTTCGTCGATGCCGGCGGCCCCCAGGCTCGCCTGCGGATGGACCGCCATCTCGGCGACCAGCATCGACATTGTCATCGAGCAGGTGTGCCAGCCGCTTGCCGCCAGCCGGCCGAAATGGGTTTGCGCTGCTGCTTCGTCAGAGAGGTGGAAGGGCTGGGGGTCGTAGCGTCGGGCGAAGTCGAGCACTTCCTCACGCGTGACTGCGTACCGCCCGAAGGCGCGCTTCATCCCGGGTTCCAGGTCGTCCAGATAGAGCATGGCGCCAGTTTCGGATCAAAACTGGTTCCGCGCAAGACCGCTATTCCTTGGTCAACGCGGCGTTGAACTGCTTGACGCGGGTGCGCAGCGCGACCAGCCGATCGGCATCCATCCCGGCCTTGGCGAGCAGCGCTTCACCCAGGCACGTGCATTCATCGCGCATGCCGGATCCGCGATCGGTGAGCTTCACATGGACGCGGCGCTCGTCCTGGGTGTTGCGCTCGCGCGCGACGAAGCCTGCCGCTTCGAGCCGCTTGACCAACGGGGTGACTGTGCTCGAACTCGAGATCGAGGCGCTCCGCGATCGCGCCGATCGTGCGGCCGTCCTCTTCCCACAGCGTATGGAGCACCAGATATTGCGGATAGGTGATGCCGAGCGTGTCGAGCAGCGGCTTATAGGTTCGATTGATCGCCATCGAAGCGCTGTAAAGCGCGAAGCAGAGCTGGTCGTCGAGCGGGAGCATGGTCATGGGCATCGCCTAGCACAAAATCACTATCACGATAAATATTGTGCTGGACAGGCGTTGCAATAGGCCCTAGATAGATATGTATCGCGATAACGAATATCGCTGCATCAATATGGAGAAGCACCATGGCCGTCGATGTCAAATACACCACTGCCGCCACCGCCACCGGGGGCCGCGACGGCTCCGCCCGCGTCAATGACGGCTCGTTCGAGGTAAAGTTGGCTACCCCGCGCGAGCTCGGCGGTGCCGGCGGCGAGGGTGCCAATCCCGAGCAGTTGTTCGCAATGGGTTATTCGGCGTGCTTCATCGGCGCGATGAAGGCAGTCGCCCCGTCGCTTCAGCTGCGCGTGCCGGCCGAGGCCACGGTCGAGGCGACCGTGGGCATCGGGCCGCGTTCCGAAGGCGGGTTCGGCATCACCGCCGATCTCAAGGTATCGCTGCCGGGCCTCGATCGCGCCGACGCCGAGAAGCTGGTCGCCGCCGCGCACCAGGTCTGCCCCTATTCGAACGCGACGCGGGGCAATGTCGATGTCGGCCTGAGCGTCGCCTAACGCCGGAGAGCGCTGCGGAACGGGGCGTCGGTGCCATCGACGCCCGGTTTCGCCGGCAGCCCGATCAAGTCGCGCAGCAGCGGATAGACATCGACATTGTCGAACGCCGCGATCCGCTGCGCGCGGAAGGCCGGGCCGTTGGCAATGAACAGCGCCGCCATGTCGGGCGCGAAATTGTCATAGCCATGATTGCCGCCGGCGAAGGGTTTTGCCGGCGGCTTTTCGTTGAGCAGCCAGCCGGTCTCGGCGAGGCAAAAGATCGGCGCGACGCGCGGGTTGCTGCCAAAATGGAAGCGCGCCGGAATCTCGCTTTTGCGCCAGCATTCGAAATGCGGGTGCTTGCCGAGCAGCGCTTTGCCGACCGCATCCTCCTTGCCGGCCACCGGCGCGAGCGCGGCATAGACGCCGCTCTCGATGACATGGACGTCTTCCTTGGCGACATACTCATAGAGCTGGGCCACGCGCGCGCTGCTCGTTGCGGCCATGCCGTGATCGGCGACGATCACCAGGTTCGCGGGCTGGCCCAAATCGGCGAGCCCGGCGACGAGCTGGCCGATCCAGCCATCGACTTGGGCGACGGCATCGAGTGTGTGCGGATCGACCGGACCATAATCGTGGCTGACATGATCGACCGTGTCGAAATAGAGCGTCAGCAGCTTCGGCCGGATCGCCGCGGGGCGCCGCAGCCAATCGAGGAGCCCGTTGACGCGCTGTTCGCCGCTGACGGCCTGGTTGAACTGGGCCCAGTCCTGCGGACGCGCCCCGCCCTCGACTTCCCACTCCTTCGGATCAGGTCGGGTCCCGCCGATGGCGACGTTCGAACCGGGCCAGAACAGGGTAGCGGTGCGGATGCCCGCCGCCTCGGCATCGGTCCAGATCGGCGGGGCGCCATTCCACCAGAAAGGATCGTCGGTCGACATGGTGAAGGTCTCGCCGGGCCGTGCCGCATCCTCCATCTTGTTGCCGACGATGCCGTGGCGATCCGGCCGCAGCCCAGTGACCAGCGTCCAGTGATTGGGGAAGGTCTTGGACGGAAAGCTCGGCCGCATCGGACCCGTTACGCCCCCCGCGGCGAGCCGCGACAGCACGGGCGTCACGCCGCGATCGAGATAGTCGGCGCGGAAGCCGTCGATCGAGACGAGGATAGTCACCGGTGCGCGCGTCTCTGCCGCCGACGCGGCAGCGGGGGGTGGCGCGGAGACCGGGGCGGTTACACAGGCCTGGAGCAGAGCGGCGAGTGCCGCGGCGGCGATCTTCGAGGTCCAACGCATCATCGCCGCCCCTGCCAGCACATTGTTGCCGAAGTAAGTCCTTGCGTTGTGCGCGGCAGCGGGGGCGTTCAGCCGTGGACGGTCTCTCCGCGCTCCAGCATGCCAATGAACTCGGTGATCTTGCGGGCGCGCGTCTCGGCCTTCTTTACCGCGGCGATCCGATAGAGGATCGCATATCGATTGGCGCCGGTGACCGTCGCGAAGAACGCGGCCGCCTTGGGATGCGCATCAAGCGCTTCCTGCAGATCCGGCGGCACCGCAGCCTTGCTGGCCGATGCATAGGCAGCGTCCCACCGGCCATCGGCCTTCGCCTTGTCGATCTCCAACTGTCCGGACGGCTGCATGCGCCCCGCCGCGATCAGCTCGAGCGCGCGGTTGCGATTGATCTGCGACCATTTGCTGCGCGGTTTGCGAGGGGTGAAACGCACCAGCCAGCTTTCGGCATCATATTTGTCGAGCTGGCCGTCGATCCAGCCATAGCAAAGCGCGCTGTCGATCGCTTCTGGCTTGGTGACGCTGGCCACCTTTGAGCCTTTCTTGCGAAATCGGATCCAGGCCCCAGGGGCGTTGTCCGGTTGCGCCGCCAGCCAGGCTTCCAGGGAAATTTGATCCGCAAAGGACAGGATCGGAAGGCCGGAGCGCGTCTCATTCATCTTCTGATTTTGCCGCACTTTGCCGATTTGACCAACCGGCTGAAGTATTCGCCGATCGTGCGGCCAGATGAGAGCGACCTAGTTTCCGATCGCGAGCCTTGCGAAGCCCGTGGCACTGACCGGGGTCTTGCCATAGGCAGCGTCGAGCGCGCCGGGCTTGGCATAGGCGGCAAGCGAGCCGCCCAGTGCCAGTTCGCCCCAGCCGAGCGGCACGCGATAGGCATAGCCGCCCTCGAAGCGGGTCACGCGGAAGCGCTGGTCGTGGAGCAGCGCGTCGTGATCGGGGAAAAGCTCGTCATTGGCGACATTCTCGATGCGGCCGAACAGGCTGTGGTGGCGGCCCAGGTCCCAGTTGGCCTCGGCGAGCCAGGCAGTGAGCGTGTCGCCGGGTACGCGATCCTTGGCGGCGAAGGCGACCATCGTGGCAAGGCCGCCGCGCGCATAATGGACGCTTGCGGTGGTCCGCCGCTCGTCCTGCCCGGCATGCGACACCTCCGGCTGTTCGAGCCGGCCATGGCTGACCTGCATCGTCCAATAGGGCGAGGGAGTGAAGGTCGCGCGCACACTCCAGCTGTCGAGCCGCGGCTGGTCGATTCCCCAGCGCTCCTCGTTCGGCTCGCGCCCGTTGAACGCCGACGCTTCGACCTGGAAGGCGCGCGCGGTCACTCCGCCGGTGACCACGCCATAGGTGATATGGGTGCTGTCGAACCAATGGTGCGCGATCGGCGAGAGCGCGAGGTAGCGGCCCGAGCGCCGGTGCATGAACGCGCTCGGCCCCAGCGCCGGCTCGCCCACCGGTCCGCCATAAACGAAAGCGCTGGTCCCCGGCGCGATGTCGACATCGACGCGCGCCGCCAATTCCATGAACAGGTCGTGCGGATGCTGGCGATCGACCAGCGGCGCGCCACCCGCAGTCTCTCCGCTGGCGAACAAATTCGGATAGCCGCGCGCGCCCATCGCCGGCTCGAGGCTCATCATCGAGCGCAACTGCAGCCGGGCACCGCCGAAATCGCGCGAAGCCATGAGCATCGCCATCAATTCGACGAACGCCATGTCGTCCCCGCGCGGGCCGCCTTGATCGGTATAGACGCCCCAGAAAGTGCCGTGCGCCATCACCATCCAGTCACCCGAAGCGAGGTGGAGCATCGGCATCGCGCCCTCGGCCCTGGGCACCAGCGCGGTGCCCGATCCGGCTACGGCATTGGCATTGCCACCCATCGCCATCGACGGCATGGCCGCCATGTCGTGGTCCATCGCGGCGTGGTCCATCGCGGCGTGGTCTACCGCAGGCGCGTCCTGCTCCGGCGCGGGCGTGGGTGCGGCTTCGGGCATCGCCATGTCGTGCATGTCATGCTCCTGCGCCGCGGCGGCGCCGGGCACGAGCAGCGCGAGCGCGATCAGACCGGTACGCATTACATTCCCCCCATCGGGCGCAGCAGCATCCACACCGCCATCGCCACCATCATCAGATTTTCGAGCAGCGAGACAGCGCCGAGCGGCACGTTGCTGGTGCCGCCGACACAGGCGCATTTGAGCGCGCGCCGGTCGATATAGACAGCCTTGACCACCGATACCGCGCCGACCCCACCGGCGAGCAGCGCCAGCGGGATCGAAAGCCAGGGCAGCAGTCTCGCCGCCATCAGCACGCCCGCGCCGCCTTCGATGAACGGGTATAGGGTGGCATAGGGCACCCAGCGCTGGGCGAGCAGATCGTAGTTGAGGAACATGGTTGAAAAGCGCTCGACGTCCTGAAGCTTGAGAAGCGCCAGCGCACACATGCTGAATGCGCCGAACCAGGCGAGCGCCTGGAGCGTCAGCGGGGTGCCGAACGCCGCCTTGCTCGCCGCGAGTGCCATCAGCGCGGTCATCGCGAACAGCGCGATTACCGGGCGGTAGCTCGTCGCGTCCTTGGCCGGCAGCGCGGCGCCGAAGAAGCGGCGAAGATCGTCATATCCGCCAATCCGCGTGCCATCGATGAAGGTTTGCGGCGTGGTCGCTACGCCATGCTCGGCCTTGAACGCGTCGGTTTCCGCACGCGTGGTCAGCCAGCGATCGTCGACTTTATAGCCGCGCCGCTCGAGCAGGTGCTTGGCCTTGCGCCCAAAGGGGCAGACATGCTCGGGCATCACCATACGATAGAGCGTTGCGCGCTTTGCATTTTTCGCCATGGCTGGCCTATAACCTCCGTACCATAGTACGGAGTCAAGCGATGTCGGGCCTCACGATCGGAAAACTTGCCGAGGCGGGCGGGGTAGGGGTCGAGACGGTGCGCTATTATCAGCGCCGCGGGCTGATTGGCACGCCCGAAAGGCCCCATGGCTTCCGCGAAAGCAGCGTGCGGCGCTATGACGACGATGCCTTGCGCCGGCTGCGCTTCATCCGTTCGGCACAGGCGGCGGGGTTCACGCTCGAGCAGATCGCCGAATTGCTCGACCTCGACGCGCGGGACGATCGGGCGCGCGCGCGGGCGCTGGCCCGAGAGCAGATCGAAATGCTCGACCGCAAGATCGCCGACCTCACTGCCGCGCGCGACGCGCTGGGCAAGCTCGCGCGCGAATGCGGAAAGGGCGGCGCCGGGCCGTGCCCGATCCTGACGGCATTCGACGCCCCGTAATAGAGCGTTCATTTCACAAGCGGCATGACGAGGCGATAAAGGGGAGGAGCGGATGCGTCGGCTGTTGTCGGGAGGGATCGCTTTAGCGCTTGCGATCGGGACGGCGCCCGCGCTGGCGCAGGCCGCGCCCAGGCCGGGTGCCGTTGCCGAGAGCCTTGCCCTGAAGCCCGGCAGCGAGACCGCGATCGACGGCACGCCGGTTCCCTATGAGATCGGCACGCTCCGCGTTCCGGAGAACCGGACGCGCCCCGGCAGGCGCACGATCGGGGTGGGCGTGCTGCGCATCCGCGCGCGGGTGCCGGGCCAGGCGCCGCCGGTGTTCCTCCTCGCCGGCGGCCCTGGCGTGACGCTGCTCGATACGATCGGTGACAAGGGCCCGGCCGCGCGACGCCGGCTGCGTTATTGGCTCGATTATGCCGCGGGCGCGGACCTGGTGATCATCGAGCAGCGGGGCTTCACGCTACGCGGCGAGATGTTGCAACTCCATTATCCGGCATTGCCGCTCGACCAGCCCGACACGATCGACGCGAACATTGCCGTCACCCAGCGCCTGGCGCGCGCCGCCGCGGCGGAGCATCCGCAGCGCGACCTGGCTGGCTATACGATCGCCGAATGCGCCGACGACGTCGATGCCGTGCGCCGCCTGCTCGGCTATGACAAGATCAGCTTGCTGGGTGCGAGCTTCGGGTCGCAATGGAGCTTCGCGGTGATGAAGCGCCATCCCGGGACCGTTGCGCGGGCGCTGATCTCCGCGACCGAGCCGCTCGACAATGGCTATGACATGCCGTCACACGTCTTCGCGGTGCTCCAGCGGATCGCGTTCGAGGCCGAGAGCGACTCGGCGCTCCGGCCGCTGCTGCCCAAGGAGGGGCTGATCGGTGCCGCGCGGGCGATACGCGATCGGCTGGCGGCCGAGCCGGTCAAAGTGACTGTGCCCGAAGGAACAATCGTGCTCGGGCTCGGGGACTTCCAGCAGTCGCTGCTCAGCTACGCGGTCGAGGCGGCGCGCTGGCCCGCCTTCGTTATCGATCTCTACAACGGCAAATATGAGGGCTGGGCGCGCGAGCGGATCGCGGCGCGCGCTGCGGCGGATTCGGCGCTGATCGGGCCGCTGATCGACACTGCCACCGGCATCGATGCGGCGCGCGAGCACCAGCTTCGCACCGATCCTGCGCTCGACATGCTCGGAAGCTGGGGGTTCGCGCCTTACATCGCCTCGACCGGAAGCTGGCCGACTGCGGACTTGGGCGACGCGTTTCGCCTGCCGGTGCGCGACGAGACGCCGGTGCTGTTCGTCCAGGGCGACTGGGATGCGAACACCCCGGTCGAGAACCTGCTCGACGTGGTTCCCTGGTTTCCCAATGCGCGCACGCTGATCGTGCATCGCGGGCAGCATGCCGGCACGCTGCAGCTGCTGCGCGATCGACCGGACCTGTTCGCCGCGGCGATGCGCTTCCTCAATACCGGTGCGCTCGACCCGGCGCTGCCGAGCAGGATCGAGCTGGCACCGGTCCACTTCGACGTGCCTTCGCCGAAGCAGGCTAAATCCAGCGGCTAAAGGCCGGCGAGGATCGAGTTCCGCGAGTCCGCGATAAAAGGCGCGGACGCTGTCGAGCTCAGGGGCGCCGACGCTGAGCTCGGCGCCGATCGGGACGACGAGCAGGGCACCCTGATCCGCGGCCGGCCAGCCTGCGGTCATCGTCGCGGCCTGGCGGGTGTCGCCGCGGCGGACGATGCCTTCGCAATAGAACAGGCAATTGCGCGATCGGCCCAGCGCGCGCAGGCGCGGTGCGTCGTCACCAGGCGGCATCCCGAGCGTCTCGCCGAGCGCATGCAGCTTGTTGGCAGTGTTATGCTGGTATGGCGTGACATTGCGGCCCCGCCGCGCCGCCGCTTCGTCGAGCAAAACGCTCAGGAAGCGGTCGAGCTCGCGCAGGCCGTTGCCGATCACCCGGGTGCGGCCGGGGCGCGGCTCGGGAAGGCCGCGCATCCACGAAGGGAGGAAATCCGCGCCGCGGCACAAGGTGGCGTGCGCGCGAGCGAGTTCGGCGCTCACCCGCCCGTCGGGGCGGCGTGTGCGGCGATGGCTTGTTCGACGGCGGCGCAGCCATCGGCGCTGGCGACCGCGAGGTCGAGCGGGCGGCCGCCGAGCGATTCCTGATGCGCGTTGAGAAAGGCCATCGCCGCCTCGCCGCCCATCGTGTTCCAGGCGAGCAGCGTTACCTTGCTCTGCCGCGCGGCGCTCTCGTCCGAAAGCCGCACGGTAGTGAACTTGCGGCGGAACTTCTGCATCTTGGCAGGCGCCGGCGCCGCGGGATCGGCTTCGGGCTCAGGTGCGCCGGCGTCGGTGGTTGCTTCATCGCTCATCGACGCTTCCTCTGCTGTCCGTTGAAGCCACTGGCGACGCGCTCGCGATAGACGAGGCGTCCCTTGTCGAGATCATAGGGCGACATCTCGATCTGTACGCGATCGCCCACAAGGGTGCGGATGCGGAACTTGCGCATCTTGCCGGCAGTGTAGACGATGACGCGGTGCTCGTTTTCGAGGCACACGCGGAAGCGGCCGTCGGGAAGCAATTCTTCGATGATGCCGTCCAGCGTCATCAGTTCTTCTTTAGCCAAGCCTCAGACCCTCCGCGGAGCGGCGAAGGTGGCGCCGAGACGCGCCTGGAGCAGGCGGATGCGCTCCGCATAGCCATTGGCCAGCCCGCGATGCGCGATCCGCGCCTCGCCCGAGCCCGCCGCATCGGCGCGGATCAGCGAAACCTGATGCCTTTGTAGGAGATAGTTGAGATCCATCGAGATGGCTCCAGCTGCGTAAGCGGGAGCACGTCGGTCTCTCAGTCGCTGGTGCCTACGGAAACGTTGTGCCAGCGATGCACTCGATATGGGGGTTTTGGTTCCCTTCCGTAACCCCGCATCCCGACTTTATTTGCCCACAACCGCCCGGCGGCGCGCCGCGAGACGCGCTTAGCTGTGGAGGAAGTGCATCACGTCGCCGTCCTGAACGATATAGGCCTTGCCCTCGGCGCGCAGCTTGCCGGCCTCACGCGCCTTGGATTCTCCGCCCAGCGCGACGAAATCGGCATAGGCGATCGTCTCGGCGCGGATGAAGCCCTTTTCGAAATCGGTATGGATTTCGCCCGCGGCGTTCGGCGCAGTCGCGCCGGCATGGACGGTCCAGGCGCGCGCTTCCTTGGGGCCGACGGTGAAGAAGGTCAGCAAATGGAGCAGCTTGTAGCCCGCAGTGATCACGCGGGCGAGGCCGGTTTCTTCCAGCCCGAGCTCGCTGAGGAAGTCGGCGCGTTCCTCGACCGGCATCGTCGCGATATCGGCCTCGATCGCCGCGGAGACGACCACTGCCTCGGCGCCTTCGGTCTTGGCCTTGGCGAAGATTTTCTCCGAGAGCGCGTTGCCGTTGGCGGCGTCTTCCTCGTTGACGTTGCAGACATAAAGGACCGGCTTGCCGGTGAGCAGCTGGGCCTGCTTGAAGACGCGGGCCTCTTCTTCATCCTTCGGCTCGGTGAGGCGCGCGGGCTTGCCGGCGCGCAGCAAATCGAGCGCCTGGCCGAGCACGCTCGCGCCGATCTTCGATTCCTTGTCGCCCTGCTGGCCCTTCTTCAACAGATTGGGGACGCGCTTCTCGAGGCTTTCGAGGTCAGCGAGCATCAGCTCGGTCTCGACGGTCTCGGCGTCGGCGATCGGATCGACCTTGTTGTCGACATGCTGGATGTCGTCATTCTCGAAGCAGCGCAGGACGTGGACGATCGCGTCGACTTCGCGGATATTGCCGAGAAACTGGTTGCCCAGGCCTTCGCCCTTGCTGGCGCCGCGCACCAGCCCGGCAATGTCGACGAACCCGAGCTGGGTGGCGATGATCTTTTGCGAGCCGGCGATGGAAGCAAGCTTGTCCAGCCGGGGATCGGGCACCGCGACGTTGCCGACATTGGGCTCGATCGTGCAGAACGGATAATTCGCCGCCTGCGCCGCTGCCGTCTCGGTGAGCGCATTGAAGAGCGTGGACTTGCCGACGTTCGGAAGCCCGACAATGCCGCAGCGAAAACCCATTTCGAAACCCTGTGATAGCTGGAGCTCCGGCGGTGCCGGGCGGAATGCAGCGCCGATAGGCGGTTCGCGTGCGATTTGCCAGCATGGGATTGACCGGGTGGGTGCCGCTCTCGAGGCTCCCCCGATCGGCGCCCCGCCAACCCGGCCTGCGGGGTGGGGAGCGGTTTCCTTCGGCGCGCGTTCCTTCTCCATGGCCCTGATCGATCCCCTAGACCGCCTGCTGCGCCCGCTGCTCGACATGGGCGCGGACTTCAGCAGGCCCGCCGGCGAGCCCGCGATGGTGCCCGCCGATTCGGTATCGTGGCGCGTGTTCCGCAATCCGCTGACGATGTTCGTCGGCGGAATCGCCGCGGTGCTGCTCGAACTCGGCGAGCCGCGCGTGCGCCACGGCGTGTGGGACCATTCGAGCTTCAAGCGCGATCCCGCCGGTCGGCTGCGGCGCACCGGGATGGCGGCGATGGTCACCGTCTATGGCGCGCGCAGCGAGTTCGAGGCACTCGCTGCGCGAGTGAACGCGATGCACGCGCGGATCCGCGGTGCGACGCCTACCGGGCAGGCTTATGCCGCCGATGATCCCGAGCTGCTGCTCTGGGTGCAGGCGACCGCCTCCTGGGCGTTCCTCGAAGCCTGGTCGCGCCACGTCCGTCCGGTCTCGCTTGCGGATCGCGATCGCTATTTCGTCGAGGCCGGCGCAAGCGCCGCCTTATATGGCGTGAGCGATCCGCCGGCATCCGACGCGGCGATGCGCGCGCTGTTTGCCGGCATGGCGCCGCGGCTCGAACCCTCGCCGATCCTCGACGAACTGCTCGACATCCTTGCCCATCACGCGATCCTTCCGCTGCCGCTTCGTCCGCTCCAGCGGCTGGGGGTGCGCGCCGCGGTCGATCTGCTGCCACCGCCGCTTCGCCGGCGCATCGGGCTCGATCGCCGTGCGGGACTGAACCCGGCCGAACGCCTGGTGCTGCGCGGGCTCGCGCGCGCCGCCGAGCATGTCGAGCTGCCGTCGAGTGCGCATGCCCAGGCGCGCCGCCGCCTGGGGCTTCCGGAGCGTGCAGGATTGTCCTATCGGGGCGCCGCACAGCCGGCGTGAAACGCCCCTTCCTCGCTTGACGGGTGCCCGTTCATCTAGGGTACAGGGGCGCCACGCCTTTTCGGGCTGTTCGAGTTTTGAGGAGCAGGGAATGATTCGCCGTCACATGATCATGAGCGCCACGGTGGCGACGCTCGCGCTTTCGAGCTGCAGCGGCGGCAACGACGATGCCAGCCCGACGCCAACCCCGACGTCCACGCCGACCCCGACGCCGACGGCTTCGCCAACCTACACGGCGTTCCCGCTCACGACGGCGACCGAGTTCAGCACGATCAACGCCGCGACCAGCTTCACCGGGGATCCCGCGACTAGCGCCGTGACGCTCGGCGCCGCATCGACCGAGATGTTGTCGTCGCGCTTCGCCATCGCGACCAGCCCGACGATCGCCAGCGCGACCTATGTCGTGCGCGAGAACACCGAGGAATCGCGCTTCGTCGTCGCGAACGCCACCGTGCAGCCTGCGCCGGCGGCCGAGGAATTCGTGTTCCGCACCACCGACACCGCGACGGCAGGCAAGTTCGCCCAGGCCGAGTTCCTCAACAACACGATCTCGACCGCGACGCTGACCAGCAACACCGCGCTGCAATATACAAATGTCAGCTATGTGAACTGGTATCGCGCCGATGCGACTGCCGGCGCCTATCGCTTCACCTCGGGCGTGTTCGGCTACAACACCGTCACCACCGACATGCCGAAGACCGGGGTCCAGGCCTATAGCTCGACCGTCCAGGGCCGCATCGTCAACGTGACCGGCGGTGCCAGCAGCGTGCTGCGCGTCTCGGGCACGGTCACCACGTCGGTGAACTTCTCGACCGGCCTGGTCGATCTGACGCTCAACCTCACCACGATCCCGGCTGCGGGCGGCGCGGGCGTCGCGTTCGGCACCTTCACGGCGCAGGGCGCCATCCCGGTCGGCCAGAACCAGTTCACCGGCTCGTTCACCGGCGGCGGCCTCACCGGCACGCTCACCGGCGGCTTCTTCGGCTCGGCCGCGAAGGAAATCGGCATCAGCTTCGCCGCGAACGGCACCGTCGGCGGCGGCAGCCAGCGGATCGTCGGCACGGTGCTCGGCAAGAAGTAAGCCTCGCACGATCGATTTGGGAAAGGGGCCTCGGGAAACCGGGGCCCTTTTTCGTCAGTCCTGAAGCCGCGAGGCCACGTCGCTCATGAAGCGGGCATCGTCACCCTTGGCGAGCCATTCGGCTTCCGCGGCGATCGCGCCGAGCATGTCGGTCAGCGGCTCGATCTCGGCTTTGGCATAGCCGCCCAGCACATAGCCGGTGACGCGATCCTTGTGTCCGGGATGGCCGATGCCCAGGCGCACGCGGCGGAAATCCGGGCCGATATGCGTGTCGGTCGAGCGCAGGCCGTTATGCCCGGCCGTGCCGCCGCCGATCTTCACCTTGACCTTCATCGGCACGAGATCGAGCTCGTCGTGGAAGACGGTGACGTCGGCGGGGGTGAGCTTGTAGAAGTCCATCGCCGCGCGCACCGATCGGCCGCTTTCGTTCATGAAGGTCGCCGGCTTGAGCAGGATCACCTTCTCCGTCCCGATCCGGCCTTCCTGCGTCCAGCCTTGGAACTGCTTCTTGGGCGCCGAGAAGCCGTGGACCTCGGCGATCGCGTCCAGCGCCATGAACCCGACATTGTGCCGGTGCATCGCATATTGCGGACCAGGATTGCCCAGGCCGACCCAGAGCTGCATGACGACATACCCTCAAAAGCAAAATCGCCCCCGCACCTAGGATGCGGAGGCGATTTTTTCACCCAAGAAGTTGGAAAGGCTTATTCGCCTTCGGCCGGAGCCGCTTCCTCGGTGTCGCTGTCGCCTTCGCTCGACTTGAGCGCCGACGGTGCGACGATGGTGGCGATGGTGAAGTCGCGATCGGTGATCGCCGACGTCGCGCCCTTGGGCAGCGTCACGGCCGAGATGTGGATCGAATCGCCGACTTCGACGCCCTTGAGCGAGATCTCGATCTGGTCGGGGATCTCGGCTGCGTCGACGACGAGCTCGAGCTCGTGGCGGACGATGTTCAGGACGCCGCCGCGCTTGATGCCCGGAGCCTCTTCCTCGTCGGTGAAGACGATCGGCACGTTCACGTGCACGCTGGCGTGCTCGGAGATGCGCAGGAAGTCGACGTGGAGCGGGCGGTCGGTCACGACGTCGAAAGCCACGTCCTTGGGCAGCGTGCGCTCGCCATTGACCATGACCACCGAATTCATGAAGTGGCCGGTGTTCAGCAGCTTCATCAGTTCACGCTCGTTGACGTGGATGCTGACGGCATCTGCCTTGTTGCCGTAGATCACGGCGGGGACGCGGCCTTCACGACGAAGCGCCCGGGAGGCTCCCTTGCCAGCCCGGTCGCGCGTCTCGGCCGACAGCGTAAGCGTGTCGCTCATGTGTCGTTCCTATGCGCTAAAGTTCCAAAGTCCGGCCAGGCCTCCAGGGATGACCCTGGCACGGAAGCGCGGGCCTGTAGCGGAAACAGGGATGGAGGGCAAGCTGCCTCGCGACAACTTGCTCCCCTCCCTGCAAGGGAGGGGCTGGGGGTGGGTGCCGAGCGCAGCGAGGCTCCTGCCGTCAGCAGAGGAGCGCGACCCTTTGGGCCGCGCACCCACCCCTAACCCCTCCCTTTCAGGGAGGGGAACAGAAGGGTTTAGTAGTTGACCCGCTCGGCCTTCAGCCCGCGCTTGGCGAGCTGCGCCTGGACGCTGTCGCCGCCGGCGAGGTGGCCGGCGCCGACCGCGACGAACACCGTTCCCGGCTGGGCCATCCGCTTCTCGATCCAGCCCGCCCAGTTGCGGTTGCGGTTGACCAGCAGCGCCTGGTCGAGCTCGGGTGCGCGATCGAGGTCGGCGTTCATCAGCTTGGCGAGCGCGTCGGCATCGCCCTTGCGCCAGGCGGCGACCATCTCGTCGATCTGCGCGCCGGCCTTGGGCAGGTCGTCGATCGTGTCGATCAACAGCGCGCGCTGCGCCGGGGCGGGGAGCGTGTCGAACAGCGAAAGCTGTTCGCGCGCCGTCTCCAGCCCGGCGATCGGCTTGCCGGCGGCTGTGGCGGCGGCGCTCAGCACCTGCTCGGCGCCGTCCTTGTCGTCATAGCCCAATTGGCGCAGCGGCAGCGCCGAGAGCAGCGTCGCCGCGAGCCACGGCTCGGCATGGTCGAGCGCGTCGGCCGCCATGCCCAGCCCGGTCAGCGCCGCGCGCAGCTTGCTGGCCTCGGCCGCGCCGATCTGCTCGGGCAGCGGCGGACCCGCCGGATCGGTGCCCATCTCGCCGACCAGTGCCTGCATCTCGGATTCGGGCGGCATCACCAGCTCGAGCACCAGCTGGTCGCTCTTGTCGAACGCGGCCTTCACGCCGTCGTCGAACCAGCTCAGCCCGGGCTTGAGCATATGCACCGTGCCGAACAGATAGATCGTCGTATCGGCGTCCTTGACCACCCACAGCGCCGGGTCGGCATCGTTCGCCGTGGGCTTCGTCCCGCAGCCGGCGACCAGCAGCGCCAGCGCAATCGTCATCTTCCTGAACATCGCAGTGTCTGAGCGCACCCACTGCCGCCTTGTCAACGTAGGCGCGCCGCGCCAAAGCGTCGCCATTATGTCGCAGCCTCTCAGCTTCCAGCGGATGATCCTCAAGCTCCATGATTATTGGAGCGAACGCGGGTGCGTCATCCTCCAGCCCTATGACATGCGCATGGGGGCGGGCACCTTCCACCCGGCGACGACGCTGCGCGCGCTCGGCCCCGAGCCGTGGAACGCCGCCTTCGTCCAGCCCTGTCGCCGTCCCACCGACGGCCGCTATGGCGAGAACCCCAACCGGCTCCAGCATTACTACCAATATCAGGTGATCCTGAAGCCGAGCCCGCCCGACCTGCAGGAGCTGTATCTGGGCTCGCTTGCCGCGATCGGCATCGACTTCACCCGCCACGACATCCGCTTCGTCGAGGACGATTGGGAAAGCCCGACGCTCGGCGCCTGGGGCCTGGGCTGGGAAGTCTGGTGCGATGGCATGGAAGTCACCCAGTTCACCTATTTCCAGCAGATGGGTGGCTTCGACTGCAAGCCGGTGGCCGGCGAGCTCACCTACGGGCTCGAGCGTCTGGCGATGTACATCCAGAATGTCGACAGCGTGTACGACCTGGCGTTCAACGATGCCGGGGTGTCGTATGGCGACGTGTTTCTCGAGAACGAGAAGCAGATGTCCAAGTACAACTTCGAAGTCGCCGATACCGAGACGTTGTTCGAGGGCTTCCGCAAGGCCGCGGCCGAATGCGAGAACTGCCTGGCCAACAACGTCCCCATCGCCGCCTATGAGCAGGCAATCGAGGCCAGCCACATCTTCAACCTGCTTCAGGCCCGCGGCGTGATCTCGGTCGCCGAGCGCCAGGCCTATATCGGCCGCGTCCGCGACCTCGCCAAGGGTAGCTGCGAAGCCTGGATCGCGCACATGACTCCCACCTGGAACGCCCAGTATCCGGAGTGGACGATATGACCGAAGACTTCCTCCTCGAACTGCGCTCGGAGGAAATCCCGGCGCGGATGCAGGAAAAGGCTCGCGAGGACCTGGCCAAGCTGTTCGAAGCCCGGCTCAACGCGCTCAACCTGCCGTTTGCCAGCATCGAGAGCTATGCCACCCCGCGCCGCCTTGCGCTGATCGTGCGCGGCGTCGCGGCGATGACCGCCGCCGCCAGCGAAGAGCGCAAGGGTCCGCGCGCCGACGCGCCGGCGCAGGCGATCGACGGCTTCCTACGCTCGACCGGGCTCGCCCGCGAGCAGCTGGTCGAGCGCGACGACGGCAAGGGCAACACGGTGCTGTTCGCCGTGGTCGAGCGCCCCGGCATCGCCGCCGGATCGGTGCTCGCCAGCGCCATCACCCATGTCATTACGGCGTTCCCCTGGCCGAAGTCGATGCGCTGGGGCGCGGCCTCGGCCTCGACCGAGAGTCAGCGCTGGGTGCGTCCCTTGCAGGGCATCCTCGCGCTGCTCGGCGACAAGCTCGTGCCGGTCGAGGTCGCTGGAGTGAAGAGCGGTGTCGCTACGCTCGGCCACCGCTTCCACCATCCCGGCGCGATCACCATCGGCTCGGCCGCCGACTATGCCGAGAAGCTGCGCGCCTGCCACGTCATCGTCGACGGCGCCGAGCGCCGCAACATCATTGCACTCGGCGCCAAGATGGCCGCGCAAAAGGCCGGGCTCAGCCTGATCCAGGATGAGGGGCTGCTCTACGAAAATGCCGGGCTCACCGAATGGCCGGTGCCGCTGCTCGGCCGCTTCGACGAAGCCTTTCTCGAAGTGCCGCCCGAAGTGATCCAGCTCACCGCGCGGGTGAACCAGAAATATTTCGTCTGCGCCGATGCCGCGGGCAAGCTCGCCAACGCGTTCGTCTGCACCGCGAATATCGACGCGGCGGACGACGGCGCCAAGATCGTCGAGGGCAACCAGAAGGTCCTCGCCGCGCGGCTGAGCGACGCCAAGTTCTTCTACGACACCGATCGCAAGACCCGGCTTGAGGACCTGACCCCCAAGCTCGAGAAGATCGTCTTCCACGAGAAATTGGGCACGGTGGCGGACAAGGTCGAGCGCGTGGCCAAGCTGGCGCGCTGGCTGGTGGAAGAGGGGGTCGTCGGATCCTCCCCGGAACGGGGAGGGGGACCATCGCAACGCGATGGTGGAGGGGGGCGCCACAGGCCACACCCCTCGCGGATAGCCCCCTCCACCACCAGCCTGCGGCTGGCGGTCCCCCTCCCCGTGCCGGGGAGGATCGGTCGACGCTCGCCGACCAGGCCGAGCGCGCCGCGCGTCTCGCCAAGGCGGACCTCGTCACCGGCATGGTCGGCGAATTCCCCGAGCTCCAGGGCCTGATGGGCGGCTATTACGCCGCCGCCCAGGGCGAAGACCCCCAGGTCGCCGCCGCGATCTGCGATCATTACAAGCCGGTCGGGCAGGGCGACGACGTACCGACCGCGCCAGTGACGGTGGCGGTGAGTCTGGCGGACAAGCTGGATACGCTGATTGCCTTTTTCTTTGCGGATATGCCGCCAACTGGCTCGAAGGACCCTTACGCGCTGAGGCGAGCAGCATTGGGCGTACTGGAACTGGTCACGATTAACGATTTGCGATTGGGCCTTTGGGAATGGATTAGTCGCGGATTGACCAGAATCACGTCGCAACGGGTGTCGCCTGAAACGTCCCATGCGGATTATGATGGCCATAATGCTGCGATGGAACGCACCTCTAAGGCGCTTCCTCTCTTCTTCGCCGACCGCCTCAAGGTCCAGCAGAGGGAAGCAGGCGTCCGCCACGACCTGATCGACGCGGTCTTCGCGCTCGGCGGCGAAGACGACCTCGTTCGGCTGCTCGCGCGTGTCCACGCGCTCCAGGCGTTCGTTACCACCGAGGACGGCGCCAACCTGCTCGCCGGCTACAAGCGCGCCGCCAACATCCTCAAGAAAGAGGGCTTTGACGGCACCGACACCGACGTCGGCGGCAACATCTACGAGGCCGAGCCCGCCGAATCCGCGCTGATCGAGGCGCTCAACGCCGCCGAACCGCGCGCCGAGGCCGCGATCGCGGCGGAGGATTTCGAGGGAGCCATGTCCGCGCTCGCCAGCCTGCGCGGGCCGATCGATCGCTTCTTCGACGACGTCACCGTCAACGATTCCGATCCCGAAAAGCGCATCGCGCGACTCGGGCTGCTTGCGCGGATGCGTGCTGCAGTGCACCAAGTTGCCGATTTTTCGCGGATCGAGGGCTGATTTATAAGACTTATTGCGCGGCCGAAACGGGTTCAATTCTTCTAAACATTGTCACAGCTTGGCATCCAGTCGCGGTTAGGGAACCTGACAACGCAATCAGAGCTTCCGCCTTGTTCGCAGTCGCGGTAGGCGCCCCTTAAGTTAGGGGCGCCGCCTCCAGCATAAGGATCAGGGATGACGCAGTACGTGTACCGATTCGGTGGCGGGGTTTCTGACGGGGGCAAGGGCGACAAGAACTTGCTGGGCGGCAAGGGCGCCAATCTCGACGGCATGGCCTCGATCGGCCTGCCGGTGCCGCCCGGCTTCACCATTTCCACCGAAATGTGCACGCGCTATTATGAGGAAGGCGAGACCTTCCCCGACAGCGTCCGCGCCGAAGTGGCGAACGGCATTGCACATATCGAGGGCATCACCGGCAAGCGCTTCGGCGACGCCGCCGATCCGCTGCTGGTCTCCGTCCGGAGCGGCGCGCGCGTTTCGATGCCCGGCATGATGGACACGGTGCTCAACCTCGGCCTCAACGACCAGACGGTGGTTGGCCTCGCCCAGGTCAGTGGCGACGATCGCTTCGCCTGGGACAGCTATCGCCGCTTCATCCAGATGTATTCCGACGTGGTGCTCGGGCTCGATCACGGCCGCTTCGAGGAAGCGCTGGAGATCGCGAAGGAAGACAATGGCTATTCGCTCGATACTGAGCTGACCGCCAAGGACTGGCAGAAGCTCGTCGCCGAGTACAAGGCGATCGTCGAAGAGCTGTGGAGCAAGCCGTTCCCGCAGGACGTGCAGGACCAGCTCTGGGGCGCGGTCGGCGCGGTGTTCGGTTCCTGGCAGTCCGAGCGCGCCAAGGTCTATCGCCGGCTCAACGACATCCCCGGCGACTGGGGCACCGCCGTCAACGTCCAGGCGATGGTCTTCGGCAATATGGGCGAGACCTCGGCCACCGGCGTGGCGTTCACGCGCGATCCGTCGACCGGCGAGCGGGCCTATTATGGCGAGTTCCTGATCAATGCGCAGGGCGAGGACGTCGTCGCCGGCATCCGCACCCCGCAATATCTGACCCAGGCGGCGCGCGAGCGGGCAGGGGCCAAGCCGCTGTCGATGGAAGAGGCGATGCCCGAGGTCTATGCCCAGCTCGCCGCGGTCTTCGACACGCTCGAGACCCATTATCGCGACATGCAGGACATCGAGTTCACGGTCGAGCGCGCCAAGCTGTGGATGCTCCAGACCCGCTCGGGCAAGCGCACCGCCAAGGCCGCGCTCAAGATCGCAGTCGACATGGCCAATGAGGGGCTGATCACCCAGGACGAGGCGATCCTGCGCGTCGAACCGCAGGCGCTCGATCAGTTGCTCCACCCGACGCTCGATCCCAAGGCGCCGCGCGACGTGCTCACCAAGGGGCTGCCGGCATCGCCGGGCGCGGCTTCGGGCAAGGCGGTGTTCGACAGCGACACTGCCGAGAAGCGTGCCGCGGGCGGCGAGGCGGTGATCCTGATCCGCGTCGAAACCTCGCCGGAGGACATTCACGGCATGCACGCGGCCAAGGGCATCCTCACCGCGCGCGGCGGGATGACCAGCCATGCTGCGGTGGTCGCGCGCGGCATGGGGCGTCCCTGCGTCTCGGGCGCCGGCACGCTGGCGATCAATGCGCGCGAGAAGGTGATGCGCGTCGGCACGCGCGAAGTCCGCGAAGGCGATACGGTGACGATCGACGGCACCACCGGCGAAGTGATGTTCGGCGAAGTGCCGACGGTGCAGCCCGAACTGTCGGGCGATTTCGGTACGCTGATGCTGTGGGCCGATGCCAAGCGCCGGCTCAAGGTGCGCACCAACGCCGAAACCCCGCTCGATTGCCGCACCGCGCGCGGCTTCGGGGCGGAGGGTATCGGGCTGTGCCGCACCGAGCATATGTTCTTCGATCAGTCGCGGATCACCGCGGTGCGCCAGATGATCCTCGCCGAGGACGAGAAGGGCCGCCGCGCCGCACTCGCCAAGCTGTTGCCCGAGCAGCGCAGCGACTTCACCGAGATCTTCGAAGTGATGGCCGGGCTGCCGGTGACGATCCGCCTGCTCGATCCGCCGCTCCACGAATTCCTGCCGCACGAAGAGGCCGAGTTCGCCGAAGTCGCCGCGGCGGCATCGGTCGATGTCGAGACGCTCAAGCGCCGCGCCGCCGAGCTGCACGAGTTCAACCCGATGCTCGGCCATCGCGGCTGTCGGCTCGGGGTGACCTATCCCGAGATCTACGAGATTCAGGCCCGCGCGATCTTCGAGGCGGCGATCGACGTCGCCGAAAAGTCGGGCGATGCGCCGATCCCCGAAGTGATGATCCCGCTGGTGGCGACCAAGCGCGAGCTCGAACTGATGAAGGCGGTGGTCGACAAGACCGCACAGGCGGTGTTCGCGGAGAAGGGGCGCACGATCGAATATCTCGTCGGCACGATGATCGAGCTGCCGCGCGCCGCGCTCAAGGCCGGCGAGATCGCCGAGGTCGGCGCGTTCTTCTCGTTCGGTACCAATGATCTCACGCAGACCACGCTGGGCGTCAGCCGCGACGATGCCGCGCGCTTCCTGACGACCTATGTTGAGAAGGGCATCTACGCCAAGGACCCGTTCGTCAGCCTCGATGTCGAGGGCGTCGGCGAACTGATCGCGATCGCCGCCGAGCGCGGCCGGGCGACACGCCCCGACATCAAGCTCGGCATTTGCGGCGAGCATGGCGGCGATCCCGCCTCGATCGACTTTTGCGAGAAGACCGGGCTCGATTACGTCTCGGCCTCGCCCTATCGCGTGCCGATCGCCCGGCTGGCCGCGGCGCAGGCGGCACTCAAGGCGGGCTGAGCCCCGCGCTACGCATGCTGCCGCCGTAACCCCGGCCTTGCGCCGGGGTTACGAAGCGTTGCCCGCGTTTCCTGGTCCTCACGCAAAGCGGCGGGCGTGTTCCTCGTCGTTCCCGGCGCGCAGCAGTGCTGCCTGCTCGCGCCAGGCTTCGGCCTTCACCGTGCCGCGGCGCACGCCGATCGCATCTTCGAGCAAGTCTTCGTCGGCGGGGCTCAGATTTTCGATCTCCGCATAGGTCTTGATGCCGGTGTCGTTGAGCCGCTGCTCCAGCGTCGCATCGACGCCGCGGATGCGGGCGAGGTTGTCGCGGCCCCAGCCGAACCACGAGCGCGAAGCCTGGCGGGGCGGGACGGCGTCGGGCACCACGCTGGTCTGGCCGCGCAGCCGGGCGACTTCGGCCTCGAGTTCGCGGATGCGACGGCTGTCGTCGCGGATCTGAGTGTCGGCGCGCTCGCGATAGGTGCGGTGGGCAACTTCCTCGTCCTGGTAGCGATCGCGCCAGCGCCCCCCGCCGGAGCGCGTGGCGAGCCCGAAAAACCAGCCCGCGACCAGCGCCAAAACCAGCGCGGCGATCTGTGTCGGCGTCTCGAACGGCAATGCCTGCATCGTGCCTCTCCCTGTTCTGTCGGAGAGGCTAACGCGCGAGACGCGCGTGCGCCACCATTCTCAATGCATCAGGGCGTCGTTGATCGAGCAGGCCGCCGGACCGAGGATGACGATGAACAGCACCGGCAGGATGAACAGGATCAGCGGCACGGTCATGATCGCGGGAAGACGCGCGGCCTTTTCCTCGGCGCGCATCATCCGCTCGTTGCGGAATTCGGCCGAAAGCACGCGCAGCGCCGAGGCGAGCGGGGTGCCGTATTTCTCGGTCTGGATCATCGTCGTGACCACGCCGCGCACGGCATCGAGGTTGATGCGCATCGCCAGATTCTCGAACGCCTGGCGGCGGTCGGTGAGGAAGCCCAGCTCGATCGCGGTCAGCGAGAATTCCTCTCCGAGCTCGGGATAGGCACGGCCCAGCTCGCGCGAAACGCGGGCAAAGGCGGCGTCGACGGTGAGGCCGGCCTCGGCGCAGATCACCAGCAGGTCGAGCGCGTCGGGAAGCCCCTTGCGGATCGCATGGCTGCGCTTGGTGATCTTGTTCTTGAGATAGATGTCCGGAGCCTTGTAGCTCAGGATGAAGCCGACCGCGACGAGCCCATATTTCTTGAACGCGCTCCACTCGGCGAAGTTATTGGTGCCATAGACGAGATAAAGCAGCGGCCCGCCGATCAGGATCGGCAGCACCAGCCGGCCGAAGATCACCGCGACGGCCCATTCCTTGCGGCGAATGCCGGCCTGGAGCAGCTTGATCTGCGCGACCTTGACCTGCTCCTCCTGGAGGACCTTCAGCGAGGAGAGGAAGGCGCGGATGCGGTCGGTGGTCTCGCTTTTCTGGACCAGCTTGGCGCGGCGCTTCGACGTCGAGGCGGTGATGCCGGCCTTGAGCTGCTCGCGACGATCGTTGAGCGCCTTGACGCGCTTCGCCATGGGATCGCGCACCGTGGTCGCGGTGTAGATTGCGAACATCACCGCGAAGGCGGCGACGCCCGAAAGCAGGGTCGCCACCCAGATCACGTCGACGCCCATCAAGGTTACGGGTTCGCTGGTCATCATCAGATCTCGAAACTGACCATCTTGGCCATGATGAAGGCACCAAGCCCCATCCAGATCAGCCCGCCGCCGCCGGCGATCATCAGGCGTGGATCTACGAAGAAGTTGGCCATGTAGCCGTTGTTGATGAACCAGACCATCGTGAACACAATGAAGGGCAGCGATCCGACGATCAGCGCCGAAGCCTTCGATTCGGAAGACATCGCCTTGATCTTGAGCTTCATCTGGGCGCGCTTGCGCAGCACTTCGGCGAGGTTGGCGAGCGTTTCGGCAAGGTTGCCGCCGGTCTCGCGCTGGATCGCGATGGTGATCACGAAGAACTGGAATTCCGGAGTGCCGAGCCGGTCCGCAGTTTCCTGCAGCGCGGCGTCGAGCGTGCGGCCGATCTTCATCTTGTCGGTCACCGAACGGAATTCCTCGCCAACCGGCCCGTCGACTTCCTGGGCGACGACGCCCATCGTCTCGGTGATCGGCAGGCCCGAACGCAAGCCGCGCACGAGCAGTTCGATCGCGTCGGGGAATTTGTTGGTGAACTTGGTGATGCGGCGCTTGATGAAGAAGCTGACCACCTTGTGCGGCAAGCCCAGCCCGACGAACATGCCGACGAACAGCGCCAGGATGATCGGCAGGCCCTTGAGAGCCAGCGCACCGCCCACGACCAGGGTCAATAGCAGGCTGGCGGTGGCATATTGGCCCAGCGTCCAGGTCTTGCCCGTCATCGTGAGGCGCTTCTGGAGCAGCGCGGGATTGGGCAGCAGCCGCGTCGCCGCCGCATCCATCCCCGTGCGCGACGCCGTTACCCGGCGGATCTGCGCCTCCATGGCGACGGCGCCGGTGGTGCTGCTCAGGTGGCGTTCGCGCACGCTGGTAAGCCGCCGAGCACCTGCGCGCGCCGCCGATGGCCCCGAAAAGGCGAGGACCAGCAGCGCGAGCATCATGAAGACGCCTCCGCCCAGCATCAAGATCGGCAGCATGTTCACGCCGCACTCGCCTCCACGTTACTAAGCCTCGCCGACCATTCGACGATGCGGATTACTTCTTGCCCTTCTTGGGCATCCCGGCCTTGATCTTGTCGAGCAGCGAGGTTCCCTTGCCGCCCTTCGCACCCTTGGCCGGCTTGTCGTCATGCTCGCCCGCGTCGGTGATCGCCGTGATCCGGCTCGCTAGTTCGGCGAGCGGCGCGAGCGACTTGGCACCTTTTGCGGCTTCGGCGAACGGCTTGCCGAGCTTTGCGGCCTGCGCAGCGATCTTGGGCTCGAAGGGGAGCACCAGGTCGATCTTGCGCTCGATCGAGCCTTCGAAGTCCTTGCGATTGATTTCGAGCATCTGCGCCGGCTGGACCTTGTTGGCGACCAGGATCACCTGCGTCTGCGGCGCGTTCGACTTGAACCACGAAAGGATGCGGATCGTGTCGCGCGCAGCGGCCAGGGTGAACTCGGTCACCACAACGGCGACCTGTACATCGGTGATCAGGTGCGGATAATTGACCAGCATGTTGCGCGGCAAGTCGATCACGGTGCATTCGAACGCGCTGCGGATCTCTTCCTGGAGCTGGTAGAAGGCAGCGCCGTCAGTCATCAGCGGCGAGTTGATCGGCGCCTCGGCCGAGAGCACTGCGAGGTGATCCGACGCCTTGACCATCGCGCGCTCGATGAACAGCCCGTCGATGCGGCTCGGATTCTCGATCGCGTCGGTCAGGCCGCGGCCCGGTTCGAGATCGAGCGCCAGCGCGCCGGTGCCGAAATGGATGTCGAGGTCGAGCAGCGCAGTCGTGCGCGCGTGCTTGTCGCTGAGCAGCCAGGAGAGCGACGTTGCCAGCGTCGAGGCGCCGGCGCCGCCACGCGTGCCGATCACCGCCAGTGCGCAATGCGGCCGATCGTTCGACGTATCGGCGAGCTTGGGCGCATGCAGCGACGCCTGAGCCTGGGCGAAGGTGTCGCGCAGGGCATCGGGGTTGAGCGGCTTGAGCAGATAGTCGTGGATCCCGCTCGCAAGCAGGTCGCGGTACAGGCGCACGTCATTGACCTGGCCGGACGCAATCACGACCGTGCCCGGCTCGCAGACTTCGGCGAGCGCGTTGATGTCGTTGAGCGGATCGCCGCTCTCCGAAAGATCGACGAACAGGATATTCGGGCTCGCCGAGACCGACAGCGTCTGGACCGCGTTGCGCAGCCCGCCCTTGTTGACCTTCTCGGGCGACCAGCCCAGTTCGACGGCGATCGGGCGCAGCGCCTCTGCCGTGCCTTCGTCGCAGACGAACGCGACGAAAGGCTCGCGATGGCCGGTACGATTAGGATTGAAAGGCGCGTTCACCGGCCGCCTCCCTTCGTCGCTTCACCCTTCACCTGGGTACCTCCTGCACCGCTGGGCGCTGACGACCGCAACGCGTTGATGGCCTTGCCCGCGGTCTGCGGATCGGTGGTCGGCGAGCCGGGCGCCCCGCGCACCAGATCGGCCGGATCGGCGATCATCGCGGCGAGATTGCTGTTGGTCGCGCAGCCGAAATTCGAGCTGGTGCTTGCAGTGAAGGTCGAAACGTTGCTGCCGCGATTGTCGGGGCAGCCCGGTACCGAGGCAGTCATGCGGGTGATGACGACGCGGACCGTGCCCGGGGCGATCTGGCCCATGGTGACCGGCGCGCGATCGGCGAGCATCAGGCCATAGGGTTCGGCCTGCGCTGCGATTTCACTGCGCGCAGTCAAACCGTCGGCGCCATCGTCGATCGAAAGGCGATCGCCGTAGCGCAGACCCATCGCGCCCATCCAACCCGCCAGGCGGCGGCTCTCGCCGGCGGCGAGGGCGTCACCCGAAGTCTGGAGGTCGAGCACATAGTCGTTGCGCTCGACGACCGGCTGGTGCGCCGATTCGAGCCCGCCATTATAGCCGCCACAGGCACTGAGCAGCAGTGCGGGGGCGAGGAGCAGGGGAGTGATACGCGTCATCTTAACGGTCTCCTCGGGACTCAGAAACCGAAGCCGGGGGCGGCGGACGCCCCCTTCTTCTTGGGCGTGGAAGCCGGAGTGGCCTTGGGCTGCTGCCCGGATGCCGGCGCCGTCGGAACCGGGGCGAGCGCACCCACCGACGGCGTGCCTACGGGTTCGGCCATCGTCGGGACCGGGCGCGGCGCATTGCTGCCTGCGCTGATCTGGCCGCCGATGATGCGCTGGAAGTCGTTCGGCGCCTGATAATTGTCGGTCGGCAGCTTGATCTCGCTCGAATTGACCGGCTTCACCAGATACGGCGTGATCACGATCACCAGCTCGGTCTCGTTGCGCTTGAAGGCATTCGAGCGGAACAGCGAGCCGAGCACCGGCACGTCGCCGAGCCCCGGGGTCTTGTCGATCGCATTGTCGTGGCTGTTCTGCATCAGCCCGGCGATCACCATGCTCTCGCCCGAACCGATTTCGACCGTGGTCTCGGCGCGCCGCGTGGTCAGCGCCGGGATCTGGACGTTGTTGAGCGTGACCGCGCCCGCCGCCGAGAGCTGCGACACTTCGGGACGAACCCGCAGCGAGATGCGGCCATCGGCGAGGACGGTCGGCGTGTAGGCAAGGCTGACGCCATACTGCTTATACTCGACCGAGACCGCGCCGAAGCCCTGGCTCACCAAGATCGGGATTTCGCCGCCGGCGAGGAAGGTGCCGGTTTCGCCCGACAGCGCCGAGAGATTCGGGCTGGTCAGCGTCGAGACCTGGCCGATCTTCTCGCCCAGATCGAGTGCCGAGAGCACGTCGAGCCCGAGCAGCTTGCCCGCGAAGCTCAGCGTGCCGTTGTCGGTGCCCTTGGTGGGCGCGAAGGTCGTACCGGTGCCCGGATAGACGAAGTCGCCGCGCGCCGGGTCATAGGGCAGGCTGATCGTGCCCGCCGGGAAGCCGAAACGCGACGAGGCATCGAGAACCGGAAGGTTCGACAGCGTCGGCGTGGTGATCGTGCCGGGAACGCGCGTGCCGGACTGGACGCCGAACTGGAAGCCGCTGGTCTGGTCGCGGGTCAGGATGTTGACGCCCACGTCCTTGACGAAGCTGCGGCTCACTTCGGCGAAGCGCACCTGCAACTGCACCTGAAGCGGGGTCGCCATCTTGAGCCGGTTGATCACGCCGATCTTCAGCATCGCCGCGGGGTCGCCCACATTGACGCCCGGATTGAGGATCGACGTCACCAGGCGCTGCGCCTGCTCGCTGTCGGCCGGCGAACGCACGGTGCCGTTGAGCACGGCGATCTGGCCGACGGTCGTCACCGTGATGTCGGTGTCGGGCATCGCCGCCTTGAGCATGCGATCGACCGAAGTGATGTTCTGGCTGACGCGCACGTTGGTCGAATAGATCACCGCGCCGGCGGCGTTGGTGGCGAACACCGTCGCTTCGCCGAACTCTTTGCCGAACAGGTGGATCTGGCGCGGATTGTTGACATAGACGTCGGCGACGCCCGGGTTCGAGGTCCAGACGCTGGTCACCGCGGCAGGCAGGGTGATCAGTTCGCCCTGGCCGACCGAAAGCAGGACCTCGCGGGTCGGGCGCTGGGTGCCGGCCGGGAGCGAGGCGACGCCGACGCTGCGGCCGCTCTTCGCGGTCTGCGCCATGCCCGTCGCCGGAATGCCCACCAGTGCCGCCGAGACGATCGCGCCGAGCGACTGCCTCAACAGATGATTCTTGCGCATGTCAGTTCTTACCCCCGAGAGGAACTACGGTTTCGGCATTGCCACGCGACACGACCACCACAGGGCCCTGCGGGCGAACGGCGCCCACTCCGGAAGCTGCGACCGGCGCGGCCGCAGGACCGTCACCCTCGTTCTTGCCGGGCACGGTGCGGCGCTGGAAGCGCGACACATCGGCACCCGTAGCGAACCCGCCGCCGGCGTCCTGCGGACGCGCCGCGACCCGGGCGAGCATTTCCTTCTCCGCCTTGGCATCGCCATTGGCGGGAACGTTGACGTCGCCATTGGCGATCGCTTCCTCGAGTTCGCCCTGGTTGTCGGCGATCGAGCGCAGCGACAGCGAGAGCGTGCCCACGGTCTGGGCCACCGCGATCTTCTCGGCGATCTTGGGCGTCGCCTCGACGGTCACGGTCGAATAGTTGGTGACGACGGTGTTGCCCTTGTCGTCGACGCCCTTGTCGGTGCGCTGGTCGGTGGCGAGGACGCGCAGGTTGCGCATCACGGTCTCCGACGCCTTAAGCGGCGGACCGTCGCCGCCACCGGCGACCGACTGGGTGAGGATCAGGTCGACGCGGTCGCCCGGGAAAACGAAGCCGGCAACGGCGCTCTGGGCCGAAACCGGCACGGTGACGGCGCGCATGCCGGCGCCCAGCGCGGCGGCGAGGAAGCCACGATCACCCGGCTTGACCACGGCGCCCTGGGTCAACGGCTGGCCTGCAGGGATCGCGAAGCGCACCACGGTGCCCTGAAGCTTGGCGGCGTCGGTCTGGCCCTTGACGTAATAGGCGCCCTCGACGAGCTCCTTGGGCCAGGCGACGAACTTCACAGCCTCGGCATCGAGGATCGTGCCGACCGGCAGCGCGCGCGTCGCGACGAGCACCTCGGTGGTGTTGGCTGGTGCCGTGACGGGTGCCGCTTCGGCGGCAGGCGCCGAAGAGCCCGCCATCAGGCTGCGCGCCATGAATGCCGTGATCGCCGCGACGAAGAGCGCGCCGACGAGCAGAATGAGCTTGCGTGCATCCATTTCGCTTCAAGCCTTTTCAATACGTTGGCCGGATGGTCCCGGCGTTAATCATCACTGGAACTGGTTAAGAATTGGTTCGCGAAAAACGAGAAGGGCCGCGATGGCGATTGCGACGCCATAGGGAATCTCGGGAACCGCCTCGCGGCGGCGGATTTTCTGTTCGACGAGCAGTACGATTGTGAGCGCGCCGCCGAGCAGCGACATCAGGATGAGCATCCAGATCAGCGGCTGAAGCGGCAGCCACAGCGCGAGTGCGCCGAGCATCTTGACGTCGCCACCCCCCATCTGGCCGAGGCAGAACGCAGCGAAAAAGACGAGGAACACCGCGATGGCGATGCCGATCTGGATCGCAATGTCGGGCCACAACGCAAGACCATTCGCCCACCACCACAAGGGCGCGAGGCACGCGATCGCCGCGTTTTTCCAATTGGCGATCTCGCGCGTCTTCGCGTCCTGGATCCCGCACGAGACCAAGAGCAACGCCAAAGCGGCGAGAGAAAAGGCTGCGACCACCCCCATTGCGCCAAATCCCTAGACGGGACGGCTTACGAAAACGTAACCACGCGCCATGGCATCTTTCCTGATGGACCGCCGCGCGATTCCCGCCGGCGCCAGTATCCACCGCTGGAGCGCACCCGATGGCTGGGAATTGCGCGCTTTTGCGTGGCCCGCCGAAACCGCGGCGCCGCGCGGCTCGATCCTTTTCCAGGGCGGCCGCGGCGACGTGTTCGAGAAATATCTCGAAACCTTCGCGCATTGGCATCGCCAGGGCTGGACGGTGACGTCGTTCGATTGGCGTGGCCAGGGTGGATCGGGCCGGCTCACCGACGCGCGCAATTGCGGCCATATCGACGATTATGGCGAGTATATCGCCGATCTCGCCGCCTTCTACGCCGAGTGGGTGCGCGCGACGCCGGGCCCCCATGTCGTCGCAGGGCATTCGATGGGCGGGCATCTGGTGCTCCGCGCGCTCGCCGAGGGCGCGATTCGCCCCGACGCCGCGGTGCTCGTCGCGCCGATGCTCGGCTTCAAGCGTGGCTTGTTCGGGCCTTTTGCCGAGCGCGCCGCCAGGCTGCTGAGCGGGCTGGGCAACCCGTCCCGCGCCGCGTGGAAGGGCAATGAGAAACCCTATACCACCGAGACCCGGCAGAACCTGCTGACCCATGATCCCGAACGCTATTCGGACGAGATCTGGTGGCAGAAGCACGATCCCGCGATCCTCACCGGCCCGCCGAGCTGGCGCTGGGTGACCGAGGGCTTCCGCTCGATGAGGGAGCTCGCCGCCAATCCTGCGCTGCGTCAGATGCGCGTGCCGACGCTGATGCTGGTCGCCAAGGCCGATGGGCTGGTCGACGCCAGGGCCGCGCTCCGCGTCGCACCCAAGCTGCCCGATGTCCGCGTCGTCACCTTCGGCAGCGAGAGCGCGCATGAAGTCCTGCGCGAGGCCGATCCGGTGCGCAATCGCGCGCTCGCCGAGATCGACCTGTTCCTGGCGGCGAGGGCGCAGCGCCGTTGAGCCGGTACGACGTCGCGATCGTCGGAGCGGGGATAGCGGGGGCGAGCCTCGCCGCCGAACTGGGGCCCGAGGTGCGGGTGCTGCTGCTCGAGGCCGAGGATCGCCCGGGCTACCATGCCACCGGTCGCTCGGCTGCCTTCTGGTCGGAAACCTATGGCGGGCCCGGCATCCAGCCGCTCACCACCGCCTCGGGCCCGCTGCTGCGCGCCGGCGGCCATCTCGATCCGCTCGGCGCGCTCCATATCGGCCGCGACGGCGAGGCGGCGGCGATCGACGCGTTTCTCGCCCGGTTCGAAGGGAGCGGGGTCGAACTGCGCAGCGTCGATCCGCGCGCCTATCTGCCCGGGCTGCGCCGCGAATGGACCCTGGGGGTGCTGGAGCCGAGCTGCGAATATATCGACGTCGCGGGGCTGCACGCGGCCTATCTGGCGGCGGCACGCCAGGCGGGCGTTACGCTGGCGACTTCGGCCGCGCTCGAATCGGCGCGGCGCGAGGGCGGGACTTGGCGGATCGAGACGCGGACAGGCAGTTTCTCCGCGGCGATACTCGTCGATGCCGCAGGCGCCTGGGCCGATCAGGTCGCGCAGATCGCGGGCGTCGCGCCGATCGGCATCCAGCCCTATCGCCGGACCATGCTCCAGCTGCGGACCGATCCGGCGCCGCCTGCTGACTGCCCGCATGTCATGCACATCGGCGGCAGCTTCTATTTCAAGCCCGAAGCGGGTGGGCGGCTGTGGCTCAGCCCGCATGACGAAATCGCCAGCGATCCCTGCGATGCTGCGCCCGAGGAGATCGATGTCGCCACTGCGATCGATCGCTTCGAGCGGGTCGTCGATTGGCGGGTCGAGAAGCTCGAGCACAAATGGGCCGGGCTGCGCAGCTTCGCGCCCGATCGCCTTCCCGTTTACGGCTTCGATCCCGCGGTCGAAGGCTTTTTCTGGTGCGCCGGCCAGGGCGGCTTCGGCATCCAGACCGCGCCGGCCGCCGCCAAGCTCGCCGCGGCGCTGCTGCGCGGCCACGCGCCCGATCGAGCCTTGGCGGGGATCGACGCGGCGGTCTATGCGCCGAAGCGCTTTCGCAACCGTCGCGCATAAGTGCTAGCCTCCCCGCTCCGAAACGAGAGGAGTGAGTCGCATGGCACACAAGTTCGTGATCGAGCAGAACAAGTCCGGCGACTATGTCGCCAAGTTCAAGTACAACGCGGAAACGATCTTCTGGACTGAGGGCTATTCGAGCAAGGCCGGCGCCAAGAACGCGATCGAATTGATCCTCAAGAACGGCCCGCAAGCCACGGTCGAAGAAGGCTGAAGCGCGAGGCGCCCGGCCTCACCAGTTCCACATCGTCCCGTCTTCGAGCCGGTTCACCGGCAGAAAGGCGCGCTTATATTCGTAGGCGCCGGCAAGCGCCTCGTCGATGTCGACGCCTAGGCCGGGCGCCTCGCCGGGGTGCATCAGCCCCTTGTCGATGCGATAGGCGTGCGGGAACACCGCATCGGTCTCTTCGGTGTGGCGCATATATTCCTGGATGCCGAAATTGGGCACCGACAGGCCGAAATGCAGCGCGGCGGCCATGCTCACCGGCGAAAGGTCGGTTGCGCCGTGGCAGCCGGTGCGCACCTGATAGAGGTCGGCCAGTGCGGCGATGCGGCGCAGATGGGTGATCCCGCCGGCATGGACCACAGTGGATCGGATATAGTCGATCAGCTGCTCCTCGATCAGCTGCTTGGCATCCCAGATCGAATTGAAGATCTCGCCCACCGCCAGCGGAGTGGTGGTGTGCTGGCGGATCAGCCGGAACGCGGCCTGGTTCTCAGCCGGCGTCGCGTCCTCGAGCCAGAACAATCGGTAGGGCTCGAGATCCTTGCCCAGCCGCCCGGCCTCGATCGGCGTCAGCCTATGGTGGACGTCATGGAGCAGATGCACGTCCCAGCCCAGCGCGTCGCGCCCGCGCTCGAACAGCTTGGGGACGTGGTTCATATATTTCGAAGTCGACCACAGCGTCTCGTCGGGTAGCGATCCCTTCGCCGGCTCGTAATAGAAGCGCTCGCCCGACACGCCATAGGTCGCCGCCAGTCCCGGCACGCCGGACTGGAGCCGCACCGCCTTATAGCCTTGCTCGAGATACTCCCGGGCGCGGTCGATCGTCTCTTCGATGTCCGATCCATTGGCATGGCCATAGACCATGCAGCCCTCGCGGCTCGCCCCGCCGAGCAATTGATAGACCGGCAGGCCGGCGACCTTCCCCTTAATGTCCCACAGCGCCATGTCGACTGCGGCAATCGCGGACATCGTCACCGGGCCGCGCCGCCAATACGCGCCCTTGTAGAGATACTGCCAGATATCCTCGATGCGGTGCGCGTCGCGCCCGATCAGGCAGGGGATGACGTGATCCTCGAGATAGCTCACCACCGCCAGCTCGCGCCCGTTGAGCGTCGCGTCGCCCACGCCGTAAATGCCCTGGTCGGTCTCGATCTTGAGCGTGACGAAATTGCGCCCGGGGCAAGTGACGATCACGCGGGCGGACGTAATGCGGGGCATCGCTGTACCTTTTGTCTGATTATGTGAGCCATCGGGGCGGATGGCGGGTGCTGTCAAGAACGGCCGAGATCGCCAGGACCCCGACATCGCTTTTCCCGCAAGCCGCAACGGCATTCATTGTCAAGCCAATCGCGATATTGGCATGACAGCCCATTTCTTTACGACAGCATACTTCGCCCCAAAAGGGCACGAAAATTTCAGGCGCCTGAATAGACTCGCGCTTTTGTTGCAGCGCAGCTATCAAAGCTGCATGGCCTCGCAAGCACTTCCCTTTGAATATCGTGTCGACGTCGCCCAAGACGATATCGACTTCATGGGGCATGTGAACAATGCCAGCTATTTGAAATGGGTCCAGGCCGCGGTGATCAGCCATTGGCAGCGTCTCGCGCCCGCCGATGCCGTTACCGAGCATCTCTGGGTCGCGCTCAAGCACGAGATCACTTATCGTCGCCCGGCGTTCCTCGACGACGACGTCGTCGCCACGGTGCTGCTCGAAAAGGTCCATGGCGCGCGCGTCTTTTACGAGACGATCATCAAGCGCGGCTCGGATGTGCTCGCCGAGGTGAAGTCGAGCTGGTGTTGCCTCGACGCCAAGACCCACCGCCCTGCTCGCATCGCGCAGAGCGTCATCGACATGTTCCTGATCAAGGACGCCTGAGCGCACGCTTGTGCGCTTGGCCACCGCCGCCTAACCGCGGCCGGTGCACAGCGATCGCGTTCTCAAGGGCCTCGGCCTCCGGCTCTTCGCCATCGCTTGCCTCTCCACGATGTCGGCGCTGATCAAGCTTGCCGAGGCGCATGGCGCGACGCTCGCCGAGACGATGTTTCACCGCCAGTTCTGGGCAGTGCCGCTGGTCGCTGCCTGGATCGCGATGGGCCCGGGCCTGGGCTCGGTACGCACGCGGCGCTTCGGCGCGCATGTCTCGCGCACTGCGGTCGGGTTGACGGGCATGGTGTTCACCTTCGGCGCCGTACTGGTGCTGCCGCTCGCCGAGGCCACGACGCTGCAATTCACCGTCCCGATCTTCGCGACCATCCTCGGCGCGCTGGTGCTGCGCGAGAGTACCGGCTGGCACCGTTGGGGTGCCGTCATCGCCGGTTTCGTCGGGGTATTGATCGTCGCGCAGCCCTGGAGCGGGCATTTCCCGCTATACGGCGCCGTTGTCGGGTTGATGGCGGCGCTGTTCGTCGCGATCGTCGCGATCCTGCTGCGCCAGATCGGCAAGACCGAGAGCGCGGGGACGACGGTATTCTGGTTCTCGGTGCTCTCGCTGCCGCCGCTCGGGCTGGCCTATGCCTTCCAGCTCCAACCGCACGACGCCGCGACCTGGGCGATACTGGTCGCGATCGGACTGATCGGCGGGATAGGGCAGCTCGCGCTCACCGGATCGCTGCGCTTCGCCCCGGTCTCGGCGGTAGTGCCGATGGACTATTCGAGCCTGATCTGGGGCACGCTCTATGGCTGGCTGATCTTCGGCGCCTGGCCCACCCCCTATACCTGGATCGGCGCCCCGGTGATTATCGCGAGCGGGCTTTATATCGTCTGGCGCGAGCGCGTGCGCCACATCACCCAGACCAACTCGGCGACCGACGCGCCGGCATCCTAGCTGCGGCGAAACACCAGCGTCAGGTTGTTCGCCGGCATTTCGACCAACCGCTCGAGCACGAAGCCGCGCGCGGCGGCGGTCACGTCCTCGACCTGGCGCAGCCCCCAGGCAGGGTTGCGCTGCTTGAGTGACACGTCGAACGCCTCGTTCGACTCCGCCGTCGCCACACCGTGCCGCCGATACGGGCCGTACAGCACCAGCGCCGCGCCCGGCGCGAGCAGCCGCGCGGCGCCCGTCATCAGGCCCAGCGTGGCCTCCCACGGGCTGATATGGACCATGTTAATGCACAGCACCGCGTCGGCCTGCGCCATCGGCCAGTCAGGCCCCGCGGCGTCGAGCGCGATCGGCGCGCGGACATTGGCCAGATCGGCGCACCATGAAGCGATCGAGTCGCGGGCCTCGGGGTCGGGATCGCTCGGCTGCCATTCGACGCCCGGGAAGCGCTCGGCAAACCAGGCGCAATGTTCGCCGGTACCGCTCGCCACTTCCAGCACGAGGCCGCTATCGGGCAGGACTTCGGCGAGCACCGTCGCGATGGGATCGCGGTTGCGTGCCGTGGCCGGGGCGTGAAGCGCGGTCATTGCGCCATCACGCCGGCGCGCGCGCCGCCTCGAGCAGCCGCCTCGCGCGCAGGAACATCTCGACACGCTGCGCGGTCAGCAGCCCGAGCGCGAAGGCGATCAGGATGTCGGTGACCATCATCACGTCGATATGCATCGCGGGTCCGCCGAATTGCGCGGCACTGCGCGCGCCGCTGCGCACCAGGATCAGCACGAGGATGAACGCCATCGCCGCCCAGCTGCCCTTCTGCCAGATGGCGTGGGTCTCGGGGTCGACGCGGATCTGCATCAGCCTGCCGCGTTGCCAGCCCAAGGCTGCGCCGGCGGTGAGGCCGAGCACGCTATAGACCCAGCCGAGGCCGTGCGGCGGGAAACGCACAAAGGCGAAGCCCGCGACGACGAGATAGAGTGCCGGCACGATCCACAGCAGCCCAATCTTGAGCGGCCGTTCGCGCGACATCCGCCGCATGCGAAAGACCAGCACGACAAGGATGATGGCGAAGGGCAGGGCGTAGCGGAGCAGGCTCGGCTCGGAAGCGGCAGGGTTCATGCCGCGATCCTGTTCATCCTGCCGTCAATTGCAAGCGCCGTCGAGAGATCCCGACGGCGCATCGCCTCATTTCTTGCGGGCCTTGCGGGCCGCATATTTCGCGTCGCGCGCGGCCTTGCGCTCTTCCGCGGTCGGCACGCTCAGCGAAGCGGTGAGCTTGGCGCGCGCGGCTTCGGCAGCCGCAGCCTCGGCTGCGAGCTTCTCGGCCTTGGCCTGCTCGGCCGCCGCCTTGGCGGCTTCGATCGCAGCCTTCTTCGCCGCGCGCGCTTCGGCCTCTGCCGCCTCGCGGGCGAGGCGCGCAGCCTTGCGCTCGGCAAGCTCGGCTTCGCTCAGGCGCGGCTGCGTCTTGAGCTTTTCGAGCGCCTTCTTCTTGGCGTCGTTGGAGCGCCCGAGCCGGTCGCGGAAAGTATCGTTGTAGGTCACTAAGCGTCTAAACTCCTGGATCGTTATTCCGCTGCTTGCGCGGAAGGGGTTTCCTTCCACGTCAGCACCGGCTTGCGTGCCGCCTGGGTTTCATCCAGGCGGCGGCGCGGGGCGAAGTGCGGCGCCGACTTGAGTGCCGGCTCGCCATTCTTCGCCCGGGCAGCGACCGAACGGAACGCGCCGATGAACTGGTCCAGCGTCGCCTTGCTTTCGGTCTCGGTCGGCTCGACGAGCATCGCGCCATGGACGACGAGCGGAAAATAAACCGTCATCGGATGGAAACCCTCGTCGATAAGGCCCTTGGCGATGTCGATCGTCGAGAAGCCTTCGGGGAGCCCCTTATCAGAAAAAATCGCTTCGTGCATGCACGGACCGCTCTTGGCGAACGGCGCGTCCAGAATGTCCGCCATCGAACGCAGCACATAGTTGGCGTTGAGCACCGAATCTTCGGCAACCTGGCGCAGCCCGTCGGCGCCGTGGGACAGGATGTAGGTGAGCGCGCGGGTGAACATGCCCATCTGGCCCTGGAACGCAGTCATCCGGCCAAAGGTGTGCGGATGGCGGTCGCCGACCGTCTCTTCTTCCACCAGCGTGATATGGCCGTCTTCGTAGAGCTCGGTGAAGGGCAGCGGGCCATAAGGCGAAAGCGCCTCGGATAGCACCACCGGACCCGATCCCGGCCCGCCGCCGCCATGCGGCGTCGAGAAGGTCTTGTGCAGATTGATGTGCATCGCATCGATGCCGAGATCGCCCGGACGCACGCGGCCGACGATCGCGTTGAAGTTCGCGCCGTCGCAATAGACATAGCCGCCCGCTTCATGCACCGCGTCCGAAATCGCCTTCATGTCGCGCTCGAACAGGCCGCAGGTATTGGGGTTGGTGATCATCACGCCGGCGACATCGGGCCCGAGTCGCGCCTTGAGCGCATCGAGGTCGACGCGCCCGTCTGCCGTTGCGGGAATGTCCTCGACAGTAAAGCCGGCAAAGGCCGCGGTGGCCGGGTTGGTGCCGTGCGCGCTGGTCGGCACCAGCAGCACCCGGCGATCATCGCCGCGCGCCTCGAGTGCCGCCTTGATGCACAGGATGCCGCAAAGCTCGCCATGCGCGCCGGCCTTGGGGGTCATCGCCACGCCGTGCATTCCGGTAAGCTTGATCAGCCACTGGGCCAGTTCGTTGATCACGCCCAGCGCACCCTGCACGGTATCGACCGGCTGGAGCGGGTGGATGTCGGCAAAGCCCGGAAGGCGCGCGATCCGCTCGTTGAGCCGCGGATTGTGCTTCATCGTGCAGCTGCCCAGCGGGAACAGCCCGAGGTCGATGGCATAATTCTGGCGGCTGAGCCGGGTGTAGTGTCGCACCGTCTCCGGCTCGGACAGGCCGGGGAGCCCGATCGTCTGCGTGCGTTCCAGGCCGCCGAGCCGCGACTTGCCCGAAGGCGCCTCGGCGAAATCGACGCCGGTGGTCTGCGTCGATCCGATTTCGAAGATCAGCGGCTCTTCGAGCATCAGCGCGCGATTGCCGGTGAAGGTCTCGCCGCCGGCTTCGCCTGCCTGCGGGGTGGTGGGGCGCCAGCCGGACTGGTTGATCGTGCTCATGCCAGCACCTCCTCGAGCGCGGAGGCAAGCGTTTCGACATCCTCCTCGGTGGTGGTTTCGGTGACCGCGACGATCAGGCCGTTGGCCAGATCGGGGGCGTCGGGATAGAGGCGGCCCAGCGACACGCCGGCCAGGATGCCCTTGTCGGCCAGCGTACGGACCACGGGGCGCGCTTCCTTCGACAGCTTCAGCGTGAACTCGTTGAAGAACCGGTCGGTGACCAGCTCGACCCCGTCCACCTCGGCAAGCCGGTCGGCAGCGGCGCTGGCGCCGACATGGTTGAGTTCGGCCAGGCGGCGAAGCCCGGCTTCGCCCAGCAGCGTCATGTGCGCCGACATCGCCAGCGCGCACAGCACCGACGAGGTGCAGATGTTCGACGTCGCCTTTTCGCGGCGGATATGCTGCTCGCGGGTGCTCAGCGTCAGCACGAAGCCGCGCTTGCCCTCGGCGTCGACGGTCTCGCCGCACAGCCGGCCCGGCATCTGGCGCACCAATTTGTCCGAACAGGCGAACAGCCCGACATACGGGCCGCCAAACTGGAGGCCGACGCCGATCGACTGGCCTTCGCCGACGACGATGTCCGCGCCCATCTCACCCGGCGACTTGATCGCCCCCAGCGCCACCGGCTCGGTGACCACGGCGACGAGCAGCGCCTTCTTGGCGTGGCACGCCTCGGCGAGCGCGCTCATATCCTCGATGCGGCCGAGAATGTCGGGATATTGGACGACCACGCACGAAGTGTCGTCGTCGATTGCGTTGATCAGGTCGAGCGTGTCGGGCTCGGGGCTGAACACCGGCAGCGACGTGACCAGCTGGTCGCCGGTGAACTTGGCCATGGTCTTGGCCACGGAAACATAATGCGGGTGCAGCCCGCCCGAGAGGATCGCCTTGCCGCGCCGGGTGACGCGCCGCGCCATCACGATCGCTTCCCAGCATGCCGTCGAGCCATCGTACATCGAGGCGTTGGCCACGTCGCAGCCGAGCAGCCGCGCGACCTGGCTCTGGAACTCGAACATCACCTGCAGCGTGCCCTGCGCGATTTCCGGCTGGTACGGCGTGTAAGCGGTGAGGAACTCGCCGCGCTGGATGATATGGTCGACGCTCGCCGGCACATGGTGGCGATAGGCGCCGGCGCCGAGGAAGAAGGGCGCATCGCCTGCCGCCAGGTTCTTGCGCGCCAGCGCCGACATGTGGCGCTCCACCGCGAGCTCGCTGGCATGGAGCGGCAGGCCGGCGATCGGCCCCGTCAGCCGCGCAGCCTCGGGCACATCGGCGAACAGATCATCGATCGACTGGGCGCCGATAACGTCAAGCATCGCTTCGCGGTCGGTCTGGGTAAGGGGCAAATAGCGCATTCAACTCTCTCCACCCCTCCCTGCAAGGGAGGGGCAAGGGGTGGGTCCAGCGGCGGCGGGGGCTCGATGCCCCTGGCGTCGCTTTGTGGGGATGGCAGGCGCTCGCTTGTCGCTCGCACCCAACCCCGGCCCCTCCCTTGCAGGGAGGGGAGCAGAAATCACAGCTTGCTGACGAAGTCCTGATAGGCGGCTTCGTCCATCAGCGCGTCGAGCTCGCCGGCATCGGCGAGCGTCAGCTTGAAGAACCAGCCCTCGCCCTCGGGGTCCTCGTTGACCAGCGCAGGATTGTCGGCAAGCGCGGCATTGCCTTCGATCACCGTGCCGGCGACCGGGGCGTAGACGTCCGACGCAGCCTTGACGCTCTCGACCACCGCGGCGTCGTCGCCCTTGGACACGGTCTTGCCCTCTTCGGGGGTCTCGACGAACACGATGTCGCCCAGCTGGCTCTGCGCATAATCGGTGATGCCCACGGTCGCGGTCTCGCCGTCGACGTCGATCCACTCATGATCTTCGGTGAAATAGCGCATGGGTCAGGCTCCCTTTCTGACGTAACGATGGGGGACGAAGGGCATCGCTGCGATCTCCGCATGATGGACTTTGCCGCGCTGGGCGAGCGTGACACGCGTCCCCGGCACGGCGAGCGCGGCGGGCACATAGGCCATCGCGATCGGCTGCTGGACCGATGGCGCGAACCCGCCGCTGGTCACCTTGCCGACTTCGACGCCGGCTGCATCGACCACCGCGGCGCCTTCGCGCACCGGCTGGCGGCCCTCGACGATCAGCCCGACGCGCTTGGCGATCGGGCCGCTCTCGCGCTCGATCATGATCCGCGCATGGCCAGGGAAGCCGCCTTCCTCGCGCCGGCGCTTCGACAGCGCGAAGCCCAGATCGGCAGCGACCGGGGTGGTCTCCAGGTCGAGGTCGTGCCCGTAGAGCGGCAGCCCGGCCTCGAGCCTGAGCGAATCGCGCGCGCCCAGGCCGATCGGCTTGACCTCGGGCTGCGCGGTCAGTGCCTCGGCAAAGGCTTCGGCCGCCTCGCCGGGGATCGAGATCTCGAAACCGTCCTCGCCGGTATAGCCCGAGCGGCTCACCCAAAGCGGGTTGCCGTTCCATTCGAACGCGGCGGCGGTCATGAACACCAGTGCGGAGACGCCCGGCACGACGCGCTCCAGCGCGGTCACTGCCTCCGGCCCCTGCAGCGCCAGCAGCGCCTGCTCGTCGAGATGGCTGATGCCGACTTCGTCGGGCAGCATCTCGCGGAACACGCCGATATCGTCCCATTTGCACGCGCCGTTGACGACCATGTAGAAATCGCCGGCTTGCGTCTCGAAGCCGTTCTCGGCGGGCAGCTTGGTGACCATCAGATCGTCATGGATGCCGCCATTGTCGGCGAGCAGCAGCGAATAGCGCATCCGCCCTTCGCCCAGACCCTTGATATCGCCGGGAAGCAGCGTCTCGAGCCCGGCATCGGCGCCTTCGCCCGAGAACAGCAGCTGGCCCATGTGGCTGACGTCGAACAACCCGGCATGCGCGCGTGTCCAGAGATGCTCGGCCATGATGCCCTCATATTGGACGGGCATGTGATAGCCGGCGAACGGCACCATCCGGCCGCCATGGGCGCGATGCCAGGCGTCGAGCGGCAGCGTCAGGATTTCGGGGGCGTCGCCTTCGGGCTCGTTCTGGGGATCCTGGCTCACAAGCGGCACTCCGTTGGCATGGGGAATCGATGAAGCCCTGCGCGTCGCCGCGCTTTGGTCCATCGCCCCCTCTGTCACGGGAACCTGAGAGCTTTGACCGGACTGCCCTTGGGCTTGGCCGGCTTACCCCTTCGGTGGCTGCCGCATCGGCAGCGCTTTCCAGAGTATCGTTGGCGCGCGCGGTCCCTGATGCCTGAGAGATTCCGGGGCGGTTGCTCCTTCGGCGGTGGGTTGCCCCACACTCTCCCGCGCGTGCCCATGAAGGTTGCCCCCCATCGACGCCGCGAGCCTTGGCCGGGCGCGGCGTGCGAGTCAATCGGGCTTTAGCGCGTCGCGTTATACTTCAGCTGATCCTCGGTCAGCTGGAAGCCGACCAGCGCCTCGAAGGTCGCGGCCTGCACCGCCGAGCGGATCGCCGGATCGGCGAGCGGGTCCATCGCCGCGGCCTGGTCGCCGGCCTTGCGCTTCTCGGTCAGCCGCTTGCGGACGTCCTCGGGCAGGCTGGCGGCGGCGCGCGACACCGTGGCGCTGGCCTGGCCGCTCACTTGGGCGCGGACCTGGCCGTCGGCGAAATGCACGGTCAACGGGTGGACGCGCTTGGCGACCACCGACGATCCGCCGCGCACCACGGTGATGAAATAGGGCAGGGTAACGTCGCGCGCCGGCCCCGGCTGGGGGCGGCTGGCGAGCACGTCGAAGGTCACGTTGGTGACCACCTGGTCGCTGGCATCGTCGCAGGTCGAGGCGACGTTGGTCAGCACTGCAGTGACGTCGATTGCGGTCGAATCGCGGCTGTCGGCGGGATTGAATGTCGTCAGGTCGCCGGTGCCGACGGGCACGCCGACGCGCGGGCATACCGAACGGACCGCAGTGATGCCGCCCTCGGCGATCTCGCCGGTGCGGGCGCAGCCGCCGGCAACCAGCAGGATCAGGGCAGGGACGGCGAGCTTGGCGAGCGACACGGGCGGTACACCTTTCAGACGGAACAACGGGCCACGCATCGCGAGGCCCGGGAAACGGCGGGCACCATAGGAACCGGCTTTCGCGCGCGCAAGCAATCGCGTAGAGCCGGCTCCATCATGACCGAGACTGTGAAGCCTGCCCTCGAAGTGCTGATCGCCGCGCCGCGCGGCTTCTGTGCCGGGGTCGATCGCGCGATCCGCATCGTCGAGCTGGCGATCGAGAAATATGGCGCGCCGGTCTATGTCCGGCACGAGATCGTCCACAACAAGTTCGTCGTCGATACGCTCAAGGCGCAGGGCGCGATCTTCGTCGAGGAGCTCGATCAGGTGCCCGACGGCGTGCCGGTGGTGTTCTCGGCGCACGGCGTGCCCAAGGCGGTCCCCGCCAAGGCGGCCGAGCGCGGCCTCGAATATCTCGACGCGACCTGCCCGCTGGTGTCCAAGGTCCATCGCCAGGCCGAGCGGCTGGTTGCCTCGGGGCGCCACATCCTGTTCATCGGCCACAAGGGGCATCCCGAAGTGATCGGCACCTTCGGCCAGGTTCCCGACGGCGCGATGACGCTGATCGAGACTCCGGCCGATGCCGAGGCGGTGCAGGCTGCCGATCCTGAGAACCTCGCCTTCCTCACCCAGACGACGCTGTCGGTCGACGATACCGCGGCGACGCTCGAGGTGCTCAAGCGCCGCTTCCCCGCGATCCTCGCACCCGGCCCGAACGACATCTGCTATGCCACCACCAATCGCCAGGGCGCGGTCAAGGCGATCGCCTCCTCGGTCGATCTGATGCTGGTGATCGGTGGCGCGAATTCGTCCAATTCGCTGCGCCTCGTCGAGGTCGCCGAGCGCCAGGGCACTACGGCCTATCTGATCCCGCGCGCCGACGCGCTCGACTGGACCTGGTTCGACGGCGTCGGCTCGCTCGGGATCAGCGCCGGGGCCTCCGCGCCCGAACTGCTGGTCCGCGAGCTCGTCGCCAAGCTTTCGGAACGCTTCGAGATTCGCGAGCGCGACGTCGAGACCGTCGAAGAGAATGTCGTGTTCAAGCTGCCCCGCGGGCTCGAGGCAGCCTGAAATTCCCCTCCCTGCAAGGGAGGGGTTAGGGGTGGGTTGGCGCCGACGGGGCTCGATGCCTCGGTCGGCGCTTTGGTGCTGGGCGACAGCGTCTTTGGGCGCGCAGACTCGCGCACCCACCCCCAGCCCCTCCCTGCAGGCAGGGAGGGGAGCCGAATGCCTATCCTCATCCCAAGCACAACTGCGGTTGTATCCGCCGCCCATCCGGGAGATGGGTCCCCGCTTTCGCGGGAATGACGACAGGGGGAAGGTGGCAGTCTACACACAGGTATCGGCGGAAGCGCTGGCATCCTTCCTCGCGAAGTTCGATGCCGGCGAACTTGTCTCCGCCAAGGGCATTGCCGAGGGGGTCGAGAACTCCAACTATCTCGTCGACACCACGCAGAGCCGCTTCATCCTGACGCTCTACGAGAAGCGCGTCGCCGCAGACGATCTGCCCTATTTCATGGCGCTGCTCGATCACCTCGCCGCCAAGGGCCTGCCCGTGCCGCCCGCCATCGCCGACCGCGACGGCGTCGAGATCCACCAGCTCGAAGGCCGCCCGGCCTGCCTGATCAAGTTTCTCCCCGGCGTCTCGGTGACCACGCCCACCCCCGCCCAGGCCCGCGCCGCCGGCGCCGCGCTCGGCCAGATGCACCGCGCGCTCGCAGACTTCTCCCTGGAACGCCCGAACACGATGGGCGTCGATACCTGGCAGGGCCAGCTCGACCGCTGCGGCCGCGATCTCGACGGCATTGCGCCGGGCCTGTTCGAGTCCGTCGCCGCTGCCCTCGAACGCATCCTCGCGCGCTGGCCGCGGCACCTCGCCACCTCCGCGATCCATGCCGATCTGTTCCCCGACAATGTCCTGATGCTGGGCGACGACGTCACCGGGCTGATCGACTTCTATTTCGCCTGCACCGATCTGCGCGCCTTCGACTTCGCCATCACCCACGGCGCCTGGTCGTTCGATCCGTCGGGCAGTCGCTATGATCCGGCGATCGGCGCGGGACTGATCGAGGGCTATGGCGTGCTCACCGACGAAGAGCGCGCCGCGCTGCCGATCCTGGCGCAAGGCGCTGCGCTGCGCTTCCTGCTCAGCCGCGCCTGGGATTGGCTCAACACCCCGGCCGACGCGCTTGTCACCAGGAAAGATCCGATCGCCTATCTGCGCCGGCTGGACTTCTACGCAGCGAACGGCGACGCGCTTTTCGCATGACCGAACTCCAACATGTCGAAATCGCCACCGATGGCGCGTGCAAGGGCAATCCCGGCCGCGGCGGCTGGGGCGTGGTGCTGCGCATGGGCGGCACCGAAAAGGAATTGTCCGGCGGCGAGCCGCACACCACCAATAACCGCATGGAAATGATGGCGGCGATCCAGGGGCTCAAGGCGCTGACCCGTCCGTGCCGCGTCACGCTTTCCACCGACAGCCGCTATGTGATGGACGGCCTCACCAAGTGGATCCACGGCTGGATGAAGAATGGCTGGCGCACTGCCGACAAGAAGCCGGTCAAGAATGCCGAGCTCTGGCAGGAACTCCTCGCCGCCGCCAAGCCGCACCGCGTCGAATGGGTCTGGGTCAAGGGCCATGCCGGCCACCCCGACAACGAACGCGCCGACAAGCTCGCCAGCGACGCCGCCCTGGCGCAGTGACCCGATCGATCCTACCCTGCAGAGCTGGGGAGAGGTTGGGAATCCATGGACGCGAATGGCGGCTAACGCCCCAATTGCCGACGTTCCTGTTTCCGTCACCCCGGCCTTGAGCCGGGGTCCCGCTTCTTCTGGAGTTTGACGAGAGGCTCGAACAGATCATGCCGCTCGGGATTAAAGCCCTTGATCCCTGCCAAGAGCAAAAAGAAGCGGGACCCCGGGTCAAGCCCGGGGTGACGAAGAGAAGGTCCGCTTCCCACCCAAACTCCGCCCATCGCAGCCTTGGGCCTACCGCCTGGCTATTCGAAGCCCTCGACCAATTCCTTGGTCTCGCGCAGCCCGAGGCCGGTCGCGTCGCGCGCGATCTTGATTGCATCGATCTTGCGCCCCGCCGCAAGCAGCGCACGCACCTCCGCCTCGACTTGGGGGACAAGGTCGTGCTGCGCGCCCTTGGCTGCGACGGCACCGGGGTTGGTGCGCGGCGCAATTGCTGCCCGCCCAGCAAAGGGTCGCGCCGCCGCGACAATTGCAGGAGGGCCAGCAGCAATCCCAGAAAGACCAGCGCCGCGACGATCAGCAAGGGTAGGGGAATGAACATCGTTGCTCCTGCGCCGGACCGAATTCCCGTCTGGCACTCGCGCAGGAAATCGGGAAGCGCGTCAGGTCGCGACTTCGATCCCCTGCAGCAGTCCGTCGAGCAGCGCCGCGGTCTGATCGTCGCCGGCGCGCACCGCGCGGCGGAGCAGATCGGTGACGTGCGCAAGCGCCCGCTCGGGTCCGAAGACCGCGATCAGCTGTTCGGCAGAGGTGGATCGTGCCCAGTGCATGAAGCGTATATAGCAGTGCGGGCTCAAGGCGTTAACATCCGGTTAACTGCGTAGCCGGGCGACGGCCGGGCGGGGTGTCGCTCGGCCGCCGGGGGGATCAGACCGTCGCTTCGAGCAGCGTCGTCGTCTCCGGCTTGGGCAGGCCGTTTGCCTTATATTCGGCGATCAGTTCTTCCTTGCGGGCCCGCAGCTGGTCGCCCAGCGCGTCCATGTCGAGCCCGGCCTTGCGCGCCTGGGAGAACATGCCCTCCATGCGCATTTCCTCTTCCTCGACATGGTGTTCGATCTGCTCGGAAAGCACCTTGACCTTGGCATCGTAGAAATCGTCGTCCGGGCTGCCCGCCTCGATCTCGGCAATCAGCACTTTGGCGCTGTCATGCTCGACATAGGCTTCCTTGAGCATGTCTTCTTCGATCTTGCCTTCGCAGGCCGGATAGAAGATCTCCTCCTCGATCTTGGCGTGGACGGTCAGCTCCAGGCAGATTTCCAGCGCGATCTTCTGCTTGCGGCCATCGCCCTTGGCCGACTCGAAGGCTTCGAACAGTTCTTCGACCTTGCGATGATCGGCTTTGAGTAGCGCGACGGCGTCCTGCTTCTTGTCTTCGGCCATGATCTCGTCTCCCTTGTTGGCGATTCAAGCGAAGCGCGCAGGTAATCGTTCCGCGATTCGAAGGACTTGCGAGTCGTTCGCAGCCTCGGGCTTTGCGCACGGCATTGACCCGCCGCGCCGCGCCGCTAATCCGCTCTGCCATGATCAAGCACGCTCTCTCCGTCACCCGCGAAGCCGATTTCGCCGCCTGGTATCAAGCCGTCATTGCCGAGGCCGACATGGCCGAGGAAAGCGGCGTGCGCGGCTGCATGGTCATCCGGCCATGGGGCTATGGCATCTGGGAGCGCATCCAGCGCCTGCTCGACGATCGCATCAAGGCGACGGGCCATGAGAATTGCTATTTCCCGCTGTTCATCCCGCTCTCCTATTTCGAAAAGGAAGCCGAGCATGTCGACGGCTTCGCCAAGGAAATGGCGGTGGTCACGCACCACCGGCTGATCCAGAAGGACGGCAAGCTCGTCCCCGATCCCGAAGCCAAGCTCGAGGAGCCGCTGGTCGTGCGGCCAACCTCGGAGACGGTGATCGGCACGGCGTTCAGCCGCTGGGTGCAGAGCTGGCGCGACCTCCCGGTGCTGATCAACCAATGGGCCAATGTCGTCCGCTGGGAGATGCGCACCCGCATGTTCCTGCGCACCACCGAGTTCCTCTGGCAGGAAGGGCACACTGCCCATGCCAGCGTCGAGGAAGCGCGCGAGGAGACGATGAACATCCTCGAACTCTATCGCAGCTTCGCCGAGGATTGCCTGGCGATGCCGGTGGTCGCCGGCGAGAAGCCCGAGAATGAGCGCTTCCCCGGCGCGGTCTCGACCTATTCGATCGAGGCGATGATGCAGGACGGCAAGGCGCTCCAGGCGGGCACTTCGCATTTCCTCGGCACCACCTTCAGCCAGGCGCAGAACATCCGCTTCCAGAACGCCGCCGGCGAACTCGAACTGGCCCAGACGACCAGCTGGGGCGTCTCCACCCGGATGATCGGCGGCGTGATCATGGTGCACGGCGATGACGACGGGCTGCGCGTGCCGCCGCGCATTGCGCCGTGGCAGATCGTCATCGTGCCGATGCTGCGCGATCAGCCCGAAGACGCTGCGATCGTCGATTATTGCAAGGCGCTCCAGGCCGATCTCGCCAGGCTCTCCGCGCTCGGCGAGCCGGTGCGCGCGCTGCTCGACCTGAAGCCGGCCAAGGCCGCGACCAAGCGCTGGGGCTGGGTCAAGAAGGGCGCGCCGATCGTGATCGAGGTCGGCGGCCGCGACGTCGCCGGCGGCAATGTCTCGGTGATCCGCCGCGACCGGCTCTATCGCGAAGACGGCAAGCTCGACAGCGCCGTGGTGGCGCGCGCCGATTTCGCCGGCGAGGCGGCGGCGATGCTGGAAGACATCCAGGCGTCGCTCCACAGCCAGGCCCGCGAACGGCTCGAGGCAAACATCACGCGCGGCGTCACCGACTTTGCTGATCTCGAAACGGCGTTCGCGGGCGACAAGCCCGGCTGGGTCGAAGTCGAATGGTCGAAGCCGACCGGCGCCGATCTCGACAAGGTGGTCGAGCGGTTGAAGGCGCTCAAGCTCACCTTCCGCAACGTGCCTAGCGACGCGGCACCGGCGGAAGGCGCCTGCATCTTCACCGGCCAGCCCGCGGTCGAGCGGATCCTGGTCGCGCGCGCCTATTGATGGAGCGCCGCGGCGTTCTCGGGCTCGCCGCCGCCGGCACCTTGGCGCCGCGGATCGTGCACGCGGCAGCCGCATGGGATGCTGTGGTCGATCCGCGCACCGGCACGCTCGGTGCGGCGCTCGCCCAGGCCGAAAAGGCCGGCCGCCCGTTCCGCATTCTGATCCGCGAAGGCGTGCTGGTCGAGAAGCTGACCGTCACTACACCCAATGTCACGATCGAGGGCAGCGGGCCGGGGACGGTGCTCAGCTTCGGCACCTATGCCGGCCTGCAGCACCCCGATGGCGGCAGCTGGGGCACCGGGCGGACGGGTACGCTGACCATCGCCGCGCCCGGCGTCACCCTGCGCAACCTGACGATCCGCAACAGCTTCGACTTTATCGGCGCCAAGCGCGACAGCGCCGGCAACGGCGCCCAGGCGGTCGCGCTCGCCATCGGCCGCGAGGCGGACCGCACGTCGGTCGAGAATTGCACGCTGCTCGGCTACCAGGATACGCTTTACGTCCAGGCCCGCGCCCTGCTTTCGGGATGCACGATCGTCGGCGGTGTCGACTTCATCTTCGGCGGCGCCGCGGCCTGGTTCGATCGCTGCACCATCGTCACCCGCGCAGTGCCAGGCGCCCCCAATCACGGCTATCTCGCGGCGCCCAGCACCCCGGCCGATCAGCCCTTCGGCCTGGTCTTCTCGCACTGCCGCCTAGCCCGCGAGCCCGGCGTCCCCGCGCAATCCACTTGGCTGGGAAGGCCGTGGCGCGCCGGCGGCAACATGGCGCTCACCGGCCAGGCGGTGTTCCTCGATTGCGGGATGGACGCGCATATCAAGCGCGAGGGCTGGACCTGGATGGGCTATAAGGGGCCCGACGGCGAGCAGCGCCGGCTGACCCCTCAGGAGGCCCGGCTGTTCGAAGCGCGCAGCCACGGTCCCGGGGCCGGCCCGGCCAGCGCGACCCGGCGAATGCTTGGCGATGCGGAAGCGGCGCGGTTCACCCGCGCCAACGTTCTCGGCGCAGATTTCAGCAGATAACCAGAGTCAGCGCGCGCATCAGGCTGCGCTCGATCGGCGCGTCGAAGCGGCAGCCGATATGGCCGCCATCGTTCCACACCACCGTCGCCGCGATCGGCAGGCTGCCGTGCAGCCGCAGCCACAGCCGCTCGCCTTGGTCATGCCCGGTCGCGCAGGCGAGCCGGCAGCCATAGACCGACAAGTCGCGCAGCGTTGCCTCGGCCGGCGTGTCGCCCTGTTTGCGCACGCTCGCGCGGCTGACCAGGATCGGATGCCGCGGGGCACTGCGCTGTTCGACCAGCGCAGGCGCCACTTTCCGATATTGCGAGAATTTGGTCGCCATATCCCTCCACCCTGGCTGCGGGCCTATGGGGAAGGGCTCAAGAAATGGTTAACGCCAATGCGCGGCGCACCAGCGTGCCACGGCGTCGCGCCCCGCGGGGTCGAGGTGCAGCCCCAGCTTGCTGCGCCGCCACAGCACGTCCTGCGCCGTCCGCGCCCATTCCTGGGCGTGCATCCAGCGCAGCTCGACTTCGCTCAGCCCGCCAGCGACGTCGGCGCCGAGATCGGCTTCGCTGTCGACATCGCGCAGCATGTCGCGCAGCGCGGTGCCATAGGCATGCGCCATCCGCGCCGATCGGGCGTCGCCCAGGAACGGCCAGCGCGCGCGCACCTCGCCGAGAAACTGGCCGAAATCGCCGATCGCCCCGCCGGGAAACACCCGCGCCCGCGTCCGCGGCGCCACCGGCCTACCCAGCGTCGGCCCCAGCTTTTCGAGTGCCTCCTCGGCCAGCGCCCGCGCGGTCGTGATCTTGCCGCCGAACACCGAGAGCAGGGGCGCCCCCGCGCCATCGAGCTCCAGCACATAATCGCGCGTCACTGCCTGCGCCTTGGCCGCACCGTCGTCGTGCAGCGGCCGCACGCCCGACCAGTCCCAGACGATGTCGGCGGGCGACACCTGCCGCGTGAAATAACGGTTCACCGCGTCGCACAGATAGGCGCGCTCCTCGTCCGAGCAGACCGCATCCTCGGGCCGCTCGACGGCGACGTCGGTGGTGCCGATCTCGGTGAACCCGCCCTCATAGGGGATCGCGAACACGATCCGCCGGTCGGGCTGCTGGAGGATATAGGCATGGTCCCCGTCGAACAGCCGCGGCACGACGATATGGCTGCCCTTGACCAGCCGCGCCCGCGAGGCGCTCGCAACCCCGACATCGTCGAGCAGCGCGCGCACCCAAGGGCCCGCCGCATTGACCAGCGCGCGCCCTTCCACGCTGCGCCCGTCGGACAGTTCGACCTGCCATCTGCCCTCCGCGCGCCGCGCCGAGACCAGGGCGGTGCGGGTCGCGATCTCGGCGCCATTCTCGGCGGCATCGCGCGCATTGGCCAGCGTCAGCCGCGCATCGTCGACCCAGGCGTCCGAATAGACGAACCCGCGATGCGTGCCCGCCAGCGGATCGGTGTACGCGGCGTCGCTTGGCCGCAGCCCGCGCGAGCGCGGCAGCGACGACCGCCCGGCTAGCAGATCGTACAGCCACAGCCCCATGCGCACGATCCACCAGGGCCGCACGCTATGCGCATGCGGGAGCACGAAGGTCAGCGGCCGGATCAGATGCGGCGCCGCGGCCAGCAGCCGTTCGCGCTCGTGCAGCGCCTCGCGCACCAGCCGGAACTCATAGGTCTCGAGATAGCGCAGCCCGCCATGGATCAGCTTGGTCGAGGCCGAACTGGTATGGCTGGCCAGATCGTCCTTCTCGACGAGCAGCACCGACAGGCCATTGAGCGCCGCCTCGCGCGCGATCGCGCAGCCATTGATGCCGCCCCCGGCGATGATCAGGTCATAGGTCACGGGGCGAGCCTAGGCGGGGAGGGGGTGGGCGGGCAATCTTCTATCCTCCCCCTGGCACGGGCGGAAAGAGATGACGAGACGCTTTTCACACCCTACATCTAGGGCCAATGGCTAAACCAAAACAAAAGGCTGGGCTGCCCACGCGGCAGCAGATCCTCGATTTCATCACGTCCTCCCCCACGCCCTCCGGCAAGCGCGAGATCGCCAAGGCGTTCGGCCTGCATGCGCAGGACAAGATCGCGCTCAAGGCGCTGCTCAAGGACATGGCCGATGAGGGGCTGATCGACAGCGCCCCCGGCCGCGCCTTCCACAAGATGGGCGGACTGCCCAAGGTCACCGTGCTGCGCATCACCGATATCGACGGCGACACCGTCTGGGCGGTGCCCGAGCGCTGGGAAGCCGAAGGCATTCCGGTGCCCCGCCTGCGCGTCCGCGAGCAGCGCGGCAAGCGCTCGGCATTGGGCGTCGGGGATCGCATCCTCGCGCGCACCGAAGAGGCCGGCAAGGGCTGGATCGCGCATCCGATGAAGAAGCTGGCCGGCGGCGAGGAGCAGATGCTCGGCGTCGTCCATGAAGAAGGCGGGCGGCTCTATCTCCAGGGCGTCGAGAAGAAGGAGCGCCACAGCTACCCGATCTCCGAGCGCAATGGCGCCGAACCGGGCGACCTCGTCCTCGCCAACAAGGCGGGCAAGCCGCCGCGCATCTTCGCGCATGTCACTCAGCGGCTCGGCGATCCCTTCGCTCCGCGCAGCTTCTCGCTGATCGCGATCCACCGCCATGCCATCCCCAACGTCTTCTCCGACGAGCTGCTGGCCGAGGCCGAGCGTATCTCGAAGCAACCGCTCGGCGAGCGCGAGGATTTGCGCGACCTGCCGATCGTCGCGATCGATCCCGCCGATGCGCGCGACCATGACGACGCGGTGTGGGCGACCCCCGATGACGATCCCAAGAACGAAGGCGGCTGGAAGGCGGTCGTCGCGATCGCCGATGTCAGCTTCTATGTCCGCCCCGGCTCCGAGCTCGATCGCGAGGCGCGCAAGCGCGGCAATTCGGTCTATTTCCCCGATCGCGTCGTGCCGATGCTGCCCGAGATCCTTTCGGCCGAAGTCTGTTCGCTCAAGGAAGGCGAGGATCGCGCCGCGCTCGCCTGCCACATCCAGGTCGGCAAGAGCGGTGAGCTAAAGTCGTGGCGCTTCACCCGCGCCGTCGTCAGCATCGCGGCGAACATCGCCTATGACGATGCCCAGACGATCATCGACGGCCCCGAAAGCCCGCGCGCCTTGCTCGACGATCGCTTCGCGCCCGGCGCGGAGAAGCGCGCCGAGATCGAGCCGGCGCTGCATCATCTCTGGGACTGTTGGCGCGCGCTCAACAAGGCGCGCGAAAAGCGCGAGCCGCTCGATCTCGACTTGCCCGAGCGCCGCATCGTGCTTGACGAGAAGGGCCGCATCCTCTCGGTCGCCCCGCGCGAGCGGCTCGATGCGCATAAGCTTATCGAGGACTATATGATCGCGGCAAATGTTGCCGCGGCAAAGGCTCTCGAGGCCAAGAAGGCGCCGGTGATGTACCGCATCCACGAGCCGCCGGCGCGCGAGAAGCTCGTCGCGCTCAAGGAATATCTCAAGACCTATGACATGGAGTTCGCGCTCGGTCAGGTCATCAAGCCCGCAACCTTCAACCATATCCTCGAACGGGTCGGCGAGGCGGATTTCCGTGACGAAGTCATGCAGCAGGTGCTGCGCAGCCAGACCCAGGCCTATTACGGCCCCCAAAATGCCGGGCATTTCGGCCTGTCGCTGGGCAGCTACGCCCATTTCACCTCGCCGATCCGCCGCTATGCCGATCTGATCGTCCATCGCTCGCTGGTCGCCGCCTACAAGCTCGGCCCCGGCGGGCTCACTGCCGAGGAGTTGGCGAGCATGGATCGTATCGGCGAGAGCATCTCCGCGCTCGAACGCCGCGCGATGGAGGCCGAACGCGAGACGGTCGATCGCTATGTCGCCGCCTATCTTTCCGAACATGTCGGTTCGGTGATGGATGCGCGGATCACCGGGGTGCAGAATTTCGGCTTCTTCGCCACGATCGAAGGCATTGGCGGCGACGGGCTGGTTCCGGTGCGCGACATCGGCCGCGAATATTTCCGCTATGACGAGGCCAGCCAGCGGCTGATCGGCGAGGATACCGGCGAATTCTATGCGCTGGGCCAGCGCCTCAAGCTGCGGCTGGCCGAGGCCAATCCGGTCTCGGGCGCGCTGCGCTTCGAGCTGCCCGACGGCAAGGGGAGTGGCAGCGGGGAGTCGTCCGAACGCCGCGGCGGCCCGCCCAAGCGCATCATCAAGCACCGCGGCCGCCCCGCCAACATCCGCCACCAGGGCCGCAAGCGCTGACCTTCTCCTCTCCCCGCCGGGGGAGGGACGGCGTTCCGTTCTCTGGTCGACATGCCTGGTTGAGCAACTGCGGCTTTGCTGTCAGCATGCGGCGGCCAACGGGAGCATGCCATGATCGCAGCATCACCGGTTCCATCCATTGTCGCCGGCCTCGTCGTCCGCGCCCGCCGCAGGATCGCCGCACATTTCTTCGTCCATCACGCGACCAGCGCCGATGACGCCGTCGCCTATGTGCCGCAGAGCCCTATCGAGACCCGCCAGTTCGCCCGAATGCAAAGCAAGGGCGTCGTGCGCGAGGCGGCGGCGGGCCGCTACTGGCTCGACACCGCCGCCTTTCAGGCCGAAAGCGACGCCCGCCGCCGCCGGCTGGTGCCGATCGTCATTGCGCTCTGTGTGCTCGCGGCGGTGCTCGTCACCTTCGCCTATCAGGGCTGACGTCGCCGGGGGAGTTCGAGGAGTTACTCCTCGATCGTGAAGGTCAGCCCGGCATGGTCCTCCAGTCGGCGCTTGAGCGGCTCGGCCATCAGCGCGCCGGGCGTCCAGATCCCGCCTTCGCCCTGGACGTCGCGGATCAGGCACAAGGCCGCCTCGGCGATCATCTTGCTGGTCGATCCATAGCCGGGATCGCGATCGCCCTTCACCGAAGCGGTCAACCGCTGGCCGTCGGGCATTTCGGCGATGAAGGCGAGGTCGTAATGCCCGTTGTCGCGCTCTTCCTTGCTCGGCCCTTCGCCAGGGGCGGGGCCCTTGTCGGCGTTCATAGGGTTCATCTTGGCGATCGCCTCGGCCGCGGCCTTGCCGATATCGCCGATGCCCGGCGCAACCAGCATCTCGTCATAGCGGAAGTCCTCGCCATAAGGATGCCCGGCGAGGAAGTTGGTGCGGTGGACATTCTTGGTGTTGATCACCGCCATCATGAACGGCGCGACCCAGCCGCCTACGGCCTCGTCATATTCGGGGAGCAGCCCCTTGGGCTGGCTCGGCCCCTCGAAGCCGGGGGTGAGCGCAAACGGGTTGATCAGCGCCTTGAGCACCGCCGGATCCTTGGCGGCGGCCATCGCCGTCGCCTTGCCGCTGGCGAAGGTGCCGCCCGAAAAGGTGCCCTTCATCGTGCGGACACGGCCCTTCACCCGCGGCGCCGGCTTGCCGAACCTGGCCTTGGCGGCCTGTTGCACGGTCCATACGCCAAGATCGAACGGGATCGAATCGAAGCCGCACGAGAACACGATCCGCGCGCCGCTGGCCTTGGCGGCGTCCGCATATTTGCCGATCATGTCGTGCATGAAATTGGGCTCGCCGCAGAGATCGACATAGGCCGTGCCGGTCTCGACGCAGGCCGCGAGCAGCGGTTCGCCGTGGAGCGTGTAGGGCCCGACGGTGGTGATCACCACCTGAGCGCGGGCAGTGAGTGCCTTGAGCGCGGCGGGATCGTCGGCATTGGCGGTGAGCAAGGCGGTGTCGGGCGCGGCGCCGATTTCGTTGCAGACCTCTTCGAGCTTGGTCAGCGAGCGCCCGGCCATCGCCCATTGGAGCTGCGGATAGGTGGTGGCGAGATATTCGGCGACGAGGCGGCCGGTAAAGCCGGTGGCGCCATAGACGATGATGTCGAATTCGCGATGGGCCACTGGTCTCTCCTGCTATGTCGTTGCAGGCAGCATACCCGATCTTCTGAAATCGGGAAGGCTTGTCTCAGCCCTCGTGGAACTGCAGCGCGGCGAGGCGGGCATAGAGTCCGCCCTGCGCGACCAGCTCGGCATGGCTGCCGGTCTCGACGATGCGGCCATCGTCCATCACGATGATCCGCGCCGCCGCGCGCACCGTCGCCAGCCGGTGGGCGATGACCAGCGTAGTGCGGTTGGCCATCAGCCGTTCGAGCGCGTCCTGGACGAGCCGCTCGCTTTCGGCGTCGAGCGCGGACGTCGCTTCGTCGAGCAGCAGGATCGGCGCGTCGCGGAGCAGCGCGCGGGCAATGGCGAGCCGCTGGCGCTGCCCGCCCGACAGGCGTGCGCCGCCTTCGCCCAGGAAGGTCTCGAGGCCCTGCGGCAGCTCGCGCAGGAACTCGGCGGCGTTGGCGGCCTCGGCCGCGGCCCAGATCGCCGCGTCGCTAGCATCCCAGGCGCCGTACCGCAGATTGTCGCGCGCCGAGGCGGCGAAGATCACCGTCTCCTGCGGCACGATCGCCATGCGGCTGCGAACCTCGGCCGGATCGGCATCGGGCAGCGCCACGCCGTCGACGCGGACCTGCCCGACCTCGGGATCGTAGAAGCGCTGGAGCAGCTGGAACAAGGTCGATTTGCCGGCGCCCGAGGGGCCCACCACCGCCACCGTCTCTCCCGGCGCTACGGCGAGCGAGAAGTCGGCCAGCGCGGAGACTTCGGGCCGCGTCGGATAACGGAAGGTGACGCGGTCGAAGGCGATCGCGCCCAGCGGCGGCTGGGGCAGCGCGATCGGCTGGGCGGGCGCGGCGATGTCGGGATGCTCGGCAAGCAGCTCGGCAAGCCGGCTGGCGGCGCCCGAACCGCGCAGCAGCTCGCCATAGGTCTCGGTCAGCGCGCCGAACGATCCGGTGACGAGCCCGGCGGTGATCACGAACGCGGTGATCGATCCGCCCGAGATCCGCCCCGCGGCGACGCCCGACACGGCGTCCCACATGATCAGCGTGATCGCCGTGAACAGCAGCCCGATCACCAGCGCGGTCATCACTGCCCGCAGCGCGAAGCGGCGCTTGCCGGCGGCGAAGCTGCGCTCGACGGCGCCTTCGAAGCGCTGCCCCTCGCGGCGCTCCTGCCCGAACGCCTGGACGATCCGCATCGCGCCGAGCGTCTCGGAGGCGATTGCGCCGATATCGGCGACGCGGTCCTGGCTCGATCGCGACAACTGGCGGACGCGCCCGCCCAGCCAGACGATCGGCAGCACGACCAGCGGGATGCCGATGATCAGGTACAGCGCGATCGTCGGCGCCAGCGCGAACAGATAGATCAGCCCGCCCAGTCCGGTGAGGAAGTTGCGCAGCGCGGTCGACACGGTGCTGCCGACGACCATCTCGATGATCGCCGTGTCCGAGGTCAGCCGCGACGCGATCTCGGACGGGCGGTTCTCCTCGAACCATTTGGGCGGCAGCCGCAGCAAGTTGCGGTGCACCGCAATCCGGATATCGGCGACGGTCCGCTCGCCGACCCAGGAGACGAAGTAGAAGCGTAGCGCCGTCGCGATCGCCAGCCCGAGGACGACGAGCAGCAGCCCCTGGAAATACACCCCAATTCGCGACGGATCGGCACCCGCGGCAAAGCCATTATCGACGATCTGCTTGAAGGTCCGTGGAACCCATAGCGTCGCCAGCGACGAGCCGAACAGCGCCAGCGTCGCCACCGCGAGCTGGAGCGGATAGCGCCGGGTGAAGCTCCAGACGATGAGCAGGTTGCTGAGCTTGCGCTTCGGTTGCGCAGGCGGAACGGGATCGGCCATGCGCGGCGACCTAGCGCGATTGGCTCGGCAGGGGAACCACCCGTGGTTTGGAAGATTTGGTATGACGACGTTGCACCGCAGCAAGCCGCGCTCTATTAGTAGGATAAGTCGCCACCGTTCCAACGGGTGACGGTGGAAGGAATTCGATGCTCTACGACGCTTACGAGATTCAGCGCTCGATGCTGGCAGGGGCCAGCGCCCTTGCGAACTTCTCCGCCGGCCTTCTCAACAATCCGGCCAACCCCTTTTCCTATTTCGGTGGCGGACCCGTGGTCGCCTCGGCGCTCGAAGTGTTCGCCCATGCCTCGGCGCCGCGCGGCAAGCCCGATTTCGCGCTCGACCACACGATCGTCGACGGTCGCGAAGTCGACGTCCATGAAGAGATCGTGCTGCGTAAGCCGTTCGGGCAGCTCAAGCGTTTCGTGCGCGCGGGCGTCGAGGGCGGTCCCAAGCTGCTGATCGTCGCGCCGATGTCGGGCCATTATGCCACGCTGCTGCGCGGCACGGTCGAGCGGATGCTGCCGGTCGCCGATGTCTACATCACCGATTGGCGCGACGCGAAGCTGGTCCCGCTGTCCGAAGGCCGTTTCGATCTCGACGATTATATCGATTATATCGTGAGCTTTCTCGAGCATATCGGCGCGCAGGGCGATGCCCGGCCGCACATGCTCGCGGTCTGCCAGCCGTCGGTGCCCTGCTATGCCGCCGCCGCGGTGATGAGCGCCGATCAGCATCCCAATCGTCCGCGCACGCTCACCATGATGGGCGGCCCGATCGATACCCGCGAGGCGCCCACGGCCGTCAACACGCTGGCGACCGAGCGTCCGCATGCCTGGTTCGAGCAGAATGTCATCGCCACGATCCCGGTGACCTATCCGGGTGCCGGGCGGAAAGTCTATCCCGGCTTCCTCCAGCTCGCCGGCTTCATGACGATGAACCTCGGCAGCCACATGATTTCGCATTGGGAGATGTTCAAGCATCTCGTCCAGGGCGATGGCGAAGCGTCCGACGCGACGATGAAGTTCTACGAGGAATATCGCTCGGTCTGCGACATGACCGCCGAATTCTATCTCCAGACGATCGATACCGTTTTCCAGGCGCACGCGCTGCCCAAGCGCGAGATGACGCATCGCGGCCGGCTGGTCGATCCCAGCGCGATCACCGATGTCGGCATCCTCGCGATCGAAGGCGAGAAGGACGACATCTCCGGCATCGGCCAGACCAAGGCGGCGCTGACCATCGCCGACAAGCTGCCGGAGCAGTTCAAGCGCTATCACCTCGCCGAGGGCGTCGGCCATTACGGCATCTTCAACGGTTCGAAGTGGCGCACCCGGATCGCGCCGGTGCTCGAGGAATGGATGGCCGCGCACAGCGGCTAGGGTTCGCGTGAGGCTGGCGGGTCAGGTTGAGAACGCAAATAGCCGCTACTACGTCATCCCGGTCTTGAGCCGGGATCCCGCTTCTTCTTCCGGCGCCAAGGCAGCGGGACCCCGGCTCAAGGCCGGGGTGACGAAGAGAAATTAGTCGCGACCGCGTTTGATGTAACCGGCGGGCGTATCCCACTCTCCGGCATCCCCGCTTTCGCCGGAATGACAGTCGGGAACCCCCAACTCAATTATATCCGCTCGTCGCAATCAGCGTATAGCCGAGCCAGGCGACGCCCGCCCAGATCGCGACGATGATCGCTATCCCGGCCACGCTCACCGGGCGCTGCGTCTCGGCCTCGGCCCGCGCGCGATGTTCGGCGAACAGCGCCGCGGGGATCATCTTCTCGAACAGCCAGACGCCCAGCGGGATCAGGACCGCATCGTCGAGCAGGCCGATCACCGGGATGAAATCCGGGATCAGGTCGATCGGCGACAGCGCATAGGCGGCGACCAGCACTCCGAACAGCCGGGCATGCAGCGGCGTGCGCGGATCGCGGATCGCGAGCCATACGGCATGCGCCTCGGTGCGGACGCGGTGGGCGAGGGTGGGACCCATGGCCTGTGCGTCGCGCGAACGGGGCCGCGGGTCAAGGCTTCGCACCCGGCGCAGGCCGGGGCGCTGGCATGCCGCATTTCCGGCAGAGGTGTCCCTAGCGCCGGGGACGATTGCGCCACCGGCGCCAGGCAGGCGGGCTCACTCCTCCGCAGTCGTCCCGACCACGGCATGGCTGCCTTCCTCGTCGCCTTTGATCGTGCCGCCGAACAGCATCTTGAGCACGCCGCTCGCCGACATATCGGTTTCCCACAGCTCGGCGCTATCGATGTCGAAACGCAGCAGCGCGAGGTTGGGATCGTCCTTGCCCCCCGGAAACCATGCCTCGACCTGCCGATTCCACAATTTGTCGATCTGCGCGAAATCGTTGTCGACGCGGGCGGTGCCCGCCAGGCAGGCGAAATAGTCATGCCCCTTGGAGACGAACTGCGCCATCGCCTCGCCGCCCTTGGCGAGGCGGTTGTCCTTGCCGATGAAGAAGAACAGCGTGTCGACCTGATCCTTGTCGAGCTGCGCGGTGAGCGGAATGCTGTGCCCGCCATCGTGCAGTCCGATCATCACGAAGGGGCTGTCGTCGAGCTTCTTCCAGAGGTCTTTCTTGAGTTTGGCGACGTCGGCCATGATGCTCTCCCGGGATAGTGTTCGCCGGGGTAACGAGCGGCCCGGTTCAGGCGTTCCCCAGCGCGGCGGCGGCACCGACCAGTTCGAGGTCGTTGCGGGTCACCACGGCGGTCGGCACTTCGGAGAGGTGGCGGCGGAACGCGGCCTTGCTTTCGAAGCGGCGGCGGAAGCCCGGGTCCATCAATTGCGGATGGATGCCGCGTGCGATCGGGCCGGTCAGGTACACGCCGTCCCAGGCACCGAAGGCAAGCGCAAGATCGCCGGCGAAGGCGCCGAGATGCTCGACGAACATCTTCATCACTGCGCTGCTGGTCGGATCGCGTCCGGCGTTGCGGGTGATGTCCTCGGGCTTGCTCACATGCTTGCCGCCCGACAGCGCCTCATAGGCGAGCAGCAGCCCCGGCGCGCTGAGCAACGTCTCGACGTCGAGCGCGATGCCCTTTTTGTGGCAATGCTCGGCGAAAATCTTCTCGTCCGGGGTCTGCGGCGCAAAGGCGATGTGGCCGGCCTCGCTCTGGATCGGGACGAGGCGATCGCCCGAGGATATCAGTGCAGCGACGCCCAGGCCCGTGCCGGTGCCGATCACGACATAATTGCCGCCGGCCTCGACCGGGCGCGGCGGAGGGCCATGGAGCGGGGCGAAAGCGCTCAGCGACAGGCGCGTGAGTGCAAGTGCGTTGGCGGCGCATTCGTTGAGCGCGCGCGGGCGCACCCGCAGCACGGCTTCGACGCCCGAGAGCGAGATATACCAGCGGCTGCCGGTCAGGTTGATCAGGTCGCCGCGCGCCGCGCCTGCGACGGCGAGCACGCTGGGGAGCTTGGCGTCTTGCAGCCCGACGCCGCCGAGATAGGCGACGAGCGCGCTGGTGAAAGTGGGATGTTCCGCGGTCATGAACTTGCGGATGTCGCGCGGCGCCTCGCCGGCATCGCCGCCGGTCAGTCCGAACCGAACCGATTGGCGGCCGATATCGGCCACCAGCGCTACTTCGCCCATCAGAAATCCCTCTTCCCGGCCCCTCTGCTGGGGGCTCCCGCCGCTGTTATCGCTAACCTGAGTTACCAAAACACCAAGGCGCGCGCATGTGGCAGCGTTGTCGGCAAGGGTGGGGATTGCGCCAGCGCGCGCAAGCGCGATCCGCTAAATGCCTTGTTACAGGCGCTTACGGCTAGACAGCCCGCGGCGCAGCCCCGCTACGACGGCCAGCGCGACGAGCACCGCTACCATGTCGGCCAGCCAGTCCATCACGTCGGATGTGCGATGCAGCATCGGGATCGCCTGCACCACTTCGATCAGCGCGCCGAAGCCGGCGAGCGCGATCACCCAGTGCAGCGGCCGGATACGGGGATATGACGCGCTCCCGAGTATCGTCAGCGTCGCAAAGGCAAGCATGTGCTGCACCTTGTCGATCGGGTCGCCGGGAAGCCGCGGCGGATGCGGCAGGATCGCCATGACGAAGGCGAAAAGCAGCGCGGCCCAGAAGAGCCAGGGGAGGAGGCGTGCGAACATGCGCGCGTCGTAGCGAGGCTGCACCGGCTCCGCCATAGCGCAAGGTTCAGCCGGCGAACGCCGGCCAGCAGTCAGGGCTGTCCTACAGGGCGCCTTTCATGCCAGAATCGCGGCCTGCTCTTTGAAATCGTCAGCCGGTCAGAATATTCGCGAGGCAACCAAAGGGTTTCTCGCGCAAAAAGAGGCGTATCGTGTCAAGCGTGACAACCGATCGCGCACGGGATTGTGGATGCCGCACGACTAAAGCATTGAAAGATCGCGAAAATCGCCCGCGCCGAGTGCCCGGCGAAGCCAACCAAAAGGTTGGGCTGCGCCACGCGGCTGATCGCTCGGTGGAGACGGCGCACGTGGCACGGGAAGGCGCCGCTTTCGTGCCAAGGTCAAACCCTGTTCTTTGGAAATGGAAAATCGTCGGGTGCCCTGAAATCTGCGTATCGAGTCAACAAGGACAACCGACCAAAATCTGAGCGCCGGATGACGTGCGCTGAAATTGTTGATTTTATGCGGAATAAATCCGGTTCGGGGCGCGAGGCGACCCCAACCAGAAGGTTGGCTAGTCAGGCCGTATACTGGCAGGCGCAGCCCGGCGGCTTCCGCCCCACTTGCGGGCATTGGAAGCGCCCATTCCTCCCCCGGAGGGGGAGGGGGACCGGCGAAGCCGGTGGAGGGGTAGTCGCCGCAGGCGATAACGACACTGTGGCGGATCGCAGCTTTCAGGTCGGACAGGATCACCTGCGCGGGTATCCTGAGGACCCGAACGCCCTGCGTGCAAAGCCAGCGATCGCGGATCGAGCCGTGCATGCGGAGACTACCCCTCCACCAGCCTGCGGCTGGTCCCCCTCCGGGGGAAGATCAAGGAAAGCACCATCCGCACACTTTGGCAAAGTCCGCTTCCCACCCACTTTCGGCCATAAGCCCCGACCTAGATCACTTCTTCCTCATCCTTCTTGCCCACCAGCCGCTTGACGAACTGCCACACCGCGGCGCCCGCCGCGGCGATGCCGATCAGGATCACCTTGCCGAACTTCAGGATGATCGCGAGGAACCCGATCTTCTTGGCCACGCCCAGCGCAACGCCGCCGGCGACCAGCCCGGCAAGGCCATAATCGGCAGTCTTGTCGCTCGACGCATTATAGTCTGCATAGCCCGCGCCGGGCTCGAAGCTCACTGCCTTGCCGAAACTCTGCGCCGCGGTGCGGACATTGCCGAGATCGTTCATCGAGGCGAGCATGTTGAGGCTGAGCACGCCCGTCCGCCCGAGCAGGCGTACGTCATAGTTGAGCCCGTTGACGGCATCGCCTTCGAGCTGGAGCTCGCGCGCCCAGATCAGCGAATGGTTGGCCGCGTCATAGGACGGCGGTTGCGCCCAGCCGATCAGGTGCATCGGCTGGTATCCCGCCTGCTTGCGCTCGGCGTTCTGCTCCTCGGTGCCTTCCTGCATGCCCTTGAGCACGCCGGCATAATCCTGCTTTGCCGCGTCGTCGTCGGGAACGTGGCCGGTATCCTCATAGGTGATCACGGCGCCCCAGACGCTGTCATAAACCGTGGCGTCCTTCTCGAAAACCATGCCCAGCACGCCGTCCGCCGTGCTCGGCGGATTGTGCCAGGCTTCGACAAGCACGCGCCGCGCATCTGCGGCGGGAAGGAAATAATAGCGGTCGCCCAGGTGCATCACCGCATTGGCCTGCGGGATCTTCACGTCGCCGGTCTGCGGGTGGAGGTCCTTTTGCAGCGCCACCATGGCGGGCGGTGCCGCCGGTGCCGCGTCGGGCTTGTCCTTCGCCACTGCCGGCGTCGCCGCGCACAGCACCATCGCAAGCGCCGTCGCGCCGCCACCCCAGTTCCGCATCATCGTCCCCCTTTGGCCGCGGAGTCGGCCTCGGGGGATTTTGGACCGTCAGATGCCGCCTTCGTCAAGCGAAAGCAGCGTCGCGTTGCCGCCCGCACTGGTCGTATCGACCGATACCGAGCGCTCGGCGCAGAAGCGGTGGAGATAGTGCGGTCCGCCGGCCTTGGGCCCGGTGCCCGACAGCCCCTCGCCACCAAAGGGCTGCGACCCGACCACCGCGCCGATCATCGAACGGTTGATGTAGAGGTTGCCCACCCGCGCCCGCGCCTCGGCGATCTCGCCCGATCGCGCGATGCGGCTGTGCAGGCCCATGGTGAGCCCGAAGCCCTTGGCGTTGACCCGGGCAATCGTCTCTTCCAGCTTGCCGGCCTGCCAGGTCGCGACGTGGAGGATCGGGCCGAACCATTCGCGGCCAAGGTCCTCGATCGCGTCGAGCCGGATCAGCGTCGGCGGCACGAACAGGCCTTGCGCGGGCACCGGTACGGTCTTGAGCCACTTGCCCTTCACGCCCTCGCGATAGGCCATCAGCTTGTCATAGGCCGGCGAGTTCGATCACCGGGCCGACATCGGTGGCCGGATCGCCCGGATCGCCGATGACGAGCAACTCCATCGCCCCGCGCAGCATCTCGAGGACGTTGTCGGCGATTTCCTCCTGGAGCAGCAGCAGCCGCAGCGCCGAGCAGCGCTGGCCCGCCGAGCGGAACGACGAGGTCAGCACATCGGCCACCACCTGCTCGGGCAGCGCGGTCGAGTTGACGATCATCGCGTTGATCCCGCCGGTCTCGGCGATCAGCGGGACGATCGGCCGGTCATCGCTCTCGAGCAGCGAGCGGGCGATCGTCTTGGCGGTCGGCGTCGATCCGGTGAAGGCGACCCCGGCGATGCGCGGATCGGCAGTGATCGCGGCGCCGATCTCAGGTCCGCCGGGCACCAGGATCAGCGCGTCTTCGGGCACGCCGGATTGGTGCGCCAGCCGCACCGCCGCCTGCGCGATCCGGGGCGTCTGCGGCGCCGGCTTGGCGACCACGGTGTTGCCGGCCACCAGCGCCGCGACCGTCTGGCCGAGGAAGATCGCCAGCGGGAAGTTCCACGGCGCGATCGTCGCCCAGACTCCGCGGCCCTCCATGCGCAGCTCGTTGCGCTCGCCCGTCGGGCCGGGCAGCGTCACTGTTGCCAGGTCGGTGCGCGCCCGCGCGGCGTAATATCGGCAGAAGTCCGCCGCCTCGCGCACCTCGCCCAGCGCATCGGGGATCGTCTTGAACGCTTCCTTCACCGCCAGCGCCATCAGCTCGATGCGGTTCGCCTCCAGCGCGTCCGCCAGCCGCTCGAGGATGGCCGCCCGCGCCTCGACCGGGGTTGCCGACCAGTCCTCGAACGCCGCCGTCGCACGGCCGATCGCCGCCGTTGCCTCGCCTGCGCTCGCATCGGCGACCGCCGCGGGCACCGGCATGATCGCGATCGCGCTCGCCGTATCGCGCAGCGTGCCGCGCTCCTGCAGGTCGATCCCGCCGCTGTTTTTCCACGCGCCGAACAGGTCGACCGGCAGCGGGATGCTCGGATGGCGCGAGCCGCCCAGCGCGGCGATCTTCTCGACCGGATCGGCAAGCAGTTCGGCCTCGCTCAGATGCTCGTCGGCCAGCTGGTGGACGAAGCTCGAATTGGCGCCATTCTCCAGCAGCCGCCGGACGAGATAGGCCAGCAAGTCGCGATGCCCGCCCACCGGCGCGTAGATCCGGCAATGATAGCCCTCCTCGCGCACCAGCCGCTCGTACAGCCCCTCGCCCATGCCGTGCAGCCGCTGGAACTCGAAGTCGCGGCTGTCGCCCGCCCAGTCGAGGATCGTCGCAACAGTCAGCGCATTGTGGCTGGCGAACGCCGGTACGATATTCTTCGCGTCGAGCATGTCGCGCGCGCAGGCGAGATACGACACGTCGGTCGAGGCTTTCCGCGTGAACAACGGATAGTCTGGGAGCCCTTCCACCTGGGTGCGCTTGATCTCGCTGTCCCAATAGGCGCCCTTGACCAGCCGCACGTGCATCGGCCGGCCGAGTTGGTCTGCCCAGCCGATCACCGCGCGGGAGCGCTTGCCATAGGCCTGCACCGCCATGCCGAACCCGTCCCAGCCCCGCAATTCGGGACGCTTGGCGACATCGCCGATGATGTCGAGGCTCATCTCGAGCCGCTCGCTCTCCTCGGCGTCGACCGTCAGCGGGATGCGCTGCGCCGCGGCTTCGGAAGCGAGCTGCGCGAGCATGTCGGTCAGCTCGGGCACACATTTGGCATATTGGCCGACTTCGTAGCGCGGGTGCAGGGCGCTGAGCTTCACCGAGATCGAATGCCCGGCCTTGGGATCGCGGCCCACTGCGCGGATCGCCTCGAAATAGGCCTGGAAATAGCGTTCGGCATCCGCCTTGGTCCGTGCCGCCTCGCCCAGCATGTCGAAGCTCGCAGTGAAGCCGGCATTCTCCGGCTTCTTCATCCGCTTGCTCGCTTCGTCGATGGTGCGCCCCATCACAAAGACCTCGCCCATACGCTTCATCGCGGCACCCACTGCCTGGCGGACGAACGGCTCGCCGGCGCGGCTGATCAGCCGGCGCAGCGTGCCGGTCTGCTCGTCGCCGACCAGCGCGCGGCCGAGCATCAGCCCCCAGGTCGCCGAATTGACCAAGGCCGAGTTCGACCGGCCAGCATGCGCCTTCCAATCGGCATCGCCCAATTTGTCGGCGATCAGCAGATCGGCGGTCTCGGGATCGGGCACCCGCAGGAAGGCCTCGGCGAGGCTGAGCAACGCGACGCCCTCGGACGAGTTGAGCCGATATTCGTGGAGGAACTGGTTCACCCATCCGCGGTTCTGCGCCGCACGCAGGTCGGCGAGCAGCGCCAGCGCATGCCCCATCACGTTCTCACGCAACTCGGGCGTGAGCCTTGCGCGCGCCAAAAGCGGTTTTAGAACATCGGGTTCGGCGGCGCGGTGCAGCGATGCCATGTTTTTGCGAGCGGCGGACGTTACGTCATTCGTCATCTTCAAGCTTCCGGTCGGGGATGGGCTTGCAGCAATGCCGGGTCGCCCTCTACAGGATGCCAGCGCTATGCGACGAAAGCGTCGGAGAGGAAATGGCCCAGCCTGTTACGATCGATCAATTGCGCGAGCAGATCGGCTCGGAACGCATGTCCGACTGGGTCGAAGTCAGCCAGGCGATGATCGACCAGTTCGCCGACGCCACCGGCGATCACCAGTTCATCCATGTCGACCCGGTCCGCGCCGCCGAGACCCCGTTCGGGGGCACGATCGCGCACGGCTTCCTGTCGCTCTCGCTGATGCCGATGCTCGCCGCGCGCACCGGTGCGCCACCGATCGAAGGCGTCCGGATGGGCGTCAACTATGGCGGCAACAAAGTCCGCTTCCTGACGCCGGTACGTTCGGGGAGCCGGGTGCGCGGCCGCTTCAAGCTGCGCAAGCTCGTCGAGCGCAAGCCCGGCGTCTGGGAGCAGGTCCAGGAATATACGCTCGAGATCGAAGGCGAGGAGAAGCCTGCGCTTATCGCCGAGTGGATTGCGCTTATCTACGTTTGAACAGCAGCCTTCCCGCGCGCGGGAACAGCTAAAAAGAGGAAGTCCCATGTCCCGTTCCGCAGTCATCGTCTCCACTGCCCGCACGCCGATCGGCCGGGCCTATCGCGGCGCGTTCAATGCGCTTCCCGCCCCGACGCTGGGCGCAGCCTCGATCAAGGCGGCAGTCGAGCGCGCCGGGATCGACCCCGCCGAAGTGCAGGACGTCGTGTTCGGCGCCGCGCTCCAGCAGGGCAGCCAGGCCGCCAACATCGCGCGCACCGCGCTGCTCCGCGCCGGTCTGCCGGTCAGCGTCGCCGGGATGTCGGTCGATCGCCAATGCGCCTCGGGGCTGATGGCGATCGCCACCGCCGCCAAGGAAATCGTCGTCGACAATATGGACATCGCCATCGGTGGCGGTGTCGAGTCGATCAGCCTCGTCCAGACCCCGGCGATGCGCGTCGAGCCCGACAAGGAACTGCTGGCGATGCATGGCGATATCTATATGCCGATGCTGCAGACCGCCGAGATCGTGGGCCAGCGCTATGGCATCGGCCGCGATCGCTGCGACGAATATGCCCTCCAGTCGCAGCAGCGCACCGCCGCGGCACAGGCCGCAGGCAAGTTCGATGACGAGATCGTCTCGGTCACCGCGACGATGAACGTCGTCAACAAGGAGACCAAGGAAGTCTCCCAGAAGGAAGTCACGCTCGCCAAGGACGAAGGCAACCGCGCCGACACCACGCTGGAAGGCCTGAAAAGCCTCAACCCCGTCCTCCCCAACGGCATCGTCACCGCGGGCAACGCCAGCCAGCTCTCCGACGGCAGCTCGGCTTCGGTCCTTATGGAAGAGAAGCTCGCCGAGCAGCGCGGCCTCACCCCGCTCGGCCGCTATGTCGGCATGGCCGTCGCCGGCACCAAGCCCGACGAGATGGGCATCGGCCCGGTCTATGCGATCCCCAAGCTGCTCGAGCGCTTCAATCTCAAGATGGACGATATCGGCCTGTGGGAGCTCAACGAGGCTTTCGCAGTGCAGGTGCTCTATTGCCAGGACAAGCTGGGCATCCCGAACGAACTGCTCAACGTCAATGGCGGCGCGATCTCGATCGGCCATCCTTACGGCATGTCGGGCGCCCGCATGACCGGCCACGCGCTGATCGAAGGCAAGCGCCGCGGTGCCAAATATGTCGTCGTGACGATGTGCATCGGCGGCGGCATGGGCGCTGCCGGACTGTTCGAGGTCCTTTGACATTAGGCGTCACCCCGGCGAACGCCGGGGTGACGCCTAATAAGCAGCGGATGGTGCTTCCCTTGATCCTCCCCCGGAGGGGGAGGGGGACCAGCCGCAGGCTGGTGGGGCAGTCTCCGCATGCTCCACGGCCCGAAGAAAACGCAGGACTTTGCGCCTGGCTGCGGCGACATCGCTGCACGGAACGATCGCTCCGCTCGGCTTGTCCTTGAGCGTCGCCAGTCTTTCCGGGCTAGGTTTCCGCGCGATCCTTGTCGACGCGTATCACCGACTGCACCTCTGGATAGGGCGGGATCAGCGTGCCGTCGGGCGCAGCGGTGTAGCTGGTCTGGGTGGGGTAGGCGAAGGCGATGCCGGCGTCACCGAAGCGGCGCAGGATGTCGACTGCGATATTGTCGCGGCCCGGATGCGCGATGTCCCAATCACCGCTCGGAAACTCGACGATATATTCATAGTCGAGCGAGCTGGAATTGAACGCGGCGAAGCCGTTGCGCACCGCTTTCGCGCCATGGGCCTCGGCGATCTCCTTGAGCATCTGCGGGATGCTGTTGAGCGCATCGGCGCTGGTCTCGTAGGTCACGCCCAGCATGAAATGGACGCGGATCTTGGTCCGGTCGCTGAGGTTCTGGATTTCCTTGTCGAGCAGCTGGCGGTTCGAGATGATCCGCAACTCGCCATCGAACGAGCGGATGCGGGTGGACTTGAGCCCGATGCCCTCGATCGTGCCGGCGGTGTTATCATATTTGATGTTCTCGCCGAGCCGGAAGGGTCGATCGAAGATGATCGACAGCGCGGCGATGAGATCGCCGAAAATGCCCTGCGCCGCGAGACCGATGGCGATGCCGCCGATGCCGAGACCCGCGACCAGGCCGGTGACGTTGACGCCGAGATTGCCCAGCACCATCACGATCGCGATCGAGAAGAGCACGATCGACACCAGCAGCCGGATGATCCCGATCGCGCTGGCGAGCCCGGCGCCGTGATAGCTTTCCGAGGTCGTGCGGTGCTCGATCATCCCGAAGATGATCTCGCGCACCCAGATCGCGGCCTGGAATACCGCCGAGATGGTGAACAGGAACTGCGCCGTCGTCGCCACCGCAGGCGGCGGCGCCGCATAGCCCGACACCAGCCGGATCGCGACCATGAAGATGAAGAAGCTGCCGGTCTTCGAGACGGCGCGCCCGAAGATCGAATACCAATTGGCGACGCCTTCGCCGCGCTTGCACAGCCGCAGACCCCAGCCGCGGACGGCATAGAGCGCGAGCACGATGCCGGCAGCGATGCCACCCGCGATCAGGATGTTGAGCCAATGCGCCTGCACCCAGATCCAGCTGTCCCGAACGAACGTCTGGGTCTGGGTCTGGAGGTCGAGTTCGGGGACGAGCGGGGCAGCTTTATTGGTTGTCATGCGATCCTTCAGGCAGCCTTGGCACGCGGTGCGGCGGCATGATCTTCCTCGAGAAAGGCAATCAGGCCGCGTTCGTAACGATTGAGGTAGCGGGTGGTGCGCGGCAGGTGCAAGCGCGCGCGGAAATCGGCCTGCGCCGCCTTGTCCTTGGCGAGATCGATCAGCCGGGGGTGGACATAGGATTTGCGCGCGATTGAGGGGGTGTTGCCAAGCGCCTCGGTCACCGGCTCGAGCATTGCCTTGATGCCCATATAACCAGGCGCGCAGGCCAGCGCCTCGAAGGCTAGGACGCTAGCTCCCCAGGTACGGAAGTGCTTTGCCGTGAAATCATTGCCCATCGCGTCGCGGATATAGCAATTGACGTCGGTCGAGGTGACCGGATGGCTCTCGCCGGCATCGTCGACCCAGCGGAACAGATGTTGGCCGGGCAAATCCTGGACGCGCTTGACGAAGCGGCTGAGCGAGCCGTCGGTGATCGTCATCACGCGCAGCTTGCCCGATTTTGCGCGGAACTGGAGCTTGAGCGTCTGGCCCTTCACCTTGGCGTGGCGTTTGCGCAGCGTTGTCGCGCCGAAGCTCTTATTCGCCTGGGCATAGGACTTGTTGCCGACGCGGATCGTGCCGAGATCGAGCAGGCGGACGACCGCGGCGACGGCCTTTTCCTTGCATAGGCCGCGCAGCTTGAGATCAGCCTCGACCTTGGCGCGCAGCTTGGGAAGATGCTCGCCAAATGCGCCGCAGCGATCGTATTTCGCTGCCTCCTGCGCCTCGCGAAAGCCGGTGTGGTAGCGATATTGCTTGCGGCCCTTGTCGTCCCAGCCGACCGCCTGGATATGTCCGCGCGGATCGGGGCAGAACCAGGCATTGGTGTAGGCGGGCGGCAGGCCGATCTTGTTGAGCCGATCGATTGCGTCTCGATCGGTGATGCGCGCGCCCTCGGCATCCCAATAGCCCCAGCCGTGGCGCACCTTGCGGCGCGTGATGCCGGTTTCCTGATCATCGACATAGACGATGTCTAGCTGTGCCATGGGCCTCCTCGCAGTGTCGCAGTGAATGCGCGGCTGGGCGCTTCGTTCCGGAACCGGCGCTATGACGACCGGGTTGTGCGGCAGGCGATTCCCCGACAATCAAACGAGAGGAACCCCTCGATGGTCGACTATTCCAACGCGCGCGTGCTGATGATCGCTACCGACGGTTTCGAACAGGACGAGCTGTTTGGGCCGCGCAAGGCGCTGCTCGATGTCGGCGTCACGGTGACGCTTGCCTCGCTCAAGACCGATCCGATCACCGGCGAGAAGGGCGGCGAGAAAGGCGAGAGCATCACCCCTGATGCGCTGGTGAGCGATGTCGATCCCGCCGAGTATCAGGCGCTGGTGCTGCCCGGCGGAGTGGGCAATCCCGACACGCTGCGGATGGACGCGCGCACGGTGGAGATCGTCAAGGCGTTCGTCGACGCGGACAAGATCGTCGCAGCGATCTGCCATGCGCCGTGGCTGCTGATCGAGGCCGACGTCGTCGACGGCAAACGCGCGACGAGCTGGCCCTCGGTACGCACCGATCTGGCGAATGCCGGCGCCAGCGTGCTCGACGAGGAAGTGGTGATCGACGGCAAGCTGATCACCAGCCGCAAGCCCGACGATATTCCCGCGTTCAACCGCGCGGTGCTGGAGGCGCTTTCGGACGCTTAAGCCGGAGATCGAGGCGCAGGCCGTTCAGCCATTTCTGCGCGGGGCGCTCTATCCAGCGGTAGAGCGCCACCGACGTGGCGAGGACCAGCGCAAGATAGAGGCCGACCAGCGGCCAGCCGATCACGGCGTTGCGGACAAAGACGAGCTTGAAGGCGATCCACAGCAGATAGTGGCTGAGATAGGTCGCGTAGCTGATCTCGCCGAGGCTGTGGAGCAGCTTGCCTTCGAGCGGATTGCCGCGGCGTCCGGCGGTAAGCGCAAGCGCGAGGAGCAACGCAGCGAAGGCGGCGGGGACGGCCAGCGTCTCCGGCGCGCCCGCGGCCCATGCGAGCAGCGCGGCGAGGGCCGTGAGCGCGGCGACGAGCGCAGGGCGGCGCGGCGCGGTATCCCAGCGCCGCCACAGCGCGCCTATCGCGGTGCCGGCGGCGAATTCGAAGATACAGCGGATCAGCCCGAGGCGCGGGATGTCGTAGCCGAGACCCGGCGCGGCATGCGCGGCGAAGACGCTGTGGAGCAGGGCGAGCAGCGCGACGATCGCGGCGACGACCGCGGCGGTGGGTACGCGGCGCCAGTCGATCGTCAGTGCGAGCAGCGGAAACAGCAGATAGGCGCCAAGCTCGCACGAAATCGACCAGGCGGGGTCGTTCCAGGCGAGCGCATGGGTGAAGCCCCAATTCTGGAGCAGCAGCGCATGGAGCGGCAGCTCGGCGAGCGGGAATTGCTCGGCCGCGCGGCCGGTGGCGCGGAGCAGCAGCGCGAGCGCGAGGGCGCCGACGAGCAGGAAGGCGTGGAGCGGCCAGATCCGCGCGACGCGGCGCTGGAGGAAGCTCGGCACTGCGCGCAGGCCGTCGCGGCGCATCGGCTCGGCATAGCGCAGCCAGATCACGAAGCCCGACAGCAGGAAGAAGAAATCGACCGCGAGATAACCCTTGCCGAAAAGGGCAAGCGCCGCATCGGGCAGCCCGGCGATCGATCCCCGGATATGGTAGAGCACGACCAGCCACGCGGCGACGCCGCGCGCCGAGGTGAGCGCGCGCAGCTCGCGGGTCATGCGGCGGCCAGTTTCGGGCTGCGCAGCGGTCGCCAGCTCGTCTCGGCGCGCTTGCGGGCGCAATAGGTGTCGAGCCCGATCTGCGCGCCGATCAGCATGTAGATGAACGGCTGGAAGGCGATGGCGATAAAGGTGGCGCCGAGCAGATAGACGAAATGGGCGTTCTGCAGCGCGCTGGCGAGCGGCGCGATCCATTCCTGGCCGGGCTGCGGCTTCTTGTAGCGTTGGCGCAGCACTTCCATGCGGATCAGCCCGATCAGGTTGATCAGCAGCCAGATGCCGAGCCCGGCATAGCCCTGCTCGCCGAGCATCTCGAAATAGGCGCTGTGATAGGCGCGCGCCTGATCCACCTCGACGCTGCGATCGACTTTGGCCGAGCCGCCCTGGTCGCTGACCGCGACCTTTTCGTAGCGGATGCGGTTCTGGCGATAGGCCTCGAAGCCGCCGCCCATCGGATGGGTCTTCACATAGTCCATCGTCCATTGCCACACGGCGAGCCGGGTGGAGGCGGAGGCATCGGCCTGGTAGGTCTTGATCGTCCCCATCCGCTCGGTGAAGGTCGAGGGCAGGAAGGGGACGGCGGCGAGGCCGAGGCAGCCGAGGGCGGCGACGTAGAGCATCGGCCGCTTGAAATCGCGGATCATCAGCACCGCGAGCAGGACGATGCAAAGCAGCCCGGTGCGCGTCGAGGTGCCGACCGGGATCAGCATGCACGCGAAAATCAGCGCGTAGGCAAAGCATTTGACGCGCCAATCGGGGACGAAGATCGTGCCGTGGCGCGTGAACCACAGGATCAGCGGGATGATCGCGACGGCGACGGTCGAGATGGTCGAGCCTTCGTAGAGCCCCGAATTGTTTGCGACCATCAGGTTGAGTTCGCCGTACCCGCCGCCCGAGCCGAGCGTCTTGATCCCGCCGACGATGATGATCGACGCGGCGGACAGGATCATGAACAGCAGCAGCGATTCGATGCGCAGCCGGGTGCGCAAGGTGAGCGGCAGGAAGGCTGCGAAGGCCAGCGCCTTCCACACCCATTCCCATTTATCCTTGGCCTCGAGCGCGAAATCGGCGTTGATCGTAGTGTAAAAGCAGTAGCCGAGCAGCAGCAGGATCAGCCCCTGGCGCGGGGCGACGCGGACATCCTTCTTGTCGTCCATCGCCATCCAGCCGCCGACCGCCAGCGCGACGGCGATCATCGAGATCGGCACCGAATTGAGCAGGATATAGGTCAGCCGCTGCGGCGAGACGATGTCGATATAGGCATAGGCCAGCACGAAGATAAACGGCCGGCGGAAGCCCATCGCAAAGAAGGCGCCGAGAAAGGCGACGAAGACGAGATCACGCACGCGGCTTTCCCCAGCGGCGCTTCTTGCCGTCGCTCGAATCGTCCTGCGGGGTCTCGTCGTCGAGATCGGGCCGGCGCAGCAGCAGCCATGCCGCAAGCAGCATCAGCCCATGGGTGAGCCCAAGCGATAGATTGTCGATCATGGGCCGCGCTCCTTCCTTGGTCACGGCTCTAGCGCGATGCGGTTGACGCGGCGTTAAGTGCCTCTGTGCCAGGAAGCGGCCATGCGGATCCTGCACATCCTCGATCACGGGCTGCCGGTGCACAGCGGCTACACCTTTCGAACGCGGGCACTGCTCAAGGCGCAGATCGCGCGCGGCTGGGAGGTCGCGGCGGTGACCGGGCCGCGGCACGGGCCAAGCGACTCGGCGGAGGAGATCGTCGACGGACTGCGCTTTTTCCGCACCGCGCTGCCCAAGCCGGCGCCGACGCCGATCGGCGAGTGGCGCGAAGTCCGCGATTTCAAGCGGCGGATCCTCGAAGTGGCGCGGGGCTTCCAGCCCGACATCCTCCACGCGCATTCGCCGGTGCTCGACGCGATGGCAGGGCAGGGTGCGGCAAGGGCGCTGGGGCTGCCGCTGGTCTATGAGATCCGCGCTTTCTGGGAAGACGCTGCGGTGGGCAACGGCACCGGCGTCGAGGGCAATTTGCGCTATCGGGTGACGCGCGCGCTCGAGACCCGGGCGGTGCGCCAGGCTGATGCCGTCGCCGTGATCTGCGAGGGGCTTCGCGACGACCTGATCGGGCGCGGCATCGATGCGGACAAGATCTTCGTCTCGCCCAACGGCGTCGACCTCAATGTGTTCGGCGAACCGCTGCCCTACGATTCGGCGCTGGCCGAGGCGATCGGCGTGACCGGCGCCGAGACGATCGGGTTCATCGGCAGCTTCTATGACTATGAAGGGCTGGACGGGCTGATCGCGGCGATGCCGGCGCTGGTCGCTCTGCGCCCGTCGATGCGGCTGGTGATGGTCGGCGGCGGGCCGATGGAGGAAGCATTGCGGGCGCAGGCCGAGGCTTCGCCGGTTGCCGATCGCATCCGCTTCGTCGGCCGCGTGCCGCACGAGCAGGTCGAGCGCTATTACAGCCTGATCGACGTGCTGGTCTATCCGCGCAAACATATGCGGCTCACCGACCTGGTAACGCCGCTGAAGCCGATCGAGGCGATGGCGCAGCGGCGGCTGGTCGCGGCATCGGACGTGGGCGGGCATCGCGAGCTGATTCGCGACGGCGACACCGGCACGCTGTTCCGCCCCGACGATCCCCAAGCGCTGGCGCACGCCGTCGCCGGGCTGTTTGCCGACCGCGATCTGTGGGAGGCGCGGCGCGAGCGGGCCCGCGCCTTTGTCGAATCCGAACGAAATTGGGCGACGAACGTTGCTCGGTATGATTCTGTTTACCAAAAGCTAGCATGGTCCGTTTCCATGAAGGACTCGTGGTCGCACACGCATCCGGTGAAGGCATGAACCTGCCGATCGCTACTCTCGGCGCCGCCGTCTTCGGTGGTCTCGCCGTCATCGGCATTGCCGTGCTTCCCGGTGCCAGCCTCGAATCGCTGGCGATGGGCAGCGGGCTGCCGGCGGTTCTCGCTGCAGCCGAGCCGCCGCTGGGCCTGACCGCGCGCGCCGGACTGGCGCTGGGCGCAGGTGGGTTCACTGCCGTGGTGTCCTGGCTGGCCTTGTTCGTGTTGCTCGGCCTGCAAGGTGTGACGCTGGGCGGGCGCCGCTCCGCTGCCGCCGATGCCGATGAAGTCGCCGCACCGGTGGTGCGCCGTGCGGATGCCCATCCCGATGCCCCGCCGCGCCCGCCCTTGCTGGCAACGCGCGATCTGGGCGATCCCTTTTTCGAGGCCGCCGCCGCGCCTGCGCCGGTCGATGTCTCGGTTGACAAAGTTGACGCGGATCGCACTTTCGTCGCGCGCCCGCTCGGTGCTGCAGAAGCGGCTGAATCCGCAGGCAAACCCCTGGGCGCGCCGGTGCCCAAGCGCGCCGAGGCACCCCGCCCGATCGGGCCGGTTGCCAACCTTCTGGTTGGCGAGGAACCGGCGGAAGTTGACACGGTGGCCCCGGCAACGCCGCCTGCGCCGCCGGTCGAACAGGCGCTACCGCGCGACCTCGAACAGCCGCTGGCTGCCTTCGATCCCGCTGCGATCCTTCCGGTGCCGATGCCGCCGGCAGAGCCGGTTGCGCCGCTGCACCGCGTGCCGACGCCCGAGCCCTTGCCTGCGCCGGAGCCGATGCCTGCGCCGGTGCTTACGCCGCGCGAGCGCTTCGAAGTGTTTGAATTGACTCCGCCGGCGCGGCCTAAGCTCGAGACGGTGCTGCCCCAATTGCCGCCGCGGGCCGCGCGCGGCGACGCGATCGCGCGCCCTGAGACCGAAGCCTCGGTCCATGCGCTGCTCGATCGGCTGGAGCGTGGCGTGGTGCGGACCCGCATTCCCGAGACTCCGAAGATTTCGCCGGCCCGGCGCGAGGCCGAGCGCGGCCTCGAGGAAGCCTTGGTCACGCTGCGCAATCTCGCGCGCCGCGCCTAGATCCGTCCTTCCGGCGAAGGCCGGGATCCAGGGTCACATCGGACAGCAATAGTGACTCCGGTTCCCGGCCTTCTCCCGAGGGGTGGATGCCTTAGCGATCCTCGACGGTGAGCGCCTCGATCAGCAGGTGGGTGTCGGCGCCGGCGCGGCGGACCTGCTTGACGGTCAGATCGGCGAGCAGATGCCCGCGCATCGGCAGGTCGATATCGGGCAGCGCCGCCACCCAATCGTCGAGCGCGGGTTCGGAGAGTGCCACCAGCGCCAGCGTATGCCGCGCGCCGGTGAAGCTCACGCTGGCCCAGCGCGTCATGTCCGACTGGCCGATCGTCACGGCGACGCCGGCAGACGCCGCGTCGGCGCGCAGCGCGCGTTCGAGCAAGGTCGCCGCATCCGGGCCGCGGCTCATCGCCCTGGCTCCTGCGTGCTGAGGAACGCCTCGATCCGCGCGACCATGCGCGGACCGAGTTCGCGGCCGTTGCGCATATCGTAGACCAGCCGCGGATCGCGCGCGACTTCCCGCCCGAAACGCGTCGGCGACATTCGTGTGTGCCGCAAGAATTGCTCGATCTTCAACCGTACCGGCATGTGCCTGCTCCTTTCGAGTCGCTGTGTATGATCCTGTTTTGTTCTCAATTTCCTACTTGTCTAGGAAAAATCCTACGCGTAGGAAATGCGGCATGGACGGGTCCGCGCAACGCGCCGCGCTTGCCGCGCTGATGGAGGAGCAGGGCACCAGCTTTGCCGAGCTGTCGCGCGTGCTCGGCCGCAACGCCGCCTATCTGCAGCAATATCTCAGGCGGGGGTCGCCGCGGCTCCTCGCCGAGGCCGATCGCGCGCGGCTGGCGCGCTATTTCGGCGTGCCCGAGGCGCGGCTGGGGGGCGTCGTGCCAGAGGGGCTCGTCGAGATCGCGCGGCTGGATGTCGGCGCCTCGGCCGGGCCGGGACGGATCGCCGAAGACGAAGCGCGGCGGCGGCCCGGGGCATTGTCTCCGGCGCTGCTGCGCGCGTTGGGGGTACGCGCCGAGGCGGGATCGATGATCCGCGTCGATGGCGATTCGATGGAGCCTACGCTCTCCGATGGCGACGAGATCCTCGTCGACCGCGACCGGCGCGCGGTGAAGGAGAGAGGCGGGATCTTCGTGATCCGGCTGGACGGGGCGCTGATGGTCAAGCGGCTGCGTATCGCGATGGGCGGAGTCGAGGTGGTCAGCGACAACCCCGCATATCCGCCACGCGTGGTGGCGGCGGGCGCGGTGGAAGTAATCGGGCAGGTGGCCTGGCTGGGGCGGGCGCTGGTCTGAATGGCCGGCCGGTTCGCCCGGTCCGCAGACCTCGCCGGTTGACAGCAGCCGCGTTAGGAACGAATTAGCATTTTGTACATATCGTACAGATCGCGGGCAGGGCTGTGGGGCATCGGGCCGCCGCTGGAGACGCTGAATGAAGGTTGCCGAAGTCGAGACAAAGACCTGGGAAGGCACGCGTGCCATCGAAGCCACCCAGGCTCGCCAAGCTTTCCGCGAAGTGATTGACGAAGCTTATGCCGCCGGCCGGCGCGTGGTCATCCTGCGCCATGGCCGCGCGGTGGCCGCGCTGGTGGCGATCAAGGACTTGCTGCGCCTGCGCGAGCATGATCGTGCGGCCGATCTGAGGCTGATCGAGCGCGCGCAAGCCCGCGACGGCGCTGTGCGAGACGCGGTCCCGATCGAGGGGCTGGTGGCTGCGCTGGAGCAGGCCGAAGCGGGCAATTTGCAGGGCGAGGGAGAGGATTGGAGCTATGGCGATGTGCCGATCGAGCAACTCGCTGGCGACATCGTCAACCAATATATCGAGTCCCCTGAATTCCTGCAGTTGGCCCGCGTGCAGGTGAAGCAGTTGATCGCGACGCTTGTCGAAGGTCAGGAAAATTTTTCTGCAGTCGATGCGACGCATCTCAAATCGCAAATAGTTGCATCGCTCGTCCAGCATGGCTTAAGCACGCATCAATTCGCTTGAATCTCAATTTTGGGGGCGGGATGCGGTTCAGGCGCGGACTTTATGCGTTGCTGGTTTCCCAGGCATGTTTTCCGCGATTGGGCATCGTGCTCGAGGAGCTGCAGGTCAACGAGACTCCGGCAACGAAATTCACCAAGTCGCTGCAATATCTGCGCGCGGAGATAAGCCGGGGCGCCGATGTCGCGGACTTGGAACCCTTGGGGGAAAGCGCAGGGGACTTCGTAACAACCTTGCATGGATATCGTGTGCATATCCAGGTCAACGAGGTGCACTTCACCGTTACCCTCGTCGATATCGACGATAGCTGAGCCTCGGCGTCAGTCTGCGGCCTTGGGAAGCGACTTTCGGACGAAGCGAACCGGCAACGGCGTGCGCGCCGACATCGGGAAGGCGGTGAGGTGCAATTCGCCTTGCGCCGCCTGCGTCCAGCCGAGCGTCCCCGACGTCAGCAGCCGAAGCCAATCGGCACGCGCGCCGCGCTTGATTGTCGCCGTGACGAACAAGCTCTCGGTCGCGCTTGCGGCCAGATCGAGCGGATGCTGGGGGCTGATCGGCCGGTGCACGCCTTCGCTATCCAGCCATTTGGCATAGAGTTCGCACTCGAACGTGCCGGGAAACAGCCCGGACAGGGCCAGCTGCGCGCGCGTGATCGTGATCTTCGCGTCCTGCGCACCGATCAGGAGCGGACAGACGATGTGTATCGAGCCGTCGCGCTCGACCGAGAGGCCGGCACTGTCCGGCGTGGCGTGATAGACCGAGTTCTTCTTGCCGCGGAGCTGCAGCCAATAGGCAAGCGCGTCGAAGGCGAGCGCACAGAGCAGAACCGCGATCACCAGCGGCAGCGCGTCGCCGCTCGCCTGCTCGATGGCGAAGCCATAATCGGCCAGTCCCGCGGGAAGATGGCCTTGGCCATATAGGCGGAAGGTGATGCCACTGAGTGCCGAAGGGATGGCGGCAACGAGCACGAAACGGGCCAGCCTGCGCCAGAAGGCGATCGGATTTCTGCCGATGGCAAACAGGAAGTACAGCAGAAACACCGCCAGGAATGCCTTTGCCGGCAGCCAGGACAGCCAGAGAAACGCGGCAGAGACGCCCGCGACGAGCAAGGATTGAAGCACCACCTGTGCGAACCAGCTCATCGTTCCCCCTTCGATGCGAGGCCTTGTCTGGCCTTGTCAGGCCCCCGTGCGCCGGCGATCGAGCAGCCACACCCCGACCAGCAGCGCCACGCCGACGCCGAAACCGGCGACGAAGCCGATCGATGGCTGCCCCCTGGCGATGCCGACGAGCACGCCGACGATCAGGCTCACTGCCAGCAGGAAGCCGCCGGCCATCGGATTGCGCGAGGAAGAACTTGCCATGGCGATGCTCTGCCACGCCGCGCGGCGGCGCGCCACTGCCGCGCGGCATCGGTCGCAAATGGTTAGCGCTGCTTCACCTTGATGGCGCGCGAAAGCTTTAGATTCACGCGGTAAAATCCGGGAAAGCGTATCCCCCCGGAGTATCCATGGAACCTCTGCTTTATCTCGGCGACCGCGCCGAAGTCGCCGATGCCGCCGAACTGATCCGCAAATTCGGCGAGGCTGCCGGCTACGAAGCCGCAGCGCGCGCCGACAAGAGCCGTGACCTGGGCAACCACATCCATTTCTGCCGCTGGCGCCAGATCGAGCGGCTGGTGGTGCTGATGTCGATCCCGCGCGCGATCGGCACGGTGCACTGAGCATCGATTTCCCCTCCAATTCAGGGGATTAAACGGGACGGACCCGAAGCCATCGTCGCGAGTTAGGCTGGGCATGAACGCCGAGACCTCGTGACGCTTCCCCAGATCCTGTCCATCGGCGTGCTCGCCGGGATGATGCTGCTCTTCATCTGGGGGCGGCTGCGCTACGATCTGGTCGCGGTGATCGCGCTGCTTGCCGCGCTGGCGGTGGGCGTGGTCAAGCCCAAGGAAGCGTTCACCGGCTTTTCCGACGACATCGTGGTGATCGTCGCTTCCGCGCTGGTGCTGTCGGGCGCGGTGCAGCGATCGGGGGTGATCGAGAGCGCGATGCTGATGCTCCAGCGCCGCGTGACGCGGATCCGATCGCAATTGCTGCTGCTGTGCGGCAGCGTCGGCTTCGCCTCGGCGCTGGTCAAGAATATCGGCGCGCTGGCGATGATGATGCCGGTGGCGCTGCAGATGGCGAAGCGATCGAAGACCTCGCCCGCGGTGTTCCTGATGCCGATGTCGTTCGCCTCGCTGCTCGGCGGGCTGATCACGCTGATCGGCACCTCGCCCAACATCATCGTCAGCCGCGTGCGCGAGGAGATGACCGGCGAGCCGTTCAAGATGTTCGACTATGCGCCGGTCGGGTTGGGGCTGACCGCGATCGGGCTGGTGTTCCTGCGCTTCGGCTATCGGCTGCTGCCGCGCGACCGCAGCGCCGTCGCGACGCTGGGCGAGGCGATGAACATCCAGGATTATGCCACCGAGGCCGAGATCCCGGCGGGATCGCCCGCCGTGGACGAGACCGTCGCGGCATTCCGCGAGCGCCACGATCACGAAGTCTCGGTGACGGCGATCCTGCGCGCGGGAATGCGCAGCATGCCGTTCCCGGATAGCACGCTGCGCCCGGAGGACGTGCTGATCCTCTCGGGCGCGCCCGACAGCCTCGAGCGGGTGATCGCCGGCGACGGGCTGATCCTCGAAGGCCAGGACCGCGGCAGCCCCGACGGCGCTACCGGCGAAGTCGGCGTGCTCGAAGCGGTAGTCGGCACCGACAGCCCGTTGATCGGGCATAGCGCCGGGCGGATGGGGCTGCACGAACGCTTCGGGGTGAACCTGATCGCCGTCTCGCGCCAGGGCGAGCGGCTGGCCCGCCGGCTGGGCGAGATCGAGCTGCGCGCCGGCGACGTCGTCGTGCTGCAGGGGCCGCTCGCGCTGCTGTTCGAGCGGCTGGGCGAACTCGGCTGCCTGCCGCTCGCCGAGCGCACGCTGCGGCTGGGCAGTGTGCGCAAGGGGCTGCTGCCGCTGGCGATCCTCGCGGCGGCGATGGCGGCGACGGCGACGGGCTATGTCCCGGTCGCCGTCGCGTTCTTCGCCGCGGCGGCGCTGGTGATCCTGAGCGGCGCGCTGCCGGTGCGCGAAGCCTATGATCATATCGAATGGCCGATCCTGGTGATGCTCGGCGCGCTGATCCCGGTGAGCGATTCGCTGCGCACCACCGGCACCACCGACCTGATCGGCCACCACCTCTCGGCGATCGCGGCGACGCTGCCGCCCTGGGGCGCCGTGGCGCTGATCCTCGCCGCCGCGATGGCGGTGACGCCATTCCTCAACAATGCCGCGACCGTGCTGGTGATGGCGCCGATCGCGGCGACCTTCGCCAGCGGGCTGGGCTATCGTCCCGAGCCGTTCCTGATGGCGACCGCCGTGGGCGCAGGCTGCGACTTCCTCACGCCGATCGGCCACCAGTGCAACACGCTGGTGATGGGGCCGGGGGGTACAAGTTCGGCGATTATGCGCGATTGGGCGCGCCGCTTTCGCTGATCGTGCTGGTCGCGGGGACGCCGCTGATCCTGTGGGCGTGGCCGGTGTGAGCCGCTAGCGGCTGGAAAGCACGAAGACGTTGCCGTCGGGATCGCGGAACTTGGCGAAATGGCCCCAGGGCTGTTTCTCGGGCGGGCCTTCGAACGCCACCCCGCGCGCGCTGAGCTGGCGATAGCTATAGTCGACATCGTCGCAGGCGAACGAGCCGTTGAAGAAGCTGCCGATCCGGTCTTCCTGCCCCTCGGGCGTGAACAGCACCACCCCGGTTTCGGCGCCGGGGATGCCGAGCTCGATCCAGCGCTTGCCCGGGCCCATCGGCTGATCGGTGACGATGCGGAAGCCCATCTTCTCGGTCCAGAAAGCGAGCGCGCGGTCCTGATCCGACGTCGGGATGGTGACGAACTTGAGCTGCTTGATCATGGCGCGCAGCGTAACGCGAGCGGTTGCGCAGCGGGAGCATGGCAGTTATTGCCATGGCAATGGCTGCGCTGCCCCTCGATCGCTACGTCATCGACGTGCTGATGCCCGATCTGGTCGGGCATGATCGCAAGCCTTCGGCCTATCTGGTCTATCTGCTGATCGAGGCACTGGAGGGCGATCGCGCTCCGCTGGGCTATGCGTCGATCGCCGAGCGTACGGGGCTCTCGCGCCGGACGTGCCAGGACGCTATCGCGCATCTCGAACGCCGCGGGCTGATCGCCGTCGAGCGGCGCGCGGACAATGAGGCGGCGCGGTTCCGGCCGCTCCGGCCCTGGATACGGAGGCATTGATGGCACGCACGGCACGGATCGAACGCATCGGCGGACCCGAAGTGATCCAATGGGTCGACGTCGAACTCGCGCCGCCCGGGCCCGGCGAAGTGCGGATGCGCAACACCGCGGTGGGGCTCAACTTCATCGACACCTATTTCCGCTCGGGGCTCTACCCGGTCGAACTGCCCAGCGGGCTGGGCGGCGAGGCGGCGGGCGTGGTCGAGGCGCTGGGCGAGGGCGTGACCGGGCTTGCCGTGGGCGACCGGGTGGCCACCTTCGGCCCCGGGCTTGGCGCCTATTCCACCGGGCGCAACGTGGCGGCTGCGACCCTGTTCAAGCTTCCCGACGACATCAGCGACGAGACCGCCGCGGCGGCGCTGCTCAAGGGCGGCACCGCCGAATTCCTGATCGAGCGCTGCGCAAAGGTCCAGCCCGGCTGGACGGTGCTCGTCCATGCCGCCGCCGGCGGGGTCGGGCAGATCGCAGTGCGCTGGCTCAAGGCGATCGGCGCGACGGTGATCGCCACGGTGGGCCACCGCGACAAGGTGGCGCTGGCGCAGGAGGCGGGCGCGGACCATGTGCTGCTCTCGCGCGAGGACGACGTGGCCGCGAAAGTGCGCGCGATCACCGGCGGGGCGGGCGTCGACGTGGTGCTCGACGGGGTCGGCAAGGCAAGCTGGGCAGCATCGCTCGCCGCGACGAAGCGCCGCGGGCTGATCGTCAGCTTTGGCAATGCCAGCGGTCCGGTGGAAGGCGTCGCGCTCGGCGCGTTGGCGCGGGCGGGATCGCTGTTCGTCACCCGGCCGACAATGTTCGACTATTATGCCACCCCCGAGGAGCGCGAAGCGGGCAGCGCACGGCTGTTCGCGATGCTGCGCAGCGGCGCGGTGCGGGCGGATATTCGCCAGCGTTTCGCGCTGGAGGACGCTGCCGATGCGCATCGCGCGCTGGAGGCGGGCGAGACGACGGGATCGACGATCCTGGTGCCGTGAGGCGCTAGATCGTGTTGGGGTCGGACGCCCGGCGGACCGGGCGCCGCTCCAGCACTTCGGTGATCCGGCTGGTCTCGGTGGCGCCGCCGGGCCGCGCGATCGTCACCGTGGTGACCTTGGTCTTGCGAAGCGCATAGCCGGCGGCATCGGTGTCGAAGGCGATCCTGATCGTTCCCGAGATCGTCTCGCCGGCATGCTGGCGCAGCGCCTCCGCACGCGTGACCGGCTTTTGCGAAAGCTCGCCGACGACCATGTCGTTCTCGACGCGATCGCGACGTACGGCATCGGCATCGATCGCGAGTTCGACGCTGAACCCGGTGCCGCCCTGCTTGCGCTTCAACGGTGCCGGACTCCGGGCCTGGCGGTCGCGATAAGGCTGGCCTTCGGCAAGCGGGTCATGGCCCAGGTCGACTGCCTCGATCATCGGGATCACCGATTGCGGATCGCATTCGATGCGGAAGGCATTCCAAGTGAAGATCCAGTGCCCGCACTGGGTGCGCGCGATCTTGTTGGCGGCGAGCCAGTCGGCCACCCGGGCCTTGAGGTCGGGCTCGTTGCGCAGCGTTATCCGCCCTTCGCGCGACCGCAGCACGCGGGCGGGGAACTGCCAGGCGCCGGCGCGATTTCGCGCCGAGGCATTGGCGGGAAGATCATATTCGAGCTCGATCCCCTCGCCGCTGACCGCGACGACGCGCTCGACCAGCATGTCGCTGTCGCGCGAGGTCGCCGAACTGTTGCCGCTTTGCCGGGCGGTCTCGGTCACCCGGACGATCTCGAACACCGCGCCGACATGCACGTCTGGCGTGGTTTGCACAGGCGGAGCGAGCGCGACAAGCAGGGGTACGAGGAACACGCCCCGAGTGAACCATCGATTGGCGCGTTACGCCAGCACGTTCACCAGCGCCTTGACCTCAAGGAACTCGGCCAGCCCGAACTTGCCATGCTCGCGGCCATTGCCTGATTGCTTGTAGCCGCCGAACGGCAGGCTCGGATCGGGCTGGCCGCCATTGACATAGACCATGCCGGCGCGCAGCCGCGGCGCGACGCGGCGAATGCCCTCGGGGTCGCCGAACACCATTGCCGAAAGGCCATAATCGGTGTCGTTGGCGATGCGGATTGCATCTTCCTCGTCCTGGTAAGGGATGATCGTCACGACGGGGCCGAAGATCTCCTCGCGCGCGATCGTCATGTCGTTGCGCACGTTGGAGAACAGGGTCGGCTTGACGAAATAGCCGGTCTCGATCCCGTCCGGACGGCCCGGGCCGCCGGTCTCCAGCGTGGCGCCTTCCTCCAGGCCCTTGGCGATCAACCCCTGGATCTTGTCCCACTGCGCCTTGTTGACCACCGGCCCAAGATGGCGGCCGTCCTCCGATGGCGCACCGCACGTCGTCGCCTTCATCATCTCGCCGGCGATCGCCGCGGCTTCCGCCTGTTTGGCGGCGGGCACCAGCAGGCGGGCGGGGGCTATGCAGCTCTGCCCCGAATTCATCAGCACGCCGAACAGCGTGCCCTTCACGGCCTGGGCGATGTCGGCGCTGTCGAGCACCACCGACGGCGACTTTCCGCCCAGCTCCTGATGGACGCGCTTGACCGTGTCGGCGGCATTCTTGGCGACCTGGACGCCGGCGCGGGTCGAGCCGGTGAAGCTGACCATCGCGACATCCTTGTGCCGCGACAACGCCGTGCCGACTCCCGGCCCATCGCCCTGGACGAGGTTGAACACGCCCGGCGGCACGCCGGCGGCATCGAGCACCTCGGCGAAGATCGCAGCGCAGCCGGGCGCCTCTTCGGAAGGCTTGAGCACCATGGTGCAACCCGCGGCGAGCGCGGGCGCGACCTTGGAGACGACCTGGTTGAGCGGCCAGTTCCACGGCGTGATCATCGCGACCACGCCGATTGGTTCGTGAACGACCAGGCTAGTGCCGATCTGCTCTTCGAACGCGAAACGCTTCAGCGCTTCGATCGCCGCCTTGAAGTGCCCGATGCCGCTGCCGACCTGCGCGGTCTTGGCGAGGCTCATCGGCGCGCCCATTTCCTCGCTGAGCGCCTGCGCCATGTCGGCGGAGCGCGCCTTATAGGCTTCGAGGATGCGTTCGAGCAGCGCGATGCGTTCTTCCGTGGTGGTGCGCGAGAAGGTTTCGAATGCGCGGACTGCCGCGGCGACGGCCTTGTCGACATCGGCCTGCGAGCCGAGCGTTATCTCGCTCACCGGCTCCTCGGTGGCGGGATTGATCACCGCATGGCGCGTGCCGCCTTCGCTCTCGACCCATTGCCCGTCGATAAACTGCTTGAGGTAGCTCGGCATCCCGCCTCCTGATTGTCGAACATCCGGTATGGCGGCCTAGATGGCGGGCGGCGCGGCCGGTTGCAAGCTGCAACCGGCCCGAACCTCAATCCATGCGGCGCAGCCAGAGCCGCGCGCTGCCCTTCGCATCATCGAGCGACATCTGCATGCGGTCGCCCTTGGCGGAATAGGCCATCACCAGCCTGGAATCGACGAGGTGGATGCGGTTCTCGTTGATTTCGTAGGTTTCGCTCTCCTCGGCGTCGCCGTGGCCGGTGGTCGTGCGATAGGTGTTGAATGCGCGATCGTCGGTGAATTCCAGCTGGTCGCCCCGCCGTATGTCCTCGAAGCCATCGGCGTTGGTGACTTCCCAGCGCCCGACCACGGCGAGGTGGCGCACCGCCTTGGGCAGCTCGCCCTTGTAGCCGGAATAAAAGGCTGCCTGGGCGCGCAGGTTGCCGATCAGCCTGGTCTCGCTCTCCATGCCCGGCAGGCGGGCGGCCTGGAAACGGGAGGCGACGCCATCGAGCAGCGCGAACGCCGCCTTGGGATCCTTCTTCTCGTGATAGGCGATCGAGGCATCGCGCAGCGCGAGATACTCGTCGACGAGCAGATGGGCGCTGCGCAGTGGCGTGCTCGGCGTGGCGGCGGGCGCCATGGCGAGCACATGGTCGCTGCCCGGTCGACCGCCATCGGCCTCGTTCCACGTGACCGACACGTCGAGCGCGGGCGCCCCGTCGGCGATCGTCGCCGCCGGCAGGGCCTCATGATCCGATGCCTTGGCGAGCGTCGCGAAGATGCCGCCGCCGTTGAGGCTGAGAAAGACGGTGGGCACCGTGACGGTGATCGCGCCTTCCGGGTTGGTGGTCATCACCTGATCGGGCACGCCGAACACCCCCGAGATCCGGTAGCCCGGTGCCGGCTTCATCGTGAGGACGAGATCGTGGGCGACTTCGCTCACCATCGTATCGAGCTGCTTGTCGAACACCGCGGCGACGTCGGCGCTGTCGGGAATGAAGAACAGATTGCCGCCGCGGGTGCTGGAGACCTTGGTGGCGAGCGCGGCATCGAACTGCTCGCCGACGCCGATGGTGGTGAGGCCGATGCCGCGGCGCGACGCCTCCTGCGCCATGCCGATGAAACTCGCCGCATCGGTGGCACCGACATTGGGCTGCTCGTCGGTGAACAGCATCACCCGGGTATTGCCCTTGAAGCCGGGCGCATCGGCGAAGGCGGTGGCGTAGCCGACGCGCAGGCCCGATTCCATGTCGGTCGAGCCCTCGCTCTTGATGCCGCGGATCTGCGCGGCGATGCGATCGCGATTCCCCGCAAAGTCGGTCGGCTGCAGATAGACATGGGCGCGGTCGCCATAGAGGACGATCGATAGGCGATCGCCGTCGTGCATCTGTCCGAGGATGCGCAACAGGCTTTCGCGGACCCGTGCGAGCGGTTCGCCGTCCATCGAGCCGGACTTGTCGATCACGGCGACCAGGTTGAGCGGCGCGCGGTGCCATTTGTCGGCATCGAGGTTCGACGCGAAGCCCAGCCCTACGAACAGTCGGTCGTCGGGGCGGAGCGGCAGCATCGCCGGCATCGTCTCGGTGACGAGGCAAAAGAGCTGCGGGCATTTGACGGCAGGCGGGAGCGTGAGGTCGTGCTCGCCCATCAGGCCCTCGACGGTGAGGCCACTGGCGAGCGGCAGGCCGGCCTGGGCGGAGGCATTGCGGAAATGCTTGATGTCCTGAGCGCCGCCCTGGCGGACGCGCATGCCGGTGACGATGACACTGCTATTGTCGTCGGCCTCTTGCTGCTGGTCGTCAGGGGGTGGCGCGTTCTGCGCCAAGGCCGGTGCGAGCGGCAACGCAAGTGCTGCTAGCGCCAGCCAAGGCTTGAGGGGCAATGACTTCATGGCAGTCCTCCCGTCATTATTTGCGACGGAAGGTATCACGCGTCCCGTGACTTGGCTATTGCGGCACGACCTCGAAAATCTCGCCGGCGATATCGACCAGATAAAGATTGCCGGCGCTGTCCTCGCCGAACGACGCGAGTTGGTCGATCGTGCCGGTATCGGGCGTGAAATCGACGTTGCGGCGCTCATAGCTGGCCGAGGGGAAGACCGCGCCCTGGGCCAGCGCGGCGTAGGGCAGCGTCCAGATATTGCCGGTGACGAAGTCGCCGAAGACGTAGAGCCCCTGGAGCGAGGTCACCGGGCCGCGATAGACATAGCCGCCGATCAGCGAATTGCCCTGCTTGGCGCCGCTGCCATGGCCATATTGGGTGACGGGGGCCGTGAGTCCGGCGGGCGCGCTGCCACGATAGGGCTGGGTGCCTTCGAGGAAGGGCCAGCCGAAATTGAGCCCCGGTTGGTCGGTGCGGAGCAGGTCGACTTCCTCGACCGCGTCCTGCCCGACATCGCCGATCACCAGCCGTCCGTCAGGCGCGAAGCTGTTGCGAAAGGCATTGCGCAGGCCGAGCGCAAAGACCCACGGATCGCCGCCACCGGCCACGAAGGGATTGCCCGGCGCGGGCACGTAATAGACCGGCGTGGCGCCGGCAAACGGATCGGGATTGGGCGCGATGCGCAGGATCTTGCCGAGCCGCGAATTGGGGTTCTGGGCATTGTTGGCGGGGTCGCCGGCGCCGCCGCCATCGCCGGTGGCCGCATAGAGATTGCCGTCCGGCCCAAAGCCGATCCAGCCGCCATTATGGTTGTTGTTGGTCGGATGAGGGATGCGGAGGATTTCCTGCTCGGGCCAGCTCGCCACGTTGCGCTCGATCCGGGAGATCACGATCGTCCCGTCGGTCACGGTCTTGTAGAGGAAGAACGGCCCTTCGGTTGCGGTGCCCGCCTGCGGATGCACGCCCTGGGTGAGCGTCGGCTGCACGACGATGCCCAGCAGCCCGCGCTCGCCGTCGGTCGAAAGGCCGGCGATCGTGGTGAGGAGGGTCTTGGCGCCGGTCGCCGGATCGAGCAGCCAGACGCGGCCGGTCTTTTCGGGCACGATCACGCGGCTGTCGTTCGGAATCGCTGCCACCGCGATCGGCTGATCGAAGCCGGTGCCGACGCGCTTGACTGCGATCCCTTCGCGGCTGTTGGTGACGGTTATCGCAAGGTCGAGCGTGCTCGATGCGCTGCCGTCGCTGGCGCTGAGCTGGACGCGATAGACATTGTCGCCATCGGCGTCGCCGGGCGCCTCGAAATTGGGCGCTGCGGCGAAACCGAGCGCGCCCTGCGGCGTGATCGCGAAGCGCGCGGAGTCCGCGCCGCCGGCGATCGCGAAGGTGATCGGGTTCGCCTGGGCATCGGTGGCGGTGGCTTGATAGGCAAGCGCGCTGTTTTCGACCAGGCTCGCCGTCGCTGCGGACGTGAAGACAGGCGCGCTATTGCTGGGCGGCGGCGTTGGCGTTGGAGAGGGATTGTTCGTGCCGCCACTGCACGCTGCGAGAAACAGGGTGACGGCAACGGCTGGATAGGCGCGCATGGTTCATCCCCTATTTCACGAAACAACGCGTGCCGCGCGCACGGCGTTCCAGCGCACCGATCCGCCGCGCTGCGCGTGCATGCGGCTGGATCGCAGTCCGAGTGCGGGGCAGGCGCCGCGCGCGCCTAAGCGACTGTGTCTAGCGGTCGATTGCGTCCGAACCATGGACCGGGGGATGCGGGATATCGGGCGTGGGGAGATCGCTCGTCCCCGCTTGCGCCGTGATCGAGGTTTGCTCCTGCGGATGGGTGGCGTTGTGCGCAGCATCGGCCAACGCCTGGGAGGCAGCGACGAACAGGTTGCCCTTTTGCCCAGCTTGGTCGCCGAAAACCTTGATGTTGGGTTGCGTGAGCGAGTCGGTGATCTGGTCGTTGACCGAGGTCGGAGAAGCCATGCCGATATCCCCAAGTAAAAGAGAGATGCGCGTCTTGCGCGTTTCGACCCTGTCGAACGCGATACAGGCATATCGTCATCGAGTCGAACGAACTTCGTGGTTATGATCGATGTGACCACGTTGCGCGTGCTGCGTTGCAAAAGAAAAGGGCGCCCCGGCTTGTGCCGGGACGCCCCAATCTTCACCCATGGCCGGGAGATTTATGCGCTGTAATACATGTCGTATTCGACCGGCGACGGCGTCATTTCCCAGCGGGCGACGTCGGCGCGCTTGATCTCGACATAGGCCGCGATCTGATCCTTGGTGAACACATCGCCCTTGAGCAGATAGTCCTGATCGGCCTCGAGGCTGTCGAGCGCTTCGCGCAGCGAACCGCACACCGTGGGGACCTGCTCGAGCTCTGCCGGCGGCAGATCATAGAGGTTCTTGTCCATCGGATCGCCCGGGTGTATCTTGTTCTGGATGCCGTCGAGGCCGGCCATCAGCAGCGCTGCATAGCAGAGATACGGATTGGCCAGCGCATCCGGGAAGCGGAACTCGACGCGCTTCGCCTTGCTGCCCGCACCATAAGGGATGCGGCACGAGGCCGAGCGGTTGCGCGACGAGTAAGCGAGCAGCACCGGCGCTTCATAGCCCGGGACCAGCCGCTTGTAGCTGTTGGTCGACGGATTGGTGAAGGCGTTCAGCGACTTGGCGTGCTTGATCACGCCGCCGATGAAATAGAGGCACATGTCGCTGAGGCCGGCATAGCCATTGCCGGCGAACAGCGGATTGCCCTTGTCCCAGATCGAGATGTGGGTGTGCATGCCGCTGCCGTTATCTTCCTTGATCGGCTTGGGCATGAAGGTCGCGGTCTTGCCATAGGCCTGGGCGACCTGGTGCACGACATACTTGTAGATCTGCATGCGGTCGGCGGTCTGGACCAGCGTGCCGAAGGTCAGGCCGAGCTCGTGCTGCGCGGCGGCGACTTCGTGGTGGTGCTTGTCGCAGGGCAGGCCCATTTCGAGCATGGTCGAGACCATCTCGCCGCGGATGTCGACGGCGCTGTCGACCGGCGCGACGGGGAAATAGCCGCCCTTGGCGCGCGGACGGTGGCCGAGATTGCCGCCTTCATATTCCTTGCCCGAATTGCCCGGCAGCTCGATGTCGTCGATCGCGTAATAGCTGGTCGAATAGCTGTTCTCGAAGCGGACGTCGTCGAACATGAAGAACTCGGCTTCGGGGCCGACATAGACGGTGTCGCCGATGCCGAGCGACTGGAGATAGGCCTCCGAACGCTTGGCGGTCGAGCGCGGATCGCGCGAATAGAGCTCGCCGGTCGAGGGCTCGACGATGTCGCAGACCAGGATCAGCATCGGCGTGGCCGAGAACGGATCGATCCACACCGCGTCCAGATCGGGCTTGAGGATCATGTCGGACTCGTTGATCGCCTTCCAGCCCTCGATCGACGAACCGTCGAACATCAGGCCGTCGGTCAGCTCGTCCTCGCCGATCACCGAAGCGACCATGGTGAGATGCTGCCACTTGCCCTTGGGATCGGTGAACCGCAGATCGATCCACTCGATCTCGTTCTCCTTGACCATCTTCAGCACGTCATTGGCCGAATTCGCCATCACTTAGCCCTTTCGCTCTCTTTCAATAGCCCGACGAATCGGGCAATAAAATTACCTTTGCCCTGGCCGCTTTGGCACAGTGCTGCGCTGCATCAAATAGCGTTTTCGTTGCGCTCGCCGGTGCGGATGCGCAGCGCGGTTTCCACCGGGATCACGAAGATCTTGCCGTCGCCGATGCGCCCGGTCTGGGCCGCGGCAGCAACTGCCTCGACGACACGATCGGCGAGACTGTCTTCGACGACGACCTCGAGCTTCACCTTGGGCAGGAAGTCGACGACATATTCGGCGCCGCGATAGAGTTCGGTATGGCCCTTCTGCCGGCCGAAGCCCTTGGCCTCGGTGACAGTGATGCCGCTGACGCCGACTTCGTGCAGCGCCTCTTTCACTTCATCGAGCTTGAACGGCTTGATGATGGCTTCGATCTTTTTCACGTCTTCCCCCAAACACAGGAACGAGGCGGTGCAACTGTCCGCAGCCTAATCGCGCGTCTGGCAACAATCGTGCCAGTGCGAAGGACTCGCAGCCGCTCTCGGGTCGCACGCCGCGCACCGGTTAACAAGTGCCTACCAAATGGGCAGGCGGGCAGGCGTTGCCCGATCCAAGGGCAGCGATGGAAAGGCTGCGGCGATGCGCAGCTTTAGCGCGGTGAAACCAAATTGCGTTGGCGCGCGCGAGGCTCGGCGGCATAGCCCGCGCCATGCGAAGCGTTCGCAACAAGCGTTGACGGAGTCGTGAAGCGTTGGCTATTGATAATCATTATCAGTTCTGCAGCGCGAAGGACTCGCATGTATCGCTTTCTCGACCGCGCCGTGCGCGATCTCGCGCCGGGCGAGCAGGTGCTGACCTGGGCGATGCGCAGCTGGGTTTGCGCAATGGCGTCGCAGCGTTGCCCGTGTGCGGCACTCGGCCCGGCATTTGCGCGGTGGCGAGTTGGTGACCTGCTGGCCGATTTCAACATGACGATGTTCCTGCTCAACCAGGAGGGCCAGAGCGCGCTCAAATTCGCCCAGCCGCTGTGCGGACTGGTGCGCGACGACGAGGCGCGGCTACTCGCCCTCTTCCATGCTGCGGCGGCGAAGGATAAGGGGCTGCTGACTCGCGCTGCTGCGCAGTTCGTCCTGCCCGAGGCCGAACCGCCATTTCGTATCGCGATCGCCGGTGCCGCCGATGTGCTGCGCCGGGTTCCGGTTCCTCGCAACTCCTGATTTCGCGGAAGACTAGATGACGATGCATACGCGCCCGCCGGCGCTCATCCCCGAACATTCCAACTTCATGTCCAGCAAGGTGCTGTGGGTGAAGCATTGGAACGATCATCTGTTCAGCTTCGCGATCGAGCGGCCGGCAAGCTTCCGCTTCCGCTCGGGCGAGTTCGTGATGATCGGCCTGCCCGGCGACAACGACAAGCCGCTGATGCGCGCCTATTCGATCGCCAGCCCGGCCTGGGCCGAGGAAATCGAATTCCTCTCGATCAAGGTGCCCGACGGTCCGCTCACCTCGAAGCTCCAGCAGATTCGCGCCGACGACCAGGTCTACCTCGCGCGCAAGCCCACCGGCACCCTCGTCGCCGATGCGCTGCTGCCGGGCAAGCGGCTGTTCCTGCTGTCGACCGGCACGGGCCTGGCGCCGTTCCTCAGCCTGATCCGCGATCCGGACATCTATGAGGCGTTCAACCAGGTGGTGCTGGTCCACTGCGTCCGCCGGGTGAGCGATCTCGCTTATCATGACGAGCTCACTGCGCAGCTCGCCGGCGATCCGCTGGTCCAGGATCAGGCGCTGCTCCAGTTCCACTATATCCCGACGGTGACGCGCGAGCCGTTCCGCACCACCGGGCGGATCGGCCAGCTCGTCGAGAACGGCTGGCTGTTCCGCGCGCCGGTTGCCGGGCATCCCGAGCTCAATCCGGAGACCGATCGTGTCATGCTCTGCGGCTCGACCGCGATGATCAAGGATTTCGGCGAGATGCTGGAGGGCAAGGGCTTCGAGGAAGGTTCGAACGCCAAGCCGGGGCATTTCGTGATCGAGCGCGCCTTCGTCGGCTGAACACCACATAGGTTGGGAACCCGTGTCATATCTGCGAGTTCACGCGGATATGCACGGGACCCTTCCTCCGACCCAGATGCTGCCGATGAACGCCCCTGCCGTGTTGCGGCGGCGCGCAGGCGCGCGCGGTGACGAGGCAGTGACGGTGGCCAAGGGGCCCTTCGTCATCCTCGTGCACAGTCTGCTGGCGATCGCGCCCGAGCAGCGCGACGATTTCTGGATCTCGATGCCGCTGGGCGACATCGGCGCGGCACAGGCGGAGCGGACGCTTGAGCAATGGATGCGCCCGATGGCCGCGGCAGCCTGATCCACGCCCGCGTTGCCTCCGGTCTAGGCGGGCCTTCGGTCTAGACCGCGGCGAGGGCCCGCTCAGTAAGGCGGGCGATCGAGGCCCTTGGGGCTGGTCGTGAAGATTTCGCAGCCGGTCTCGGTGATGCCGATCGAATGCTCGAACTGCGCCGAGAGCGAGCGATCGCGCGTCACTGCGGTCCAGCCATCGTCGAGCAGCTTCACGTCGGGGCGACCGATATTGATCATCGGCTCGACGGTGAAGAACATGCCGGGGCGCAGCTCGGGGCCGGTCCCCGGGCGGCCGACATGGACGACTTCGGGCGCGTCATGAAAGACCTGGCCGAGGCCGTGGCCGCAGAAATCGCGGACGACGCCATAGCGATGCTTCTCGGCATGGCGCTGGATCGCATGGCTGATATCGCCGAGATGGTTGCCCGGCTTGGCCTGCTCCAGACCCAGCATCAGGCATTCATAGGTGACGTCGACGAGGCGGCGCGCCTTGATCGGCACGTCGCCGACCAGATACATCCGGCTGGTATCGCCATGCCAGCCGCCGAGCAGCGGGGTGACGTCGATATTGACGATGTCGCCGTCCTTGAGTGTCTTCTCGCTCGGGATGCCATGGCACACGACATGGTTGATCGAGATGCAGCAGCTGTGCGTGTAGCCGCGATAGCCCAGCGTGGCGGGAACGCCGCCGGCGTCGGTGGTCATCGTGCGGACGATGTCGTCGAGCTCGGCGGTGGTTACGCCCGGCACGACATGCGGCACGAGTGCATCGAGGATCTCGGCGGCGAGGCGGCCAGCCTTGCGCATGCCCTCAAAGCCTGCGGGTCCGTGAAGCTTGATCGCGCCATCGCGCGCCTGCGGCATGTCTTCCGTGACGGTCACATATTCAGTCATGCTTGCGATATAGGGAGCGCCGGTCCAAGTGACGAGAGGCTTTTGGACGAAGCGGGGACGCGGCAGAATGGGCGAGATGGCAATCGAGCTGACCGGGGGTTGTGCGTGCGGCGCGGTGCGGTATCGCATCGAGCGCGAGCCGATCTTCGTCAACAATTGCCATTGCCGATTGTGCCAGCGGCAGACCGGTTCGACTTCGGTGGTCAACGCCTTCTACGAATTCGACGCGATCGAGCAGCTCTCGGGCGACACGCTGCAGCAGACCGTCAAGGCCGGCAGTGGGGGTGATCATGTGATCGTTCGCTGTTCGGCGTGCGGGACTGCGCTGTGGAGCCATTATGCACGGCTCGGTACTTTGGGGGCAGGGGTGCGCGCGGGGACGCTCGACGAACCCGGCAGCCTGCGGCCGGACGCGGCGATCTTCGTGGCGAGCAGGATGCCCTGGGTCACGCTGCCTGAGGGCATCCCGCATTTCGACACCAGCTATGATCCGTCGCAACTCCTTCCGCCCGAACGCATGGCGCGGTTGCGGCGCTGATCGAGCGGCGCGCTGCGGAGGCGACGCGATGAGCGATCGCATCTGGACCGCTGCCCTGGTGGTGATCGGCGACGAAATCCTGTCGGGCCGCACCCAGGACAAGAACGTTGCGCAGATCGCGGCATGGCTCAACGTGCAGGGGATCCGCCTTGCCGAGGTCCGCGTCGTCGCCGATGTCGAGGGCGCGATCGTCGAGGCCGTCAATGCGCTGCGCGCCCGCAACGACTATTGCTTCACCACCGGCGGAATCGGCCCGACGCATGACGACATCACCGTCGATGCGATCGCGGTGGCGCTGGGCGTCGGCGTGGTGGTCCATCCCGAGGCGCGCGCGGTGCTGGAGCGCTATTATGAGGCGCGCGGCGGGCTGACCGAGGCGCGGCTGCGCATGGCGCGCGTCCCCGAAGGCGCCGAGCTGATCCCGAACCGGATGTCGGGGGCTCCCGGCATCCGGGTCGGCAACCTGTTCATCCTGGCCGGGGTGCCGCACATCACCGCCGGCATGCTCGATGCGCTGACCGGCACGCTCGAGGGCGGCCGCCCGGTGCTGGCGCGCACGATCGGCTGCTGGGTCGCCGAGAGCGAAGTCGCGACGCTGCTCGGCGATACCGAGCGCGCGCATCCCGGCGTCGCGATCGGCAGCTATCCGTTCTTCCGCGAGGGGCGCACCGGCGCGAACTTCGTCGTCCGCGCTACCGACCAGGCGGTGGTCGATGCCTGTGTGGGCGATCTCACTGCGCGGCTGAGCGCGGCCGGATTCGCCGTGGTCGAAGGCGGCATCTGACCTGCTAGAGCGTCTTCGAACGCTCAGACCACCTCCAAAATCGCTTCGATCAGCGTCATCGCCCCGGCATATTTCACGTTGAGCAACTTCGCCATGCCGCCGTCGCCCTCGGAATATTGCATCTCCACCCAGCGCTGGGCGAGCGGATCCTCCTGCTCATAGGGCGGGATGATGAAGGTCAGGCTGCTCCCGTCGGAGACCTCGAACTCCTTGAAGGGCAGGTCGGTGCGCCCGCACAGCACGTAATTCGCGTCGTCGTCGGCGAAGCGGACGCCGCAGATCCAGAAGTCGGTCGGGGAATGCGTGATGCGGACGACGACCTCGACCCATTGTTGATTGGGGAGGCCGGGATAGTTGATGATCGTCCGGTTCATCGCGACGTCCAGCGGATCGGGCAGCGACGGGGTGTGCCACATCACCAGCGTGGTAAGCTCGCGACCCGAATGGTTCAGCACCTTGACATGACAGCTCGGCATGCTGCGATTCTCCCGGCAAATTCGAGAAAATCTATCAGCGAACTCTACAATCGCAAATCCTGGGCGAACTTGACTGAACTATTACTTTGCTAACTCGGTCAGCAACATGCGGTAATAGGTGATCGACGGCCCGATCTCGCTCAGCGGGGTGCGTTCGTTGAGGCCGTGGGCGAAGCCGTCCGACGACTTCATGAAGATCGGGCTGACGCCGTAGCTCGGCACGCCCTTGGCACGGAACCACATCGAGTCGCTCGCCCCGGCCGACATTACCGGCACGATCGGCACGCCCGGGAAGCGCGCATGGATCGCGCGGGCGACCAGCGCCATCAACGCCGGGCGCAGCGGCGAGGCGTCGCTGGCCACCGCGCCGCTGGGCACTTCGCGGATCTTGAGCTCGGGGTCGTCGACGACCTGCGCCAGCCTCGCCTGCACCGCGGCGACTGGCGTGCCGGGAAAGATCCGGCAATTGATGTTGGCCGTGGCGCGCTGGGGCAGCGCGTTGGTCGCGTGCCCGGCGCTTGCCATCGTCGCGACGCAGGTCGTGCCGGTCTGCCCGATCAGCCCGGCGTCGCTGCGCAACAACCCGCGCGCCTCCAGATCATTCGGATTGGCGGCGAAGCGGCGCATCGCGTCGGCCATCTTCGGGTCGCTGGCGGTCGCGGCGGCGGCGGCCCAGCTCGCCTTGGTGATCGCGTTGACTTCGCCAGGGAATTCATAGCCGCCGACGCGCTCCAGCGCGCGGGCGAGCTGGTAGATCGCGTTGCTCCTGCGCGGCGCGCTCGAATGGCCGCCCGAATTGGTGAAGGCCAGTTCGAAATCGGCATAGGTCTTCTCGGCGCCTTGCACGCCGAACGACACCGGCCTGCCGCTCTCGTCACGCTCGCCGCCGCCGCCATCGATGTTCAGCAGCAGCTCGGCATCATGATAGTGCTCGGCCATCAGCGCGGTGGTCTTCATCGCGGTCTCCTCGTCGCCCGAGAGGAGCAGCAGGATGTCGCGGCGGGGCTTGAAGCCTTCGCGCTTGAGCTGGACTAGGGTCGCGACCATCGTCGACAGGTCATATTTCATGTCGCTGGCGCCGCGGCCGAAGATATAGCCGTTCTCGATCACCGCAGTGAACGGATCGCGCTCCCAATCCTCGCGCTTGGCCTCGACGACGTCCATATGGCCCGAGACGAGAATCGGCTTGGCGGTGCCGGTGCCGCGATAGCGCGCAACCAGATAGGCGGTGTCGCCGACCTTCTCGATCCGGACATCGCCCTCGGCAAATCCGCCGGCGACGAGCACGCCCTTGAGATAGCTCGCATAGTCGAAGGTCTGGTTGCCGGGGCCGGCGACGGTGCGAAAGGCGATGCCGCGCTTCAGCAGGTCGAGCGCCTGGGCTTCGGCCTGGGGGTGGGCCTGTGCCTGGTGTTGCGGCTGTGCCTGGTGTTGGGCCTGGGCCTGCGCGCCGCTCGCCGCGAGCAGTGCCGCGATCGTCATCCCCAGTGCGCGCATTCGTGTCCCCTTGGTGCCGAGACCCCGGCTTAGCGGCGCGCCAGCCGGGGTCAACGCGGTGCGTGCGCGTCCCGAAATGACGGCCCGCCGTTGGTTTTCGGCGATGGCAGTCGTTGCCGGGGCCGAAAGCCTCGCCTAATCACCACCGATGGCCGACGGATCCGACAGCGCCTCTACGGTCGCAATCATCGATACGCTGATCGAAAGCCAGGCGCTGCTCGCCTCGTCGATCTATGTCGAACTGGTCAATCTCGGGCTCATCGATCGCGAGACCGCGGCGGCGCGGCTGCGCGCCTTTGCCGATCTTGCGGCAAGCCCGCTCCATGCCCATCCGCAGGTGGCCGAGGCGCTGGGCCGGCGCGTCCGCGACTATGCCGATGGCCTCGCCCAGGCCACCGCCGCAGTCATCACCCCGCATTTGCGGCTGATCGATGGCGGCCGGAGCTAGGCGCTCCGCCGCATCTCGGCTTCGGCGGGCATGTCGCCCGCGCGGGTCAGTTCGGGCTTGAGCGCCCAGCCCTTGCCGCGGATCAATTCGACGAATTCGGTGCCGCCGCTGGCGAGCTTGAGCTTCTGCCGCAGCTTCGAGACGAACACGTCGATCGCGCCGGCGCTGGGCTTGTTGCCATGGGCATAGAGCGCTTCGTGGATCGTGCTGCGCGAAACCGGCTCGGGCATCGCGTTCCACAGCATGTCGAGCACGTTCCTCTCGGTATCGGTCAGCGCGATGCGGCGGCGGCCCAGGCGATAGCCCTCGTCCGGCCGCCGGACGAGCGCGGTCATATAGGTGTCGTGGTTCGCGCGTGCCTTGGGCGCACTGTCGAGCGCGGCCAGCACCAGCCCGACCAGCTCCTCGCGCTGCGCGCCGATCAGCGCGCCGAACGGCGGGGCGGCGTCGCGGCCCTCGGGGGCGCTAACGGCGCGCCGAATTTCGCCGAGCACTTCGTCAATGGATCGCCGGCTATCGACGAGCCTCGCTTCGCAAAGACGCAGTAATTCCAAAAGCTGTTCGCGGTCCATGCGACAAATTACCCCCAACTCGCGCGAAATAAGCACGCGAGACCATGGCTCCCGATTTGTTGACTAAACGTAAAGCCCGATCCCGCCAGATCGTTGCCCACGCGCGGTGAACCGCTTTTGGGGCGTCCAACTTGACTCAGGATGGCGGTGACCTGGAGCGAGTGGAGGGCCTGATCCGCTACCCTACGTCGCTAGACGGCGCGTTCGCGTCAATCGCGTCGACGTGGACCACCCCTGAGGGTCCGCTAATGAGTAGGAGCGGACTTTGCCGAATGTGCGGATGGTGCTTCCCTTGATCCTCCCCCGGAGGGGGAGGGGGACCAGCCGCAGGCTGGTGGAGGGGTAGTCTCCGCATGCTCCACGGCTCGATCCGCGATCGCTGGCCTTGCACGTAGGGCGTTCGGGTCCTCAGGATACCCGCTCAGGTGATTCTGTCCGACCTGGAAGCCGCAATCCGCCACATTGTCGTTATCGCCCGCGGCGACTACCCCTCCACCGGCTTCGCCGGTCCCCCTCCCCCTCCGGGGGAGGAATGAGCAGCGCTTCCAACGTCCGCTATTGGGGCGTTAGCGGCCTGGCAGCGCTTGTTTCAGCCGCGCCGCTGAACGTCCGAGATGGGTGGGAAGCGGACGTCCAGTCTCACGCCCTCTCCCGCTTTCGCGGGAGAGGGAGGGCCCGCCGCCAGCGGCGGTGGGAGGGTGAGGGTCTTCTTCTACCAGGCGTTCAGCGCCTTCGCTTGGTAGAAGAAGACCCTCACCCAACCCTCTCCCGCGAAAGCGGGAGAGGGCTAGAAGGCCAACGTCGGCAATTGGGGCGTTTCCTGCCGGTCCGCTTTTGGACGCCGCTTGGCCGGTTGCGAATGTCCGAGATCGGGTGGTTAGCTGACGGGCAGCTTTCGGCGAGGAGTGAGCTAAAGCAGCCTTGCAGAGCTTCCTATGCGCGGCTCCTGCCGCCGTCAGATGATTATGTCTTGCGACTGGTTCGCCCGGCACCGGGTGCGGAAATCAAGCGCCATCGTTGCGGTTTCCTCCAGCATCCTTTCGGCTGCTATTTTGAAGTCTGTAAAGAGCGAGCCTTGCAGGGCTAGAGTAGAGACTGTGGTGCCTCTGCGATCTTTCACTATCAGGAACAGGCGGCCGGCCCCTCGCGCCATTGCTTCCACATCTGCCCAGTCGGCGCTTAGCCGAACACCATCCTGCTGCGTGCCGTTGCCTTCGATTCGGCCGCTTCCTTCCCAAGGCTCATCCGGCCGCACCCGAAGTTCTATGGTATAGCGCTGCTTCTTTTGCCGACTTGCTGGACCAGCGACCGTTTGGTCGAACATCACCAGACCACGTTGGAAGTCGACGGTTGCGGGAGGATGCGCCTCCCAGCGTCCGTTCACGCGGAGTTTCGCAGGTTGAGGTAGTCTGGGCGTCCAGAGCACGACTGTGCTGCTCAAAGCACCCGATGGTCCCAACCAACGAACGACCGAAACCTCGCCATTCTCGATCGTTTCAGTGGCACTGCAGTCCCAATCTGCGAACGTCTCTGGGATATGTTGCCTGCCTGTCACGCACGACAGCAGCAGCAAGCACAATGGTAGGATGGATAGTGCACGAAGCATTTCGATCACCCCCGCTTCCGGCAACAGCACGAGAATAGCGGCGCTGCGCCATGTCCGCCATTGGGCATTGCGTTTGTCCGCCCAGTGACCGACTTTGGGGCGTTAGCCGACCGTCCGCATTTTCGGTCATCTCGATCCCTCGATTTAGGAGGGATGGAGCGGGTCTTCGGGAGGAGACCGGGGAGCGGGTGAAGGGTATCATCCGCTAACCCACGTCGCTAACGAGACGGCGAATTCGCGTCAATCTGCATCGGGGCGGACAGCCCCTGAAGGTCCGCTCTCGGGTGGTTAGCCGACCGGCAGCTTTTCGGAGGTGTCGGTGGAAACCCGCCGTCGTCAGCCGTAGAACACGCACGCGAGATTCGCTCTCAATCGATAGGGACAAGATGGCTGGCAAGTTTCTTAGGCGCGGCGCGATCATCGATACGATCAAAAGCGAAGAGAAGATGAACAGCCTGCAGGCGCGTAGCGATGGACCAAAGTACCATGTGGACACCGTTCCGTGCGGCTGCCCGGACGATAACTGTGGCGCGTTCCATCAAATGAGAACGGATCGACCGCTACCATCGTCCGACGAGGCGGATGCAACTCTCTTGGCGCGCCGCCGAGAGAAACGCGCGACGGGAAGATAGCGAACCGTGTGGCGCCAAAAACGCCACGCACTCTGCATGTTCAACCATCCCACCCGAACAAATGGCGGCTCTTAGGATCAATCCTGAGCTGTCTGAACGGCAGAAAATGGGGCGTTTCCTGCCGGTCCGCTTTTGGACGCCGCTTGGCCGGCTGCGAATGTCCGAGATGGGTGGGAAGCGGACATTGAGGAGGTGCTAAAAACTCGCTTCAGGTCCGCCTTCACACGCAAATTTCGTCACCAGACGGACGCCTCGAACACTGCCTCTTACCGTGGTCCAGTCGAATTCATTATGCCGTCGCCAACTTACCTTGCAGGTTTGGCCGACCCGAGGCTTAGCTTGTCCAATCGCCATGAAGGGGACGTAGTAGGTCGCCGCTACACCATTGCTACTCGCCGAAATCTCTACAGCCATAGCCAATACGCCGGATGGTGCAGCAGGGTCGGCAGACACTCCCGTTATCACAAGCTCTTCGTTCGCAGCATCTGGCGGATTAATGTTCGCGTGCGCCGCACCCGCAAAGGCCGAAAAGCCACTTGCACAGATTAGAAGGATCGCCGGGAGACTTCGCATAGTCTGAGGCTCGCACGGATATCGAATGTCTGCAATTGGGGCGTTAGCCGACCGTCCGCATTTTCGGTCATCTCGATCCCTCGATTTAGGAGGGATGGAGCGGGTCTTCGGGAGGAGACCGGGGAGCGGGTGAAGGGAATCGAACCCTCGTCGTAAGCTTGGGAAGCTTCTGCTCTACCATTGAGCTACACCCGCGAGAGGGGCGGAAATCCTCGGTTTCCTCGCGCCTGTCAAGGGGCATTGCGGCGCTTGGCGTGGCGGTTCCCGCGGCCCCGGCGCCGGTCCCGGCCTCCCCGGAAAGGCGAGGCTGCCCGAGCGCCGAACCCCGCCCGGCACCTTTCGTGTTGCGCGTGCGAAACCGATGGCAGGCTGAGGGGTTTCATGGAAGAGAGGCGGCGGTTCATCAGCCGCACGGGAGGAAGACCATGTCCGAAGAACAGCCGTTCGGCGTCTCGCGACGGGGCCTGCTCGTGTGCAGCGCCGCGTCGGTCGCCGCCAGCGCCGTCCCGATCAGCGAAGTGGAGGCCGCACAGGCAATGCCCGATCCTGCCATGCCGGTAGCGTTTGAAGTCAATGGCCGCCGCGCGGCGCTCGCGCTCGATCCGCGCACCACCTTGCTCGATGCGCTGCGCGAGCATCTGCATCTCACCGGCACCAAGAAGGGCTGCGATCATGGCCAGTGCGGCGCGTGCACGGTGATCGTCAACGGGCGCCGGATCAATTCGTGCCTCAGCCTCGCGGTGATGCACGAGGGCGACAAGGTTACCACGATCGAAGGGCTGGGCACGCCCGACGACCTCCATCCGATGCAGGCCGCGTTCGTCAAGCATGACGGCTATCAATGCGGCTATTGCACGCCGGGGCAGATCTGCTCGGCGGTGGCGGTGCTCGACGAGATCCGCGCCGGCATTCCCAGCCACGTCACCGCGGATCTTTCGAAAAAGCCCGGCTTCGGCAATGCCGAGCTGCGCGAGCGGATGAGCGGCAACATCTGCCGCTGCGGCGCCTATTCGAACATTGCCGAAGCGATTGCCGAAGTCGCCGCGAGGAGGAAGGCATGAAGCCCTTTACCTATGAGCGCGCCGGTTCGTCGGCCGAGGCTGCCGCAGCCGCGGCGAAGCTCCAGGGCGCGCGGTTCATCGCCGGCGGGACCAATTTGCTCGACCTGATGAAGCTCGAGATCGAAGCGCCGACGCACCTGATCGACGTCAACCGGCTCGGACTCGATACGATCGAGAAGACGCAGGAGGGCGGGCTGCGCATCGGCGCGCTGGTCCGCAACACCGATCTCGCTTCGGACAAGCGCGTGCGCAAGGACTATGCCGTGCTCAGCCGTGCGCTCCTCGCCGGCGCCTCGGGCCAGCTGCGCAACAAGGCGACCACCGCCGGCAACCTGCTCCAGCGCACCCGCTGCCCCTATTTTTACGACACCAACCAGGCGTGCAACAAGCGCAAGCCCGGCAGCGGCTGCGCCGCGATCGGCGGGGTGAGCCGCCAGCTCGGGGTGATCGGCACGAGCGAGGCGTGCATCGCGACGCATCCCAGCGATATGGCGGTGGCGATGCGGCTTCTCGATGCCAAGGTCGAGACGGTGAAGCCCGATGGCGCGACCCGGGCGATCCCGATCGCCGAGTTCCACCGCTTGCCCGGCGATACCCCGCATATCGAGACCGCGCTCGAGGCGGGCGAGCTGATCACCGCAGTGACTTTGCCCAAGCCGCTGGGCGGCAAGCATTTCTACCACAAGGTGCGCGATCGGGCGTCCTATGCCTTTGCGCTGGTCTCGGTCGCCGCGGTCGTCCAGCGCGACGGCACGGGCCGCGTCGCGGTTGGCGGTGTCGCGCACAAGCCGTGGCGGGTCGAGGCGGCCGAGGCGGCGCTGCCGCAGGGTTCGCAGGCGATGGCGTCGCAGCTCCTGGCCGGGGCCAGGCCGACGCCCGACAATGGGTTCAAGCTGCCGCTGGTCGAGCGCACGCTCGCCGCGGTGCTCGCCGAAGCGAGGGCCGCATGAAGTTCGATACGCCTGCGGGCATCAATCCGATCGACCAGCTCAAGGTCATCGGCAAGCCGACCGACCGGATCGAGGGGCCGCGCAAGACCAGCGGCCTGGCGCCCTATGCCTATGAACGCCACGATGTCGCGCCGAACGCGGCCTATGGCTATGTCGTCGGCTCGGCGATCGCCAAGGGGCGGATCGCCTCGATCGACCTCGCCCAGGCCAAGGCCGCGCCGGGCGTCATCACGATCGTCACCGCCGACAATGCCGGTCCGCTCGGCAAGGGCAAGAACAACACCGCGAAGCTTCTCGCCGGGCCCGAGGTCGAACATTATCACCAGGCCGTCGCACTGGTCGTCGCCGAGAGCTTCGAGCAGGCGCGTGCCGCCGCGGCGCTCGTCCATGTCGATTACGTCCGGGCAAAAGGCGCCTATGACCTCGCCCAGGCCAAGCCCGGCGCGACGCCGCCGAAGGACGGGAAGCCCGATACCGCGGTGGGCGATTTCGCCGGTGCCTTCGCCAATGCCCCGGTCCAGCTCGACGCTACCTACCATACGCCCGATCACAGCCATGCGATGATGGAGCCGCACGCCACCATTGCGGCGTGGGACGGCGACAAGGTCACCTTGTGGACGTCGAACCAGATGATCGCCTGGAGCAAGGGCGAGGTCGCCAAGACCCTGGGGATCCCCAAGGAGAAGGTCCGGCTCGATTCGCCCTATGTCGGCGGCGGTTTCGGCGGCAAGCTGTTCGTCCGCGCCGATGCGATCCTCGCCGCGCTGGGCGCCAAGGCCGCCAAGCGCCCGGTCAAGGTCGCGCTGCAGCGGCCGTTGATCGCCAACAACACCACGCACCGCCCGGCGACGATCCAGCGCATCCGCCTGGGGTGCGCGCGCGACGGCAGGATCACGGCGATCGGCCACGAAAGCTGGTCGGGCGATTTGCCCGGCGGCGGCCCCGAGACGGCGGTTCAGCAGACGCGGCTGATGTATGCCGGCGCCAACCGCATGACCGCGATGCGGCTCGCGGTGCTCGATTTGCCCGAGGGCAATGCGATGCGCGCGCCGGGCGAGGCGCCGGGGCTGATGGCGCTCGAGATCGCGATGGACGAGATGGCCGAGAAGCTCGCCATCGATCCGGTGCAGTTCCGCATTATCAACGATACGCAGGTCGATCCCGAAAAGCCCGAACGGCGCTATTCGAAGCGGCAATTGAACGAGTGTCTGCGCCTCGGCGCGGAGCGCTTCGGGTGGAGCAAGCGCAATCCCAGGCCGGGCAGCGTGCGCGACGGGCATTGGCTGGTCGGGATGGGTGTCGGCGCGGGCTTCCGCAACAATCTGCTGATGAAGTCGGCGGCGCGGGTCCGGCTCGGCGCCAATGGCGTGGTCACGGTCGAGACCGACATGACCGATATCGGCACCGGCAGCTATACGATCCTCGCGCAGACGGCGGCCGAGATGATGGGCTTGCCGCTCGACCGGATCGCAGTGACGCTGGGCGATTCCGACATGCCCGCCGCGGCGGGGTCGGGCGGGCAGTGGGGCGCGAACAATTCGACCGCGGGTGTCTACGCCGCGTGCATGAAACTGCGCGAAATGGTCGCACAGAAGCTCGGCTTCAACTCGGCAGACGCAGTATTCGAGGACGGCAAGGTCCGCTCCGGCAACCGCTCCGCCCCGCTGGGCGAAGCCGCGAAGGCCGGCGAGATCGTCGCCGAGGACGCGATCGAATATGGTGATCTCGACAAGCAATATCAACAATCGACCTTTGCCGGGCATTTCGTCGAGGCGGCGGTTCATGCCTTTACCGGCGAAATCCGCGTGCGCCGGATGCTTGCGGTATGTGCGGCTGGCCGTATCCTCAATCCCAAGTCCGCACGCAGCCAGGTAATCGGCGCGATGACGATGGGTGTCGGGGCTGCATTGATGGAGGAGCTTGCGGTAGACAAGCGCTTCGGCTTCTTCGTCAACCACGACCTGGCGGGGTACGAGGTGCCGGTCCATGCCGACATTCCGCACCAGGACGTGATCTTTCTTGACGAGGTCGATCCGATGTCGTCGCCGATGAAGGCCAAGGGCGTCGGCGAGCTCGGGCTCTGCGGCGTAGGGGCCGCGGTCGCCAACGCGGTGTACAACGCCACCGGCGTGCGCGTGCGCGACTATCCGATCACGCTCGATAAGTTCCTGGAGCGGCTGCCGGCGGTGGCGTGAGGACGGTCACGGCACCACCACCGTGAACATGTAGACCCCGAAGATCACCAGATGGACCACGCCCTGCAGGATCGTGGTCCGCCCGGTCGCGAGCGACTGGGTGGCGACCAACAAGGTCAGGAACAGCAGGATCACGCCCTTGGGGTCGAGCCCGAGCGAGATCGGCACCCCCGTGATCAGCGCCATCGCGGCAACGCCGGGGATCGTCAGTCCGATCGTCGCCAGCGCCGATCCTATGCCAAGATTGAGGCTGGTCTGCAGCCGGTTGGCCAGCGCGGCGCGCGCTGCCGCCATACTCTCGGGCAGCAGCCCCAGCGCCGCGACGATCACGCCGACCAGGGCGCGCGGCGCACCCGCCTGCGCCACCGAGGTCTCGATCGTCGGCGCGAGCAGCTTGGCGAGCAGCACCACGTGATCAGGCAGGCGACCAGCAGTCCCGCCGAGGCTAGCGTCTGCCCATTGGACGGCGCCGGGGCGTGAACCTCGGGGTCTGCCGCGCCTTCGGGCGGGAGGAAATAATCGCGGTGCCGCACCGTCTGGGCCGAGACGAAAGTGGCGTAGAGCAGGAATGAAACCACTGCGACAAAGGCAAGCTGCGATGTCGAATAGAAAGGGCCGTGCCCGCTCACGGTGAAATTGGGCAGGACCAGCGTCAGCACGGTCAGCGCCGATAAGGCCGCGAGCGAGGCGCTTACGCCGGTCTGCTGAAACTCCTGTTCGTGATGCTTGATGGCGCCGATCAGGATGCACAGCCCCATCAGCCCGTTGACGATGATCATCACTGCGGCAATCACCGTGTCGCGCGCCAGAGTCTCCCCGCCGGTATTGGCTTGTGCCATCAGCGTGAGGATCAGCCCGAGCTCGATCACGGTGACGGCGATCGCGAGCAGGAAGGTGCCGAACGGCTCGCCGACGCGGTGCGCGATCACTTCGGCGTGATGCACCGCCGCCAGCACCGCTCCGATCAGGCCAATGCCGAACAGTAGGGCCGGCGCGCTGCCGATGAAACCGAGGATGACGAGCAGCGCCGCGAGCAGCGGCGCAGCCCAGACCCAATGCGCGAACAGACGTTGAAGCGGCATAGATTTAAGTTCCTCGGTGGTTCGCAACGGCAGGCTATGCCCGAACGAGGCGAGGCGCGCCAATTTCCGCCTGCCGGCCAAAGCGGCATGTGTGTGACAATCGGGCCACACCCTCTAGCGCAATCGGAACCCATTGGCGCGCTTCGGCATTGACACTGCGTTCGGCAGGGTCTTGACATCGTTGTCGGCGAATAGAACTGCTTTGAGCAGGCGTGTAACCGGTTACATAAAAGTTTAGGGGAGAGAAAAGTGCCTAAATCCAGCTTGATGCGGGCTTGCCTCGCAGCAACCGCCCTTGCGAGCGGTACCGTGTTCCTGGCGCCGGCCGCAGTCGCCCAGGTCACCACCAGCCAGTTGCGCGGACAAGTTTCCGGCGCGGACGGCGCTCCGGCCGCGGGTGCCGTTGTCACGGCCCGGAACACGAGCACCAACCAGACCCTGCGCGCCACCGCCGATGCGGGCGGCGCCTATACGCTCACCGGCCTGCGCCCTGCGACGTATGAGGTGGTTGCGACCGTCGGCGACCAGAGCGTCAGCAAATATATCCAGATCGCGGTCGCCCAGACCGTCAATCTCGACCTGGCGGTCGCCGCCGAGAGCGCCGAGGCGGCGCCTGCCGAGGGCGGCGAGATCGTCGTCACCGGCTCGCGCGTCGCAGAGACTTGCACCAGCGAAATCGCGACCAATGTCAGCCAGGAGCAGATCCGCATCCTGCCGCAGGCCGATCGCAACTTCCTTTCCTTCGCCGCGCTCGCGCCGGGCGTGCGCTACAATGACAGCGAGACCGACAAGAGCATCACTTCGGGCGCATCGACCGCCAGCCAGGTCAACGTGTTTATTGACGGCGTCAGCCTCAAGAACCAGGTGCGCGAGGGTGGTGTCGCCGGCCAGCAGAACAGCCGCGGCAATCCGTTCGGCCAGCTCGCCGTGCAGGAATTCCGCGTCCTCACGCAGAATTACAAGGCCGAATACGAGCAGGCCGGCGCCGCGATCGTCACCGCGGTGACCAAGTCGGGCACCAACGAATTCCATGGCGAGATCTTCGGGCAGTACACCGACAAGGGGCTGAGCGAGAAGGACTACAACTCGAAGCGCTTCAACAACCCCGAGCCCGCGTTCGAGCGCAAGCAATATGGCATCTCGCTCGGCGGGCCGATCATCAAGGACAAGCTGTTCTTCTTCGGTGCCTATGAAGGCAACGACCAGAACCGTGCATACAATGTCCGCGCCGGCGGCACCGCGGCGCTCCAGGCTGCAGCCAGTGCTTCTGCGGGACGTGACATCACCGCGCTTCAGGGCGCTTTCGTCAGCCCGTTCCGCGGCGACTTCTACTTCGGCAAGCTGACGCTGACGCCGGACGACGCAAACACCTTCGACCTCTCGTTCAGCCGCCGCCAGGAAACCGATATCCAGGGCTTCGAAGATATCCGGTCCTATGAATATGCCGAGAACAAGAAGAACAAGATCGACACCTATCTCTTCAAGTGGACGCACAATGGCGACGGATTCATCAACGAATTCAGCGCCAACTACCTCGAATATATCTTCAATCCGACGTCGCTGAACCCGGGAATCCCGGCGCAGGAATATGCGGGCGTCATCGTCATCGGCGGCAGGGAATCGACCCGCCGCGAGGTCCAGCGAAGCCACACCCTGCGCGACGACTTCACCTATAGTGGGATCGACGGCCATGTGATCAAGGCCGGCGCGCGTGTCGATATCACCGATATCGAGTTCGACGATCAGGCCTATATCCAGCCGAAATACACCTATAATTTCGACCCGGCGAACAACCTGACTTTCGCCTTCCCGGCGGAGGCGCGGCTGGGCCTCGGCAATTCGCTGATCCAGGGATCGAACACCCAGATCGGCCTCTATGTGCAGGACGATTGGGACCTTACCGATCGGCTCCAGCTCAATCTCGGCGTGCGCTGGGATTATGAGACCAATGGCTTCAACAACCATTATCGTACGCCGGCGGCGGCTGCCGCGGCACTGCGCTCGCTGCCGACCACCTATTATTTCGATCCCGAGAACTACATCACGGACGGCAGCGACCGCTCGCCGTTCAAGGGGGCGTTCCAGCCGCGCGTCGGTTTCTCCTGGGATCTGAAGGGCGATCGCTCGACAGTGATCTTCGGCGGCGCCGGTCGATATTATGACCGCAACAACTTCAACAACACGGTCGACGAACTCTCGCGGACGATCAACCCGGTCGGGGTGTTCCGCTTCTCGGCCGATGGGGCGCCGCGCAATGGTCTGCCGACGGTGGCCTGGAACCCTTCCTATGCCACCCGCGATGGCCTGCTCGCGCTGCGGGCGACCGCATCTGCCGGCCTGCCAGAGCTCTTCGCCGTGAAGAACGACGCCCGCCCGCCGGTCAACGATCAGTTCAGCCTCGGCGTCCGCCAGCGCGCCGGCATCTTCCAGCTCGCGCTCACCGGCTCGTACCAGCGCGGCCGCAACGGCTATACCAACCTGTTCGCCACCCGGCAGAACAATGGCCTGGGCAATTGCTGCGACACGTCGACCGTGACGCAGTACGGCTATTCGAACGTCCTGATCGGGTATGACGGGCTCGATACGCGCTACAAGGCGATCTACTTCACGCTCGACAAGAACTATACCAAGTCGTCGGGCTGGGGGCTCAACATCGCCTATACGCTGTCCAAGTCGGAGCAGAACGGCAACGACCTGTTCAGCCTCGATGGCATCACGCCGGACGCCTATGGCTGGCGCGAGCGCCCCGGCGACGAGCGTCACCGGGTGGTTATCTCGGGCATCGTCGATCTGCCGCTCGGCCTCCGCTTCTCGACGCTCACCACGCTGGGCAGCGGCGCCGCCTATCAGGTAACGGACGCGACCAACGGCTTCGACGCTGGCCAGCTGCGGATCACCTCGGCGCATCCCGAGAAGAATTGCATCGAGGGACTGTTTGCGTTCTGCGAAGTCAACATGACGCTGGCCAAGACGATCAAGCTGTTCGGCTTCGGCGAAGCGGAAGCGGCAGTCGATCTGCTCAACGCGTTCAACAACAAGAACTTCAAGGATTTCGACGGCTTCTTCAGCGCGACCGACCCGCTCGACCCGGGGCGGATCGGCAACAACCTCGTCACCTTGCCACGACGGGTTCAGTTCCGTCTTGGCTACCGCTTCTGAAGATGTGAGCGGCTCCCCTCCCTGAAAGGGAGGGGCCGGGGGTGGGGCGCGTCCCGAAGGGGGGCGCTCCACCGCTGGCCGTAGGGAACCTCGCAACGCTCGGCAACCACCCCTAACCCCTCTCTTACAGGGAGGGGGAATGGGTCAACTCAGCCAGCCGCCCTTGAACCCCGCCAGCGTCAGTCCGCGGCGGATCGCTTCCACCCCGCGCATGCGCCGCCAGACGAAATCGTCGCGATAGTTCGCCGCCATCGTCACGATCGGGCCCTGGTCGATGCCCAGCCAGTCGTCGTCGACCCAGCCATGCACCGGATCGACCGAACCCTTTTCCGGCTTCACATCGGCAAAGCGGAAGCTGGGATTGAACGCGTCGAAGAACCCGTACTTCCCGTAGAGCCGCCCGCCCTGGGCCTCGCGCATTGCCTGCGCCGCCGGGATCACGATCTCGGGCGCAAAGGGCAGGCAGCCTAGCGCCGCAGTCGGCGCCAGCGTGCCGTCGTCGCGCTCGTCGGGCTGGCCCAGCGGTCCGCGCGCCGAATAGCCAAAGAATTCGCGCGTCTCGCCCTTGAACGGCAGCGGCCCGCCACCCGGGCCATCGCAGGCGGTGAGTCCCCAAATGTCCTTCGAATAGCCGTCCCAGCGCATCGGATTGGCGGTGCAATAGGCGCGATCGGCATAGGTCGAGCGGCGGCTGTTCTCGAAATAGTCGAGCCCGGCCTCGCGCATCGCGGCGTCCTGGATGCCCCGAAAGTCGATCCAGATATGGCTGTATTGGTGGCCGAAGCGCGGCGCGAAGGCGAGATGGCGCGTCGGGCCTTCGCCGCGCCACACCTTGGGATAGGGCGCGGTCCAGGCTTTCCAGCTGTCCGCCGGCAGTGGATGCTCGGGCGCGCCGAGCCCTAGCACATAGACTGCCATGCCTTCGTTATAGCCGTCCCAGCTGCGCGGGATCAGCCCGCGCTCGGGATGCCAGCCCATCGATACGTCCTTGCGCCCGTCGCTGCGAAAGAAATTCCAGTCGGCGCGGGCATAGATCGCTGCCGCCAGCCGGCGGATCTCGGTCTCGGCGGCATCGTCGCGGTCATAATATTGCCCGGCGAACAGCACGCCCATCAGCAGCAACGTGGTGTCGACGCTGGAAAGTTCGACGTCGCGGAACCGCGCGCCGGTCTGCATGTCGAGGAAATGATAGAAGAAGCCCTTGTGCCCGGCGCGACCGCTCGGCTCGGGGCCCTGCGGCGCCTCCCAGAAGAATTTCAGCGTGGTCAGCGTCAGGTCGCGTGCCTCGCCGCGGGTGCACCAGCCGCGCTCGACGCCGATCGGATAGCAGGTCAGCGCGAAACCGACTGCGGCGATCGAGCAGAAGCTCGGGGTCGGCCAGCGATCGGGCACCAGCCCGTTGGCGCGGTTCGCCGTGTCCCAGAAGAAGCGGAAGCTGCGCTCCTCGATATCGGCATAGAAATCGGGGAGTGGCTTGCCCGCGGGCGCGGCGCCGGCGCTGCGCACGGGCTCGGTGCAGCCGGGCAGGGCGGCCGAGGCCCCGAGCAGCGAGGCCTGGCCGAGCAACTGGCGGCGGTCGATCATGGCAAGCTTCTCAAAAAATAAGGGGCGGCACGCAAAGGTGCCGCCCCCAGGAGGGGTGTTGTGAAACCGGTTACATCTTCAGCATGAAAACGTTTCGGAAGCATGTCAGCCACGCACGTCGCATACGTATTCGGTTCACACATCGGATGTTTCCGCCTGGCGGGCCGTCGTGGCGCGGGCAATCAGCGCAGCCGCGACCTGCTCACGCGCTTCGCCCGGGCCCTTGCCCTCGAGCATGTCGATCAGCCGGCTCACCGCGCGCGCGCCGATCTCGGCGATGCGAACTTGGATCGTGGTGATTCCCAGGTAGCGTGTCAGCGGCACATCGTCGAAGCCGGCAACGGCGACATCCTCGGGCACGCGCTTGCCTCCGGCGCGCAGTGCGTGGAGGCAGCCGATCGCCATCATGTCGTTGGCGGCGAAAACGCCGTCGCATGGCTCCGCGCCGGCCAGGATGTGGCGCGCGGCGGCTTCGCCGGCCTCCTCGTTGAAATCGCCGCCGATGATGCGAACCGCCATGTCGGGCGCGAACTGCGCCAGCGCGTCGCGATAGCCCTGCGCGCGCTCCTGCGCATCGACATTGCCTTCGGGCCCGGCGATGTGGACGAGCTGTCGGCAGCCCTGATCGAGCAGGTGGCGGACCATTGCCACCGCGCCGCCATGATTATCGAGCCGCAGGGCAGGGCGGCCGGCGATGTCGCCGGGCGCGTTGATCAGCACCGCTGGCAGCGTCTGGGGTAGCGCGCGTTCGAGCGCTTCGGGCGCGATGTGCGGCGCCATCACGAGCAGCCCATCGACTCGCCCGCGCATCGCGCGCAACGCCACCGCGGCCTGGTCGCTATCGTCGTGCATGTTGGAGAGGAGGAGCAGATAGCCGCGCCGGCTCGCTTCCTTGTCCATGCCGCGCACGCATTCGGAGAAGAATTCGCCGTGCAGATCAGGGAGCACCACGCCGATTGCATGCGCACGCGCCAAGCTGAGGCTACGCGCGCCGGCATGCGGCACATATCCCAGCTCGGTCGCGGCAGCGATGATCCGCGCGCGCGTCTCTCCGCGGACATTGTTGAGACCGTTCAGGGCGCGCGACACCGAGGCGACCGACACTTCGGCGCGGCGCGCGACATCGCGGATGGTGGCCTCGCCCATTATGCTCCTGCTCCCGGTCTCACGCACCTTCGCTACGTTTCAGACCGCAAGGACGATTGCAATGCCCGTCCCTGAAAGCGTATGTAACCGGTTACGGTTTGCCACGACAAGCAAAAATCTTTCGACCGCGCCGCTGCGCAACGGCTCTGCCGAGGGTTGAGAGAAGACGATCAGGGAGAGAAAAATGTACGACACCAGGATTTCGCGTCGCGCGGCGCTGTTGGGGGCTGGCGCGGTTGCGGCTTGGGTCTCGAATCCGGCGCGGGCGATGCTGCAGGCTGCGGCGCAACTGCCGGTGCCCGCCTTTGTCGACGGGTTGGTCGCGAAGATGACGCTTGCCGAAAAGGCCGGCCAACTCACCTTGATGCCTGCGGCATGGAGCGGCGGCACCGCGACGGCGCTCAATCCCGCGACGCAGGGATCGAGCTTCGACACCCAGCTCGACGAGGTCCGCCAGGGCAGCATCACCGGCGTCTTCAACGGCAATGGTGCCGAGATGGCGCGGCGGATGCAGACCGCGGCGATGACCCAGTCGCGGCTCAAGATCCCTTTGCTGTTCGCCGCCGACGTGATCCACGGCCACCGCACGATCTTTCCGGTGCCGGTCGGCGAGGCGGCGAGCTTCGAGCCCGACCTTGCCGAACGCACGGCGCGCATGGCCTCGTATGAGGCCGCGGCCGCCGGCATCGACTGGACCTTCGCGCCGATGGTCGACATCGCGCGCGACCAGCGCTGGGGCCGGACGATGGAAGGCGCCGGCGAGGACGTGCTTCTCGGCAATCTGATCGCCGAGGCGCGCGTTCGTGGCTTTCAGGGCAAAGATCTCAAAGCGAACGACGCGATGCTGGCCTGCGCCAAGCATTTCGCCGCCTATGGCGCCGCAGAGGCCGGGCTCGACTATAGCACCGTCGATGTTTCGGAGCGCACGCTGCGCGAAGTCTATCTGCCGCCGTTCAAGGCTGCGCTCGATGCCGGCGTGCTGTCTTTCATGGCCTCGTTCAACGAGATTTCGGGCGTTCCCTCCACCGGCAACGAATGGCTGATGCGCAAATTGCTGCGCGACGAATGGGGATTCGAGGGCTTTGTCGTCTCCGATTATACCGGTGATATGGAGATGATCGACCATGGCTTCGCCCAGGATTTGCGCGAGGCTGCCAAGCTCGCCTTCCTCGCCGGCGTCGACATGAGCATGACCAGCGGCTTTTATCGCCAGCATCTGCCCGAATTGGTCGAGGCCGGCGAAGTGCCCGTGGCGCGGGTCGATGAGTTGGTCCGGAAGGTGCTCGCGATGAAGGCCCGGCTCGGGCTGTTCGAAGACCCCTTCCGCCGCATCGACGCCAAGCGCGAAAAGACCCGATCGCGCACCAAGGCGGCTACCGCGCTTTCGCGTGAGGCCGGACGCAAGTCGATCGTCCTGCTCAAAAATCAGGGCGATCTGTTGCCGCTGCCAAAATCGGGCAAGAAGATCGCGATCATCGGCCCGTTCGCCGCGGGCCAGCACGATCTGAACGGCCCCTGGGTGGTCTATGGTGACCAGGCCAATGCAACCGATCTCGCCAGCGGCGTGCGCGCCGCGGTTGCCGACAAGGCCAGCGTCACCGTCACGCCTGGATCGGGCGTCGAAGAGCCGCTCGCCGGCGGGATCGAGGCCGCCGTCGCCGCAGCGCAAGCTGCCGATGTCGTGCTGCTTGCGATCGGCGAGAGCGAGACGATGTCTGGAGAGGCGCAATCGCGTGCCGAGATCGTCATGCCCGCGCCGCAACAGGCGCTCGCCGAGGCAGTCGCCGCTACCGGCAAGCCGATCGTCGTGGTGCTCAAGAACGGCCGCGCGCTCGCGCTCCAGGGGGCAGTCGCCAATGCGCCGGCGATCCTCGTCACCTGGTTCCTCGGCACCGAGACCGGCAACGCCATCGCCGATGTGCTGTTCGGCGCCTACAGCCCCTCGGCGCGCCTGCCGTGCAGCTTCCCGCGTTCGCCCGGCCAGCAGCCTTATTATTACGCGCACAAGCAGACCGGCCGGCCGAACCCGTCGGACGATAAGCTCGAGCCGTACAAGGCGCATTATCGCGGCATCCCGAACAAGGCGCTTTATCCGTTCGGCCACGGCCTCACTTATGGCGTGATCGAATATACCGACCTCCAGGCCGCCCCGAAGCTGGCCTGGGACGGCGATCTGAGCGTCAGCGTGCGCGTCAGCAACCGCGGCAAGCGCGCCGCCGAGGAAGTCGTCCAGCTCTATATCCGCGACCGCGTGGCGAGTGTCACCCGGCCGGTCCGCGAGCTCAAGGCGTTCCGCAAGCTCGCGCTTGCGCCGGGTCAGTCCGAGACGGTGACCTTCAAGCTGCGCCGCGACTTGCTTCTGTTCATCGGCCGCGACGACAAGCCGACGGTCGAGCCCGGCACCTTCGATCTGTGGGTCGCGCCCTCGGCGGAGGCCGAAGGCGTCCACACGACTTTCGAACTGGTGCGCTAAAATCCCCCCTCCCTTAACAGGGAGGGGAAAGGGTCATGGATTCTCGGCCCCTATCCCGCGCACGATCCGGCCATGCACGCCCTTGCCCAGCGGGTTGGCCCACATTGCCGCGCACGACAGCGCCAGGAAGCCGAGCGGCACCAGCGCCAGCGTCCAGCGCATCGCCGCCAGCGTTGCTGCATCCTGTTCGGCGTTCGCGACGAACCCGGCCGAAGCGAAGCTCGTTCCGAGGATGGCCGTCGCCGCGCCGATCGCGATGCGCTGGAGCAGCGCCGCCATCCCGAACACCGCCGCCTCGACCCGCTGGCCGGTGGCGTGCGCGCCATATTCGATCGTGTTGGGCAGCATCGCCCAGAAAGCAAAGTGCAGCCCGACAATCGCGGCCTGCATCGCCACCAGGAAGATCTGCATCGCCGAGGCGCCGCGAATCTCCACTTCGGCGAACAAGGCGAGCCCCGCCATGCACAGCCCCGCCGCGAGAAACCACAGTCCCCGCGTCCCCAGCGCGCGCTGGAGCAGCATCCAGAGCGGCACCGCCATCCCGCTCACCAAGCCCATCCAGGCCAGCGCGCTCTGCCCCGCGGCATCGTCGCCGACGACATATTTGAAGTAATAGAGCACCGACTTGTTGAGCACCGTAACCGCGACGATCATCGCCATCATCGCGAGGTTGAGCGTGACGAAGGCGCGGTTGCGGGCCAGCGCGACCAGGCTCGCCGCGATCGACGGCCGCAGCCCTTGTGGCTCGACTTCGACTGCCGGCCGATAGGTCACCCCGACCAGCATCAGCACCCCCGTGGCGATGGCTGCGAACACCATCGCCGCGCCGAGATAGGCGCCCGCGGCGCTGCTTCCAGTCAGCCACGCCCCGATCGGCACGGTGCCGCGCGCCACCACCACCCAGGCTGCAGTGCCGAACACCATCCGCATCCCCGCAACGAGCGCCCGGTCATGGCTGTCGACGCTGATCCGCGCGCCCATCGCGAGATAGGGTATGTTGAGCGCGGCATAGGCGGTGCGGAACAGCAGATGCCCGGCAATCACCAACGCTACCCCCCAGGCGCCGCTTGGCGGCGGCGCGTAAGTCAGGATGCACGCCAGCCCCAGCGGCACGCTGCCCAGCACCAGGATCCGACCATAGCCCGCCTGCGTCCCGCGCCGGTCGGCGACCATCCCGATAATGAAATTGGCGATCCCGTCCCACACCGAAGCCGCGGTGTAGATCGCCGCCGCCAGCGCGATCGAGAGCCCCAGCGCCTCGGTATAATAGAACAGGAGGAAGAGCATGATGCTCTGCCAGTAGAGATTGAACGCAAAGTCCCCGAAGGCGAAGACGAGCAGCGAGAGCTTGGGTGCGCGCAGGGTCATTCGGGCGACGGGTTATGCGGGATCCGTGCCGGATTCCAGAGCCGGTTGTGCGCTGTCACGCCCAGAGATCGCGCACGGTCCGTCCATCCGGAGGCAAGTCTTCGAAGCTAACGAGACCGTCGAAATGGTCGATGGGAAGGTCGGCGACGGCTTCGAGTTCGGCAAGCCGCAGGTTCACCGCCATGCGCCGCCGGCCGTCCTCCTCCAGCCGCAGGCCGCGCCACGCCAAGACTCCGGCGCAAGTCGGGCAGAACAGGATTTCGAGTGCCGGATCGTCCTTGCCAACCCTGTGGAAGCGCGACGTCGGCCCGGTGATGCCGATGCGCTCGCCTTCGAAGTCGTACGCCCAAAGCGCGCCGTATCGATGGCATAGCGTGCAGTTGCACGCCGTGACCGGGCCTGGATCGCCGCTGAGCGTCCAGGCCGCGGCGCCACAATGGCAAGATCCTCTCAGCATGCGGCGCTCCGGCAATGTTGACGGCATTCTGCGCGGGCCGATCGCGGTCTGCAATCGCGATCATCGATTTCCGGCTACGATCCCTCCGCTCTCGCCGCCGGCGGCGCGGCCTGCGTGCGGATCACCTTCATCGGGGGGGCGCCATCGATAAAGGTAAAGCTCGAAAAGTCCGGCGCGAACTCCACTGTGATGCCCAGCGATTCGGATCGGAAGCGCGTCGGCGACAGGGCGATCAGGCGCTCGGCAGCGGAGGCGGGCGCGCCGACGAACCTCGCGAACAATCCCTCCGCGCGCGCGTCGAGATCGGTGTGAAGCCCGCTTCCCTCGAAGCGCCCGGCGGCGCGGGATAGCTCGGCGAGCGACAGCGTCTTTCCCTCGATCGCCGGTGCCGCGATGTCCGGCCAGCCATAATCGGCGGCAACCGCGCGGACGACTTCGTTCGTCAGTCGCCGACCGTCGCCGCCATTGGTCAGCACGACGATGCCGTCGCCCTTGCCGACATAGGCCGCCATGAAGGATTCGAAGCCGGGATTGACGCCATCATGGCCGAAGCGCGGGACGCCGTCGCGGTAAAGGGCGAGGCCGAGCCCCCAATTGTCTTTCACCGGGGTCATCATCAGCTGTGTCATGGCGGGCGAAAGGCGGTGGCCTGTTCTGCCCGCGGCGGAGGCCTGCAGATCGATCAGCAGCCGCGCCAGATCGCTCGCGCTGGTCCACAATCCGGCCGGCGCGAGCTGGGGGCAGACGCCGAAGCCGCCGGGAAGCGGTTTTCCCCGGGCGGAGCCAAATGCCATGTCGGTGCGGAGCGCCGCCGATGGCGGCATCGCGAAGGCGCTGCGCGTCATGCCGAGCGGGCCGAGCACTTCGCGCTGCGCAAGGTCGGCGAACGACAGCCCGCTCACGTCGGAAAGTGCGAGTTGCGCTACTACGTAGCCTCCACCGGAATATTCGAATTGTGCGCCTGCCGGCAGCATGCTGCGAACCGGCTGGTTGTCGGCCGGCGGTACGCCGTCGAGGATCTGGACCGTCGTGGGAAGGACGGCCCCGGGCAGGTAGCAGTGATCGAAGCCATGCACGCCTAGCCCGGCCGTGTGGCTCAGCAACTCGCGAAGGGTGACGCCGCGCGGCGCCAGCGTGTCGTCCTTTGGCAGCTGCCAGGAACGAAGCGCTTCGTTGATGTTGCGGTCCAGCCCGATCCTGCCTTGCTCGACCAGCCGCAGCGCCAGCATCGCCGACACCACCTTGCTGATCGACGCGGCCTGGAAGGCGGTGTTTGGCGTGACCGGTGCACAGCTCGTGACATCGCGAACCCCCCAGCCGCGTGCCCAGGCGAGCTTGCCCTTGTGGATGACCGCGACGCTGAGGCCGGGCACGTCAAAGCGCCGCATCCGCTCGGACAGGCTGAACGGCCTGTCGCCCGGCTTGATCACCGGAGGCTGCAAGTGCGTCTCGACATAGCGGCTATGCACATTGATCGGGCCACCTGCCGTGGCAGGCGGGGCCGCGCATCGGGTTTCAGCGCTTTGTGCGATCGCGTGACTGCTGACGACCGTGCTCAGCAACAAGGCGGCCATTGCCGTTAGTAGTCGCGGCATCGCATCTCTCCATGGTTGTTGAGGGCAGCATCCGCCGGTCGCCCATTCACTCGGCGGGCAATAGGTCACAGCTGTTGTTGCTTGCGCGGGCGCGGGCTAGGCGGCCGGCTCCTTGGTAGGGGGCAGGCGGAGGTCGGCATTCCACCGCGAAAGCCCCGTGAGGATCGCCAGTTCGATCATCAGAACGGCGGCGAGGATCATCGCCTGGCGGGCGTCGAGGAACAGCGCGCCCATGAAGAGGATCAGCGTCGCAAGCGCGGCAAGGATGGCCATGCCGGCCGATGCAACTCGCGGCCAGTCCCGTTCGAGCATCAGCCAGGCGATGCGCAATTGTCCGGCGCCAGACAGGAGTTGCAAGGCGGTGAGCGAGGGCACGGCGGCACGCACTGCGCCGCCGATCAACGCTTCCTGCCCGGGGACCATGAACGTGCCGCGAAGGCCCTGATGCCCCGCAAACAGATAGGGTAGATCGAACACCGCGCAGCCGACTTGGATCGCGGCCATGGGGATCATGATGCCCAGCGCCAGCGCATAGGTCGTCAGGATGAAGCGGCCCTCGTCCTGCGCCGGCATCTGACGCAGTGCGCCCATCAGGCACCCGGCGGCAAATCGGAGCGGCCTTCCATCCTCGGCGGCGACCTCGAACTCAGCCTGCATAGCCCGCGCCCAGTCGCTGCGCGTTTCGCCCAGGCAGCGGCAGGCCAGCGTCATCATCGCGCGGGAAAGGAGGAGGATCATCTTGTCCCCTTGGCCATAACCGCGCCGTTGGCGCGCGCGATGTCTTGGATCAGCGCGTACCCCGCCGCAGTAAGGCGGTAGGCGTGACGGGCCGGCCGGCCGGGCTGCGCAGGCTCGCGCCATTCGGCCTCGACCAGGCCCTGGTCGGTCATCCGCATCAGCAACGGATACAGCGTGCCCGAGAGCAGGCCCGTCTCCTTCATCACGTCATAGCCGTGCCGCCAGTCTCGCCCGGAAAGTGCTTCCAGCAGCTTGAGCATGTGCATCGAGGGTCGCCGATTGCGCTTCATATGCTCGTTGCAACATATGTAGATTTAAGAGTCAAGCAGCGCATATGAACGCGTCGTAAGCAGGGTTCCGTCCTAAGCGTTTTGCTCGATCGCCGCGACGCGCAAAACGTCTGTCCTATTGGGCTGCCAGGATGATACCTTCCACTTGGATAAGCTGGTGTTGACCTATGATGCATATGCATCATATGTCAGCCTAGGATTTTATAAAAAGTAAATAATATCAATAGCCTGATCGGGCTGACAGGTCGCCGAAAACGTGCGATCGTGTCAAGATCGGGAGCCAAGCAAGGGGAGTGCGTGCATGACCGACCTTCGCCGCCGTGCCATCGAGATCTACGATGCCTTCACCCATGAGCATCGCGACCGCCGTGCCCTGTTGCGCGAAATGGCAGCGCTCGCCGGGTCGGTTGCCGCTGCCGAGACGCTGATCGCCGGGCTCGCCGCGTCGCCGGCTGCCGCGCAGCAGGTGCCGGAGGACGCGCCCGGGATCGAGGTCGCGGCTCGCACCGTACTCGTCGGCAATGGGGTCAAAACCCAGGCCTATTCGGTCGGCCCGAAAGGCGTCGTCCACCCTGCGACCGTGATCGTCATCCATGAGAATTGCGGGCTCACCCCGCATATCAAGGACGTCGCCCGGCGGATCGCGTTCGCCGGCTTCCATGCAGTCGCGCTCGATCTCCTGTCCGCGGCGGGCGGAACCCCGGCGGACGAGGACAAGGCGCGCGAACTGATCGGCGCGCTCGATCTCGCCAGCACCACGGCGACCGTGGTCGCGGCAGTCCGGCAGTTCAAGGCCTTGCCAAAGGGCAATGGTAAGGTCGGCATCATCGGCTTTTGCTGGGGCGGCGCGATGGTCAATCGCGTCGCGGTTTCCGCCGGCCAGGATCTGAGCGCCGGCGTCGCTTATTATGGCCCAGCGCCCGATCCTTCGGAGGCAGGGAAGGTCCAAGCGCCGCTGATGCTCCATTATGCCGGCAACGACGCCCGCGTCGCGCAGACCGGCGCGCCGTGGGTTGCCGCGCTCAAGGCCGCGGGCAAGCCGGTAGAGGCGTTCACCTATCCCGGCGTCGAGCACGCCTTCAACAACGACACCTCTGCCGAACGCTATAATGCTGCCGCCGCCAAGCTGGCCTGGGATCGCACGATCGGCTTCTTTCACAAGCGGCTTGACGCGAGGCGCGGATAAGTTCTCTTTATGTTCTGATTTTAACGAGTCGCTTGGGGGAAAACGACATGGCCGACGATCTGATCTTCTACACCAACCCGCAGTCGCGCGGCCGCATCGCGCGCTGGATGCTCGAGGAAACCGGGGTGCCGTACCGCACCGAGGTCGTCGATTATGCGACGATGAAGGCGCCCGACTATCTCGCGGTCAATCCGATGGGGAAGGTCCCGGCGATCGTCCATCGCGGCAAGGTGGTCACCGAAGGTGCAGCGATCTGTGCCTATCTCGCCGATACTTTTGCTGACGCCGGTCTGGCGCCGATCGAAGACGAGCGCGCCGACTATTATCGCTGGCTGTTCTTCGCCGCGGGACCGGTCGAGCACGCCGTGACCAACACCTTCGCCAAGTTTGTGCCGAGCGCGGAGCAGGGGCGGATGTTCGGCTATGGCAATTTCGACCTGACCGTCGATGTGCTCGAGGCCGCGGTGCGCGCGCATCCCTATATCGCTGGCGACCGTTTCACGGCGGCCGATGTCTATGTCGGTTCGGCGGTCGGCTGGGGGGTGATGTTCGGCACGTTGCCCAAGCGCGACGCGTTCGTGGACTATGTGGCCCGGCTTCAGGCACGCCCTGCCTATCAGCGCGCCGACGCGATCGACAACGCGCTGATGGCCGAGACGGAGAACGCGTGATTTGCGACGCTGCTCGGTCGCTTCAGCGACCGGGTGGCACCGCTGTTTATCATCGCGGGTCGGCGAGCCTGCGCATCCGTTCGGGCAGCGCAGCCATCACTGCTGCGCGATCGGCATCGTCGGTGCTGCCCCAGCGGACGATCTCGTCGAGCGTGCGACCGCAGCCCTCGCACCAGCCGGTGCGAGGCGCGATCCGGCAGACGTTCGTACAGGGCGAGGCGATCGGCCGGCGGCCGGTCATGGGCCTGGTCAGGCGCCGATCGTGTAGTTTAGGAAGTCGGGCAGCGGGCCGTTCCAGCCATCGTCGGGCCCGTCATCTTGCTGGCGCGACTGGCGGCGTGGCTCTTCGCGGCGCGGTCGTTCCTCGCGGGCCGGACGCTCCTCGCGAGCGGGACGCTCTTCCCGAGCCGGACGCTCCTCGCGAGCGGGACGCTCAGCCCGTGCGGGCCGTTCCTCGCGGGGGGCGCGCGCTTCGCGGGGGGCGCTTTCCTCGCGAACGGGGGCTTCGGCGGCCGGCTTGGCCTTGCGGCCACCGCGCTCGCGCCGCTTGGGCGCCGCCTCGGCAGGCGCATCGAGGTCGCCGCCGGGAGTCGGCACGCGTTCGATCTTCTGGCCAGTGAGCTTCTCGATCTCCGAGAGGTTCTCGGCATCGTCGGGCGTCACCAGCGTATAGGCGATGCCGCTCGCGCCGGCACGGCCGGTCCGGCCGATACGGTGGACATAATCGTCCGGATGCCAGGGCGCGTCGAAGTTGAACACGTGGCTCACGCCCTTGATGTCAAGCCCGCGCGCCGCAACGTCGGAGGCGACGAGGATGTTGACGTCGCCGTCCTTGAAGCGGTCGAGCTCGGCGATGCGGGCCGATTGGTCCATGTCGCCATGGATCTCGGCCGATCGGAAGCCGTGCTTTTTGAGGCTCTTGTTGAGCTCGCGCACCGTGGTCTTGCGGTTGCAGAAGATGATCGCGGTGCGAACGTCTTCAGCGCCGAGCAGCGCGCGCAGGATCCGACGCTTCTCGAAGGCGCTCGACGGCGTCTGGACGATGCGCTGGGTGATGTTGGTGTTGGTCGTCGCCGGGCGGGCGACCTCGACCCGCTTGGGATCGTTGAGGAACTTGTCGGCCAGCTTCTTGATTACCGGCGGCATCGTCGCCGAGAACAGCAGGGTCTGGCGCTGCTTGGGCAGCTTGGTGCAGATTTCCTCGATGTCGGGGATGAACCCCATGTCGAGCATCCGGTCGGCCTCGTCGATAACCAGCAGACTGCAGCCGGTGAGCAGGATCTTGCCGCGCTGGAACAGGTCCATCAGCCGGCCCGGCGTGGCGATCAGCACATCGACGCCCTTTTCCAGCGCCTTGACCTGGTCGCCCATCTGCACGCCACCGATGAGCAGGGCCATCGAGAGCTTGTGGTTGGTGCCGTATTTCTCGAAATTCTCGGCAACCTGCGCGGCGAGCTCGCGGGTCGGTTCGAGGATCAGCGAGCGCGGCATCAGCGCGCGGGTGCGGCCTTCACCGAGGATGTCGATCATCGGCAGCACGAAGGCGGCGGTCTTGCCGGTCCCCGTCTGGGCGATGCCGATCAGGTCCTTGCCCATCAACACGGACGGGATGGCCTGGCGCTGAATCGGCGTGGGCTCGGTATAGCCCGCGTCGGTCACCGCGCGCAGAAGGTCGTCAGAAAGGCCGAGGTCGGCAAAGCTCATGCATTTTTCCGGAAATGGGCACGGTTCCCCGCGCCGCTAAAGCGATCACGCGCTTGCGGATTTGGCTACGGATGTCAAGCGCGAAGCCGGTTCAGCGAGCCTGAACCAGCGATGCGAAGCCCTGAATCGGACAAGTGCGCCCCGAACGCGATCGAAAGCCGTCGCGCTTGGCGCAAATCTTCTGGTCCTTGTTCGGCTTGACGTAGAAACCCGAATAGAAGCCGAGCGCGGGACAATCGGAGCCCAGCTTGGCGCGCAGCAGCGATCCGTCCTTGAGCACCAAGTCGACGCTGTCGGAGCGATTGACCGTAAAGCCGGCGAGCTTGTCGACCTTTACGCAATCATTCGCCTTCTTCTCGATCAGCGCGGGCAGGCGGGGCGCGCGCATGATGATCGTCGTCGTGCTGGTGACGGTGACCCGCGGGACGTGGATCGTCACGCGCTCCTGCTGCAGGCCTGCGACAGCCTCTGCCCAGCCCAGCGGCTCCGAAGTCGGAGTGGCAAGCAGCAGCATCAGTCCTGAGGCAAGAATCAGCGGGTTCAGCATGTCGGGCGTTGCTTCTACGGCATGGTTTTGAACAGTGGATGAACTGCCAGGCGGCATGCTACTTGGCCGGGCCATGACCCCCGCGCAAGGCATACTCGTCGACGCCGTACTCCAGCGCTTCGGCGCCAAGGCAGTGACCACCGATCCGCACGCGATCGCCCCATGGGTGACCGACTGGCGCGGGCGTTATCATGGCGCAGCATCGGCGCTGCTCTCGCCAGGGTCGACCGAGGAAGTCGCAGCGATACTGGCGCTTGCCTCGAAGGCTGGCGTCGCGCTGGTCCCGCAGGGCGGGAATACCGGCATGGTCGGCGGCGCGACGCCGCCGGCGGACGGGTCGGCGCTGCTGCTGTCGCTGCGCCGGCTCAACCGGATTCGCGCGCTGTCGCCGGAAAACAACCTGGCCGTCGCCGAGGCGGGCGTGATCCTGGCCGACCTGCGCAGCGCCGCGGAGGAAGCGGGGAGGCGCTTCCCGCTCGACCTGGGCGCGCGGGGGAGTGCAACGATCGGCGGGCTGGTGTCGACCAATGCCGGCGGCACCCAGGTGCTGCGCTTCGGGACGATGCGCAGCCTCGTCGCCGGCGTCGAGGCAGTGTTGCCCGACGGGTCGATCCATAACGGTCTGGCCGCGCTCAAGAAGGATAATCGAGGGTATGATCTTACCCAGTTGCTGGTCGGCGCCGAGGGCACGCTGGGCGTCATCACCGCCGCCACCTTGCGGCTGGTGCCGGGCATGGTCGCACGCGGCGTCGCTTGGGTCGGCGTGGCGAGCCCGCGAGATGCGCTAACGCTGCTTCGCCGGATCGAGGCGGCGACCTCCGCGGTCGAGAGTTTCGAGATCCTGCCCGCGCACACGCTGGCGCAGGTCATCGACCATGTGCCGGGGATCCGGGCTCCGCTTGACTCCGAACAGCCCTGGCATGTGCTGATCGAGGCCGTCGCCACCGACGTTGCGAGCGAGCCGCCCGCGCAGTTGCTCGAGCGGCTGCTTACGCCCGCGCTCGAATCGGGGCTGGCGCGCGATGTCGTGATTGCGGCGAGCGAAGCGCAGGCTGAGGCGTTCTGGCGGATTCGCCACTCGATCTCCGAGGCCGAGCGCGCCGCGGGGCCGGCGCTCCAGCACGACATCTCGGTTCCGGTCGAGGACATGCCGCGCTTCATGATCGAAGGCGGCGCGGCGGCGGAGGCGCGCTTCCCGGGCACGCGCACCGTGGCATATGGCCATCTTGGCGACGGCAACGTCCATTTCCACGTGCGTGCCCCGCGTGGCGCGGATGCCGAGCGCTGGTATGCCGAGGAAGGCGCGACGATCAGCGGCTTCGTCCACGACCTGGTCGTCGCGGCGAACGGATCGATCTCCGCCGAACACGGCATCGGCCAGATGAAGCGCGCCGAACTGGAGCGCCTGAGCGCACCGTCGCGGATCGCCGCGATGCGGGCGATCAAGGGTGCGCTGGATCCGCAGGGAATTCTCAATCCGGGCAAGCTGGTCAGCCTTGCGCCCGCGCGCAGCACACCATAGACCCCCGGGCCGGTTTCTATCGCAAGTTTGCATTTATCCAGGAGAGTATGATGGCCAGCGCGCCACAGCAGTCGCTTCCGTTGTTCTACAACCAACTCGAGCCGCTCTCGAGCCAGACCCATGCCGATTTCCGTGTGCGCAGCACCGACAAGGCGCCCTTCCTCGCGAACCAGCACGCCGTGCCGGTCACCGTCGAGGAATTCCCGATGGTGCAGCGCTTCCTGCCGATCGTCTTCTCGGTCGGCGAGGATCCTGTTCCGCTTGCGCTGATGGGCTTGAACGAGGGGGTGAACACCTTCTTCGACGAGGAAGGCAAGCTTATCGAGCCGAACTTCTACGTGCCTGCCTATATCCGCCGCTATCCGTATCTGCTGGCGCGCCTGCGTCCCGAAGCCGACGAGCTGTCGCTGTGCTTCGATCCGAGCTCGGACACGATCGGCAAGTTCGACGAAGGCGACAAGCTGTTCGAGAATGGCGAGCCCACCGAGACCACCAAGAACATCCTCCAGTTCAACGAGCAGTTCGAGCAGGCCGGCGCGCGCACCGCGATGTTCATCAAGGACCTCAAGGAACTCGATCTGCTGATCGACGGCGAGGTCACCATCCAGCCGGACGGCACCGGCCAGCCGTTCATCTATCGCGGTTTCATGATGGTCGACGAGAACAAGCTCAACGAGCTGCGCGGCGACCAGCTGCGCAAGATCGTCCAGAACGGGATGCTGCCGCTGATCTACGCGCATCTCTTCTCGCTTTCGCAGATGCGCGACATCTTCGGGCGCCAGATGCGCATGGGCAAGGTGCCCCAGCCGCAGCTGGTGACTCCGGTCTGATGCAGTTCGAGCGCGGCGATCGCTACAGCCGGGGCGCAATCGCCTTCCATTGGGCGATCGCCGCGCTTGTCCTGTTCAATCTCTGGCTCGGCCTCTTCCACAATTCGCTCCCCAATGACTGGAAGGTGATGCCGGTGCACAAATCGGTGGGCATGACCGTGCTGGCGCTCACCCTTGGCCGGATCGCCTGGCGGCTGACTCATAAGCCGCCGCACTTGCCCGCTGCCTTGCCGTATTGGGAAAAGCTGACGGCGAAGACCGTTCACTTCGTCCTCTATGCACTGCTCCTCATCCTACCGCTGACCGGCTGGCTGCTCTCCTCGAACCCTGAGCGGCCGCGGCCGATCGAATGGTTTTTCCTGTTCAAGCTCCCGGTGCTGCCGGCGACGCCCGGGATCGCCGGTGCGGCGCACGAGGCGCACGAGCTGCTCGGCCTGGCGATGACGGCGCTGGTGGTGATCCACATCGCCGCCGCGCTTCGCCACCATTTCCTGCTGCGCGACCGCGTGCTTTCGCGCATGCTGCCCTGGGGCACGCGGCGGAGCTGAACGCTCTGAAAACGCATTTCATCGCAGTTTTCGCGAGCCCCTTGAAACTATTCACCCCTCCCATATATTTGGTCTTCACGGCTTCGCGTCCCCCCTTTCGCGAAGACGTGCGACACACCTTCGGGTCTTCCCGGAGGCGTGTCTCCTCCCTGAACCTTGGCCACCCCGTGCGTAAGCACGGGGTGGTTTTTATTCGGCGGCGAGCGCGGCGGGCAGGGTCTCGTCGGCGACCGCATCGATGATCGCGCGCAGCAGGGTGGTGGCGGGGCGCAGGCCAGCACCCGGCTGATCGAGCGCGGCGTCGAGATAGAGCGCGCGATCGAATTCGAGCTGGATCGCATGCACGCCGTGGCGGGGGTTGCCATGGCGTTCGAGGATATGCCCGCCCGAATAGGGGGCATTGGCGGCCGTGGCGATGCCATGGGCGCGCGCCACGCCCTCGATCCGGCTCATGAAGCGCGATCCTGCCGTCTTGCCGAAACGGTCGCCCAGCACCAGCCGGGGCGCGGTGTGCGGACCTCCCAGCGGCGGCATCGAATGGACATCGAGCAGCACGGCGATTCCGAAGCGCGCATGCGCCGCTTCCAGCGCGGAGGCGAGGGCGGCATGATAGGGGCGGTGGTCGCACGCGATCCGCATCGCGACATCGTCCGCCGACAGCCGGCGCTGCCAGATGTCGCCGGCATGGCCGACGCGGCGCGGCACCAGCCCAAGGCCGCTGCGCAGCTTGGCCGAGAGCGGCACGCCGGAGATGCTGGCGCCGTCGTCCAGCCGGGGATCACGCTCCTGCTCGCCGCGGTTGAGATCGATCCAGGCGCGCGCGCGCTCGGCGATGAACAGCGTTTCGTCGCGATGGGCGCCGAGCGCCAGCACATCGACGCAACGGTCCTCCAGCCCCCTGAGCGCGGCCAGCGGCACGCGGATCGCAGCACGCAGCGCGAGCGGATAGTCGCGGCCGGCATGCGGCACCGACAACACCACCGGGCTGATCGGCTCGGCGGGACCATGGCGCACGAAGGAGGGCGAGGCGGTCACTCGTCCTTGCCTAGGCACCGTGCGGCGCAGCGGCAATGGGGTCGGGAACCTAAAAGCTGGAAAATCTTAAGGGCTTCGCGCATAAGGTGGCGCTCACCGATTGCTTGGGATGCCTGATGATCCGGATATTGCTCGCCGAGGATGACCGCGTCATGCGGGAATATCTCACGCGGGCGCTAGAGCGCTCCGGATATGCCGTGAGCGCCGTCGATCGCGGCACCGCGGCGATCCCGCTGCTCGAAACCGAGCAATTCGACCTACTGCTCACTGACATCGTGATGCCCGAAATGGACGGGATCGAGCTTGCCCAGCGCGCCAGCGAGATGGCACCGGAAATGCGCGTGATGTTCATCACCGGCTTCGCCGCCGTGACGCTCAAGGCCGGCAAGCAGGTGCCGCAGGCGCGCGTTCTCTCCAAGCCTTTCCATCTTCGCGACCTGGTTCTCGAGGTCGATCGGATGTTCGAAGCGGAGAATGCCGGATTTAATTGAAAATAGCGCGTCGGGCGGGTTGACGCGACGCCGCGAGGCTCGCTAAAGGCCGCCCTCCTTGGGGGCGTGTAGCTCAGTGGTAGAGCACTGTGTTGACATCGCAGGGGTCGCAAGTTCAATCCTTGCCACGCCCACCATTCTAAAAGCCCGCGTGAGCGCATGCGCTCCGCGGGCTTTTTCATGCGCTGGATCCGGCCGGGCAGCGGGCGTTCCGGAAGGCAGCGGGGAGTGTGGTGGCGGTGCCTGGAGCGCGCCGCACGCGGCCCGTTTCCATCGCCGTCGGTTGACATAGTTGACACGGAAACGGGGTCTTGGGTGCAGCGCCCCGGGTTCGCGTCCGCGAAGGGCCAGCGAAGCGGCGCCGAAGCAACTGCGACGCGCCACGCGCGCGACACCGACGCGACAGCGGAGCTCCGGCGACGCGACCCGCAGACGGCATCGACGCTCCGCGACGCGACAACGACGCGCCGCCTGGCGTGGCGCCGCGTGTGAGCGCTGGGCGATCGTGCTGCGTTTTCCATCGGATCGTGCTCCGCGAGCGACCCGTGGCGAGTCGCGCTGCCAGGCTAGCCAGCGCGGGCCGTGTAGGACAGCCTCAGTCCTTGAGCGGGTCGTGGCCCCAATTCATCAGCGAATAGCGCCAGCGCGAGCCGGGAATGCGGTGTTCGTCGTGCGGGCCCTGGGCACTGTGGCGGCGGACATAGCCGACGACCTTGCGCATATGGGCATAGTCGCCGCCGTCGAGCTCGGCCTTGTGGGTGCGCAGGATCTCGACGATGCGGCGGCCCGAGGCATGGCCGATGCTTTCGGAGGCGCCATCCTTCCTGATGCCGACGGAATGGCTTTCCTTGGTCTCCAGCCATTCCTCGATCTCGGCGGGCGCCATGTTCACCGCGTCGTGGAAATCGCGATAGACCTGGTCGTGATCGTCCTTGGCGGGCATGCGGACACTCCTCGAGCGGTATAATCCGCCAGCGCTAGACCAGGTCCTTCGCCCTGACCTGTTTGGTGCAGACCTGGACCGGAACGCCGTCGCCATAATCGGCGATGCCGCGCGGCTCCATATCGTAATGCTGGCACCATTTGGCGCCGTGGCTGGAATAGGCCATCGCGATGATCGTCATCGAGCTACGGCGATTGGCTAGATATTGCTCGGCGATCATCCGGCGCAGGGTGCGCATCAGGCAGAGCGCACGGCGGACGCGTTCGGCGCCATTGTCGCCGATCACGCCGATGCCGGGAACGATCGCATAGCGGCAGCTATGGCGCTCGGCTTCTGGGACGACGTCATCGGCGGTGAGCTGGCTGTCGGTGATTTCGCCGCGGATCAGCCTGAGCGCGGTCTCCTCCTTGATCGGCCAGAAGGAGGCATAGCCGACATAGCGCCGATCGCGATTGCTGTAGACGCCCACGGCCATGTAGCAATTCTTGGCCCCGGCCCTGTCGATTTCCTCCCAGGGCATGGTTTCCGAGCCCAGCGCGTTGGTGGCCGAAGGAAACAGCGCCGGGATCAGCGTGGTGCTGATCGCCTTGCCGAGATTGGGGGTGCGTTCGCGTATGGGCACGAGTTCTTCGAGATCGAAGACGTCGCCCGGATCAGGCATGGCCTTGTCCTTGCGGATGCGCTCGCGCTCGAGGACGATGATCGTCACCACCACCGCGACCAGCACCGCGAGGCCGATGCCGTAGAGCGCGGACTTGGACAGGCCGAGCCAGAGCGCGATGCGGCTCTCATTGTCGCCGAGCAGCTTGCCGACCATGCCGACGATTCCGGTGATACTGAGCGTCAGCACGATGGCGCGGATGCCGCTAAGCTCGCGCAGATGCGCGATGGCACGCGTCGTCAATTCGGCAAGGCGTGCGATCAAGCTGCTTCCCCCAAAGCAAATGGCTTCGCGAAGGTGCATGAGTACCGCTGCGAACGCCAGCGGGATCGGGGCAGAGCTGCTTTTTCCGGATCGGCCCCGCGCCGGGTCAGCGGATCAGCGCCTCGTACGCGTCGCCGACCTGGGGCAGCATCAGGCGGGCGCCGAGGCTGGTGAGCGCAACCAGGGCAATGCCGGCCAGCGCGATGCGGGCGGCGCGGCGGGGGAGGGGCCGGGTGAGCAGCAGGATCGCGGAGAGGCCGGCGGCGAGCATCGACCAGAGATGGTAGCGCCAATCGCCGGCGATGCTGACGACGAGGAAGCTCAGTTCCATCGCCGTTGCCGAGAGTGCGAGCGGGACGGCGAGGCCGTGCGCGACGCTGTGGGCGGGGCGGGCGAGCGCCAGCACCGCCAGCGCGACCGCCAAAGCGAGGATCGGCGCTCCGAGAGGACTGTTGGCCAGCCAGCCGGCGACGCGATCATACGCCGCCACCTGGGGGTCTGGAGAGGCCAGGCCGAAGCCATTGGGCAACGACGCCGCCTGCGGCACCGCCTGGGGGAAGTGCCAGGGCACGAACCATCGCATCGTCGCGTTCCAATGCGCGAGGCGGTGCGACAGATAGGCGGCGGGATGTTCGCGGATCGCGCGCAACCAGGCGGCGACGATCGCCTGGCGCGGCTGGCCGGTGAGGCCCTGCTGGAGGAAATCGCAGCGCTTCCCGGTCGAGAAGATGTCCCACAGGATCGAGGAGTGGCAACGCTGGGCCTCGAGCCTGCGCCAGGTCTCCGAGGGGACCAGCGGCACAGCGTCGGGCCCGGCGCGGTGGGCGATGCCGGCAAGGTCGAAGATCGGCTGGGTCGTTTCGACGCCGCTGGGCTCGGCACCGAGCAGGCGCTGGTTGATTGCGGGCGACAGGGCGAGGACGGCAAGCGTGGCCGCGCCGATCAGCAGCGCGCGCGAGGGCCATTCCTGCCAGCGCCACGGGGTAAGCAGCCCTACCGCCAGGGGTGCCACCGCGAATACAGCATTGGCGCGGACGAGCACGGCATAGAGGAAGAGCGCGAGGATCGCGGGGAGCGCGAGGCCGAGCGGCTTGCCGGCCAGCCGCTTCCAGGCGACGAGCCCGGTGGCGGCGAGCAGTGCGCCGGCCATCTGGCCATCCTTGACCACCACTGCCTGCCAGCCGAGAAAGGGCGGCCACAGGCCGAGCGCGAGCACTGCGAGCGCGGCGATCCGCGCACCGCCGTGGGCGAGCGCGGCGGCGAGCAGGCCGAGGCCGCCCCAGTAAAGCGCGGTCTGGAGCAGGAACATCGGGCCCTGGCCGGCCCAGCCCGCAGCGTGGAACAGCGACCAGAGCCGCGCCATCGCTGGCGGATGCCAGTCATAATAGGCGCCGGAGACGACCTGCTGATATTGCGCGATCGTGTCGTAATGCGCGACGCCGGGCCAGAAGAACGCCAGCACGGCGGCGCAGAGCAGCGCCGCCGCGATCCCAAGGGCCTTGGGCGAAAGGCGCGTCAGATGTGCAGCGCGCGGCCATAGGCGGCGAGCACGCTCTCGTGCATCGTCTCGCTGATCGTCGGGTGCGGGAACACCGTTTCCATCAGCTCGGCCTCGGTGGTCTCCAGCGTCTTGCCGACGGTGTAGCCCTGGATCATCTCGGTGACTTCGGCGCCGATCATGTGCGCGCCGAGCAGCTCACCGGTCTTGGCGTCGAATACGGTCTTTACGAAACCCTCCGCTTCGCCGAGCGCGATCGCCTTGCCGTTGCCAATGAACGGGAAGTTGCCGACCTTGACCTCGTAGCCGGCTTCCTTGGCCTTGGCCTCGGTGAGGCCGACCGATGCGATCTGCGGGTGGCAATAGGTGCAGCCCGGGATGTTGCGCGGGTCCATCGCGTGCGGGTGCTTGCCGGCGATCGCCTCGGCGGCGATCACGCCTTCGTGGCTGGCCTTGTGCGCGAGCCAGGGCGGCGCGGTGATGTCGCCGATCGCCCAGAGGCCCTCGATATTGGTCTTGCAGGCCGGATCGGTCTTGAGGAAGCCGCGATCGTCGACATCGACGCCGAGCTCCTTGAGGCCGATGTCCGCGGTGTTGGGCACGATGCCGATCGCGACGATGACATGGCTGAACTCACCGGGCGTGGACTTGCCGTCCTTGCCGGTGATCGTCGCCTTGATGCCCGCGGCCGTCGCCTCGATCTTGTCGATCTTGGCGCTGGTGTGGATCGTCATGCCCTGCTTCTTGAGTGCCTTTTCGAGGTGTGCGGAGATGTCCTTGTCCTCGACCGGCACGATGCGGTCGAGCATCTCGACCACGGTCACGTCGCTGCCCATGTCGTTGTAGAAGCTGGCGAACTCGATGCCGATCGCGCCCGATCCAATGACGAGCAGCTTGGACGGCATTTCCTTGGGCGTCATCGCGTGGCGATAGGTCCACACCTTGTTGCCGTCGGCAGGCAGATTGGGGAGATCGCGGGCGCGCGCGCCGGTGGCCAGGATGATGTTCTTGGCGGTGAGCTCGGTCACCTTGCCGTCTTCGGCGGTGACGCTGAGCTTGCCCTTCCCGGTCAGCTTGCCGGTGCCCATGTGCACGGCGATCTTGTTCTTCTTCATCAGGTGCGTGACGCCCTGGTTCAGCTGCTTGGCAACGCCGCGCGAGCGCTTGACCACGGCATCGAGGTCCGCGCTGATCTTCTCGGCGGCGAGGCCGTAATCCTTGGCATGCTGCATATAGTGGAAGATCTCGGCCGAGCGGAGCAGCGCCTTGGTGGGAATGCAGCCCCAATTGAGGCAGATGCCGCCCAGCAGCTCGCGCTCGACGATCGCGGTCTTGAGGCCCAGCTGCGAAGCACGAATCGCGGCGACATAGCCGCCGGGTCCGGAGCCGAGAACGATAACGTCGTAGGATTCAGCCATTGATTATCCAGCCTTCTGCTCCCTCCCCCTTGCGGGGGAGGGCCGGGGAGAGGGGTCAGCAGTGGAGCCGGCTCGATGCCGGCTCCACTGCTTTCGACCGCGTTGAGAATAGATGTGAGCACGGCCTCCGGCTGTGCCAATACGTCGTTGTTGTAAAAGCGGAGCAATCGGAAGTCCTGGCCGCATAGCCAGGTGTCGCGACGTTCGTCATAGGCGCTGTCGACATGTTGCGAACCGTCGGCCTCGACGATCAAGCGCTTCTCGAAGCAAACGAAATCAACAATGTACTTGCCGATCTCCTGCTGGCGTTTCCACTTCGTCCCGACGAAGCGATGATTGCGGAGCAGTGTCCACAGCACGCGCTCTGCTTCGGTAGGGTTCTTCCGCATTTCGCGCGCTCTTGCGAGCGCGCGCCCTCTCCCTCCCACCGCTGCGCGGCGGGCCCATCCCTCCCCCGAAATGGGGGAGGGTGAAGAAGGATCTGCGATCACCCCTCCGTCACCGGCCGCGGGCGCTTGTGTTCGTCGACTGCGACGAAGACGAAATGCGCCTGGGTGACGAGGCAGCTTTCCTCCGAATGGCGGGCGCGGCGCCAGGCCTGGACTTCGATCGTCATCGAGGTGCGGCCGACCTTGACGATCTCGGCATAGACCGAGACTTCGTCGCCGACGGTGACCGGGGCGTGGAACTTCATCCCCTCGACTGCGATCGTCACCGCGCGGCCGCGCGAATGGCGGGCGGCGACGAGGCCCGCGGCCAAATCCATCTGGCCCATCAGCCAGCCGCCGAAGATGTCGCCATAGGCATTGGCGTCGGCCGGCATCGTGCTGACCCGGATCGCCGGCTGCGTGCTGGGAGGCGTCGATTCAACCGTCATGCCGGGTGCCCTTGATGCCGTTGTCGAGCTTGGTCCGATCCTGCTCGAAGGCACGGCGGACCGGGCCGATTCCCATCAGCACCACCGCGGCCATCATCACATAGGTGACCAGCCAGATGTCGCCGGTGGCGCGCGGATAGGACCAGGCGGCGGCGGTGCCGATCAGCGCCGCCGCGACCAGCCCGATCGCGATGTGCACCACTTCGATAAGGACGCGCATCGCCCGGGGCTCCTCAGGCGATCATGCCCATCGGGGCTTCGACCAGTTCCTTGAACGTCTTCATCAGCTGCGCGCCGTCGGCGCCATCGATCGCGCGGTGATCGAAGCTGCCGGTCGCCGACATGATCGTGGCGATGCCGAGCGCGTCGTCGATGATGAACGGGCGCTTCTCGCCCGCGCCGATCGCCATGATCATGCCCTGGGGCGGATTGATCACTGCCTCGAACTGCTTGATCCCGAACATGCCCATGTTGGAAAGCGAGGCAGTGCCGCCCTGATATTCCTCGGGCTTCAATTTGCCTTCCTTGGCGCGGCCGGCAAGGTCCTTCATCTGCGACGAGATCGACGAGACGCTGACGCCCGCGGCATCGCGGATGATCGGCGTGATCAGCCCGGTGGGAGTCGACACCGCGACCGAGACGTCGGCGCGGCTATATTTGATCAGCTTGTCGCCGGTGTAGGTGACGTTGCACTTGGGCGTCTGGATCAGCGCGACGCCGAGCGCCTTGATCAACAGATCGTTGACCGAGAGCTTCACGCCGCGCGGCTCGAGCGCTTTGTTAAGCTCGCCGCGCAGCTTGAGCAGCGCATCGAGGCGAATGTCGAGCGTGAGATAGATGTGCGGGATCGTCTGCTTCGACTCGGTGAGCCGGCGCGCGATCGTCTTGCGGATGTTGGAGAGCTTCTCTTCCTCGTGCGGGATCGACTCGTCGTACCAGACCGGCTTGTGCTCGGCAGGTGCGGCGGCGGGCGCCGAGGTTGAGGGGGCAGGAGCCGCCGCTGTTTCAGCAGGCTTGGCAGCGGGTGCCGCGCCGGGCTTGGCGCCTTCGAGATCGGCCTTGACGATGCGGCCGTTCGGGCCGGAGCCGGTGACGCTCGAAAGATCGAGGCCCTTTTCGGCGGCGAGGCGCTTGGCCAGCGGGCTTGCCTTAACGCGGTTGCCGCTCGCGGCGGGTGCGGCGGCCGGAGTCGGCGCGGGCGTGGCCGCCGGACTCGGGGCAGGGGCAGCTTCGGCCTTGGGTGCCGCAGCCGGCGCGGGCGCCGGCGTCGGGGTAGGCGTGGCGGCAGCGGACGTTTCTTCGCCGTCACCGGCCATCACCGCGATCACGGTGCCGACCTTCACATTGTCGGTGCCTTCGGGAACCGTGATCTTGCCGATCACACCTTCGTCGACCGCTTCGAATTCCATCGTGGCCTTGTCGGTCTCGATCTCGGCGAGCAGGTCGCCCGACTTGACGGTGTCGCCCTCTTTCACGAGCCATTTTGCGAGGGTGCCCTCTTCCATGGTCGGAGAGAGCGCCGGCATCTTGATTTCGATTCCCATTGGGCGTCCTTAGGTCGTGGGATAGGCTTTGCTCTCCCTTCGCCGCGTGGTTCCCTAGGGTCAAGCCCTCCGGCCTTGCGCGGCGTGCAATCACGCGCCACTCAACGTGCGAGTAGAGGGATTTCGCCGCAATGCGCACATATCTGGTGGTGATCGACGAGACGCCCGAATCCGAGATCGCGCTGCGCTTCGCGGCGCGGCGCGCGGTCAAGACTGGCGGCGGAGTCGAGATTCTCGCGCTGACGCCGCCGATGGAGTTCGTCCAATGGGGCGGGGTGATGGCGACGATCGAGGAGGAAAGCCGCCAGCGCGCCGAGGCGCTGGTCGCGCGCGCGGCGGGCACGCTGTTCTCCGAATCGGGGATCACGCCTTCGATCACGGTGCGCGAGGGCGACGGCGCCAAGGTGGTGCGCGAGATGATCGCCGCCAATCCCGAGATCGCGGCTTTGGTGCTCGGCGCGGCGCCGAGCGGGCCGCCGGGCAAGCTGGTCAGCCACTTCACCGGCGCCGATGCAGGGACGTTCAGCGTGCCGGTGATGATCATTCCCGGATCGCTCGACATCGAAGCGATCGACCGGCTGAGCTGAGGTGCCGATGCGCATTGCCCTGATCCCGCTCGTCCTGCTCGCCACCCCCGCCGCGGCGCAGGAAAGGCCCGATCCCGCGCGATTGAAGGCGAGCGTCGACATGCTCGTCAGCTTCGGCACGCGGCACACGCTGTCCGACCCCGAAAATCCCACGCGCGGCATCGGCGCGGCGCGGCGCTGGTTCGCCGGCGAGCTTTCGAAACTGGGCGAGCAATGCGGCTGCATCGAAGTCGCCAATATCGCACGCGGCTTCACCGGCGAGCGCGCGCCCAAGGGCGTGCAGATCGTCGACGTGCTCGGCTTCCAGGCGGGCACCGATCCCAAGCGCGTGGTGATCGTGATGGGGCATATCGACAGCCGCGTCGCCGATGTGATGGACGCAACGTCGGACGCGCCGGGCGCCAATGACGACGCCTCGGGCGTGGCGCTGGTACTCGAGGCGGCGCGGATCCTGTCGAAGGAGAAGCTCACCGCCACGGTGATCTATGCGGCGCTTTCGGGCGAGGAGCAGGGGCTGTTCGGCGGGCAATTGCTTGCCGAGACTGCCAAGGAGCGCGGCTGGAATGTCAGCGCGGTGCTCAACAACGATATCGTCGGCAACACGCTGGGGCAGGACGGGCGCCGCGTCGCCGACCGGGTGCGCGTGTTTTCCGAGGGCATCCGTGAGGTCGAGCCGAGTCCAGCGCAACTCGCGCGCCGTGCCGATGGCGGCGAGGACGACGGACCGTCGCGTGCGCTGGCCAAGGCGATCGACGGAGTGGCGAAGGGCATCAGTGGCGGGATCGACGCCGTGCTGGTGCGGCGGCCCGATCGGTTCGGGCGGGGCGGCGATCACTCGCCGTTCCTCAAGCTCGGCTATCCCGCGGTGCGCTTCAGCGTCGGCGTCGAGAATTACGATGCGCAGCACCAAGACCTGCGCACCGAAAGTGGCCGCGTCTATGGCGACACCGTCGACCGGATGGACTTTCCCTATCTGGCCAAGGTGACCGCGATCAACGTCGCGACGGTCCGCCAGCTTGCCAAGGCGCCCGCCGCGCCGGAGAGCGTGACGATCGGCGGGGCGCTGGCGACCGACACCAGCGTGGCCTGGACCCCGGTTGTGGGCGCCGCGAAATACCGCATCCACTGGCGCCGCGCCGACGCGCAGGACTGGACCGACCATCTCGACGCGACCGGCAGCGAGGCGGTGCTCAAGGGCGTGATTGTCGACGATACGTTCGTGGGCGTGTCGGCGCTGGCGGCGGATGGCTCGGAGAGCGTGGTGACCTTTGGCGGGCGGGCGCGGCCTGCGTCGCGCTAGCGCGAATGCTCTAGCCAATCATAGTGGGAATTGCGTCGATCATGTTGAGAAGACCGACGTACCTGCCCAATATTGACAGTTCACTATCCGATCGGACGAGACCGGCCGCCTGCGATTTCGAAACCATAATGGCGGCATCTGATCTGGTGAAAATGCGTGATCTATTTGCCGTTGGCAAACTCAAATAGATAGCTTTCAATTTTTCAGGGTTGATGCCTTTGCGTCGTAGCTCTGCCTCCGCGGACGGGAGTGCCAGCTTGGCGATCGTGTATCGTCCCGCAAGCTGCGTTTGTGCCGCCGACCAATGGTAAAGTGCCATACAGGCGGGCGCAGTGGTTAGGAGTGGCCCTACACCGGCAGAAAAATTGCCGGTTTCAATAAAAATTGCTCCTTCAGCAGCAATTTGCGCAGAATTCGCCGAGTCTAGACCTTCCAAAATGCAGTCTACACTTTGGCGTGGCTTCGATTCCGCTGGAATCGCAAGAAGCAAACTTAACGCTGAGAAAGTTGAGAGCATATCGTCCCTTCGGCATTCGCCCAAACGATGTCAAACTGCCAAAATCAGAACGAGTAGAGGCTTCGTGTGTTCAGCGGCAGCCGCAGACGCAGCAGGCGGGCTTGGGCCGCGGGCGCCATTTGCGGACGACGCGCTTGCGCGGCGCGGCGCGGACGTACGATGTGACGACCTTTTCCTCGACCACCTGCTCTTCGATCACCGTGGTGGTGGTGATCGGGGCGGGGGTGATCACCACCGTGGTGGTGCCGCCGGCGGCGTAATAAGTGCCACCCTGGTAAGTCGCGCCCTGGTATGCGCCGCCCTGATAGGCCCCACCTTGATACGCGTTGCCACCGTAGAAGGTGCCACCCTGATAGGCGCCGCCCTGATACGCGCCCTGGGCCTGATAGGTCTGGACGTGGACGGGCGGGGGCGGCGGCGCCGGCGGGCCGTAGCTGCCGGGATAGGGCTGGGCGGGATAGGGGATCGGCGCCGAATAGGCCGGAGCCTCGTCGTGATAGGCGCCGGCGTCGACGTCGAGCGAGGGCGGCGGATAGCCTGCGCCGGCGACGGCGTAGCTCTCGGCATAGCCATCCTCGGCATAGGCGTCGGCATCGGCCTCCCAGCCGATTCCGCCAACAGAATCCCAGATGCGGCCGCCATCGTCGACGAGCAGCGCGTCGTCATAATAGCGCGTCCAGTAATAGCCGCGCGGCGGGGCCGAGAGGCCGAAGCTCAGATAGTCGGGAACGCGAAAGTCGCGGCCGCGCCAATAAGGCGGGAGCGATGCGCCGCGATCGAGCCGGCGATACGCATTCCAGCCGCCCGGCGCGCGATAGCCCGCGCTCCAGCGGCCGTTGACCGGCGCGCCCCAGCGGCCTGGGCGGACATGGTTGAAGCCCGGGCGGCCGGGCTGCATCGGCGCGGCGCCGGGACGGCCCTGCTGCGGCATGACCACCATGCGGCCATTCTGCGGGACATGCTGTGCGGCGGCCGGCATCGCGGCGACGAGGCCTGCAGTTGCTGCCGCGATAAAACAGATGTTGCGCACCACTTGATCACTCCCTCGGCGTCGGTTGCCCCCAACCTCTCGCGCTTAACGAAGAAGTAACCTTTGTGCCGCGGTGCGAAAATCGCTCGCTATGCTTAACGTTGTCCCGATCCGGGGCAAGCGCGTCAATATGGGGCGATCCGCGGCGCTAGGATACGCATCAGCGCCTCGCAACCCGCGGCGTCGCCCGCGTCGAAGCGGGCGGGCACGGGGCTGTCGAGATCGAGCACGCCGAGCAGTTCGCCCTGGTGGACGATCGGCACGACCAGTTCAGAGCGGCTGGCGGCGTCGCAGGCGATATGGCCGGGAAAGGCGTGGACGTCCTCGACGAGCTGGGTCTCGCGCGTCGCGGCGGCGGCGCCGCACACGCCCTTGCCGAACGGAATGCGGATGCACGCCGCCTTGCCCTGGAACGGCCCGAGCACGAGCTCCTCGTTCACGTTGCGATAGAAGCCCGACCAGTTGAGGTCGGGCAGATACTGGCCGATCAGCGCCGAGACATTGGCCATGTTGGCGATCGGATCGGTCTCGTCCGCAGTGAGCGAATCGAGCGCGGCGGCGAGGTCGCGATACAGGCCGACCTTGTCGTCGGCGGCGATGTCGAAGGCGTACATGGCGAGCGATGTAGGCGATCGCGGCGCGTTAGGGGAGGGGCTGTTCGTAGAGTTCGAGCGGCAGCCCGTCGGGATCGGCGAAGAAAGTGAAGCGCTGGCCGGTATATTCGTCGATGCGCACCGGCTCGGTCTCGACGCCGTGGGCGTGGAGCCGGGCGAGCTCGGCATCGAGATCGGCGACGGTGAAGGCGAGATGGCGCAGGCCGGCGGCTTCGGGGTGGCTCACGCGAGGCGGCGGCGCGGGGAAGGAGAACAGCTCGATCTGCGCATTGCCGGCATCGAGATCGCATTTCCACGAATTGCGTTCTTCGCGAAACACCTCGCGGATCACCGGCAGGCCGAGCGTCTCGACATAGAAGGCTTTCGATCGGGCATAGTCCGAGCAGATCACCGCGATATGGTGGACGCCGCCGATCACTCGAAGCTCACCTTGCCGCGGCCGGCCTTGACCTGGCTGCGGCCTTTCTTGGCGTCGACGCGGCGCGCCTTGGCGGCCTTGCTCGGCTTGGTCTTCACCCGGCGCGCCTGGCGTTCGAGCGCCTTGTCGAGCAGCTCGGCCACGCGCTCGCGGGCGTCGGCGCGGTTGGCGTCCTGGGTGCGGAACTTCCGCGCCGTGATGACGAGTTCGCCGGCGCTGGTCAGTTTGGTGCCGGCTAGGGTCTTGAGTTGCTGATAGGCGTAGGGCGGAAGCCCGAGGCGGAACACGTCGATGCGCAGCTGGACTGCGGTGGCGACCTTGTTGACGTTCTGACCGCCGGGGCCCGAGGCGGCGAGGAATTTCTCCTCGACGATCGCCGCTTCGGGGATCTCAGCCACGGCCGTAATTGGCGCCGAAGCCGACATTGTGGAAGCGCACCGGCAGCGGCGCTTCGCCGTGGACGTCGGGCTTGCCTTCGCGCGGCACGGTGAGCGACAGCGCGTGAAGCATCACCGCGGGGCCGCCGGCGCCATAGACCGGATCGCCCATGATCGGGATGCCGAGGCCTTCGGCGGCATGGATGCGGATTTGGTGGGTGCGGCCGGTCTCGGGATAGAAAGCGAGCAGCGCGCGGCCTTTATGCGCTTCGACCAGCTTCCAGCGGGTGCGCGCGGCCTTGCCCTTGGGATCGCCGCGCATCCGCCACCCGGTCTCGACGCTCGACACCTTGGAAAGCGGCAAGTCGATCATGCCGCTGTCGTCCTCGGGCACGCCATCGAGGATCGCGAGATATTTCTTGGTGACGGTGCCCGCCTCGAACGCCTGGGCGAAGCGCTTGTGCGCCTTGGGATTGCGCGCGAGCAACAGGCAGCCGCTGGTGTCGCGGTCAAGCCGGTGGACGGGCAGGGGCAGGCGCTGGAAGCCGAAGGTCAGCTGGTCGAGCATGTCTTCGAGCGCGGGGGTACGATCGCGCGGGCGATCGACCGGCAAGCCATTGGGCTTGTCGATGATCATCGCCTCGCCGTCGATGAAGAGAACGCGGTCGTGCAGCATGGGCCTGCCTATACGCGCTTGCGCCGGATGCGAAAGAGGCGGCCAGGGGCAACTGGCCGCCTCGCGCGAAGCCGCGCCTCACAGGGGGAGGGGAACGGCGCGGCTTCGGTCGCTCAGGCCGCGGGTGCGGCGAGCTTGTTGGCAACTTCGGCGATGCGGCGGCCCTGGTAGCGCGCGCCGTCGAGCTCGGCCGCGCTCGGCTGGCGGCTGCCATCGCCATCGGCGATCGTCGTCGCGCCATAGGGCGATCCGCCCTTCACTTCGTCGACGCCCATCTGACCCTGATAGCCATAATCGAGGCCGACGATGGTCAGGCCGAAGTGCAGCAGGTTGGTGAGGATCGAGAACAGCGTGGTTTCCTGGCCGCCATGCTGGCTGGCGGTCGAGGTGAAGGCGCCACCGACCTTGCCGTTGAGCTGGCCCTGGAACCACACGCCACCGGCGCGATCCCAGAACGACGCCATCTGGCTCGACATACGGCCGAAGCGGGTCGGCGCGCCGACGATGATGCCGTCATAGCTGGCGAGTTCGTTCACGTCCTCGAGCACCGGATGGCTGTGATCGGCGACGAAGCCGGCTGCGGCTGCGACTTCGGCCGGCGCGGTTTCGGGAACGCGGCGGACATCGACTTCGGCGCCGGCGCTGCGTGCGCCTTCGGCGACGGCATCGGCCATCTTGGCGAGGTGACCGTAGGACGAGTAATAGAGAACGAGGATCTTCGACATAGCTAGGCTCCCTTATTCCGAGTCGACGAGAACGATCTCGGTGTCTTCGATGGCGGTGATAGTGACGGTCTGGCCGCCGGTAAGCGCTGCCCCATCGCGGGCGCCGAAGCGATCACCATTAAGGGTAATCGACCCGACCGCGGGAACGAGATAGGCATGGCGCCCCTCGCCGACCTGATGCTCGATGCTCTCGCCGGCCTTGAGCGTCGCGCCGAGGACGCGGGCATCGGCGCGGATCGGCAGCGCGTCGCCGTCTTCGGCGAAGCCCGAGGCCAGCGTGACGAAGCGGCCCGAGCGATCGCCCTTGGGAAAGGGCTTGGCGCCCCAGCTCGGCTGGCCGCCGGTGCCGCGCGGCTGGATCCAGATCTGGAAGAGCGTGGTAGTTTCGGGCTCGAGATTATATTCGGCATGGCGCACGCCGCTGCCCGCGCTCATCACCTGGACATCGCCGGCGCCGGTCCGGCCCTTGTTGCCCATCGAATCCTGATGGGTGATCGCACCCGAGCGGACATAGGTGATGATCTCCATGTCCTGATGTGGGTGCGGCGGGAAGCCGCTGTTGGCGGCGATCTCGTCGTCGTTCCAGACCCGCAGGGCGCCCCAGCCCATCCGCGCCGGATCATAATAGTCGGCGAAGCTGAAATGATGGCGGGCGTTGAGCCAGCCATGATTGGCATGGCCGAGGCTTTCAAAAGCACGTTTCTCGATCATGACAGAGTTTCCTTGCATGCGACCTAGATAAGTCGCGCTATCGATGCGTAAATGGAAACGTTGGAAACCGATCGTTTCTTTGCTAGCGAATCGCGCAGAAAGGAATGCGCATGAAACTCCCCGATTTCGAGGCCTGGGCGATATTCGCCAGCGTGGTCGAGCATCGCTCGTTCAGTGCTGCCGCGGATGCGCTGGGGGTTTCCAAGGCGACGGTTTCGAAGGCGATCACGCGGTTGGAGGGCAAGCTGCAGACGAGCCTGTTCCACCGGACCTCGCGGCGGCTGACGCTCACCGACAGCGGCCGCGGGCTGGCCGAACATGCCCAGCGCATCCTTTCCGAAGGCATTGCGGCAGACGAGGCGGCGTTCGAATTGGCGAGTGCGCCGGCCGGGCTGGTGCGGCTCGCCGCGCCGCTGACCTTCGGGATCAAGCATCTCGGGCCGGTGCTTGCCGAATTCATGACGATGCACCCCGGCATCAAGATCGACCTGCGCCTCTCCGACGCGTTCGTCGACATCGTCGGCGAAGGCATCGACATCGCGCTGCGAATCGCCGAACTGCCCGATTCATCGCTGCGCGCGCGCCGGCTGGGGGCGGTATCGACGCACATCGTCGGCGCGCCGGGCTATTTCGATCGGGCCGGGCGGCCGCGGCATCCCGCCGATCTCGCGCACCATGCCTGCTTCGTCTACACCAATACCGCAACTCCGGAGCTGTGGCGCTTCCGCCGCGCGGGGGGCGAGGAAGCAGCGGTGCGGATCGACGGCCCGGTGCGCACCGACAATGGCGACGCGATGCTGCCGGCGTTGCGCGCGGGGCTGGGCGTGGCGCGACTGCCGGGCTTTCTGATCGACGAGGATCTTGCCGCCGGGCGGCTGGAGGCGGTTTTGGAAGAATGGTCCGGCGGATCGGCCGGTCTCCATTTGTTAACCCCACCTGGTGCATTGCGTCCGGCACGGGTCGAGGCGCTGATCGAATTCCTCACCGATCGGCTGCGAAGGACCTGCGGAGACGTGCATAAGGACTCGACTCCGTAACGAGTTTGAGTCCGCCGCTACGTACAAATCCTACAACTCGTGGAACAAGGCCGGTTATCCAGAAATTAACCTTTTGCCTTCAGACAGGCTTAGGTTAATGAATTCGTCCAGCGCGTCGGCCAGCGGGGCTTAAAACGCGTCCAATGGACAGGGGAACCGACGATGCGCGTGCTGCTGATCGAAGACGAACCTTCGACCGCCAAGGCGATTGAGCTGATGCTCTCGACCGAGGGGTTCAACGTCTACACGACCGATCTGGGCGAAGAAGGCCTCGATCTGGCGAAGCTGTATGATTACGATATCATCCTGCTCGACCTGAACCTGCCGGACATGCACGGCTATGACGTTCTGAAGAAGGTCCGGGTCGCCCGCGTCTCGACGCCGGTGCTGATCCTTTCGGGCATCAATGAAATGGATTCGAAGGTGCGTTCGTTCGGCTTCGGTGCCGACGATTACGTCACCAAGCCCTTCCACCGCGAAGAGCTGATCGCGCGCATTCATGCCGTGGTTCGCCGCTCGAAGGGCCATTCGCAGTCGGTCATCCGCACCGGCAAGCTGGCCGTGAACCTCGACGCCAAGACCGTCGAAGTCGATGGTGCCCGCGTGCACCTGACCGGCAAGGAATATGCGATGCTGGAGCTGCTCTCGCTCCGCAAGGGCACCACGCTCACCAAGGAAATGTTCCTCAACCACCTCTATGGTGGGATGGACGAGCCCGAGCTCAAGATCATCGACGTGTTCATCTGCAAGCTGCGCAAGAAGCTGAGCATGGCATGCGAGGGCGAGAATTACATCGAGACCGTCTGGGGCCGCGGCTATGTGCTGCGCGAGCCCGAGGGCGCCGAGAACGCGGTTACCGCGGTCGCCTGACCTCCGATTTACCGAAGCACGCATGAGGCCGTGGTTCCCCGCTGGGACCGCGGCCTTTTTTCGTTCGAGTTAACCGCGCGGCGCTCGGCCCGTCGCCAGGCGGCGCGCCTCGGCATGGCGCTCGGCGCGATCGAGCAGGGCCTCGAGATCCTCGCGGCTGACGTCGAAGGTCTCGCCCGATTCCGCCAGCGCCGCGTCGATATCTTCCATCAGCAGCCGCGGACGATCGGGGACCTTCATCGGGCGATGCGGATAGCTGTGGCCCGAGACGCGGTGGAAGGCGAAGCCGATCACGGCAAGCAGCGCGGCGTTGAGCCCGATCGGAACCAGCGCAAAGGCATAGCCCTGGGCGAGCAGCGCGGGCGCGAGCACGGGCAGCAGCACGGTGCCGCCGCCGGGCGGGTGCAGGCAGCGCAGCGCCGACATTATGAGGATCGCGACGCCGACTGCGACGCCTGCCGCGAGCGCGCCCTGGCCGAGAAGGTGCGCGACGGCGACACCGACAAGCGCCGAGACGATATTGCCGCCGATGATCGGCCAGGGCTGGGCCAGCGGGCTCGACGGCACCGCGAACAACAACACCGCCGATGCGCCGAGCGGCGCGGCAAGCAGCAAGCCGTGGCTTGGTGACACTAAGGTGGAGATCGCGGCGCACAGGCCGATTCCCACAACGGCGCCGATGCCAGCGATGGTCCGTTCACGCCAGTTCGCGCCCGCCAGCAGCAGGGCGAAGCGGCCCCCGGACCCGTCCATTATTTGCGCTGCCAGGCGCGGTTGCCCCCGATCCAGGTCTCGAGCACCTTGGTGGCGCGCAGATCGCCCGGGGCGGCGAGCATCGGATCGCGATCGAGGATCAGAAAGTCGGCGCGCATGCCAGGAGCGAGACGGCCGATCCGGTCTTCGGCGAAACCGGCATAGGCGGCGCCGGTGGTGAAGCCGGCCCAACCCTGTTCGCGGGTCACCGCCTCCTGCGGGCGCCAGCCGCCGAACGGCTGCCCGTCGGCGTCCTGCCGGGTGAACGACGCCGCCCAGCCGGCCCAAGGATCGGGGCTCTCGACCGGATAGTCCGAACCGAAGGCGAGCTTGGCGCCGTTCTGGAGCATCGAGCGCCAAGCATAGGCGCCGGCCAGCCGCGCCTCGCCGAGACGGGCCTCGGCCATGGTACGGTCTGAGGTCTGGTGGACCGGCTGCATCGAAGCGATCGTGCCGAACTTGCCGAAGCGCGGCAGATCCTTGGGATCGACGATCTGGGCATGTTCGATCCGCCAACGGCGATCACCCTTGTACGTGTCGGACAAGACCTCGATCGCATCGAGCACCTGCTGATTGGCGCGGTCGCCGATCGCGTGAACGGCGATCTGGAAGCCGTCCATCGAGCCGCGAATCATCATGTTGAGCAACTGGTCGTCGGCGAGGAAGCCGAGGCCCTTATTGCCCGGCGCATCGGCATAATCGGCCTTGAGCCAGGCGCCGCGCGAGCCAAGCGCGCCATCGGCATAGAGCTTGATCCCGCCCATGCGGAGCCGGTCGTCATAGAGCCACGGCGTCGGCGCCTGGCCGCCGACCGCGAGCGCAGCTTCGACGCCGTGCGCATAGCTCATGATCCGCACCTTGAGCAGCCCGAGATCGCCCATCCGGCGATAGGTGAGCCAATCGTCGACGCTGGTGCCCATATCGGCAGTCGCGGTGATGCCCAGCGCCATCAGCCGATCCTGCGCGGCGAGGAAGGCGGCGTTGCGCTCGCGCGGGGTAGGCGCGGGGATGGCCTTGGTGAGCAGCGCCATCGCGCCGTCGACGAGCACGCCGGCGGGCTTGCCGCCCGCCGCGCGCTCGATCCGGCCGCCATTGGGGTCCCTGGTCGCAGCGGTGAGGCCGGCAACGTCGAGCGCGCGGCTATTCGCCCAGCCGGCATGGCCGTCGACGCGCTCGAGCCAGACCGGCCGGTCGCTGACGGCGCGATCGAGATCGGCTGCGGTGGGGAAGCGGCCGAGCTTCCACCGCTCCTGGTTCCAGCCGCTGCCGACGACCCATTTGGTCGGGTTGGCGGCGGCATAAGCGCGGATCTTGTCGAGCGCTTCGTCGAGCGAATTGGTCTGCGAGAGGTCGAGCTGGAGCAACTGTGCGCCGAGCCCCATGACATGCCCATGCGCATCGATCATGCCGGGCACGAGCGTCTTGCCGCCCATGTCGATCTTCCATTCGACCTTTTTCGGCCGCTTCTCGCCGCTTGCCAGCACCCGGGTGATCTTGCCGTCGCGGGCGAACATCAGCCCGGTGAAGCGCTGGACCTGGCCCTGCGCGTCGAGGGTCATGCCGTTGACATTGTCGACCAGCCCGTCGGCGCGGGCCACGCCGGGAAGGAGGAGAACGAGCGGGGCGAGCAGGCGCGCAAGGGATTTGAACATCGAGCGCGGGCATAGGGCCTGTTCCCCCGCCGCGCCAGATGGTCTAGGCGAAGGCATTATGGCCACCAAAGCAGCATCGGCGACCGCGCCGCTCCCCGTTTCGATCGATGACGTCCGTGCAGCGCAGGCGCGCATTGCCGGCCAGATCGTGCGGACGCCGACGCTGATTAGCCGGACGCTCTCGGAGCTGACCGGCGCCACGGTCTATCTCAAGTTCGAGAACCTGCAGTTCACTGCGGCGTACAAGGAACGCGGCGCACTCAACACGCTGTTGCAGCTCGATGAGGCGGCACGCGCCAAGGGCGTGATCGCGGCCTCGGCGGGCAATCACGCGCAGGGGCTCGCTTATCATGCGACGCGGCTGGGCATCCCCAGCACGATCGTGATGCCCAAGAACACGCCGACGGTGAAGATCACCCAGACCGAGGGGCATGGCGCCAATGTCGTGCTGTTCGGCGAGACCTTCGACGCTGCCTATGCCCATTCGCGCGAGCTCGAGGCCGAGCAGGGCCTGACCTTCGTCCACCCGTTCGACGATGTTCGCGTGATCGCGGGGCAGGGCACCGTGGCGATGGAGATGCTCGAGGACGTGCCGCAGCTCGACACGCTGGTCGTGCCGATCGGCGGCGGCGGGCTGATCTCGGGCAGCGCGACGGTCGCCAAGTCGGAGGGACGCAGGCTCGAAGTGATCGGGGTGCAGGCCGAGCTCTACCCCTCGATGTATAACCGCATCCACCATACCGACATGCCGTGCGCGGGCGATACGCTGGCCGAGGGCATCGCTGTCAAGCAGCCGGGCGGGATCACCGCCAAGATGGTCGAGACGCTGGTCGACGACATCGTGCTGGTCAGCGAGCGGCGGCTGGAGGAATTGGTGAGCCTGCTGCTCCAGATCGAGAAGACCGTGGTCGAGGGCGCCGGCGCGGCGGGGCTGGCGGCGCTGCTCGCCGAGCCCGAGCGCTTCAAGGGCAAGACCGTCGGCATCATCCTGTGCGGCGGCAATATCGACACGCGGCTGCTCGCCAATGTGCTGCTGCGCGATCTCGCTCGCTCGGGCCGGCTGGCGCGGCTGCGGCTGCGGCTGCAGGACCGGCCGGGCGCGCTGTTCCACGTCTCGCGGATCTTCCACGAGCAGGGCGTGAACATCATCGAAGTCTATCACCAGCGCGTGTTCACCACGCTGCCGGCCAAAGGGCTGATCACCGACATCGAATGCGAGACGCGCGATCGCAACCATCTCGACCGGCTGATCACCGCGCTGCGCCGCGCGCAATATGAAGTGAGCCAGGTCGAACTGGCCTGAGGCCGTGATCCCCGGCATTGCGCCGGGGCGCGGCCAAGCGAATCGCGCGTGCGGCGAAGCGAGCCGCACGGCGATTCTCGCGGATTAATCGCTGGTATATGCTGCGCGTGCGCGCGGCAGCCTTGCCGTCCCAAAAGTTAACATCGTTCGGCCGCCACCCGCGTCCGGCGGGCGCAACGCCTTGTGTTTGCGTAAAGTCCAATCTTGGCGGCGTTAACTTTCTTTCATGGTAAAGCGGCTTTTCATCATGCATCCGCCGCTCCATAGTCCGCGTTGAAAGACCGATTCCGATGGTCTGAGCAAAGGCGAACCAGCGGTGACTGCACTTTCCCGTTTCCCGCGTTTCTTCGTGACCAGCCCCTCGCCCTGTCCGTATCTGCCGGGGCGGCAGGAGCGGAAGATCTTCACCGAGCTTAGCGGGCAGCACGCCGGCGAGCTCAACGACGCACTGGGCCGGATCGGCTTCCGCCGCAGCCAGTCGGTCGCGTACCGGCCGAGCTGCGCGGGCTGCACCGCCTGCGTCTCGGTCCGCGTGGTGGCCGATCAGTTCAAGCCCAATGCTAGCCAGCGCAAGCTGCTCAAGCGCTATGCCGATCTCGAAGTCACGGCGTGCAAGCCCTGGGCGACCGAGGAGCAGTTCGAGCTTCTCCACCGCTATCTCAAGGCCCGGCACCCGGGCGGCGGCATGGCCGCGATGGACGAGAGCGACTATGCCGACATGGTCGAGCAGTCGCCGGTCAGCTCGTACGTGATCGAATATCGCGAGCCGAGCGTCGACGGCGTGCGCGGCCGCCTGATCGGCGCGTGCATCACCGATCAGCAGGCCGACGGCCTCTCGATGATCTACAGCTTCTTCGCCGCCGACGACGAGGGCCGGCCGGGGCTAGGCAACTTCATCATCATCGATCACATCCTGCGCAGCCGCGCGGCGAACCTGCCCTATGTCTATCTCGGCTATTGGGTGAAGGGCAGCGAGCGGATGGCGTACAAGACGCGCTATCGCCCGATCGAAGTGCTCGGCCCGAGCGGCTGGTCGCTGCTCACCGACGAAGACCTCGCGCCGGTCGCCGCGCCGGTGCGCGTCAGCGAATTCGCCTGATCATTCCTCGCCGCCGAGCTGGTCGACGCTGAGCGCGACGTCGAGCTGCTCCTCGCCATGCCCGACCCGGGTGCCCGCGATCGACGCGGCACCGGCGGCATCGAGTCCCACTGCGACGCGGATATAGGTTTCGTCCGGGCAATGGCCTGCGACAGGATCGAAGCCGACCCAGCCCAGCCCTTCGACATGCGCCTCTGCCCAGGCATGCGGTGCGCACGGGGCGCCCTCGTGGATGCGGTAGCCCGAGACGTAGCGTGCCGGCAGCGTCAGGCAGCGGGCTGCGGCGATGAACATCTGCGCGACGTCGCGCGAGGTTGCGTCGCCGCTGGCAAATGCCTCGGCGGCGGAAACGCCGGTATCGGGGGCATCGGGAGCGCAACGAAAGCGCGCGTGGAGCCCCGCATTGAGCGCGTGGAGCCGGGCGAGCGGATCGGAGGCACTGCCGGCGATGTCGCGCGCGAAGGCGGGCAGGCCGTCGCCGGCAAGCGTGCGCGGCGTCGCGCGCAGATAGAGCAGAGGCGGCAGCGGCTCCGCCGATCCGTGCACCACGCCGTTGGTATCGGCGGTGAGCACTTCGCCGGTCACCGTGATGTCGATCGCCTCGATCGGTCCCTCGGCATAGAGCATGGTCACGGCATTGCCGAGGCCGTCGACGGCATCGCGCATGCGGGCGTCGCAATCGACGCCGATCATCCAGCTCACCACGGTCTGATCCTGGGTGTCGCACGGCGTCAGGCGCAGCATCTGGACGAGCCGGGCCTGCGGCTCGGAGAAGCGGTAGCGCGAGCGATGTTCGACGGCGATGCGCAACCGGGCCTCCCTAGATGAAGCGGAATTGGCGGGCGATTGCGGCGTCGAGCATGCCGTTCTCGCGGATAAAGGCAGTGAGATATTCGTGCAGGCCGCTAACGATAACCTCCGGCGTGCGCGTCTTTTGCATCCGCGCCATGCGCGCGCGCGCCATCCGATCGGCCTCGCCCTGCAGGCCGGTGCGCTTGGCGAGCGCGCTGAGCAGGCTGACGCTCTCCTCGACACAGGCGGCAAGGCTGCGCGGCAGCTCGAACCGGCTGATCAGCAAGTCGATGACATTGGCCGGCTGGAGCCCGTCCGAATAGAGCCAGCGATAAGCAGTGACCGCCGAGACAGTCTGGAGGATCGTCGTCCACTGATCGCGATCGACGACGCCGCCGACCGGCTCGCCCTTGGGCAAGAGCAGGTGATATTTGACGTCGACCAGCCGCGCGGTGTTGTCGGCGCGCTCGATCGCGGCGCCGAGCTGGATCAGGAAGGTCGCCTCGTTGCGCATCATCCGGTGGACGGCGCCTTCGAAGCCGCGCGTCTCGCCCTTGACCTGTTCGAGCAGGCCGAGCGTCTGGGTGGCGCCGCCGGTGGTCGCGCGATTGCTGAACAGCAGCCACGCGCGGTTGATCGCGGTCCAGGCATCGCGGGTAAGCGCGGTGCGGACGGCGCGGGCATTGTTGCGCGCCATTTCCAGGCAGCGGATCAGCGAGCCGCGATTGCTGGCGTCGAGCGTCAGGAAGCGCGCGACCTCCGCCTGGGTCAGCGGGCGGCCCGTGGCGGCGAACGCCTCGTCGGTATAGCTGACCGCGAGCGCGCTCTGCCACGCGGCCTCGCCCGCGGGCCGCGCGGAGAGTGCATCGAGCCGCACGGTGGCCTCGACCAGGCGCGCGATGAAATCGGCGCGCTCGACATAGCGGCCGAGCCAGTAGAGCGCCGCGGCGGTGCGCGAGAGCATCAGCATGCGGCTAGCCCTGGCCCTGCGATCGCGACTGGCCTTGCGATTGCCCCTGCGATTGCGACCCGCGTTCCTCCAGCAGCACGAAGCTGTCCTTCGTCCCGCCACCCTGGCTGGAGTTCACCACCAGCGAGCCTTCGCGCAGCGCGACGCGGGTGAGGCCGCCGGGGACGACGCGGACCCGGTCGCTGCCGGTGAGCACGAAGGGGCGGAAATCGACATGGCGGGGGGCGAGCCCGGCCTCGACCAGCGTAGGCACGGTCGACAGTGCGAGGGTGGGCTGGGCGATATAGCGGTGCGGCTCGGCGATCAGCGCGGCGCGGAAGTCCTCGATCTGCGCCTTGGTCGCTGTCGGGCCGACGAGCATGCCGTAGCCGCCCGATCCGTCGACCAGCTTGACCACGAGTTCGGGCAGATGCTCGAGCACATATTTGAGCGCCTGCGGCTCGCGGCAGCGGAAGGTCTCGACATTGGGCAGCTTGACCTCGCCGCCCGAATAGAAGCGGACGATCTCGGGCATGTAGCTGTAGATCGCCTTGTCGTCGGCGATGCCGTTGCCCGGCGCGTTGAGGATCGCGACATTGCCGGCGCGATAGGCCGCGATCAGGCCGGGGACACCGAGCAGCGAATTGGGGCGGAAGGCGAGCGGATCGAGATAATCGTCGTCGATGCGGCGATAGATCACATCGACCTTCACCCGGCCGGCGATCGTCTGCACCCAGACCTTGTCGTCATCGACCACGAGATCGGCGGCCTCGACCAGCTCGATCCCCATCGAATCGGCAAGGAAGCTGTGTTCGTAATAGGCCGAGTTGAAATGCCCCGGGGTGAGCACGACGCAGGCCGGCTTGGCATTCGATCCGGGCGCGACCGAACGCATCGTCTCGAGCAGCATGTCGGGATAGGAATCGACCGCCGCCACTCGGAAGGCGCGGAACAGTTCGGGGCAAAGGCGCAGCATCGCCTCGCGATTTTCGAGCATGTACGACACGCCCGAAGGGGTGCGGGCATTGTCCTCGAGGACGTGGAAATCGTTGGGCCCGGTGCGGACGAGATCGATCCCGCAGATATGCGCCCAGATGCCGTGCGGCGGGCGAATCCCGGCGACTTCGGGGCGGAACTGCTCGTTGTGATAGATCAGCTCGGGCGGGATAATCCCTTCGGCGAGGATGCGGCGCTCGCCGTAAATATCCTCAAGAAACGCATTGATCGCCTCGACTCGCTGGACCAGTCCGTCGCACAGCCGCGTCCATTCTTCGTGGAGGAAGACGCGGGGCACGATGTCGAAAGGAATGATCCGTTCGGCGGCGTCGCTGTCGCCATAGACCGCGAAGGTGATGCCGAGCTGGCGGAACGCGGCTTCGGCCGATTGCTGGCGGCGTTCCAGCTCCGCAGCAGGCGTGTCGGTCAGCCACTGCGCAAGCGACGCGAATGCCGCGCGCGGCTCCGCCGGCCCGCCATGCCCCCAAATCTCGTCGAACGCCCCCTGTGATTCCATCGAGGCTCCCAAGTGCCGAAAAAGCCGACTGGTTCCATGCTGCAACGCTTTGTTGCGTCGCACAAGGGGCGTTCGTCAGTGTTAAGTCAGGGTCTGGCGGGCTCCGAAAGAGCGCGGAGCAGGGACTGGGTGAGGACTTGGGGCAGGACTTCGGGCTCGGCGCTGCCGGGCTTGTACCAGAGATAGAGCGGAACGCCGGCGCGGTTGTGCGCCTCGATGAAGCGGCCGAGCGCGGGATCGCCATTGGTCCAGTCGCCCACCAGTACCGCGACCTTGCCGGCGGCGAGGGCGTCGGAGACGGCGCGGGTCTCGATCACCGCCTTCTCGTTGACCTTGCAGGTGACGCACCAGTCGGCGGTGAAATAGGCGAAGACCGGGCGACCCTCGGCACGAAGCTGGGCGAGGCGGGCTTCGCTAAAGGGTTCGCCTGATCCGGTTCGCTGCCGAGCCTCGGCGGGAGCGTGGCGGACGATCGCCAGTGCGCCGAGGGCGAGGAGCAGCAGCGGCAACGCCGGAAGCCAGGCGCGTGTGAGGCCGCGCGCCTGTCGGCGGCCAGCCCACCACAGGCCGAGGCTGGCGAGCAGCGCGGCGCCGAGGCCGAGCGCCATGCCGTCGACACCTGCCTGCTTGCCGAGCACCCAGGCGAGCGCGAGCGCAGTGACGAACATCGGCACCGAAAGGATCCGCCGCAGCGTCGCCATCCACGCGCCGGGCCTGGGCAGCCTGCGGCGCAGCGCGGGGATGAAGCCGAGCAGCAGGAAGGGCAAGGCGATGCCGAGCCCGAGCCCGGCAAAGATCGCCAGCGCGGCAGGCCAGGGCAGGATCAGCGCCGCGCCCAATGCCGCGCCCATGAACGGGCCGGTGCACGGCGTGGCCACGAAGGCGGCGAGCGCGCCGGTGAGGAAGGCGCCGCCGCGTCCGCCGGCCGCGGCGCGGTTGATCGCGCCCGGTGCGTTGATCTCGAACAGCCCGGCGAGGTTGAGCGCGATTGCGGTGACCAGCAGGAGGAGCAGCAGGATCACGCGCGGATCCTGGAGCTGGAACGCCCATCCCAGCGCGGCGCCGCCGGCGCGCAGGCCCAGCAGCGCGCCGCCGAGCGCGAGACAGGTGAGCACTACGCCGGCGGTGTAGGCGAGCGCATCGCCGCGCGCGCCGGCATCGTCCCCGCCCGCCTTGGCGAGGCTCAGCGCCTTGAGGCTGAGGATCGGGAAGACGCAGGGCATGACGTTGAGGATCACGCCGCCGATCACCGCGCTGAGGAAGGCGACCAGTGCAGCGCCGAGCCAGTCGGTGCGCGTTTCGGACGCCGGGGCGACGGTGCCGGGGGCGGCGCTGACGATGAAGCCCTGGCTGCCAAAGGCGAGCACGCCGTCCAGCCTCGCCGGCGCGCGCTTGACGGGTGCCTCTACCACGATCCGATCGCCGTCGCGGACGACGCGCTGCGGAGCGGCATAGTCGATCGCGCCCTCGGTGAGCGGGAAGAAATAGGGGTCGCCGCTGGCCGCGGCGCTGGCCGGGAAGGGGATTCCCAGCCGCAGCGTGGTGCCGGCGACCTGGTAGCTGCCCTCAGCGCCGAGCGGGCGGGGCAGCGCGGCGCGCCAGCCGTCGAAGCGCGCGCGGCGGGCGGAGTCGACTGCGCCGTCGCCGACCACGAGCTGGGTGGCGAGCTCGGCCTTTTCGGGGACGCAAAGCGCATCGGTGCAGACCAGATAGTCGAGCTTGACCCGTACCGGCAGCGCGGTGCCCGGCGTCGCATCCGCCGGCACCTTGAGCGTCACCAGCGGCGCGAAGGGACGCTCATAGACATAGTTCATCAGCCCCGAGATCAGCAGCCGCTGCGGCACCGGATAGCGCGCCGGCCCCGCGCTGGCGCCGGGCGGAAGCGTCCATGTCGCCTTGGCGGGAAGGCCGGCATCTCCCGGATTTTCCCAATAGGCGTGCCACCCCGGCTGGGGCGTCGACTCGAAGGCGAGCGTGACCTCGCTGCCCGGCGCCGGGCGATCGCTCTCGGCGACCAACGCGATGCGAACGTGCGGCCCCGATGCAGGCTGCGCCGCGGCGGGCGCCGCGAGCAGGACCAGCCAGCCGAGGATCAGGGCCGCGACGCGCATCACTTACACGTCGTGCCCGGACCGGCATCGAGATCGAGGCAGCGCCCATCGATCTGCACGGGAACCGGCACGCCGATCAGCGCGGCGAGGGTGGGGGCGATGTCCACCGTCTCGACCGAGAGCGGCTGCTCAAACCCGGTCATCCCCTTGCGCCAGAACAGCATCGGCACCCGGCGATCATAATCCCAGAAGCTGCCATGGGTCGCGACGCCGCCGAGCTTGGGATTGGGAATGGGAGTGATGCGCGGCTTGAGCGAGACGACGAAATCGCCCGAACGACCGGCATAATAGGAATTGCGTGCGCGCTCGAGCAGCGACCAGGTCTCGGGCGGGCCCTTGGGCGCGGGCGTGGCGAGGATCTGGGCGGCGGTGAACACGGCCTGGACCTGCGGATGCGCAGCGTAGCGCTTGATCGCCGCGGCCTGGACGGCGGCGCGCTGCGCCTTGGTGAGGCCAGGTTCGATATAGATGTCGCCGGCCACGTCGCCGCGCAGCAACTCGCCCTTGAGACCGAGGGTGGCGGCGATTGCCTTGCCGACCTCTTCCGGCTCGAGCGCCGCATCGACGCGCGCGGCCATCGGCGCGGCGTGATCGCGGTTGCGCTCGGGCAGGTCGTGGCCGCCATGATCGGCGGTCAGCACCACGGCATAGTCTACGCCGGTGCTGTCGAGCACGGCGAACAGCTTGCCCAGCGTCTGATCGAGCGAGAGCAGCTGCAGGCACATCTCGCTGCCTTCGGTGCCGTTGCCATGGCCGACATAGTCGGTGGCCGAGGCGCCGACGATGAGCAGGTCGGTATGGCCGTTCTGGCCGAGCTTCATGTCGGTGGCGAGGCCGGCGCCGAGCGCGAGAATCGATTCGTCGAATTCGGGCGAGGCGCGGAAGGCGCGGGCATCGCCGGCGGCGCGGGCGAAGCGGCCGTCGCCGACGCTGAGCCCGCCGGGCAGCGCGATCGCGCGGCTGCGGGCGCGGCAGAAGGCGGGCAGCTCCAGCGGCGCCTGCTCCTCGGCGATGCGCGTAGCGACGCTGGCATTGATCCGATCGACCATCGCCGGCCTGGCGCGATCGGCATAGGAGACGAAGGCCTTGCCGTCCCACCACCACAGCTCGTCGACCTTGTGGCCGCCCATCATCACTGCGGCGCGATCCTTGCCGGCGACCGAGACGACGCGGCTCTGGGGATCGGCGAGCTTCATCCACTCGCCGAGCGTCGGCACCTTCAGATGCTTGTCGGAGACGGTGTATTTGGACGAGGTGCTGCCGGGAACGCTCTCGTCCTCGGCGCAATAGACCTGCTTGTCTTCGCGCGGGGCGGAAAAGTCGGTCCAATTATTGGCGATGATGCCGGTGCGCGAAGGGTGATCGCCGGTGAGGATGGTGGAGTGGCCCGGGCAGGTCTCGGTCGCGGCGTGGCTCTGATAGCCCGAGGGGAAGACTGCGCCGGACATCAGCCGGGCGAAGCCCGCGGTGAACTGGCTGCGATATTCGGCGAAGAGATCGGCGGAGAACTGGTCGACCGAGATGACGACGAGCAGGCGGGGCGGCGTTGCGGGTGCGGGGGCCGGCGCCGTTGTGGGCGCGGGCGCCTGCTGGGCCAGGGCCGGGGCAGCGGTGACAAGGCCGAGCGCGAGCGCAGCGGACCGGAACTTCTTCATGAACAGCTCCACACGAAAAGGGTGCGGAGACTCGGCCGCCGCGGCGCAGGGACTAGCGCGCGCGGGGGTGTCCAGCAATGGCGTCAACGCCTCCGTTCGAAGGCGCGGATGCCGGGGCCGAGCTGGTTCTGACCGGGCGCGCCGAACTGGCCGGTGAAGTCGGCGACGAAGGCGGGGTTGCCGGTGGCGCCGGGCGCCATCGTTGCGGTGTTGCCGGTGATGCTGAGGCCGGTGGCGGGATAGGTCCGCCCCTCGGCAGCGACGACGATCAGCCCGGAATTATTCTCCTTGGCGCGGCCCTGGACGAAGGTGTTGCCGGTGATCGTGCCGGTGCCGCCTTCGGACAAGTCGATCATGTAATTGGTCTTGCTGCCCTTGCTGTCATCGAAGCTGTTGCCGGTGATCTCCACGCGGCGGGCGCGCAGCTTGACGTAATGCCCGCCGGTGCCGCGCTCGAAGCGGGAATGGGTGACGGTCACCAGCCCGTCGACCGCGAGATAGATCGAGTGGCTGCAATTCTCGGTTTCGCACTGGCCGAGGCCGGAAAAGGTCGAGCGATCGATGGTGATGTGGCGCACCGTCTCGTGCCCGCCGCCGAGGATGCCTTCCTGGCTGTCGAGGAACATCGAATTGCGGACGATCAGGTCTCCCATCTCGATGCGGATGCCGGCGCCGTTGCCGTCGTTCACCGAATAGCCGCGGAAGACGATGCCATCGACGACCGAGCCGCGCCCGCGCAGCACGAAGCCGGCCTTGTCCTCGCAGGTCTCGGCTTCGAAGATCGCGGTGCCGGGCTTCACTGCCTTGAAGGTGATCTTGCCGCCGGTCTGGACGGTGCACTGGCGATAGGTGCCCGGCGCGATCAGGATCGTCGCGGTGCCGTCGCGCACCGCAGTGACCGCATCGTCGATCGTGGCATAGCCTTGCCCGGTCTCGGCGATGACGAACGGGGCTTGCTGCTGGGCAGCGGCCGGTGCGGCGAGCAAGGCGGCGAGAAGGACGATCTGGCGCATGGTCTCAGCCTGCCATCCCAGGCGTTAAGGACGCGCTACCGCAGCGTCTTGATGATCCCCGAAAAGTCGAGCGTCGCGCCCTCCCCGTCGACGAAGGCGGCATAGAGCTCCTCGGCGCGCTGGCCCATCGGGGTTTGCGCACCGACGCTCGCCGCCGCTTCCATCGCGAGCTTGAGATCCTTGAGCATCAGCGGCGCGGCGAACCCGCCCTGATAGTCGCGGTCCGCAGGGCTTTCGGGGCCGACGCCGGGGACCGGGCAATAGCTGGTCATCGACCAGCTCTGGCCCGAGCTGACCGAGGCGATGTCGTAGAAGCGCTGCGGATCGAGCCCGAGCTTCTCGGCCAGCGCAAAGGCCTCGCAGGTCGCGATCATCGTCGCGCCAAGGATCATGTTGTTGCAGATCTTGGCGCCCTGGCCTGCGCCGCCGACCCCGGCATGGATCACCGCCTTGCCCATGTCCGCCAGGAAAGGCTCGGCGCGGGCAAAGGCTTCGGCGCTGCCGCCGACCATGAAGGTGAGCGACCCGGCATTGGCCGCGGCGATCCCGCCCGAAACCGGGGCATCGACCGCCATCAGCCCGCGCGCGGCGGCGGCTTCGGCGACCCGGCGCGCGGTATCGACGTCGATCGTCGAGCAATCGATCAGGATCGCGCCGGGCTCGGCATGATCGAACACCGCATCGGCATAGACCGCCTCAACATGCCGCCCGGCGGGCAGCATCGTTATGATCGCCTCGGCGCCCTCGATCGCTTCGATCGCGGAAGACGCGGGAAGGCAGCCGGCCTTTTTCGCCTTGTCGAGTGCTGCGTGGTTCAAGTCGAACGCGCGGACGTCGTGCCCGTTTTTGGCGAGGTTTGCGGCCATGCCGCCGCCCATATTGCCCAGCCCGATGAATGCGATCCGCGCCATCCTACTTCCCCGTCCAGTTGCCCGGCCGCTTCTCGACGAACGCCGCCATGCCTTCCTTCTGATCGGCGGTGCCGAACAGCGCGTGGAACAGGCGCCGCTCGAACTGGACGCCTTGGGCCAGCGTGGTCTCATAGGCGGCGTTGACCATTTCCTTGTTGGCCAGCACCGCGAGCGGCGCCATCGACGCGATCGTAGCCGCGGTCTTCAGCGCATCCTCGACCAGATCGGCAGCGGGGACGATGCGGGCGACCAGCCCGGCGCGCTCGGCCTCGGCGGCATCGATCATCCGGCCGGTGAGGCACATCTCCATCGCCTTGGCCTTGCCCACGGCGCGCGTGAGCCGCTGCGAGCCGCCCATGCCGGGCGAGACGGCGAGCTTGATCTCGGGCTGGCCGAACCTGGCGCTGTCGGCGGCGAGGATGAAGTCGCACATCATCGCCAGCTCGCAGCCGCCGCCCAGCGCATAGCCGGCGACCGCAGCGATGATCGGCTTGCGCGTGCGGGTGAACGCGTCCCAGCCGGCGAAGAAATCATGGCCATACATGTCGGCAAAGCCCTGCGCCTGCATCTCCTTGATGTCGGCGCCAGCGGCAAAAGCCTTTTCGCTGCCGGTGATCACCGCGCAACCCTGCGAGGCGTCCTTATCGAAGGCCGCCATGGCATCGAGCAGTTCGGACAGGATCTGGCTGTTGAGCGCGTTGAGCGCCTGGGGCCGGTTGAGCGTGACCAGCGTGACGGCGTCGCGCTGTTCGACGAGGAGGGTTTCGTAGGCCATGGTTACTCCTTCGGCGCCCATGCCTGATCGTCGGGCAGGGGCGCGAAAATCTGATCGATGACGTGATCGCTGACGCCTTCGGGCGTGGCGGGCTGCCAGCGCGGGGCATTGTCCTTGTCGACGATCACCGCGCGGACGCCCTCGGCGAAGTCGGGGCGCTGGACCACCCTGCTGGCAACCGCGAATTCCTGGCGCATCTCGTCTTCGAAGCTGGGCATGTGCCGGCCTTCGCGGACGAGGTGAAGCGAGACCTTCATCGACTGGGGAGACTTGGTGGCCAGCGTGGCGCGCTGGGCGGCCGCCCATTCGCCGCCATCGGCCTCGAGCCCGGCGAGGATTTCCTCGAGCGTGTCGGCGGCGAACAGGCGGTCGATCTCGGCGCGGTGCGCGAGGATTGCAGCCTCACCCGCTTCAACGGCGAGGGCATCGAGTGTCGCGGCCATCGCCTGCGGATCACCGACGATATCGGATTTTGCCTGATCAAGCTTCCCGGCGGGGAGGTAGTGCGTGGCGAGGCCTAGCGCGAGGCAGTCCGCACCGTTCAGCCGTGCCCCCGTCAACGCGATGAACTCGCCAAGATGGCCGGGGAGGCGCGAGAGATACCAGCCGCCGCCGACATCGGGGAACAGGCCGATCCCGGTCTCGGGCATCGCAAACCTGGTGTTCTCGGTCGCCACCCGGAACTTGGCCGGCATCGCGATGCCGACGCCGCCGCCCATGGTGATGCCGTCCATGAACGCCACCACCGGCTTGGCATAAGTGAACAGCGCGTGGTTGAGCTGATATTCGAGGCGGAAGAAGGCGCGCGCCGCCTCGCCGTCGCCGGCACCGCTCTCGGCGATCATCCTGATATCGCCGCCCGCGCAGAAACCGCGACCCTCGGCGTGATCGATCAGCACGGCCTCGACGCCGGTGTCGGCGCGCCACGCCGTCAGCGCGTCAAGCATCGCGGTGCACATGCCGGTATTGAGTGCGTGGATTGCCTTAGGCCGGTTAAGCCGGATGCGGCCGACGCGGCCTTCGACGAAGGTGAGGACGTCGTTCAAAATGATCCTCCCCGGCACGGGGAGAGGGACCGCGCCCGCAGGGCGTGGTGGAGGAGCCCCTCCACCGGCAATTCCGTAGGAGGCGCACCCCCTCCACCATGCTGCGCATGGTCCCCCTCCCCGTACCGGGGAGGATCCAAGAAGATCATGCTCATTGCCGTGTCAGCTCCCGCCCGATGATCATCCGCATGACCTGGTTGGTGCCTTCGAGGATCGAATGGACGCGCAGGTCGCGCCAGAAGCGCTCGATCGGATAATCCATCAGATAGCCATAGCCGCCGAACAGCTGCAGCGCACGGTCGACCACGGTGCTGCCGGTGTCGGTGGCGAGGCGCTTGGCCATCGCGGCGAACTTGGTCTTGTCCGGCGCGCCTTCGGTCACCTTGGCGGCGGCGAGATAGAGCAGCGCGCGGGCGGCTTCGAGTTCGGTCGCCATATCGGCGAGGGCGAATTGCGTGTTCTGGAAGTCGGCGATCGGCTTGCCGAACTGCTGGCGGTCCTTGGTATAGGCGATCGCCTCGTCGAGGCAGCGTTGCGCGCCGCCCAGCGAGCAGGCACCGATGTTGAGCCGGCCGCCGTCCAGGCCCATCATCGCGAAGCGGAAGCCCTCGCCTTCTTCGCCGACGCGGTTCTCGACCGGCACGCGGACATCCTCGAACGTGACCTGGCGGGTGGGCTGCGAATGCCAGCCGAGCTTGCGCTCATTGGCGCCGAAGCTGACGCCGGGCATGTCCTTCTCGATCACCAGGCAGGAAATCCCCTTGGGACCTTCCTCGCCGGTGCGGACCATGGTGACGTAGATCTCGTTCTCGCCGGCGCCGCTGATGAACTGCTTCGATCCGTTGACGATATAATGGTCGCCGTCGCGAACCGCCCTGGTCTTGAGCGCGGCCGCGTCGGAACCCGAACTCGGCTCGGTCAGGCAATAGCTCGCCAGCCGCTCCATCGTGATCAGGCTGGGGAGGTACTTGGCCTTGAGCGCCTGGCTGGCGAAGCTGTCGATCATCCAGCTCGCCATATTGTGGATCGAGATGAACGCGCTGGTCGACGGGCAGCCATAGGCCATCGCCTCCATGATCAGCGCGGCCTCGAGCCGGCCGAGGCCGATCCCGCCGCTCTCCTCGGACACATAGATAGAGGCGAAGCCGAGCTCGGCCGCGGCACGGATCGTGTCGCGCGGGAAGATGTGCTTCTCGTCCCATTCCGCGGCGTGCGGCGTGATCGCGTCCGCTGTGAAGGCGCGCGCCATCTCCTGGATCTGACGTTGCTCGTCGGTGAGGTCGAACTGGGTGGTCATTCTGACTCCGCCGGCAGGAAAAATTCCCAGCCATAGTGATAGCGCATGATGCAATTTTCGGCCGCGGGTGTCCCGAGCTTGGCGCGCGACAGGATCTGGCGGGCACCCGGCTCGCGATCGAGCCCGCTTCCGCGGATCGAAACGTAGAACTGGTCCGTAGGTTCTGCCAACGCCGCGCCGTGCAGCGAGAAGGCAAGCTTGGCGCGAAAGGCATAGGCGCTGTGCCCGCGCGCATAGATCTTCGCATCCTGGCGCGTCTCGATGAGGCGGTCGCGATCGTTCGGCCCGCCCATCAATTCGCTCTCGGTGATCGTATAGCGACCGTGTGGACCATCGATCTCGAGTTGCATGCTCTCGATGCCGAGGTCGCGCTTGGTCACGCGCTCACCGGGAGCCAGCGCAAAGCTGCTATATTTCAGGCACAGCGTGCCCGGGCCGGTGGTCTCCGCGCTTTGTGAGGCTGGCGGTATCGGAAGAAAGGCGAGCAGGGCAATCACGGCGCCGGCTTTTCGTGCAGTACGCGTTCGGCGAAAAGCGGGTTGGCAATCCTGAGATCGTTGCGTTCGTACCAGCGCGGCGCGGGCAGGCCCTTCTCCCAGGCCATCAGCTCGGTGAGGGTGCCGTTGGCGCTGGGCACGTCGGGCGCGGCGGACTTGAGCGGATCGGCATAGGCAGCATCCGCGGTGACGATCTCCCAGCCATCGGCGCGCAGCGCCTTCACGAGGTCGCCGATATAGAGCGCGGCGATGTCGGTCTCGTGGAGCAGCATCACATGCGGCGGCGAGCGGCCGATCGTCTTGACCATCAGCGCGTCGGCGAAGTCGGCGGCCTGGACATGGCTTTCGACATAGAGGTCACGCAGCGCGGTCCGGTCGATCTTTTTGCCGGACTTCGTCGCCGCGACCGTGAGCTGCTCGATATTCCAGTCCGAGGCCTCGGCGGTGACATAACCGTTGGTCATGCCGCGCGCGGCGAGGCCGGCGCGGACGGCGTCGCGCTTCGCCTTGTCCTTGCCGCCCTCGTCGAGAAACGGATAGCGGAACCAGGGGCGGTGGCCGCGGCGCGGGGACAGCCAGGCCTCGGCCTTGTCGAGATCGGCGAGATAGTCGGCGGTCGTGGTCTGGTTGAGATGCAAATGGCTGAAGCCGTGATTGGCGATGACGTGGCCGGCGCGGACATAGCCGTCGACCAGCGCGGCGTCGGCCGGGCCATGGACCTTGCCGGGGTTCACGAAGAACGCCGCCTGGGTGACGCGCGCCTGTTTGAGCGCCGCGATCAGCCGGCGGGCGCGCTCCTGCGGGGTGAAGAAGGCGCCGGGCGCGCGCGGCGCATCGTCGAAGGTGAGCGCAATGCGCTTGGGCGCGGTCTGGGCGTGCGCCGCGGGAAGCGCGACCAGCAGCGCCGCGAGCACGAGCAGGAACCGCTTCATCGGATCACCCCATCGTCGGGATGACGAAGGCGTCCTGGATGCGGCTGGGCCCGCCGTCTTCGGCGCCGCGCGGCAGGTCGCCCGATCCGTCGGGCCAGCGCTGGGTGACCGTCTTGGTCTTGGTCCAGAAGCGGACGCCCTCCATGCCGTGCTGGTTGATGTCGCCGAACGCGCTGCGCTTCCAGCCGCCGAAGCTGTGATAGGCCACCGGCACCGGGATCGGCACGTTGATCCCGACCATGCCCACATTTACGCGGGCCGCGAATTCGCGCGCGGCGTGGCCGTTGCGGGTAAAGATCGCTACGCCGTTGCCATATTGGTGCTCGCTCGGCAGGCGCAGCGCGGTCTCGAAATCGGGGGCGCGGACGATCTGGAGGACGGGCCCGAAGATCTCCTCCTTGTACGCCTGCATGTCGGGCGTGACGCGGTCGAACAGCGACGGGCCGATGAAGAAGCCTTCCTCGTGGCCTTGCAACTGGAAGCCGCGACCGTCGATCACGAGCTCGGCGCCTTCGTCGACCCCCGTCTGGATCCAGTTCTCGACGCGTTGCTTGTGCGCGGCGTTTACCACCGGGCCGTAATGCGCGTCATTGTCGGTCGAGACGCCGACGCGGAGCGCTTCGATTGCGGGGATCAGCTTGGCGCGGAGTGCATCGGCGGTCTTGTCGCCGACGGGGACGACCACCGGCAGCGCCATGCAGCGCTCGCCCGCCGAACCGAACGCGGCGCCCGACAAATCGGCGACGACCTGATCGAGATCGGCATCGGGCATGACGATGCCGTGGTTCTTGGCGCCGCCCATCGCCTGGACGCGCTTGCCGGCCTCGACGCCGCGGCGATAGACATAATGGGCGATGTCGGACGAGCCGACGAAGCTGACCGCGCTGATCGCGGGATGATCGAGGATCGCGTCGACCATTTCCTTGTCGCCATGGACGACCTGGAGGATGCCTTCGGGCAGCCCGGCTTCGAGGAACAGCTCGGCAAGGCGGACGGGGACCGAGGGATCGCGCTCGCTGGGCTTGAGCAGGAAGGCGTTGCCGGTGGCGATGGCGATGCCGGACATCCACAAGGGGATCATCGCCGGGAAGTTGAACGGGGTGATCCCCGCGCCTAGCCCAAGCGGCTGGCGCATCGAATAGACGTCGATGCCGGGGCCGGCGCCCTGGGTATATTCGCCCTTGAGGACATGCGGGATGCCGCAGGCGAACTCGATCACTTCGAGCCCGCGCTGGATGTCGCCCTTCGAATCGGCGATGACCTTGCCGTGCTCGGAGGAAAGCAAGTGGGCAAGGGCGTCGATGTTCGCCTCGACCAGTTCCTTGAACTTGAACAGGACGCGGGCGCGGCGTTGGGGGTTGGTCGCGGCCCAGCCGGGCTGGGCGGCCTGGGCGGCGGCGACGGCGCGGTCGAGATCGGCGGCGGTGCCCAGCGTCACGCGGGCCTGGACCTCGCCGCTATTGGGATCGAAAACCTCGGACGTGCGGCCCACGGTGCCCGCTGCCGAGCCCGCGATCAGATGATCGATCGTACGCATCCCAAATCTCCTGCGCGGCGGGCGCGATGGCCCAACTCGTCGTGTAATTTTATTGCGCAATGGCACAGGGGGCCGAGCCACTCAATCCTCCACACCGCGCATCGCCGCCGGCTTGCCGCGGAAAATTTGCACTTGTCTCGATAGTGTAACGAACGGGAAAGTCCGCATTTACCAAGCGCGCCTAGGGCAAGGGCATGCGATCCGCGCTTGCCCTTGCCGCCCTTCCGCCCGAACCCGAGCCCGCGTTGCGGCTGGCACAGGGCGAGATCGACCCGCCCTGGCTCTCGCTCGACAATTCGATGTTCCGCGCGATCGACCGATTCACCGCCGATACCGAACTGCGGCTGGTGCCGGTGGTCGACGAGTCGCACCGGCCGATCGGCGCGATCTTCGAGAAGGACGTGCGCAAGCTGCTGCTCAATCCGTTCGGACACGCGCTGCTGCGCAACCCGAGCTATGGCCATGCGGTGGCGCGGCACGTGCGGCCGTGCCCGGTCGCCGAGGCCGCGATCGGCGCGGGGCCGCTGATCGACGCCTATCGCCGGGCCAATGGCTCGGAGGGGATGATCCTGACGCGCGGCGGCAGGCTCCACGCCGTGGTGAACAATCGCCGGCTCGTCCATCTCGCCGCCGAGCGCGAGCGCAGCGAATCCGGCGCACGGATCGCGCGCGCCGAGCGGATCGAGGCGGCGAGCGAACGGTTCGAGGCGCAGGTCGGCGCGCTGGCCGCGGGGCTGCGCGCGCTGTCGGGGGAGCTTCAGCACGACGCGTGCGGCACTGCCGAGCGCGCGAGCGATCTGGGCGATCGCGCGGTAGCGGTTGCCGCGGCGGCGGCGCAGACGCGCGACAATATGGGCGAGATCGCCGATCGCGGCCGCGATCTGGCGCGCGCGCTCCACGCGATCGGCCATAGCACCACCGAGGCCGAGGCGGCGGCAGCGCGCGCCTCGGACCTCGTCGCAGCGGGAAGCGTGCGCGCGCGCGAATTGCTGCGCGCGGCCCAGACGATCAACTCGGTGATCGCGATGATCGGCGAGATCGCGTCGCAAGTGAACCTGCTTGCGCTCAACGCCACGATCGAGGCGGCGCGGGCGGGCGAAGCGGGGCGGGGGTTCACGGTCGTCGCCAATGAAGTGAAGCAGCTCTCGACGCAGACGGGCACCGCGGCGGGCCGGATCGCGACGCATGTCGAGGCCATCCGCCGCGGCATCGGCGAGGTCGCCGCCGAGCATGACGAAGTCGAGCGCGCGATCGCGGCGATGCGGACGCTGGCCGAGGGCGTGCAGGCCGCGGTCAGCGTGCAGGAAGCCGCGACCCAGACGATCGCCCGCAATGTCGAGGAGGCGGTGCAGGCGAGCACCGGCATCCAGCAGGATGTCGTGGTGATCGGCGATACTTCGCGTGTCGCCTCCGTGAGCGCCAACGACATGCGCGAGCTCGCGGTGCGGCTGCAGGCGGGGGCAGGGGCGCTCTCCGGCCAGCTCGATGCCTTCCTCGCCGAACTGCGACGCTAGCCGATTTGGCTTCGGAACGGCTCCTCCCTCCGCACGTTTGAGCCGGCTGAGGAGAAGCCTGGATGAAAACGAAATATATGGTCCTGGGACTCGCCCCGGCGCTGGCACTCGCCGCGTGCGGCGGCCATGATGACACCACCACCACGACCACCAACACCGTCGACATGACCAATGCCGGTCTCGCCACCGGTGCCGACGAAGACAATGTTGCCGACAACGCGCTGGCCACCGCCGAGGTGTCGCCGGCGCAGGACTTTGCCAACAAGGTCGGCGCGAGCGACTATTTCGAAGTCGAGGCCGGCAAGATCGCGCAGGACAAGTCGAAGAACGCCAAGATCAAGGCGTTCGGCGCGATGATCGTCAAGGACCACACTGCCTCGACCGACAAGCTCAAGGCCGCAGCCGGCGGGCTCAATCCTGCGATCGTGCCCAATCCGGTGCTCGACGCGCAGGCCGAGGCGGACCTCGCCGCGCTGCGCAACGCCAAGGACGAGGAATTCGACGCGCTGTTCAAGAAACAGCAGATCGCAGCGCACGAAAAGGCACTGACCCTGCTTCAGGGCTATGCGGCCACCGGCGACGTCGACGCCTTCAAAACCTTCGCGACCGACGTGTCGAAAGTGGTGCAGGCGCACCTCACCGAGATCAAGGCATCGTAACAGGAGGGGAGGCGCCGGCTACAGGCGCCCCATCAAAGGCAGAGGCGCGTTCCCCCACGGGAGCGCGCCTCTTTCGCGTTCAGGCGGCTTGCTCGTTCGCCAGGCGCGGCAGTGCCGGCACCGCGTGCAGGCTTGCATCGCCCAGATGCTTCAATCGCCCGTCTACCTGGCCGCCCTGCTCGACGGTGATCGTCTCATATTCGACATCGCCCGCGATCCGCGCCGTCGCCTCGACCGTGAGCTGCTTGGCGCGCACCGACCCCTCGACGCTGCCGGCCAGGCGCACCGTCTCGGCCGCGATATTGCCAACGATCTGGCTGCCGGCGCCCTGGACGAGCAGGCTGCAGGCGACATCGCCATCGATCCGGCCGTCGATGTGGAGATCGGCCGATGCGCTGACATTGCCGGTGATCGCCATATCGGGCCCGATCACCGAGAACATGCCGCGCCCGCTGGCGCGCGCCGTTGCTGTTGCCGTGTTGCCGCCGCGCGTGGTTCCGAACATCCAGCCCTCCCCGAATCCCCGGGGTTTGCGTATCATGGCGCGGCTCTGGGCGGCAGTGGAATCGTGCCGAGTCGCGCGTTCACCAATTCGCGACGCTTTCGCCTCGCGGAAGTGACCAGAAGCTCCGCCGCGCGGGCAGTCGCGACCATTGACCGTGCGGGCGAGCATCGCTATAGGCGCCCCCGTTCCGCGAGGGGTCTCACGACCGCAAAGCCTCTCGGCACAAAGAGCTGAACGTTGCTGGAGACGCAATGGCCCGGGGGGTCTGAGGACACCCGGGGCCTTTTCGTATTCTCTCTACAGGGCTCCAGCAAAGTAACCGCCGGGAACACCGGTAACCTAAAGGTGAAGGGCTTCATGCCAACGATCAACCAGCTGGTCCGCAAGGGCCGCGAACCGCAGAAGACCAAGTCGAAGGTCCCTGCAATGGAGCAGAACCCGCAGAAGCGCGGTGTTTGCACGCGTGTTTACACGACGACTCCGAAGAAGCCGAACTCGGCACTCCGCAAGGTGGCCAAGGTTCGCCTGACCAACCAGCGCGAAGTCATCAGCTACATCCCGGGCGAAGGTCACAACCTTCAGGAGCACTCGGTTGTTCTGATCCGCGGCGGCCGCGTCCGCGATCTTCCCGGCGTTCGCTACCACGTCCTGCGCGGCGTGCTCGATACGCAGGGTGTCAAGGATCGTCGCCAGTCGCGTTCCAAGTACGGCGCTAAGCGTCCGAAGTAAGCCGGTCGGCTTTGATAGCCGACCCTCGAATGGCTGAAGTTTAGAAGGAAGTTCCAATGGCTCGTCGTCGTCGTCCCGAAAAGCGGGAAATCCTGCCTGATCCCGTTTACGGGGATGAGGTTCTTTCGAAGTTCATGAATTCGGTGATGCTGGACGGCAAGAAGTCCGTCGCCGAAAACATCGTCTATTCCGCCCTGGAAGTCGTCGAGCAGCGCGCCAAGCGCGAGCCGATCGGCGTGTTCCATGACGCGCTCAACAACATCAAGCCGGGCATCGAGGTCCGTTCGCGCCGCGTCGGCGGTGCGACCTACCAGGTTCCCGTCGAGGTTCGTCCCGAGCGTGCTCAGGCGCTTGCGATCCGCTGGCTCATCACCTCGGCGCGCAACCGCAGCGAGCACACCATGTCGGCCCGCCTTTCGGGCGAGCTGCTGGACGCCTCGAACAACCGCGGCAACGCGGTGAAGAAGCGCGAAGATACCCATCGTATGGCCGAGGCGAACCGCGCCTTCAGCCACTACCGCTGGTAATTTTCGTACCTATATTCTGGGGAGCCGTCGCAAGCGGCTCCCCAAATCGCTAAGGAATAACGATCATGGCCCGCAGCCATCCGCTCGAGCGTTACCGCAATATCGGCATCATGGCGCACATCGACGCCGGCAAGACGACGACGACCGAGCGCATCCTCTATTACACCGGCAAGTCCTACAAGATCGGCGAAGTGCATGAAGGCACCGCGACGATGGACTGGATGGAGCAGGAGCAGGAGCGCGGGATCACGATCACGTCCGCCGCTACGACGTGCAAGTGGCGCGCCGAAGAAGGCAAGGGCGAAGAGCACCTGATCAACATCATCGACACCCCCGGGCACGTCGACTTCACGATCGAAGTCGAGCGTTCGCTGCGCGTGCTCGACGGTGCCGTGGCATGCTTCGACGGCGTTGCCGGCGTCGAGCCGCAGTCGGAAACCGTGTGGCGCCAGGCTGACAAGTATGGCGTGCCGCGCATGTGCTTCGTCAACAAGCTCGACCGCACCGGCGCCGACTTCTATTTCTGCGTCAACTCGATCATCGAGCGTCTCGGCGCGCGTCCGGCGGTGCTGTATCTCCCGATCGGCATCGAAGGCGGGTTCAAGGGCCTGGTCGACCTGGTCGAGAACCGCGCGATCATCTGGCTCGAAGAGTCGCTGGGCGCGAAGTTCGAATATCAGGCGATCCCCGAGGACATGGCCGAAAAGGCCGCCAAGTATCGCAGCGAACTGATCGAGATGGCCGTCGAGCAGGACGACGACCTGATGGAGGCATATCTCGAGGGCAACGAGCCGTCGGTCGCCGACCTCAAGAAGCTGATCCGCCAGGGCACGCTCAGCATGGCATTCGTGCCGGTGGTGTGCGGCTCGGCGTTCAAGAACAAGGGCGTGCAGCCCCTGCTCGACGCCGTGGTCGACTATCTGCCTTCGCCGCTCGACGTTCCGGCGATCAAGGGCGTCTCGCTTGACGGCGAGAAGGAAGATTCGCGTCCGTCGGACGACAGCGCGCCGTTCTCGGCCCTGGCGTTCAAGATCATGAACGATCCGTTCGTCGGCACGCTGACCTTCGCCCGCATCTATTCGGGCAAGCTCGAGACCGCCAGCCAGGTGCTGAACTCGGTCAAGGACAAGAAGGAAAAGGTCGGCCGCATGCTGCTGATGCATGCGAACGAGCGCGAGGACATCCAGGTGGCCTATGCCGGCGACATCGTCGCTCTGGCGGGTCTGAAGGACACGACGACCGGCGACACGCTTTGCGCGCAGTCGGCGCCGATCATCCTCGAGCGGATGGAATTCCCCGAGCCCGTGATCGAGCTGTCGGTGGAGCCGAAGACCAAGGCCGACCAGGAGAAGATGGGCGTCGCGCTGAGCCGTCTCGCGCGCGAAGATCCGTCGTTCCGCGTGTCGTCCGACTCGGAGAGCGGCCAGACGATCATCAAGGGGATGGGCGAACTCCATCTCGAGATCATCGTCGATCGCATGAAGCGCGAGTTCAAGGTCGAGGCCAATGTCGGCGCGCCGCAGGTGGCGTATCGCGAATATCTCGCGAAGCCGGTCGACATCGACTACACGCACAAGAAGCAGTCGGGCGGTACCGGCCAGTTCGGCCGCGTGAAGGTCAAGCTCACGCCGGGCGAGCGCGGCTCGGGCATCATCTTCAAGGACGAGATCAAGGGCGGTAATATTCCCAAGGAATATATCCCCGCGATCGAGAAGGGCTTCCGCGAGACGGCAGCCACGGGCTCGCTGGTCGGCTTCCCGATCATCGACTTCGAGATCCTGCTGTATGACGGTGCGTATCACGACGTCGACTCGTCGGCGCTGGCGTTCGAAATCACCGGTCGCGCTGCGATGCGCGAAGCGGCGCAGAAGGCCGGCATCAAGCTGCTCGAGCCGGTGATGAAGGTCGAAGTCGTCACCCCCGAGGATTATCTCGGCGACGTCATCGGCGACATGAACAGCCGCCGTGGCCAGATCCAGGGCACCGATACCCGCGGCAACGCGCAGACGGTGGACGCGATGGTCCCGCTGGCAAACATGTTCGGCTATGTGAACGCGCTCCGCTCGTTCACCCAGGGCCGCGCGCAATATAGCATGCAGTTCTCGCATTACGACGAAGTGCCCGCGAATGTGGCCGACGAAGTGAAGGCGAAGCTGGCGTAATCCAAAATGAGTCGTTAAGGGGCCGCGTTCGCGTGGCGCCCTGACCGGCCGCGAAATTGATCTAGAAGGTAGGAAACCAATGGCGAAGGCAAAATTCGAGCGGAACAAGCCGCACCTCAACATCGGCACCATCGGCCACGTCGACCATGGCAAGACGTCGCTGACGGCTGCCATCACCAAGATCCTGGCAGAGAACGTCGCCGGCAACGCCGCTGTCGACTTCGCCAACATCGACAAGGCTCCCGAAGAGCGCGAGCGCGGCATCACCATCTCGACCGCACACGTCGAGTATGAGACCGACGCGCGTCACTATGCGCACGTCGACTGCCCGGGCCACGCCGATTATGTGAAGAACATGATCACCGGCGCAGCCCAGATGGACGGCGCGATCCTCGTGGTTGCCGCGACCGACGGCCCGATGCCGCAGACCAAGGAGCACATCCTGCTCGCGCGCCAGGTCGGCGTGCCGACCATGGTGGTCTTCCTCAACAAGGTCGACCTCGTCGACGACGAGGAAATCCTCGAGCTCGTCGAGATGGAAATCCGTGAAGAGCTCAGCAAGCGCGAGTTCGACGGCGACAACATCCCGATCATCCGTGGTTCGGCGACCGCAGCCCTTTCGGGTTCGGACGAGAAGCTCGGCAAGGAAGCGATCCTCGCGCTCATGGCCGCAGTCGATGAGTCGATCCCGCAGCCCGAGCGTCCGCTCGACAAGCCGTTCATGATGCCGATCGAAGACGTGTTCTCGATCTCGGGTCGCGGCACCGTGGTCACCGGCCGCGTCGAGACCGGCATCGTCAAGGTTGGCGAGGAAGTCGAGATCGTCGGCATCCAGGAAACCGTCCGCAAGACCACCGTCACCGGCGTGGAAATGTTCCGCAAGCTGCTCGATCAGGGCCAGGCTGGCGACAACATCGGCGCGCTGATCCGCGGCGTGGGTCGTGAAGAAGTCGAGCGTGGCCAGGTTCTGGCCAAGCCGGGTTCGATCAAGCCGCACACCGAGTTCCAGTCGTCGGTGTACGTGCTGTCGAAGGACGAAGGCGGCCGTCACACGCCGTTCTTCGGCAACTATCGCCCGCAGTTCTACTTCCGCACCACCGACGTGACCGGCACGATCAAGCTGCCGGAAGGCACCGAGATGGTCATGCCGGGCGACGAAGTCGCGCTGGGCGTCACGCTCATCGCACCGATCGCGATGGACGTCGGCCAGCGCTTCACGATCCGCGAAGGCGGCCGCACCGTCGGTGCAGGCGTCGTCGGTTCGATCGAGAAGTAAGACTAAGGAATACCAGCCGCCCGGCGCTCTCTTCGAAGAGAGCGCCGGGCGGTTGCCTTTTTATGAGGGCCCCTGTAAGGGCCGCCCTCCGGTTTTGGGTTTAACAGCAAGAGCCTCGATTACGAGGCCCGCTCTTTCGCATCGGTAGGACCATGGAAACGCAGAATATCCGCATTCGCCTGAAGGCGTTCGACCACCGCGTGCTCGACCAGGCGACCGGCGACATCGCCGACACTGCCCGTCGCACCGGCGCTCTCATCCGTGGCCCGATCCCGCTTCCGACGAAGATCGAGAAGTTCACGGTTAACCGTGGCCCGCACATCGACAAGAAGTCGCGCGAGCAGTTCGAAGTCCGCACTTACAAGCGCATGCTCGACATCGTGCAGCCGACCCCGCAGACGGTCGACGCGCTGATGAAGCTCGACCTCGCCGCCGGCGTCGACGTCGAGATCAAGCTGGCCTGATCCGGCTTGCCGAAGCCCCCGCGCGAGTGGGGGGCGCCATCCCGGTCGGCCGCTCGGAAACGACGCGCACCGGGGGTGGACATGGAAGCGAAGCTGACGTAAAGGCGCGCCTCCACGAGATTCGCGTTTCTCCTTCGGGGGATTCGCTGGCTCCCCGACCGGATCGATCCCCAATTCGATGCAGGGAGGAGAGGGCGCCCCGCGGCGCACTCACACGAGATAGGGATACCGCCGGCCTCCTCACGGAGAACCGGGTCTGCGTCCCCCGTCATTCCCGCCTTCGGGCGGGAATTCAGCCCAGACGGGGGCTCGCATCAAATTTTGGGCTGAAGGAATCCCATCGAGGTTCGCCTTGATGGGGTGCCGCACGCACCCGAGGGAATGGTCCCGAGGGTGCCTATGCATAGGAGCATATGATCATGCGCACTGGCGTGATCGCGAAGAAGCTGGGGATGACCCGCCTGTTCCAGGACGACGGCCGCCACGTGCCGGTCACCGTCCTGGCGCTCGAAGGCGTTCAGGTCGTCTCCATCCGCGAAGAAGGTCGTGACGGTTACACTGCCGTCCAGCTCGGTGCCGGTTCGGCAAAGAGCAAGAATGTCGCCAAGCCGCAGCGTGGCCACTTCGGCAAGGCCGAAGTCGAGCCCAAGGCGGTCGTCCATGAATTCCGCGTCGATGCGGATGGTCTGCTCGAAGTGGGCGCCGAGATCTCGGCCGACCACTATGTCGCCGGCCAGTTCGTCGACATCCAGGGCAAGACCCAGGGCAAGGGCTTCCAGGGCGGTATGAAGCGCTGGGGCTTCGGCGGTCTGCGCGCCACGCACGGCGTCTCGGTCTCGCACCGTTCGCTCGGTTCGACCGGTCAGCGCCAGGATCCGGGCAAGGTCTTCAAGAACAAGAAGATGGCCGGCCACATGGGTGACAAGTATCGCACCCAGCAGAATCTCGAGATCGTCGGCACCGACGTCGAGCGCGGCCTGATCTTCGTCAAGGGCTCGGTCCCTGGCTCGAAGGGCGGCTGGCTGTTCGTCAAGGACGCCGTCAAGGTCGACCGCCATGCGGACGCGCCGTTCCCGGCCGGCCTCAAGCAGGTTGCCAACAACAACGACACCGCCCCCGCGGAAACCCCGGCCGATACGGTCGAGGCTCCCGAGGCGACCGAAGGCCAGGAGGGCTGAACGTGAAGGTCAAGGTTCAATCCTTCGACGCCAAGGCGAAGGCCGCGGACATCGAGCTCAACGACGAGGTCTTCGGCCTCGATCCGCGCGCCGACATCCTGCATCGTGTCGTCACCTGGCAGCTCGAAAAGCGCCGCGAGACGGCACGTGGCACGCGTGAGCGCGCCGACGTTGCCCGCACCGGCAAGAAGTTCGGTCGCCAGAAGGGCGGCGGTACCGCCCGTCACGGCGATCGCCGCGCTCCGGTGTTCATCGGTGGTGGTAAGGCGCACGGTGCCCGCGTCCGCGACTTCAATCCGGGTCTCAACAAGAAGATCCGCGCACTCGGCCTCAAGATGGCGCTTTCGAGCCATGCCAAGGCCGGCTCGCTGATCGTGATGGACAGCCTGGCAGTTGCCGACAGCAAGACCAAGACGCTGCTCGGCAGCCTCGAGGGTCTGAACTTCGGCAGGAAGACGCTGGTGATCGATGGCGACGCCGTCGAGAACAGCTTCGCGCTCGCCGCGGGCAACCTGCACACGGTCAACGTGCTGCCGGCCCAGGGCGCCAACGTCTATGACATCCTGAAGAGCGACACGCTGGTCCTGACCCGCGCTGCCGTCGAAAAGCTGGAGGCGCGCTTCAATGGCTAAGAAGCAGAAGGACGCGATCGACAACCGTCACTATGACGTGATCGTCGCGCCGCACATCACCGAAAAGTCGACGCTCGTCTCCGAGCACAACGCGGTTGTGTTCAAGGTCGCCGGCGACGCCACCAAGCCTGAGATCAAGGCCGCCGTCGAGGCGATCTGGAACGTCAAGGTGACCGGCGTCAACACGATCGTCCAGAAGGGCAAGACCAAGCGCTGGAAGGGTGCTCCCTACAAGCGCTCCGACATGAAGAAGGCAATCGTGACGCTCGCCGACGGTGAGCAGATCGACGTGACCTCGGGGGTCAACGCGTAATGGCACTCAAGAATTACAACCCGACGTCGCCTGGCGTTCGCGGTCTCATCCTCATCGACCGTTCGGGCCTGTACAAGGGCCGTCCGGTCAAGTCGCTGACCGAGGGCAAGACCAAGACCGGCGGCCGCAACAACAAGGGTCACGTGACCTCGCGCGGCATCGCCGGCGGCCACAAGCAGCGCTATCGCATCGTTGATTTCAAGCGCCGTCTGTGGGACGTCGAGGGCACCGTCGAGCGGATCGAATATGATCCCAACCGCACCGCCTTCATCGCGCTCGTGAACTACGGCGCCGACGAAGCCGGCAAGGATCGCGTTGCCTACATCATCGCGCCGCAGCGCCTCGGCGTCGGCGACAAGGTGATCGCCGGCAAGAAGACCGACGTGAAGCCGGGCAATGCCATGGAGCTGGGCTCGATCCCGGTCGGCACCATCGTCCACAATGTGGAGATGAAGCCGGGCAAGGGCGGTCAGATCGCACGTTCGGCAGGCACCTATGTGCAGGTCGTTGGCCGCGACAAGGGCATGGTCATCGTTCGCCTCAACTCGGGCGAGCAGCGCTACATCCATGCGAACTGCATGGGTACGGTCGGTGCGGTGTCCAACCCGGACAACCAGAACACCAACCTCGGCAAGGCTGGCCGCAACCGTTGGCTGGGCAAGCGCCCGCTGACTCGCGGCGTCGCCAAGAACCCGGTCGACCATCCGCACGGCGGTGGTGAAGGCCGGACCTCGGGCGGCCGTCATCCGGTCACCCCGTGGGGCAAGCCGACCAAGGGTGCGCGCACCCGCCACAACAAGGCGACGGACAAGATGATCATCCGGTCGCGTCATTCGACGAAGAGGAAGGGCTAACATGGCTCGCTCAGTATGGAAGGGTCCGTTCGTGGACCTCCACCTCCTGAAGAAGGCGCAGACCGCGCAGGAGACCAACGCGCGTGCGCCGATCAAGACCTGGTCGCGCCGCTCGACGATCCTGCCCGACTTCGTCGGCCTGACCTTCAGCGTCTATAACGGCCGCAAGTTCGTGCCGGTGTCTGTCAACGAGGACATGGTGGGCATGAAGCTCGGCGAGTTCGCGCCGACCCGTTTCTTCCCCGGCCACGCCGCCGACAAGAAGGGCAAGCGCTAATGTCTAAGCCTCAGGCACCCCGCAAGGTTGGCGACAAGGAAGCGCTGGCCGTCGCGACGCAGATCCGCGGATCGGCGCAGAAGCTCAACCTGGTTGCGGGCCTGATCCGCGGCCGCAAGGTTGGCGACGCGCTCAACATCCTCCAGTTCTCGACCAAGGCGATGGCCGTGGACGCGCGCAAGGTGCTCGCCTCTGCGATTGCGAACGCCGAGAACAACCATAACCTCGACGTCGACGCGCTCGTCGTCGCCGAGGCGTCGGTCGGCAAGTCGATCACGATGAAGCGCTTCGCGACTCGCGGCCGTGGCAAGTCCACCCGCATCCTGAAGCCGTTCAGCCGTCTTCGCATCGTCGTCCGCGAGCAGGAAGAAGCATAATGGGTCACAAGAGCAACCCGATCGGCCTGCGTCTCCAGATCAACCGTACCTGGGACAGCCGCTGGTTCGCCGAAGGCGCCGACTATGGCCGCCTTCTCCTCGAGGATCTCAAGATCCGTCAGTACATCGTCAAGACGCTGCCCCAGGCCGCGATCTCGAAGGTGGTGATCGAGCGTCCGGCCAAGCTGTGCCGGATCTCGATCTACGCGGCGCGCCCCGGTGTCATCATCGGCAAGAAGGGCACGGACATCGAGAAGCTGCGCAAGACGCTCGGCGCGATGACCTCGTCCGACGTGAGCCTGAACATCGTCGAGATCCGCAAGCCGGAAATCGACGCCAAGCTCGTCGCGCAGGGCATTGCTGACCAGCTCGAGCGCCGTATCGCGTTCCGCCGCGCCATGAAGCGCGCGGTGCAGTCGGCGATGCGCCTGGGTGCCGATGGCATCCGCGTCGCCTGCGGCGGCCGTCTCGGCGGCGCCGAGATCGCGCGTTCGGAAGGCTATCGCGAAGGCCGGGTGCCGCTGCACACGCTGCGCGCCAACCTCGATTACGCCACCGCCGAAGCCCATACCGCCTATGGCGTGTGCGGCGTGAAGGTGTGGATCTTCAAGGGCGAGATCCTGGGTCACGACCCGCTCGCTCAGGACCGTCTGATGCTCGAGGCGCAAACCTCGGGCGTGCGCCCCGCGCGCGACGACCGCCGCTAAGGGACTAGAGGACAATGCTGCAACCAAAGCGCACCAAGTTCCGCAAGGCCTTCAAGGGCCGCATCCATGGCGACGCCAAGGGTGGCACGGCGCTCAACTTCGGCGCCTATGGCCTCAAGGCCATGGAGCCCGAGCGGATCACCGCGCGCCAGATCGAGGCGGCTCGCCGCGCGATCACGCGTCACATCAAGCGCCAGGGGCGTTTGTGGATCCGCATCTTCCCGGACGTGCCGGTGTCGTCGAAGCCTGCCGAAGTCCGCATGGGCTCGGGTAAGGGTTCGCCCGAATTCTGGGTGGCACGCGTCAAGCCGGGCCGCATCCTGTTCGAGCTCGACGGCGTTCCCGGCCCGCTCGCTGCAGAAGCGTTCGAGCGTGCGGCGATGAAGCTGCCGATCAAGGTCAAGGTCGTGGCCCGCCTCGGCGACACCACGCACCTGGAGGGTTGATAGAATGACCAAGGCTACCGATCTTCGGGCGCAGACCGACGACCAGCTGGGCGAGCAGCTCGGCAACCTGAAGCGCGAGGCATTCAACCTGCGCTTCCAGGCCGCGACCAGCCAGCTGGAAAAGCCGAGCCGGGTCAAGGAAGTCCGTCGCGACATCGCCCGCATCAAGACGCTGCAGTCCGAGCGTTCGCGCTCGGACGCGAAGTAAGGAAACGAGACCATGCCGAAGCGCGTGCTGACCGGGAACGTGGTTTCCGATAAGGGCGACAAGACGGTCGTCGTGCTGGTGGAGCGCAAGGTTAAGCACCCGCTCTACGGCAAGATCATCCGTCGCTCGAAGAAGTATCATGCCCATGACGAGGGCAACGAGTACAAGGCCGGTGAGACCGTGCGGATCGAAGAGACCGCGCCGATCTCCAAGCTGAAGACCTGGAAGGTGATCGAGCGGGTCAACACCCACGCGACGCCGGCCACGGCTGCAGAAGCCTGAGCAAGCCATCTCCGGGGCGACCCGGCTGATTAACTGGAACCCCCGGGCCACTGGTCCCGGAAGGCCAAACGAGAAGGAACCGGATCGATGATCCAGATGCAGTCCAATCTCGACGTCGCTGATAACAGCGGCGCGAAGCGGGTGCAGTGCATCAAGGTGCTGGGCGGGTCGAAGCGTCGCTTCGCCGGCGTGGGCGACGTCATCGTCGTCAGCATCAAGGAAGCTGCTCCCCGCGGCAAGGTGAAGAAGGGTGACGTGCATCGCGCCGTCATCGTCCGCACCGCCAAGGACGTCCGCCGCGCCGATGGCTCGGTGATCCGCTTCGACGGCAATGCCGCCGTCCTGGTCAACAAGAACGAGGAGCCGATCGGCACCCGTATCTTTGGCCCGGTGGTCCGCGAGCTCCGCTCGAAGGGCTATATGAAGATCATTTCGCTCGCGCCTGAGGTGCTGTGATGGCTGCTGCCAAGATCAAGAAGGGTGACCAGGTCATCGTCCTGTCCGGCAAGGACAAGGGCCGTACCGGCGAAGTCACCCAGTCGCTGCCCAAGGACGGCAAGGTCGTCGTGTCGGGCATCAACGTCGCCGTGCGCCACCGCAAGCCCTCGCAGACCAACCCCCAGGGTGGTCTCGAGCGTTCGGAAGCGCCGCTGCACGTCTCGAAGGTCGCGCATGTGACCGCCGACGGCAAGCCGACGCGCGTCCGCTTCGAAGAGCGCGACGGCAAGAAGGTTCGCGTCGCCGTCAAGACCGGGGAGGTCATCAATGGCTGATAGCTACACGCCGCGCCTCAAGGGCATGTACGACTCGACCATCGCCAAGGCGATGACCGAGAAGTTCGGCTACAAGAACGCCATGGAAATTCCGCGCATCGAAAAGATCGTGCTGAACATGGGCGTTGGCGAAGCCACCCAGGACAAGAAGAAAGTCGAGCAGGCTGCGCAGGAGATGGAACTCATCGCCGGCCAGAAGCCCGTCATCGCCAAGGCGAAGAAGTCGATCGCGCAGTTCAAGCTGCGCGAAGGCATGCCGATCGGTTGCAAGGTCACCCTTCGCCGCGAGCGCATGTACGAGTTCCTCGACCGTTTCATCACGATCGCGCTTCCCCGCGTCCGCGACTTCCGTGGCCTCAACCCGAAGTCGTTCGACGGCCGTGGCAATTATGCCTGCGGCATCAAGGAGCAGATCGTGTTCCCCGAGATCAACTATGACCGCATCGACAAGGTGCGTGGCATGGACGTGATCGTCACCACCACCGCGAAGACCGACGAGGAAGCCCGTGAGCTTCTCCGTCTGTTCGGCTTCCCGTTCCCGCAGGCGGACGGTGAGCAGAAGCAAGCCGCGTAAGAGGAAGAGAGCTTAAGTCCATGGCGAAACTGAGTTCGATCAATAAGAACGAGCGCCGCAAGCAGCTGGTGAAGAAGTATGCCGGCAAGTATGCGAAGCTCAAGGCGATCGCGAACGACGAGTTTGTCGACGAGACCGAGCGCCTGATCGCGCGCCTGAAAATGGCCGAGATCCCGCGGAATGGTAACCCCACCCGCATCCGCAACCGTTGCGAGCTGACCGGTCGTCCGCGCGGCTATTATCGCAAGTTCCGTCTCGCCCGCGTCATGCTGCGCGATCTGTCCAACAAGGGACTGATCCCCGGCGTCACCAAGTCGAGCTGGTAAGGACTGACACATGGCAGTGACCGATCCCCTGGGTGATATGCTCACCCGCATCCGCAACGGCCAGCGCGCCAAGAAGGACTTTGTCCTGACCCCGGCGTCGAAGCTGCGTGCGCGCGTTCTCGATGTTCTCCAGCGCGAAGGCTACATCCGTGGCTATAGCGAAGAGCAGATGGGCCCCGCGGCCGGCATCCGCATCGAGCTGAAATATTTCGAAGGCCAGCCGGCGATCAAGCACGTCGCGCGCGTCTCGAAGCCGGGCCGCCGCGTCTATTCGGGCAGCCAGGAGCTTCCCCGCGTACGCAACGGCCTTGGCATCACCATCGTCTCGACGCCTCGCGGCGTTCTGTCCGACGCCGAAGCGCGCGAACAGAATGTCGGCGGCGAAGTGCTCGCGGAGGTGTTCTGATATGAGCCGCATCGGTAAGAAGCCGGTCTCCGTACCGGCAGGCGTTACCGCCTCGATCGACGGTCGCGTGCTGAACGTGAAGGGCCCCAAGGGCACCCTCTCGCTCAACCTGCGCGACGAGATCAGCTACACGCTCGAAGACGACGGCATCCTGGTGAAGCCGGCGAACGAGACCAAGGCGGCGCGTGCCTTTTGGGGCATGCAGCGCACGATGGTGCAGAACCTCGTCACCGGCGTGACCGAGGGCTTCACCAAGAAGCTGCTGATCACCGGCGTCGGGTATCGCGCGGCGTCGCAGGGCAAGGTGCTCAAGCTCCAGCTCGGCTATTCGCACGACGTGAACATCGACGTGCCGGAAGGCATCGAGATCAAGACCCCCGATCAGACCACGGTCGAGATTTCGGGGATCGACAAGCAGAAGGTCGGCCAGATTGCGGCCGAGATTCGCCGCTGGCGGAAGCCCGAGCCGTATAAGGGCAAGGGCATCAAGTACGACGGCGAGTTCATCTTCCGTAAGGAAGGGAAGAAGAAGTGATCAGCACCAAGGGTCTCTCGCTTTTCGCAAAGCGTCGCCGCCGCAACCGCACTGCGCTTCGCGCACGTGCCGGCAACCGTCCCCGGCTGTCGATCCATCGCTCGGGCAAGCATATCTATGCCCAGGTGATCGACGACGCCCAGGGCAAGACGGTTGCCGCGGCTTCCACCCTCGAAAAGGACGTGCGCGGCAAGACCGGCGCGACCATCGAGGCCGCACAGGAAGTGGGCAAGCGCGTTGCCGAGGCCGCCAAGGCCGCCGGCATCACCCAGGTCGTCTTCGACCGCGGTGGCTTCCTCTACCATGGCCGCGTCAAGGCGCTGGCCGATGCCGCTCGTGAGAGCGGGCTGGAGTTCTGAGAATGGCTGACGAAATCAACACGACCGAAGCACCGGTCGAGGCGCAGGACGCCGGCCAGGCTCCCGCTCAGGAACAGCAGAACCGTGGTCCGCGTGGCGGCCGTGGCCGTGGCGGCCCCGGCGGTCCCGGCGGCGGCAACAACCGTGGCGGCCGTGACGGCAACCGTGGTGGTCGTCGCGACGATCGCCGCGGCGGTCAGGACGATGGCGGCGAAGAGCTGATCGAGAAGCTGGTCCACATCAACCGCGTCTCGAAGACGGTGAAGGGCGGCAAGCGCTTCGGCTTCGCGGCGCTGGTCGTCGTGGGCGACGGCAAAGGCCGGGTCGGCTTCGGTCATGGCAAGGCACGCGAAGTGCCCGAAGCCATCTCGAAGGCGACGGCTTCGGCCAAGAAGACGATGGTCCGCATTCCGCTCAAGGAAGGCCGCACGCTCCACCACGACGGCAACGGTCACTTCGGTGCCGGGCGCGTGACGGTCCGCACGGCGCCTGCCGGTACCGGCATCATCGCCGGCGGCCCGATGCGCGCGATCTTCGAGTCGCTCGGCGTTGCCGACGTCGTCACCAAGTCGGTCGGCACGTCGAACCCCTACAACATGATCCGCGCCACCTTCGAGGCGCTGAACGAGCAGACTTCGCCGAAGTCGGTCGCTCAGCGGCGCGGCAAGAAGATCGCCGACCTGCTCGGCCGCGGTGGTTCGCAGACCGCCGAGGCAGACGCAGCAGCGATCGCGGAGTAAAGATCATGGCGAAGATCAAGATCAAGCAGATCGGTTCGCCGATCCGCCGCACCAAGGATCAGCGCGCAACGCTGATCGGCCTCGGCCTCAACAAGATGCACAAGGTCTCGGAGCTGGAAGACAGCCCCGAGGTCCGCGGCATGATCCGCAAGCTTCCCCACATGGTGGAAGTGATCGAGGGCTAAGCCTTCGCATCGCGCGCAAAATAGGGAAGGGGCGGTAGGCGACTACCGCCCCTTCTCCGTTTTCGGCGCGTCAACAATCGGGCTCCCTCGCCTTGCTAGCGGAGCGAGGCCTCGGGCGCCGTTGCCTCGGCATCGCAGGACAGGCCGGCGCGCTTGTCGAATTTCCACTCGGCGCGGGCGCCGTCGCGCTCGACATAATGCAGGAATGCCTGGACCTGGTACGCGCCCTCGAAAGGGTCGCGCCAATGATAGCAGTCGCATCCGCGATAAATCAGCCCGTCGCCCGGCTCGAGCGCAACCGCCTTGATGCCGTTGGGCCCGGAGATCCATATCGGCCAGGCTGCCTGCGCTTCCATGCCGATATTGATCGTGATGCTGACTTCGCAGGCTGGGCGATCGCGATGCGCCTTCAGCATGTTCCCGGTGCGATAGACCCGCATATAGGAGAAGGTCGGCCATAGCCGCGTGCTGGTGGCGCGCTCGATCGGCGCGCGCATCGTGTCAAGGAGCCGGTCGATCTCGGGATCGCCATAGGCATAGGCAGCATCCGAGACCTGTTCGTCGCCCACGCGCATCAGCTTCTCTCGATCCCGCGCCAAGGCATAGTCGAGAAGGAAAGTCCGTCTCGGCGCATCGAGCACAGCCTGTTTGACGATATACCAATCGGCGTCGAATGCGGCCGCTTCTGCGTTCATGGGGATACTCCGGCGCGCCACGGGCCCGTACCCGGGGCCGCGCTCAGCGTCTTGCCGAGGCGCGTTCCGGTGGGGCGCGGGGCCTTCGCTTCGGCTGAGAGCCATAAGTAGGCAACGGCGCGCCGTACCAGGCGCGCCGCCGTCCATCTCATCGCTGCTGCTTGTCGATCTTGGCATGGAGCGCGCCGAGATCACGCTTCATGTCGAGGATGAGGTTGAGCATGGTAGACATGCCCAGTTCGCGGTCGTCGGGGCCGCGCGGTGGAGGAGGCGTGGGGGGCGATCCGGGGGCGCCGCCACCGCCGTCGCCGCCAGGCGGAGATGGGGGCGATCCGGGCGCGCCATGGCCTCCGCCCTCTCCTGGGGGCGAGGGTGGCGATCCCGGCGCGCCGCCGCCGCCATCGTCGTCGCCGCGAATCACTACCGGATGGAAGTCGCGAATAATGTCCAGAATGACATGCGGCGACTTGTTGAGATCGATGACGCTGCCATGTTGGCGTTTGATTTCAGCCAACACACGCGGATTGATGCTATCGGGCACGCGCTTCTCCTTTGAAAATGGATTTTCTCAGGCATTGGCGAACCCTTTGTGCAAAGCTGCTCCCGAAAGCGGGCCGCGTCAATTGGGCAGTGCGGAACAAATAGTTCGAGCCGTGTCGACCGTTTCGATGCGAGATCGTTGCCATATTCGCGTAGCAAGACGGCTTACTCGGGACGTTTTCGCTGCGGCCTTTTGCGGAGGATCTAGGCGCGGCAAGTCCCCTGCGCAGCGGTGAACATTGGGCGTGACAAACCCCGTCCTCGCCGCTATGGCCCGCCGCTTCCAATCAACGCGCGACCAAAGCGAAAGCGAGTGCAGACCATGAAGCTCAACGATCTCCACGACAATGAAGGTGCCCGTCATCGCCGTATGCGCGTCGGACGCGGTATCGGTTCGGGCAAGGGCAAGACCGCAGGCCGTGGCCAGAAGGGCCAGAAGAGCCGCGAAGGCGTCTCGATCAACGGCTTCGAGGGCGGCCAGATGCCGCTCCACATGCGTATCCCGAAGCGTGGCTTCAACAACATCTTCGCCAAGGACTATGCCGAGGTGAACCTCGGCGCGATCCAGAAGGCAGTCGATTCGGGCAAGCTGACCGCGACCGACATCACCCAGGCGGAACTCAACGCTACCGGCCTGACCCGTGGCGGCAAGGACGGCGTTCGCCTCCTCGCCAAGGGCGAACTGACCGCCAAGCTCAACTTCACCGTTGCCGGCGCGTCGAAGGCCGCCAAGGAAGCCGTGGAGAAGGCCGGTGGTTCGGTGACGATCCCCGAGATCGTCCCGGCGCACGAGAAGCACAAGGCCAAGCACCGCTCGGTGCAGAAGGTCGTCGCCGCCAAGAAGGCCGGCGGCAAGGCGTAACCCGCTGTCCCCGGCGCGCGCCGGGGGCCAGTATCGGGCCGCTCGTAACAGGGCCCCGGCCTCAAGCCGGGGAACAAAATGCTCCACAGGTTAGACAACCTCGCGAGCGTGCCTATATGAGCGGCGGGGGGCGGAAACGCTCATCCGCCGTTTCTGTTTCCGGGACTGACGAAAACCATGGCATCCGCAGCCGATCAACTAGCCTCCAGCATCAGCCTGGCGAAATTCTCGCAGGCGACCGATCTCAAGAAGCGCCTGTGGTTCACCCTCGGCGCACTGATCGTTTTCCGGCTGCTCAGCTATGTGCCGCTCCCTGGCGTCGATCCGACCCAGCTCAACCTGCTGGCGCAGCAGACCTCGGGCGGCGTGCTCGATTTCTTCAACAGCTTCACCGGCGGCGCGCTCAATCGCATGTCGGTCGTCGCGCTGGGCGTGATGCCCTACATCACCGCCTCGATCGTGGTGCAGCTCGCGACTTCGCTGAGCCCGGCGCTCAACGCGATCAAGAAGGAAGGCGAGAGCGGCCGCAAGCGCCTCAACCAATATACCCGCTACGGCACGGTCGCGCTGACCGCGGTGCAGGGCTGGTTCATCGCCGTCGGGCTCGAGAGCTTCGGCGCCAGCCAGGGCCTCCAGGCCGTGATCGAACCGGGCCTGCTGTTCCGCGTCGGCGCGGTCATCAGCCTCGTCGGCGGCACGCTGTTCCTGATGTGGCTGGGTGAGCAGATCACCAGCCGCGGCATCGGCAACGGCATCAGCCTGATCATCATGGCGGGCATTGTCGCGCGCCTGCCCACCACGCTCGTCCAGCTGTTCGAGAGCGGCCGCACCGGCACGATCGATCCGCTGCGCCTGATCCTGATCATCGTCGCGGTCGCCGCGATCGTGCTGTTCATCTGCTTCATGGAGCGTGCCCAGCGGCGCATCCTGATCCAATATCCCAAGCGCCAGACCGCGCGCGGGGTCCAGGCCGAGCGCAGCCATCTGCCGCTCAAGCTCAACACCGCGGGCGTGATCCCTCCGATCTTCGCCTCGTCGCTGCTGCTGCTGCCGCTGACGATCACCCAGTTCGCCGGCCAGGCGACCTCGGGCGAGAGCTGGTGGGGCGATCTGGTGATCAACCTCAACACCTATCTGCGCCACGGCTCGCCGCTCTACATGGCGCTCTATGGTGCGGGCATCATCTTCTTCTCGTTCTTCTACACCGCCGTCGTGTTCAATCCCGAAGAGACCGCGGACAATCTCAAGCGCTATGGCGGGTTCATCCCCGGCATTCGCCCGGGCAAGAACACCGAGAATTATTTCGATTATGTGCTGACGCGGATCACCGTGGTCGGTGCGGCCTATCTCACCATCATCTGCCTCGTGCCCGAATTCCTCATCTCGTCGATGGGCGGCACGTTCCTGATGGGCGGCACTAGCCTTCTGATCGTGGTGAACGTAACCATGGACACGGTTACGCAGATCCAGTCGCACCTGCTGGCGCACCAGTATGGCGACCTGATCAAGAAGGCGAAGCTGAAGGGCCGCATGCGCTAAGCGCAGCGCATAGAGGGGACACTTGCGTTGAACATCATCCTGTTGGGCCCTCCGGGTGCAGGTAAGGGCACCCAGGCGAGCCGACTCGAAGCGGAGCGGGGCATGGCCCAGCTCTCGACCGGCGATATGCTGCGCGCCGCGGTAAAGGCGGGCACGCCCACCGGCATCAAGGCCAAGGCCGTGATGGATGCGGGCGAGCTCGTCTCGGACGACATCGTCTCGGGCATCATCGGCGAGCGGCTCGACATGGCCGACACCGCGAAGGGCGCGATCTTCGACGGCTATCCGCGCACGGCCGCGCAGGCCGAATTGCTCGATGCGCTGCTCGCGGAGCGCGGCCGCAAGCTCGATTATGTGATCGAGCTGGTGGTCGACGAGGATGCGCTGGTCGAGCGCATCACCGGCCGCTTCACCTGCGCCAATTGCGGCACGGGCTATCACGACAAGTTCAAGCTGCCCAAGGTCGAGGGCACTTGCGACGTCTGCGGCAGCCACGACTTCAAGCGCCGTCCCGACGATAACGAGGAAACCGTGCGCACGCGCATGGCCGAATATCGCGCCAAGACCGCGCCGATCCTGCCGCTGTACGAGGCGCGGGGCCTTGTCCGCCGCGTCGACGGCATGGCCGACATGGACGAAGTCGGCGCGCAGATCGCCGCGATCCTCGACGGCCAGTGACCCTTACTCGCGCCGGGTTTGCCGAACCCGGTCGCTGACCAACAAGCCCGCCGCCGGTCGCAAGACCGGCGGCGGTTTTGTTTGTCCAAAGGAGATGAACTATTTTTCATGCGCGCGTCACCGCCGTCGCAGCCGCGGTCGGGTAGGCCGAGGATAAGGCAAGGGTCACGGGGTTTCACCCTGGGTTCGAAGCGCCAGCCCAGGCGCCGAGGACTGGATCCTTTCCGAAACCGGTGCCTTGCCCTGCGTGCCGGTAAGACGGCCGGCGGTTTGTCCCCTCTTTCCGCCGGCCGTCATCGGGCTTAGCCTCACCGCTTGCGGCGGCCCCCGCCCAGCAAGGACGCCAAGGACGGACGTAGAGCGCGCATGACCCGCAAGATCCTCATCGTCGAAGACGACGCCGCCACCGCCGCCTATGTCGCCAAGGGCCTGGGCGAGGCCGGGTTCGCAGTCGAGACCTGCAGCGACGGCCGCGACGGCCTGTTCCTCGGCTCCGAGGGCATATTCGACCTGATCATCGTCGATCGCATGCTGCCCGGGCTCGATGGTCTGTCGATGCTCGGCGCGCTGCGTGCCGCCAATATCCGCACCCCCGCGCTGGTCCTGTCCGCGCTCGGCACCGTCGACGATCGCGTGAAGGGGCTGCGTGCCGGCGCCGACGACTATCTCACCAAGCCGTTTTCCTTCGCCGAACTGCTCGCGCGCGTCGAGGCGATGCTGCGCCGTGCCGATGGCAGCGCGTCGGACAGCCAGGTTACGCGCCTCACCGTCGGCGATCTCGAGATCGACTTGCTCGCGCGCAGCGTCAGCCGCCAGGGCAGGGCGATCGCGCTTGGCGCCCGCGAGTTCAACCTGCTCGAATTCCTCGCCCGCCATGCCGGCCAGGTCGTCACCCGCACGATGATGCTCGAGAAGATCTGGAACTATCATTTCGATCCGGGCTCGAACGTCGTCGATGTCCATATCGGCCGGCTGCGCCGCAAGCTCGAAGAGGGGTTCGCCGCGCCGATCCTCCACACCGTGCGCGGCGCCGGCTATCGCCTCTCGCTCGACGGGTGATGCGGCTATCGTTCACTGCGCGCCTCGCGCTCCTCGCGATCGCGCTGGCGCTCGCTTCCAGTCTCGCGCTTGCCGGATTCATCTGGCAGCGCACGCATAGCGACGCCGTCGAGGCGCTCCGCCGCGATACCGTCGAGCAGGCGGACGCGCTCGCCGCGCTCTATCGTTCGGGCGGCCAGGCGGCGCTCGACTCGGCGATCAACGATGCCCAGCAGGGCGACGACACGCTCGTCGCCGCGATCGTCGACTCGAGCGGCGCCCGACGGATCGGCGCCGGCCCCGATCAGCTCGGCTTCGCGCCGGCGCCCGAACCTTTCCGCATCGGGATGCTCGCCCCGCGCGGCCCCTGGGCCAAGGAGGCGGGCTTTACCATCCGCCCTGTCGGGCGCGAATGGCTGATCAGCGGCCGCCTGCTCGACGATTGGGAACGCGCCCAGCGCACCATCGAGCATGCGCTGCTCCTCGCCATCCTGCTCGCCTTGGTGTTCGGTGCCGGCGGCGCGCTGGTCATCACCCGCTATGTCGGGCGCCGGCTCGATGCGATCGCCGGCGTCGTCGATGCCGTCGCGGGCGGCGATCTCACGCGGCGGATCGGTGCCGAGGGGGGCGGCGACGCTTTCGATCGCCTCGCCGTGCGGATCGACGGCATGCTCGACCGAGTCGACCGGCTGATGGCCGAGCTGCGCGTCGTCACCGATTCGATCGCGCACGATCTCCGCTCGCCGATCGCGCGGCTGCGCGCCCGCGCCGAGGCTGCCGCCACCGCCGAACACCCGCAGCAGCGCGAGGCCGCGCTCGCCGGGCTCACCGCCGAGACCGATTTGGTGATGCGCATGCTCACCGTGCTGCTCGAGATCAGCCGCTCGGAGGCGATGACGCGTGACAGCTTCTCGGCGGTCGAGCCCGCCGAGCTGATCGAGGAGATTGCCGACCTCTATGCGCCGGTGGTCGAGGAAGCGGGGCTCGCCTTTGCGCTCGATGTCGCGCCGGTGCCTGCTGCGCGGCTCCATCGCGAGCTGCTCAGCCAGGCGATCGCCAACCTCATCGACAATGCCCTGCGCCATGCCCAGGGGGGCGGGGACATCCGCCTGTCGCTCGCCGCGCGCGAGGGGGCGCTGCGCATCGCCGTTGCCGATCACGGCCCCGGCATCGCCCCGGCGGATCGCGCCCAGGCGCTCAGCCAATTCGGCCGGCTCGATACGGCACGCAGCCTGCCGGGAGCGGGGCTGGGTCTCGCGCTGGTCGATGCGGTGGCGCGGCTGCATGGCGGGCGGCTGGAGCTCGCCGATAATGCCCCCGGGCTGATCGCGACAATGGTGCTGCCGCTTTAATTCTCGGCCGGTCAACTTGGCGCGCTCGCAACGTTCGTGTATGCAGCCGGTTCCAACGAAAGCCACCCGTAGTGCTTGACAGCATCGCGGCGGGTGCATATGTCGCGCATCTTCCGAAACACCGGTTGCCCCGGCGGCGCTCCTTTGCGCTCGTCGCGGCGCTGTATTTTCGGAGCAACGCTACGAGATGGAGTGCAGGCTGCCATGCGGCACTCCGTGGAGCTGGGAGAATAAATTCCATGGCACGTATTGCGGGTGTAAACATCCCGACCAACAAGCGCGTCGTTATCGCGCTGCAGTATATTCACGGCATCGGCCAGACCAAGGCCAAGGAACTCACCGAAAAGCTCGGCATCGCGCCCGAGCGTCGCGTGCAGGACCTGTCGGACCAGGAAGTGCTGCAGATCCGCGAAGCGATCGACGCCGGCTACACCGTGGAAGGTGACCTCCGTCGCCAGACCGCGATGAACATCAAGCGCCTGATGGACCTGGCCTGCTATCGCGGCCTGCGTCATCGCAAGGGCCTGCCGGTCCGCGGCCAGCGCACGCATACCAATGCGCGCACCCGCAAGGGCAAGGCCAAGCCGATCGCAGGCAAGAAGAAGTAACGCCCGCCGCTTACTTCTCCGCCGGAGCGCGGCGTGAGGCTGATCGCCCGCCACGCTCCGCATCAGGAATTCAAGGTCAGGATATCATCCAATGGCACGTGAACCGCAGCGTATTCGCCGTCGCGAGCGCAAGAACATCACCGCCGGCGTCGCCCATGTGAACGCCAGCTTCAACAACACGATGATCACCATCACCGATGCCCAGGGCAACGCCATTTCGTGGTCGTCCGCCGGCATGATGGGCTTCAAGGGCTCGCGCAAGTCGACTCCGTATGCGGCACAGGTCGCTGCGGAAGACGCGGGCAAGAAGGCCGCCGAGCACGGCGTCCGTACCCTCGAAGTCGAAGTGAAGGGCCCGGGTTCGGGTCGTGAATCGGCGCTGCGCGCGCTTCAGGCGGTCGGCTTTCAGATCACGTCCATCCGCGACGTGACTCCGATCCCGCACAACGGCGTTCGCCCGTCGAAGCGCCGTCGCGTCTGATCTGTCCTGCTGGCGCCGTGGACCCTGAGGCGGGTCTGCGGCCTGGCAGTAGTTACCTGGCGGGGAAGCCTCAATCTCCGCCCAACATGAGGAAAGCCCGTGTCGGTCAACGCTAAGAACTGGCAGGAACTCAAGAAGCCCAACGGCCTCGAGAAGAAGCCCGGTGGCGATCCCAAGCGCAAGTCGACGTTCGTCGCCGAACCGCTCGAGCGCGGCTTCGGCCTTACGCTCGGCAACGCGCTGCGCCGCGTGCTGCTCTCGTCGCTCCAGGGCGCCGCAGTCACTTCGATCAAGATCGAGAACGTTCTCCACGAGTTCAGCTCGCTGGCCGGCGTTCGCGAAGACGTGACGGACATCGTCCTGAACGTGAAGCAGATCGCGATCCGCATGCAGGGCGAAGGCCCCAAGCGCCTCCAGCTCTCGGCCACCGGCCCGGCTGAGGTGAAGGCTGGCGACATCGCCGTCACGGGCGACATCGAAGTGATGAACCCCGATCTGGTGATCTGCCACCTCGATGACGGCGCGACGCTCAACATGGAGCTGACTGCCGACACCGGTAAGGGCTATGTCCCCGCCCAGGCCAACCGTCCGGCGGATGCGCCGATCGGCCTGATCCCGGTCGACGCGCTCTACTCGCCGGTCCGGCAGGTGTCGTACAAGGTCGATCCGACCCGCGTCGGCCAGGACCTCGATTACGACAAGCTCACGCTGACGGTCGAGACCGACGGCACGATCACGCCCGAGGATGGCCTGGCCTATGCCGCGCGCATCCTGCAGGACCAGCTCGCACTGTTCGTCCACTTCGACGACAGCGCGATGACCCGCGCTGCCCCGGCTGCTGCCGGTGGTGTGTCGGCTGCTGCCCCCGAGGCCGCAGGCGATACCGCGCAGATCAATCGCTACCTGCTCAAGAAGGTCGACGAGCTCGAACTGTCGGTCCGCTCGGCTAACTGCCTCAAGAACGACAACATCATCTATATCGGCGATCTGGTTCAGAAGACCGAAGCCGAGATGCTGCGCACGCCGAACTTCGGCCGCAAGTCGCTCAACGAGATCAAGGAAGTCCTTTCGAGCATGGGTCTCCGCCTGGGTATGGAAATCCCCGGCTGGCCGCCCGAGAACATCGAAGAGATGGCCAAGAAGCTCGAGCAGGAGATCATGGGGTAACCCAGGATTCTTGCGAAGAAACAAGGCGAAGGGCTCCTCGGCGACGTGGAGCCCTTTTCTTTTGGGGCGTCCCGAGCGGAGCGGCTTGCTCTCCAGGCGATGCGCCTTATTCTTCTGATGTGCGCCGGTTACGCCCTCTGCTGATACTGATTGTCGTCGGCGTTCTGCTGGAGACGCTATATCGCCTCGCGAACGGCCTCGAAATCACCAAGGCATGGATCGCTTGGCGAACAGGATATTTCGTGTTCCTGTTCACGGTGATCCAATGGTCCAGCCGGCACGAGGCGCGGCGCGAGCGAGCGCTCGGTAGGCCGCGGGGTAGTCTCTTGGTTTCGGTATTTTGCTTGCTGGCGGGTGGCGCCGGTTCGGCCTTTTGGACGTGGAAAGCCATCGGCGCACTTCGAACCGGCCAAGTGGCGGTCGCGTCCACGCCGGAAGTCTTCACTGCCTGGTCAACCAATCCCTGGGGGTTCGTGGCGACGCTCGCAGCGATGATCGTCGGCATCGCGGTTTTCCTGGTGATGTTCGTTGGCGGCATGGCGATGACCTGGCTGTCGTTTGCGCGGCGGTCCGGACGAGCCCGTGCTTGACGAATCGATCAATTTCCGCTCTTAGGCGCGACTTCACGCAATCGTGACACGGGTTTTGGGCAGCGGCCCTATCGCTGCCTGGCTTGGGGTACCTGAAACGGCCCCCAGACGAACGAAGGAAGATTACCATGCGTCATCGCGTAGGCGGCCGTAAGCTGCAGCGTACCTCGGCTCATCGCATTGCCCTGTTCCGCAACATGGCGGCAGCGCTGATCAAGCACGAGCAGATCACCACCACCACCGCCAAGGCGAAGGAACTGCGTCCTTACGTCGAGAAGCTGATCACCCTCGCCAAGAAGGGTGGCCTGTCCAACCGTCGTCTGGCGCATGCTCGCCTTCTCGACGAAGCGCAGCTGGTCAAGCTGTTCGACGTGCTGGCGGCGCGCTACGCCGATCGCAACGGCGGCTACACCCGCGTGATCAAGGCCGGCATCCGCGCGTCGGACGCCTCGCCGATCGCGATCATCGAGTTCGTCGATCGCGACGTCTCGGCCAAGGGCCAGGATTCGGGTCCGGTGCTCGGCGACGAGGACTTCGACGAAGCAGCCTGATCCGGGCGGCCAGAGTTCCTCCGGCCATGGAGAAAAGGGCGGTTGCACCTCGGTGCAGCCGCTCTTTTTCGTTGTGCGGCGCGACCGGCTAGACTGGGCGTGAATCAGATCCTCCCCGGAACGGGGAGGGGGACCGCGCCCGCAGGGCGTGGTGGAGGGGGTAAGCCGCAAGGGATCCCCTGGGGGCAGACCCCTCCACCATGCTGCGCATGGTCCTCTCCTCCCCGCCACGGAAGGGTAAGGAACAAACATTGAACATCGCCGCTGCCGCACTATCTCGGTTTGGCGACCGGATCGCCGCTCTTTGACATTGTCGGACCCAGCTTGGGCGTCGCTTGACGGGTGCTTCCAGGGCGCGCTGCTGTGGCGTTCGTGGCGCGTTCGTGTCGCCTCGGTGTCGTCGCACCGTGGCGCAACGGGCGCTTCGATGGCGCGCCGGCGTCGGACCGTCCAATCGCGCTCTAACAAAATCAATAATTTGGTGGCTTGAGCCTCCGCGAAAACCGCCGTTTCGTGTCAACTTCGTCAACCGACCGCGTACCGGCCAGCGCCCCGCAACTGTGACCTTTGAGACTTTCCGGCATCCAAGCCGCATGTCCAGCGTTCGGCAGATCCACCGATTAACAGTGGCGATCCTGCCACGCCGCCGATAGCAACGGCCATCGCCTCCTTTCAAAAGGGTCCCTGATGCGCCGAGCCTTGCTGTCCCTGCCGCTTCTCTTCGTCTCTCCCGCCTTTGCCCAAGCCCAGACCAAGCCCCAGCCAGAAAGCACTGCCATGTCCAAGCCCGCTTATCCGCAGACCCGCCGCGTCGACGTCGTCGACGAGCAGTTCGGCGTGAAGGTCGCGGACCCCTATCGCTGGCTCGAGAACGACGTGCGCAATGACAAGGAAGTCGCCGCCTGGGTCGCCGCCGAGAATCAGGTCACCGATGCCTATCTCGCGACGCTTCCCGGGCGCGACTGGTTCGCCAAGCGGATCAAGACGCTGTTCGATTATGAGCGGTTCGGCGTGCCGGTGAAGAAGGGTGCCCATTATTTCTACGCGCATAATTCAGGGCTGCAGAACCAGGCGGTGCTGTTCGTCCGCGACAGCCTGGAAGGGCAGGGGCGGCTGCTGATCGATCCCAATGGCTGGTCGAAGGACGGCGCCACCGCGCTCGCCGAATGGCTGCCTTCGGAAGACGGCAAGCTGCTCGCTTATTCGATCCAGGATGGCGGCACCGATTGGCGTACGATCAAGGTGATCGATACCGCCACCGGCAAGGAAACGGGCGACGAAGTGAGCTGGGCGAAGTTCACCATGGGCCTGTCCTGGGCCAAGGACGGCAGCGGCTTCTTCTATTCGCGCTATCCCGAGCCGCCCGCGGACGCCAAGTTCCAGGCGCTCAACGAGAACCACAAGATCTACTTCCACAAGCTGGGTACGCCGCAATCGGCCGACCGGCTGGTCTATGAGACCCCGGCGAGCCCCAAGCTCAGCCATTATGCCGGGATTTCCGACGACGGCCGCTATCTCGTGATCGGCACCACCGAAGGCACCGACAACAAGAACCTCGTGCACATCATCGACCTCACCGATCCGAAATGGCAGCCGCGCGAGATCATCGGCAAGCTCGAGAATGACTGGAGCGTGATCGGCAATCGCGGCACCCTGTTCTACTTCTCGACCAATGCCGCCGCGCCGCGCGATCGCATCGTCTCGATCGACCTCGCCGATCCCAAGCTGGCCGTGAAGGAAATCGTCCCCGAGCAGAAAGAGACGCTGGCCGGCGCCTCGATCGTCGGCGATCGACTGATCCTTTCCTATCTGGTCGACGCCAAGACCGAGGTCCGCCGCTACACGCTCGAGGGCAAGGCGGATGGCAAGGTCGCACTGCCGGGCATCGGCACCGCGAGCGGCTTTGGCGGCGAGGTCGGGGATCCCGAGACCTTCTTCGCCTTCACCAGCTTCAATTATCCGACGACGATCTTCCGCTACGATGTGAAGACCGGCCAGGCGGCGATCGGGCCCAGCCCAAGGTGGCGTTCGATCCCAGCCAGTTCGATGTCGAGCAGCGCTTCTATGCTTCGAAGGACGGCACCCGGGTGCCGATGTTCGTCGTCCGCAAGAAGGGCTCGACCGGCCCGGCGCCCACGCTGCTCTGGGGCTATGGCGGGTTCAACATCTCCTACACTCCGGCCTTTTCGGCGGCGCGGCTGGCCTGGATGGAGCAGGGCGGCGTCTTCGCCCTCGCCAATATTCGCGGCGGCGGCGAATATGGCAAGGCGTGGCACGATGGCGGCCGGCTCGCCAACAAGCAGAACGTGTTCGACGATTTCATCGCGGCGGGCGAATATCTCATCAAGGAAGGGATCACCGGCAAGGATCAGCTCGCGATCCAGGGTGGCTCGAACGGCGGCCTGCTCGTCGGCGCGGTGGTCAACCAGCGTCCCGACCTGTTCGCCGCGGCACTGCCGGCGGTGGGCGTGATGGACATGTTGCGCTTCGATCGCTGGACCGCCGGTCGCTATTGGGTCGACGATTATGGCTATCCGTCGAAGGAGGCCGATTTCCGCACGCTCTATGCCTATTCGCCCTATCACAACATCAAGTCGGGCGTGGCCTATCCGGCGATTCTGGCGAGCACCGCGGATACCGACGATCGCGTCGTCCCGGGCCACACCTTCAAATACACCGCGGCGCTCCAGGCCGCCGATATCGGAGACAAGCCCCATTTGGCGCGCATCGAAACGCGCGCCGGACATGGTTCGGGCAAGCCTACGGACAAAGTGATCGAGGAAGCCGCCGATCTCTATGCATTCGCCGGCAAGTGGACCGGGCTGGAAGTCGAGGCGAAGTAACCGCGGCGGATTATGCTTGGGTCGTTCATACGATCCAACCATTTTGGAGCAGTTTGTCTATAGGATTCGCGAAATATCCGTTGCGATGTTGGACGATCGATACGTAACTTCCCCTCTCTGCTGGCGTCCATCGAACGCTGCAGAGGGGGGCTTCCAGATGGGGATTTTACGGGCGATTGCCTTTGCAATCGGATCGGTCGTGCTTGCGGTGGCGCCGGTCGCGGCGCAGGAACGCTCGGCGCTGAAGCAGGGTTTCGAGCTCCCGGCCAATAGCGGCAAACGCATTCTGGTTTTCCGGCCGTCAGTCAGCGTGGGGGCGCAATCGACGGGCGGCATGTTCGAGCCGAACGGCGATTGGACCGAAAAGGCTTCGAGGAATCTTCAGGTCTCGCTCGAGCGGCTGCAGAGCCGGCTCGGCAACACCGTCGTCCTAGCGCCCGAAGCCTATGGCGAGGATGCGCAGCGGCTGCAGGAGCATATGGCGCTGTTCGCCGCGGTCTCGCAGGCCGTGATCGAATATCAGTTCTTCGTCGGCAATCGGCTGCCCACCAAGAAGCGCGACAACAAGAATGATGTGTTCGACTGGTCGCTGGGCGCCGGCGTCGCCACGCTTCCAGGTGCGCAGGACGCCGACTATGCGTTGTTCCTCTACAATCGCGATGCCTATGGCTCCACCGGCCGCAAGATCCTCCAGGTGCTCGCGTTGCTGGGCCCCGGCATCGCCGTGAAGTCGGGCGAGCATGCCGGCTATGCGGGGCTGGTCGATCTCAAGACCGGCGACCTGCTCTGGCTCAACGCCGATGGCGCGATGGGTGGCGATGTTAGGGAGGAGGACGGCTCCGAGAAGCGCGTCCGCCAGCTGCTCGATGATTTTCCCGGCAGCGACATCAAGCCGGCAAAATGATCCGCCGCCGCAAAACGCGCTGGCTATTTGCCGCCGGGCTGGCCGTGGCGGGCGCGAGGCCCGCAGCGGCGCAGAAGGCCGCAGTGCTTCCGCCCTATGCCGGGGTCTATCAGCCGCAGGGCGTCGATGAGATCGGCTTGTGGCGGGAGGACGACGAGAGCGAGCGCGCGCTCGCCGCATCGCCGCTCGTCATCCGCGACGAGACGCTGACGGGCTATATCAAGTCCGTGCTCTGCGCGGCCGTGGGCGCGGATCGCTGCGGTTCGGTCCGCATCTATGTGCTCCGCGAGCCCACCTTCAACGCCACTATGTCGCCCAACGGCACGATGCGGGTGTTCAGCGGTCTGCTGCTGCGCGTCCGCAACGAAGCAGAGTTGGCGGCAGTTCTGGGCCATGAGTTCGGCCATTTCGAGCGGCGCCATTCGCTCGCCAAGTTCAAGGCCGGGCGCCGCGGCACGGATCTGCTGGCGTGGACCGGGCTGCTGGCGAGCATCGCGCCGAGCTATAATGGCTATCGCATGTATCGAAACCTGGAAGTTTCGGTCTACGGGAGCTTGTTCCGCTATAATCGCGACCAGGAACGCGAAGCGGACCGGCTCGGACTGGGCTATCTGAACCAGAGCAGCCTGCCGCCACAAGCCGCGGCCATGGTATGGCAGAACGTCATGGCGGAGCTCCAGGCATCCGCCGCCGCGCGAGGGCTCCGCAAGCCCAACTTCAATAGCATAGCCTTCACCGCGTCGCACCCGCCGGAGGGCGAGCGGGCTGGCTATCTGGCCGAACTGGCCGATGCCGAAGGCGCAAGCCGTGACAATGGCGCCGCGCGCTATCGCGCCGCGCTGGCGCCGTGGCTGCCGCTGCTGCTCGAGGATCAGATCAAGCTCAACGATTTCGGCGCGAGCGACTATCTGATTCAGAACCTGGCCAGCGACGGCTGGACCGCCGACCTCTGGTTGGCGCGCGCCGAGCTGTACCGCACACGGGGCACCCAGCGCGACTTTGCCAATGCCGTCCAATTCTATGGCAATGCCACCGGCCTCGACGACGGCCTGCCCGCGGCGCATCGCGGGCTGGGCCTCGCGCTGATCAAGAGCGGCCGACCCAGTGAAGGCCAGGCCGAGCTCCAACGCTATCTGCAACTGAGCCCTGAAGCATCCGATGCAAAGATGATCAGGCTGATGATCCCGGGGGGAATTTGCAATGAAGATTGGCAAAGTCTTGGTGGCGCTGCTGGCCCTGCTTTCGGTGATCGCCGAGGCACCGGTAGCGAGCGCACACAAGCTGCGTCAGAAGGGCGCAGCGGTCACCATCGCCGATTCGAAACTCACCGTCACGCCGCCGCGCGACTGGAACCGGCTGAGCGGCAATATTGGCAAGAATACCGAGCGCTGGACGCTGGACGGCGAGCAGCTCAACGATCTGACCTTTTATGGCGGGATCGTTCCCGGCAAGCCACTGGTGAAGGAGCGGCACAAGAAGAAGGATCCGCTGCCCAAATTCCGCAAGGCGACCTTGCTCGTTGAAGTGCCGGAGCTGCTGGAGGGCACTTATCGGACCTACAAGAATATCGGCGCGTTCTAGCTCACGTCCACTGCGCCGGCCAGGTTCCTCGGCCAGGATGGGGTGATCTTCACTTACGAATTTACCGACGAGGACCAGATCACGCGCAAGGGCGAGGCGAGCGCGGCGATTGTCGAGGGCAAGCTCTACATGGTCAGCTTCGACGCGCCGCGGCTGCACTATTTCGACCGGACGATCGCCGACGTCCACGCCCTGATCGCCACCGCTACGCTCTAGGAGATCGCGAAGGCGCCGCTCTCGCGCCTGCGCTGCATACCCCGCTTTACAGCGCTTGGCTGGCTCCTTATCGGCCAGCCATGACGCTAGAGCACACCGACTCCATCCTCATTGTCGATTTCGGCAGCCAGGTAACCCAGCTGATCGCGCGCCGGGTGCGCGAGGCGGGGGTCTATAGCGAGATCGCCCCTTTCACCGCCGCCGCGGAGGCCTTTGCCCGGATGCAGCCCAAGGGGATCATCCTCTCGGGCTCGCCGGCCTCGGTGCTCGATCAGGACAGCCCGCGCGTGCCGCAGGTGATTTGGGATTCGGGGCTGCCGGTGATGGGCATCTGCTATGGCCAGCAGACGATGATGCAGCAGCTCGGCGGCAACGTCTCGCTCGGCGAAAGCGGGGAATTCGGGCTCGCCTTCATCGACATCGCCGAGGAATGCGAGCTGTTCGACGGGCTGTGGAAGCCCGGCGAAAAGCACCAGGTGTGGATGAGCCATGGCGACAAGGTGACCGACCTGGCGCCGGGCTTCCGCGTCGTCGCCTCGAGCGCAGGCGCGCCGTTCGCGGTGATCGCCAATGACGAACGCCGCTATTATGCAATGCAGTTCCACCCCGAGGTGGTCCACACCCCCGATGGCGGCCGGCTGCTTGCCAATTTCGTCCGCCATGTCTGCGGGCTCAAGGGCGACTGGACGATGGCGGAGTTCCGCCAGGCCAAGATCGCCGAGATCCGCGCCCAGGTCGGCAAGGGCAAGGTGATCTGCGGGCTTTCGGGCGGGGTCGATTCGGCCGTCGCGGCAGTGCTGATCCACGAGGCGATCGGCGAGCAGCTGACCTGCGTGTTCGTCGACCACGGCCTGATGCGCTCGGGCGAGGCCGACCAGGTCGTCAGCCTGTTCCGCGGCCATTACAATATCCCGCTCGTCCATGTGAACGCCGAGACGCTGTTCCTGAGCGGCCTTGCCGGGCTCACCGACCCCGAGGCCAAGCGCAAGTTCATCGGCAAGACCTTTATCGACGTGTTCGAGGAAGAAGCGCGGAAGATCGGCGGGGCGGACTTCCTTGCCCAGGGTACACTTTACCCGGACGTGATCGAGAGCGTGAGCTTTACCGGCGGGCCGTCGGTGACGATCAAGAGCCATCACAATGTCGGCGGCCTTCCCGAGCGGATGAACATGCAGCTGGTCGAGCCGCTGCGCGAGCTGTTCAAGGACGAGGTCCGCGAACTCGGCCGCGAGCTTGGCCTGCCCGAAGTGTTCGTCGGCCGGCATCCGTTCCCGGGCCCCGGCCTGGCGATCCGCATCCCTGGCGAAGTTTCCAAGGAACGCTGCGACATCCTGCGCAAGGCCGATGCGATCTATCTCGAGGAGATCCGCAACGCCGGGCTCTACGATGCGATCTGGCAGGCGTTCGCGGTGCTGCTCCCCGTCCGCACCGTGGGCGTGATGGGCGACCATCGCACGTATGATTACGTGCTGGCGCTGCGCGCGGTGACCTCGACCGACGGGATGACCGCGGTGGCGTTCCAATTCCCGGGCGACTTCCTGGCGCGAGTGGCGACGCGGATCGTCAACGAAGTGCGCGGGATCAACCGGGTGACCTACGATTATACCTCGAAGCCGCCGGGCACGATCGAGTGGGAGTGACCGGAGCGTAGTTTGGCGTAGTCCAGCGTTGAATTTGCAGCTCTATTCGGCCTTTTGATACCGGCTTCGTTGCATCATAAACGAGCGCGCGGCGGTCAGTGCACTCCATTGATTTCGCGCGATAAAAAATTTGGCAAACGGCGGGTAGCCGACCCGATCCACAGTTTGTCTGACGGTATGCATGCTTCGGTCGCGCCACTGGTGGTCGGCTTGTGGGACATTCCTGCCATTCCAGTGCGATGGGTCAAACGGCGGTTGTTGTCAGGAGACGACTTTCGGCGGTTGCCTGACCAGTATCGCAAGTGACAAAGCGTCGGTCGGTTGCGGCAATGCAGCTTTCAGGTAAGCTCGTCCGACGGACCCTCGGTCATATAGGCCCACAACGCCGAGCTGTTTGCAGGATCAGACTGCCGCGACACCGCCATCCACGAAGAGCTCATGTCCCGCGACGAAGCTGCTATCGCTCGACGCGAGGAAGAGTACGGCACGCGCGACATCTTCCAGGCGAGCCAGACGCCCAAGCGGTACCCCGTTGACGACCGCTTCTTCAGCGCCCGGATTCGCGTCGAAGTGGTTTCGAAGCAACGGTGTTTCGGTGGCGCCGGGCGAAACGACGTTCACGCGGATGCCACGGTCCTTGAGATCGTTGGTCCAGCTGCGGGCAAGGGAACGAACCGCTGCTTTGCTTGCATTGTAGAGCGACTGGTCCGGATACGCCTTGGAGCCCGCGATAGAGCCGTTGAGGACGATCACGGCCCCCTCCGTCATCAGCGGAAGTGCCTTCTGCACGGTGAACACCAAGGCTTTCACATTGAGGCCGAAGGTCGCATCGAAATGCGCTTCGTCAATTGCCTCGAGCGGGACGGGCTGGTGCGTGCCGGCATTGGCGAACACTACATCGACCTTGCCGTGGTCACGCTCGACGCGTTGGTAGAGGCTTGCAAGATCGGCAAGATTCGTAACGTCGCCTCGCACTCCCACCGCACCGTGACCGATCTGATCGATCGCCCGATCGAGCAAGGCCTGCCGCCGCGCGGTGATATATATCTGGGCGCCTTCTTGCGCGAAGCGCTGCGCGGAGGCCAATCCGATGCCATCGCTGCCACCAGTAATCACCACGATCTTGCCTTCGAACCGCTTCGTCATCACATCAGACCTTCATGCAAGTGGAGGATTGCTCCACTTGCAATATGGAGGCAACCTCCACTTGGCAAGATATGGGAGGCAAAAACTTGATTGAAGCAGGCCTGCGGGCCGACGCGGAACGGAACCGCCAGCGCATTCTCGTCGCCGCAGAAGAACTGTTCCTTGAGCGAGGTGCCGGCGTTTCGCTGGACGAGGTGGCCAAACGGGCGAAGGTCGGGATCGGCACGCTCTATCGTCGTTTTCCGACGCGCGAGGCGCTCTTGGCAGCCACCAGCGACGAGCGGTTTATGTCCGTCGCGGCGTTGAGCCAGGCACGGGATGCGGATGCTGACCCCGGCGACGCGCTACGCCAGTTCTTGGAAGAGCTTGCCGAGAACACCAGCGTCTATCAGAGCCTTGCCGCGTCGCTGGGGACAGTGATCCAGCACGGTACGGCTGGATGCAATGCAATTACTGCGGAAGGGCAGCGGCTGCTTGGGCTCGCTCAGGAAGCCGGGATCGTTCGTGACGATGTCAGCTTCGACGACATCATCTGTGTGGTTAGCGCGATAGCGATCGCGGCCGAGAAGGACGCTGCGCCGGTGTCTCGCGTTGCGCATTTGGTGGATTTGCTTCTCTATGGCATGCGCGTGCGGTGATGAAACCGGCGGCGGAACCGCCCCATAGGACGGTTCCGCCGCGAATGCAGGTCGTCAGAGCGCGCCGTCCGCAAGCAACTCGCGCGTCCGCTTGAGAGTGGACAGCAGCGCAGCTTTGTAACCTTGCTCGCTATCGAACTGCGCCTGCTCTGCCTGCTCTTCCGGACCACCCGGCGCTTTATCACGCAGACCGAGATAGCAGTAGAAGCGTAGGTGCAGCGCGCCGGCCTCATCCTCGAAAAGTTCGTTGACGATCGCGCCCTCGCGCGGGCCGGTGGCTTGGAAGAAGGTCACTTTCCGGGCCGTCTCCAGCACGATGATCTCGCGCAGATCCTGGCCGGCGATCGTCGCCTCTCGCACGAAGTGGGTCGCGCTTTCCTCGGCCACGTCGCAGCGGGTGCACAGGCCGGGCGGCAGGAAAAGGCGGGCGTCGCGCGCCTTGCGCTCCAGCCCCTTCCACACCTGTTCGCGGGTCAGCGGGGTTTCGCCTGCGGGGTTCACGGGCACGGTGGCGGTCGAGTAGATCATGGGTCGTCTCCTGAGAATGGGGGTCGGTGGGTGGTTCAGCCAGCTATGCCGGCCACGAAATCGCGATAGGTGCGCAGGGGCCGACCCAGCAGCGTGACCAGGCGCTCGACATCGCCGGCATCCGGCACCATGCCGTCGCTCACGAAGCGCTCGCCCATCAGCCGCATGTCGAAAGCCATCCAGCTGGGCATGAACTGGCGCAGGTTCTGCTCGAACGCGGCAACGTCCGCACCGGGATAGCCGACCGGACGGCCGAGCACGTCGCTCCAGATCGCGGCCGCGTCCACGCCGGTCAACGTGTCCGGACCGACCAGGTTAATCCGCTCGAACGGCAGTGGTCCCTCGGCCCGCTTGCGGCGGAGCAACTCGATGGCGGCGATCTCGCCGATATCGCGCGCGTCGATCATCGCGAGGCCCTTGTCGCCGATCGGCATCGGGTAGATGCCGTAACCGGTGATCGCGTCCTTGATCGTGACTTCGTTGTCCATGAAATAGGCCGGGCGCAGCACGGTCGCTTCGAAGCCCATCGCCTCGATCATCCGCTCGACACCGAATTTGCCGGCGAAGTGCGGCACGTTCACATAGACGTCGCTGTGGATCACGGACAGGTAGACGACCCGGCGAACGCCGGCCTCCCGCGCGACACCCAGCGTCAGCAGCGCCTGGGTGAACTCGTCGGGCACCACCCCATTGAGCAGGAACAGCGTGGATACGCCGGAGAAGGCAGCGCGCAGCGCATCGACGTCGAGCAGATCGCCCTGAACGATTTCGACACCAGCCGGCAGGGTGGCTTTGGCGGCGTCGCGGACAAGAGCCCGCACGTCGGCGCCGCGCTGCACGAGTTGATCGACGACATTGCGGCCGACATTGCCGGTGGCACCGGTAACGAGGATGGTCATGGGGGTCACTCCTTGATTGAAGGCGTTTGCGGTTGAAGCCGTTTGGCTGATTGCAAAATGAGTGATCCACAGAGTCACGAATAGGCGCTATATCTGAACCCAGCGTCTCACTGGTGGAACGATATGGACCTACTTGCGCTTGCCGATTTCACGCTCGTCGCCCGTCACGGTGGTTTTGGCCGTGCCGCTCGAGCCGCGAACCGCCCCAAGGCGACGCTATCGCGTCGGGTGTCGGAGCTGGAGGCCGCACTGGATCTTCGGCTGTTCGAGCGCGGCGCGCGAATGCTCAAGCTGACGGAAGAGGGACGCGCGCTGTTCGAGCGCACCGGACTGTTGTTGATGGAGCTGGAGGAGAGCGCCGCGGCGATCGCGTCTGGCGGACAGGCGCCCAAAGGCCGGCTGCGGATCAGCGCGCCGTTGCTGTTCGCGCAGACCGCGATGGGTCGGCTGGCAGCGGACTTTGCGCTCCGGCATCCGGCGGTGCGGCTGGAGGTCACGACGGAGGACCGCGCAGTGGACATGATCGAGGAAGGGTTCGACCTCGTTATCCGGGTCAATCCCGAGCCGGACGAGAGCCTCGTCGGACGCATCTTCCTGCGCGACCGGCTGGTCGTGGTTGCGAGCCCCACACTTGCGCGTCCCGAGGAAAGCGAGCGCGCCCCGGCCGTTGTACGGGCCACCGGCGATCGTCAGCCGTGGCAGGTGAGGACCGCGGGTGGCGTTACGATCATCCCGGTCGATCCGGTGCTGGGGCTTTCGTCCCTTATCATGGTGCGCGATGCGGTAAGGGCGGGAGTCGGTGCTGGGCGCTTGCCCATATCGCTCGTCAGCCACGATCTGGCGAACGGCAACCTGGTGTGCTGGGGCGACGTGGATGCGCCCGACATCACGCTATGGACGCTCTATCCGACGCGCAGGCTCCTGAGCGCACGCGTCGCCGCCTTTCTCGATCATCTCAAACTGGCGTTCCCTTTCGGAACACCCGATGAACTGGCCGCCTATGTCGGCGGATGAGCCAGCGCAATCGACATTTCGACACCCTCGAGAAGTGATCGTCGCCGTGCCTCTCGCTCAGGTATGCTCGGCTTCCTGATCATCCATTTGACCTGCGCGATCGTCAGCTTTCATCGAAATCAGACGTTATCGGGGATGAAGCGAGCGACCGGCTTTGGTCGAAAACGGTCGGTTGTCGACGTGCCCCGCCGCCGATCACGACGACGGGGTCTCGGATCAAATCAGTCCTTCGGCTTCACCGGGCGCCATTTACGATGACGCACATCGACGGTGTAGGCGACGTCCGCTTCGCCCGCGAAATATGCAGAGCGACGCTGATCAAGCCATGCCTCGACCTCCGCCAGGTCCCAGACAACGCAGCGGGGCGAGAGGTTGAAGCGGGGAGGGAACTCACCCCGTTTCTCCATCTCGAAGATCGTGCTGTCAGCCAAGGGCACGATCAACCGAAGCTCATGCCGTCTGATCATCCGTGGCAGACCCGTCAGCACCGTGGCTGGACCAGCGTAGGCCTGCGGTCGCTCATCATCATCGTGACCTCTGCTGGGCGTCATGAGAATACGGACGCGCGTTGGGTTCTTCGTCATGCTTGCTCTCCATGGTTGTGGAGAGCGGGCAAGATCGCGGGCCGGACGAACTCACACCGGCGATGCGGTCGACCGGCGGTATTTTCGGGGCTGACGCCCTAAGTTCTGGCGCGTAACCTACGACTCATTGGCTGGCAGCCGTATCGAATGTCCTCGAAAGGTGGTTCCCGAAGATAGGCCGAAATTCCCCTATAAAATCAGGAGCCTAAGGTTTTGACGGCGTGCCTACCGGCAGATCACGGTGAAAATATTTTTTCGTATTCAAAATCAATGTGTTACAAGTGCCTGAATAATGGAGTGGAAGTGACGCGGGCCGCGTCGTTCGGCGCGCTCGCGCTGCTGGCGCTGGCCTCGGCCTGTGCCCCTGCGCCGCCCGAGGCCGCGGAGAACCACAGCGCCAATCTATCGGACGAAATCGTCGTCCCCGCGCCGCCGGCTGAAGCGAATATCGCTGGCCCGAGCGCGCCCGTCGTAGAGATCGCGCCCGACGGGCTCACCGTGACGCCGGTGGGCGGCCAGGCGCATCAGGTGAGCTTCGGCCTGTCGCGCGAGGCAGTGGCCGCCGAGCTCGGCGAGCCCGAGGCCAAGGGCACCACGACCGACTGCGGCGCCGGACCCATGGACTATGCCGCTATCCCGGCGGGCTCAGCCTCAGCTTCCAGGAGGGCAGCTTTGCCGGCTGGACGCTCGAAGGCGGTACCTATCGCAGCGCCGAAGGGATCGGCATCGGATCGACGCGCCGGCAACTGGACGCGGCCGGGCCGGTAACGGTGCTGGACCAGTCGACGATCGGCATCGAATTCACCGGCGGCGACTTTTCCGGGCTGCTCGACTCGCGCGCACCCACCGGCAAGGTCACGCACTTATGGGCAGGCATCACCTGCATCGCGCGGTGATCGAGGAGGCGCGGGCAGGCGACCGCGAGGCCGTAGTCGCTTTGTGGCGCGCCTGCGGGCTGACCCGGCCATGGAACGATCCCGACCGCGATTTCGAGCTGGCGGTTTCGGGCGCGACCTCGACCGTGCTGGTGACGCGCGGCAAGGCGGGCATCGAGGGCAGCGTGATGGCGGGTTTCGACGGCCATCGCGGGTGGGTCTATTATCTCGCTGTCTCGCCACAGCGGCAGCGCGGCGGGGTGGGCCGGGCACTGATGGCCGCCGCCGAGGACTGGCTGCGCGCCCGGGGGTGCCCCAAGATCCAGCTGATGGTGCGCGAGGACAATGCCGCGGCGCTGGGCTTTTATGAGGCGCTGGGATTGGAGCGGCAGAAGGTCGTCGTGCTCGGGCGATTTCTGGGCTGAAAGGTCGCAAAAGTCACAGTTGCGGGCGCGGTCTGCGCGAACTTCGCTTGACGAAGTTGACACCGAAACGGGGTCCGTGCGGACGCGCCAATCGGTAAGGCGTTGTTTTTATTGACCATGTCGCAACGCAGGGGCGTCCGACGTGACGCCGAAGCGGCGGCGAAGCCACCGCTTCGGACATGGAGGCGGCATTCACGCTACAGCGACGCGCCATCCGTGCGACAGTGACGCGCCACCGACGCCGCTGTGACGCGCACGATCGCTCAGGCGGGAGGCTCGGCTCGACGATGTCAAAGTGCGGCGACGGATCGCCCGGCAGAGATAGGGTGTCTCCACCGATGTTCAATATTTGTTCCAATTTGCGAGCGGGTTTCGAATGCAGCGTTTCCGATCCGGCACTTGGCGCGATCGCCGGGGCTGACTATACGGTTCATATACGAATCATATAGGACACCCCAATGGGCATCGTGAACATCGAGGACGAGCTGCACGACCAGCTGCGCCGAGCGAGCAAAATATCCTATCGCTCGATCAACGCGCAGGCGGCGTTCTGGATCAAGCTGGGCATGCTGTGCGAGACCAATCCGACGCTCAGCTTCTCCGAGATCATCGAGCGCGAACGCGAAGCCGCCGGCATTTCGGCGCAGCCTTTGATCGTGGCGCATGACCAAGCAGCCTGAGGAGCTGGCGCTGCTCGCCGAATCCGGCCGGCTGCTGGCATCGGTGTTCGAGCTGCTCGACCGCACCCCGCTTGCGGGCATGTCGACGCTCGAGATCGACACGCTGGTCGAGCGGTTCATCGTCGACGATCTCCGGGCCCGGCCCGCGAGCAAGGGCCAATATGGCTATGGCTTCGTGCTGAATTCCTCGGTCAACCATGTGGTTTGCCACGGCGTGCCGTCCAGGGCCGAGGTGCTGCGCAACGGCGACATCGTCAACCTCGACATCACGCTGGAAAAGAACGGCTATATCGCCAATTCGAGCAAGACCTATCTCGTCGGCGCGGTCGATCCGGCCGCCAGGCGACTGGTGCGGACCACCTATGATGCGATGTGGATGGGCATCCGCGCCGTGCGTCCGGGTGCGCGGCTGGGCGATATCGGTTTCGCGATCGAGCGCCATGCCAAGCGCAACGGCTATTCGGTGGTGCGCGAATATTGCGGCCATGGCATCGGCCGCGAGATGCACGAGGAGCCGCAGATCCTCCATTTCGGCCGACCGGGGACGGGGATGCCGCTGCGCGAGGGCATGGTCTTCACGATCGAGCCGATGCTCAACCGCGGCCGCCGCAGCGTGCGCACCGAGGCCGATGGCTGGACCGTGGTGACGCAGGACGGATCGCTTTCCGCCCAGTTCGAGCACACCGTTGCGGTGACCGCGACGGGCGTGTCGGTGCTGACGCTACGGCCGGACGAGACGGCGATGCTCAAGGCGGCTTGAGGGTTGGTGCCGCTGTTCAGGGAGGCGGGTTTCACGCCGTGGAAGTGAGCGCTGCGGCTTTCGGCATCAAAGGTGAATGGCGGGAAGTGGGGGGATAGCTGACCTTGTTAGCCCTCTCCCGCTTTCGCGGGAGAGGGAGGGGCCCGCCGCCAAGGGCGGTGGGAGGGTGAGGGTCTTGTTCTACCAGGCGTTCAACGCCTTCGCTTGGTAGAAGAAGACCCTCACCCAACCCTCTCCCGCGAAGGCGGGAGAGGGCTAGGAAGGAAAGTCCGCTACTGGGCGCTAGCGAACAGACTGCTTTTGGATCTTCAAGACGCTATCAGCGGTTCGAACGCAACGAGGGCGATAATGACGATTACGGTATATGGCATTCCCAATTGCGACCATGTTGTCACGCCTGTATGCAGAAATAGGTGACACCAGTTTTCCGCAGAAATACGTGATTTCCGTGTCCTGTGGGTCGGCTGCCGCGAGGTCTAATACCCCTTTTCTTTCCGGCCCTCCGGCACGATATTCGATGTATGAGTGACGGAGCCGAAGTCTCTGAGCCAGCTGAGAAGAAGCCGTGGCCAGCCTGTGGTAATTGCGGGCGGCCAGCTATCGTTTCGCTAGATGGTTATCCGGCCTGCATCGACTGCAAATACAAACATGACATGAGCCAGTGGATGACCTTCACTCAGCACGCTGCCATGATTAATTACGCCGCTGCCGAAATGGATGCCGTTATCGGCTTTGGTCCGCCCTCTCCCCGCATCGCAATTCCGAGGCCTCCTGTGCCCCCCATCAACTACAACAACCAAACCGTGTCCGTGACCGGCGGGACCGTCGGCGCGATCAACTTCGGCAACGTCAAAGAGATCCAGGTCAACTTACAGGCTCTCACGCAGAACGGCGCAGCCGACATCGTGGAGCCGCTGGGCAAATTGACCGATGCGATCTTGAACGCGCAGGACGCAGATGAAGCGACCAAAAATGAGTTGCTTGAGCAGGTCGCTACCCTGACCGCCTTGGCGAACGCCAAGCCAGAAGAACGCAAGCCCGGCGTCATCAAGGCGCTGGTTGGGGCTGTGAAGAGCGGTTCAGAGGCAATCAGCAGCGCCGCTGGGGCATGGGGTGCCGTTGAGCCTTTGTTGAAGGGACACTTCGGCTTCTGATCTATGGGTGCTGTAGCTTCCAGACCATCATGGCTTGCGTCTCATCGAGAATATCGAAGTCGCGGGCGATGACGTAGCGGCGAGCAATCAGTTGGATTTCCAATCCGCAATAGCGATTGATGTGGACTGAAGGCAGGGTTGCCCACCAATCGGGATCATCTAGATCAGTGCCAGAATTCATTGCATCCCGTGACGCGATAGCATGGAGATAACCGTTCAGTTCGTACAGGCTCCAACGGAAATGAGAGAGCAGATTTTCCGGTGTGATCGGTTCCATACATCTAATTATCGATCGGTGATTTCGTGGTTTGTGGCATACCCACATGCACGACCGGAAAAGCCAGCTGGAAGCTATGTCGCCGTTCAAAATGGCACCGCAACTCTCATAACCAACTGATTTGTTGATACTATTTCGCGTGGAGCCTAGCCTAATGACTGTTACGGTATATGGCATTCCCAATTGCGACACGATCAAGAAGGCGCGGACCTGGCTGGACGATCACGGCGTCGCCTATGCCTTCCACAACTACAAGGCCGAGGGCGTGGATGCCGCGCGGCTGGCGGGTTGGGTCGCGGCGGTGGGCTGGGAGCCGCTGCTCAACCGGGCGGGGACGACCTTTCGCAAGCTCGACGATGCCGACAAGCAGGGGATCGATGCGGCCAAGGCGCAGGCGCTGATGCTGGCCAATCCCTCGATGATCAAGCGGCCGGTGGTCGAGCATCCCGGTGGGCTGCTCGTCGGTTTTGCGCCGGACCGCTATGCGGGTGCGTTGCTCTGAGCCGCAAGCCCCTGTCATAAAGTGGTTATATTCCCCGTTCCGCGCTATCGTGCTGCGCCTGCACAAAAGATCGGGAGGGGTCGCATGGCATCCTATATTCGGCAAAGGCCGGCCGGTTGGTTCACTCTGGCTGCAGTGCTGCTCGCGCTGTGGGGCGCGGCGGGCTGCGCGGCGCTGTTCATGCACGTCGCATATGGGCCCGCGCTCGATCCGGGCGCGACCGACTGGGACCGGACCTATTATGACGCGCTGCCGGGCTGGTTCACGCCCGTCTATGCGGTGGCGGTGGGCGCGGGGCTGCTCGGCTCGTTCGCATTGCTGATGCGCTCCAAGGCCGCCAAGCCACTCTACATCGTCTCGCTTGCCGCGGTGATCGTCCAGTTCGGCTACGTCTTCGCCGGCACCGATCTGATCGCGCACAAGGGCGCGGCGGCGACGGTGCCGTTCCCGCTGGTCATCGCCGCAATCGCCGCGGTGCAGATCTGGTTCGCCGCTTATGCCGAGCGGCGCGGCTGGATCAGCTGAGCCCTATTCCGCCCAGCTGAACACTTCCTCGAGCGGCTTGCCGAAGACGCGGGCGATGCGGAACGCGGCTTCGAGGCTGGGCGAGTATTTGCCCTGCTCGATCGCGGCGACGGTCTGGCGGGTGAGCCCGATCTTCTCGCCGAGTTCGCCCTGGGTCATCTCGCCGGCGAGGAATCGCAGGGTGCGGACCTGGTTGGTAAGCCTGCCCTCAGCCATGCCAGCCCCGGCGCTGGCGGATGTCGGCATCGCGCTGCTCAGTCATGCCGTCCTCCGATAGCCGATCGCCTGCGCGCCATAGCGAGTCGCTTCGCCCAGCATGAACAGCCCGAGCAAGGCGAAGATCGTGCCGCGACCATGGAGGCCGACATGGAGCGCGGCGATGACTGCGATCAACCCCGCCACCAACGTGCCATAGGCAATGCCGCTCGCCCTGCGACCGACGGCAAAGTCGCGCTCGTCCCGCGCCGCCTGGGCGTCGGCGGGATCGAGGATCGCGGCGACTGCCGTGGCGACACCCAGCACCACCGCCTGAGCGATCGTCACGCCGATGAAGAGCCAGAGCAGCCACAGGCCGCCATCGGCGCCGTTGATCGAGGCATGGACGACGACTGCGAAATAGCCGCCCCAGGCAATCACGGTACTCAGGAACGCCACCCAGGCAATCTTCTCACGAAAGGACATGACATTACCCCTGTTCGAATCACTAGACCTAATGTTCAATATATCTAACATCGAGTCAACTCGGGTGTACACACTACGCCAGATTGCTGGCGCAGGGGGCTGCGGGCGGCTAGGGCGCAGACCATGTCGCACGTGACCATGGATACCGGCACCAGCCGGGCGAACCCGACCCCGGCGCCGATGAAGCGGCTCACCGTCCCCGCGATCCGCAACCGCAAGGGGAAGGAGCCGATCGTGATGCTGACGGCGTACACGACGCGGATGGCGCAGCTGCTCGATCCGCATTGCGACGTGCTGCTGGTCGGCGACAGCCTGGGGCAGGTGATCTACGGGCTGCCTTCGACGCTGCCCGTGACGCTCGACATGATGATCGCACACGGCGCCGCAGTGGTGCGCGGCAGCTGGCATTCGGTGGTGATCGTCGACATGCCGTTCGGCAGCTATGAGGCGAGCCCCGAGCGCGCCTTCAACTCCGCCGCGCGCGTGCTGGCTGAGACCGGCGCCGCCGGCGTGAAGCTGGAAGGCGGCCAGGCGATGGCGCCGGTGGTCGAGTTCCTGACGAAGCGCGGCATCCCGGTGATGGGGCATGTCGGGCTCACGCCGCAAGCAGTCAACGCGCTGGGCGGCTATGGCGCGCGCGGACGCAGCAACGCCGAACATGCCAGCATCCTCGACGATGCCCGGGCGATTGCGGATGCGGGGGCGTTCGGCATCGTCGCCGAGGGCGTGGTCGAGACGCTGGCCAATGAGATCACTGCGGCCGTCTCCGTGCCGGTGATCGGCATCGGGGCTTCGGCGCAGTGCGACGGCCAGGTGCTGGTCGCCGAGGACATGCTGGGCCTGTTCGATCGCACCGCGCGCTTCGTGAAGCGCTATGACGATCTGGCTGGCCGCATTTCCGCCGCGGTTGAGACCTATGCCGCCGATGTCCGGTCCCGGGCCTTTCCGGGCGCCGAACAGGTCTATGCGGCGCGCGATTGAACGGGTACCGAGCGGCTTTCCCTTGCGCAGGACCGCAGCTAAGAGTTCCGCGCCCGCAATCCCATGGAGTCAATTTTGGCGCTTCCTCCTTCCGGCACTACTGACGAAGCCTTTGTCCGCGAAGTCGACGAAGAGTATCGCCGCGAGCAGATGCTCGGCATCTGGCGGCGCTATGGCCGGCTGATCGTCGGCGGTGTGGTCGTGGCGCTGCTCGCGCTCGCCGGCTTCCTGTTCTGGCAGCATCATCGCGAGAGCAATGCGGGCGTGCAGGGCGAGCAGTTCGACCTCGCGCTGCAAAAGGCCGAAGGCGCGCCCGACCAGGCTGCGACCGAGCTCGCCAAGATCGCCAAGGAGGGCGGAGACACCGGCTATGCCGCGATCGCCAAGCTCGCCGAGGGCGGGCTGCTGCTCCAGAAGAACAACGCGCGCGGCGCCGCCGCCAAGTTCGCCGAAGTGGCGAACGACAAGGGGCTGGCGCAGCCGTTCCGCGACCTCGGGCTGATCCGCCAGACCGCCGCCGAGTTCGACACGCTCCAGCCCCAAGTCGTGATCGACCGGCTGAAGGACCTTATCAATCCCAACTCGCCCTGGCTCGGCACTGCGGGCGAGCTCGTCGCCTCCGCCTATCTGAAGGCCGGCAAGAAGACCGAGGCGGGCAAGCTCTATGGCGAGATCGCCAAGTCCGAAAAGGTCCCCGAATTGCTCCGTCAACGGGCGGTTCAGCTGGCCGGCGTACTGGGTGTCGACGCCATCGATCAGTCGAAGGAAACCAAGGCTCAATGAACAACAAGGTGAGGGTGGCTGCCGCTCTCGCGGCGCTCGCAATGGCGAGCGGCTGCGGCGTCTTCAAGGGCGGCGGCAAGAAGACCCCCGTGCTCGGCGAGCGCGTGCCGATCCTGATGTCGGAAAGCGGCATCGCGGCGGACAAGTCGCTCGAGGGCGTCGATGTGCTGCTTCCCGAGGCGGCGGTGAATGACGGCTGGCGCCAGCCGGGCGGCAACGCTGCCAAGTCGATGGGCAACCTCGCGCTCGGCGAGTCGCCGAGCCGCATCTGGTCCAAAGCGATCGCCAAGGCATCGAAGCGCGAGCGGCTCGCCGCGGCGCCGGTGGTCTCCGAAAACAAGATGTACGTGATCGACACCGACGGCGTCGTCCACGCGCTGGCGGCCGATACCGGCGCCGAGCTGTGGCGCGCCGACACTGCCAACGAAAAGGGCAACAAGACCGCCCGCTTCGGCGGCGGGGTCAGCATCGAGGGCGACCGCGCGTTCGCCTCGAACGGGCTGGGCGACGTGGTTGCGCTCAACGCGGCCGACGGCAAGGAAATCTGGCGCAAGCGCCCCGGCGGCCCGCTGCGCGGCGCGCCGACCGTGGCCAGCGGCAATATCTATGTCGTGACTCAGGACAACCAGCTCTTCGCGCTCACCCAGGAGACCGGGGACGTCAGCTGGACCGCCTCGGCGAGCCTCGAGACGCAGGGCGTGTTCGGCGTCGCCGCACCGGCTTCGGGCCAGGGCACCGTGGTCGCCGGCTTCTCGTCGGGCGAGCTCAATGCCTATCGCTACGAGAATGGCCGCGCGCTGTGGGCCGACGTGCTCTCGCGCACCAGCATGTCGACTTCGGTGTCGACACTGTCGGACATCGACGCCGAGCCGGTGATCGATGGCGGCCGCGTCTATGCGGTCGGCCAGGGCGGGCGCATGGTGGCGATGGACATCGCCAGCGGATCGCGGCTGTGGGAACAGAACCTTGCCGGCATCTCCACGCCCTGGGTAGCGGGCGAGTGGCTGTTCGTCGTCACCGACGACGCGCGGCTGATGTGCCTGTCGCGCGGCAGCGGCAAGATCCGCTGGATCGCGCAGCTCAAGCATTACCGCAACGCCAAGAAGTCCAAGGGCCCGATAGAATGGGTCGGCCCGGTGCTCGCCGGCGGCAAGCTGGTGCTGGCCAATAGCGAGGGCGAGATCGTCTTCGCCTCGCCCAAGGACGGCAGCGTGCTCTCGACGATCGACGGCAAGGACCCGATCTCGTTGCCGCTCGTGGTGGCGAACAACACGCTCTACGTGCTCGACGACAAGGGCAAGCTGAGCGCGTACAAGTAAACGCTTCGCTCCTCCCCGCGCGCGGGGAGGGGATCAAGGCTGGGTTTGGCGGCAGCCGGGGCTCTATGCCCCGGCTTTCGCTTTTCTGGCTGTCCGCTATTAAGTCTTCAGGCGCGCAGATGCGCGCACCCACCCCCAGCCCCTCCCTTGAAAGGGAGGGGAGAGATGTAAACCATGCCTCTTCCCACCGTCGCGATCATCGGACGCCCCAATGTCGGCAAGTCGACGCTGTTCAACCGGCTCGTCGGCAAGCGGCTGGCGCTCGTCGACGACCAGCCCGGCGTGACCCGCGATCGCCGCGAAGGCGATGCCACGCTGCTCGGGCTCGAATTCCGAGTGATGGATACCGCCGGCTATGAGGATGACGACGTCGCGACGCTGCCGGGCCGGATGCGCGCGCAGACCGAGGCGGCGGTGCAGGATTCCGACGTCGCGCTGTTCGTGATCGATTCGCGCGCGGGGATCACGCCGCTCGACGAGGAAATCGCGCGCTGGCTGCGCAGCACCGATCGTCCGGTGGTGCTGATGGCCAACAAGGCCGAGGGCCGGGCGGGCGAGACCGGCGTGATCGAGGCGATGGCGCTGGGACTCGGCGACCCCATCCCTTTCTCCGCCGAGCATGGCGAGGGCGTGGTCGACCTGTTCGAGGCGCTGCGCCCGCATATCGAGCGCGAGGAAGAGGAAGGGGCCGAGGAGGAGGAAGATCCCGAAAGCCCAGACGCGATCCTCAAGCTCGCGATCGTTGGCCGCCCCAACGCCGGCAAATCCACGCTGATCAACCGGCTGCTCGGGCAGGACCGGCTGATCACCGGCCCCGAGGCCGGGATCACGCGCAATTCGATCGCGATCGATTGGGTGTGGACCGATTTCGAGGAACAGCCGCGCCCGGTGCGGCTGATCGACACCGCGGGCATGCGCAAGCGCGCCAAGGTCGAGGAAAAGCTGGAAAAGCTTTCGGTGATGGACGCGATGCGCGCGGTAGACTTTGCCGAAGTGGTGGTGCTGCTGCTCGATGCGACGCGCGGGCTCGAAGTGCAGGATCTCAAGATCGCCGATCGCGTGCTCCAGGAAGGTCGCGCCCTCATCATCGCGCTGAACAAATGGGACGTCGCCGAGAACGCCTCCAGCCTGTTCAACGGCGTCAAGGGCGCGCTCGACGAGGGCCTGGCGCAGGTCAAGGGCGTGCCGCTGCTCACGGTCTCCGCGGCGACGGGCAAGGGGCTCGACACGCTGATGAAGGTGGCGTTCGAGACGCGCGAGGCCTGGTCGCGCCGCGTATCGACCGGCCAGCTCAACCGCTGGTTCGAGCGCGCGATCGAAACCAATCCGCCGCCGGCACCCGGCGGCAAGCGGATCAAGCCGCGCTACGTCACCCAGAACAAGAGCCGCCCGCCCAGCTTCGTGCTGTTCGGCACGCGCGTCGATCTGCTGCCGGTGAGTTACCAGCGCTATCTGATCAACGGGCTGCGCAAGGAGTTTGGCTTTGGCGCAGTGCCGGTACGGCTGACCTTGCGGGCGCCGAAAAACCCGTTCGACAACAAGCGCGACTAAACCTTCGTCGCCAATCAACCGCTCGTTTACTTGCTTCGATTAGATTCGCTCGCGAGGGCGTCTCGCAGTTGGGGAAAGAGAGCGTGTCGATGGGCAGTGAGTCTTTGGTGAATTGGGAAGCCTTCGCGCAGGCGCGCAGCGAGCTGGGCGCCAATTTTGTGCGCATTCTCGGCTATTTCCGCGAGGATGGCGTCAAGTCGGTCGATCGGATCGAAGACGCGATGCGATCGCACAACGCCACCGCGATGGTGATCCCGGCACACACGCTGAAGGGCGAATCGCGCCAATTCGGCGCCGATCCGCTTGCCGATCTCGCCGAGACCATCGAAATGATCGCGCGCGGCTGCATCGAGCGCCGCGAGACGCCGACCGAAGCGCTGGAGCATGTCGTCAAGCTGCGCCCGCTTTTCGAGACGACGCTCGATCTGCTGGAACGCGAAGCCAATCCGCTGGTGGCGCGCAAGCCGGCGGCGTTCGGGCGGCGGGCGTTCGCCAGCTGAGCTGGCTGGCTAAGCCGTCGATAGCCACTGGGTACAGAAAAAGGCCGGGGCGCGATGCCCCGGCCTTTTCTATGTCCGCAAAGGGGAGAGGCTCAGCTTGCCTCTTCGGCCTTGCTGTTGAGCTGGATATAGTTTTCCAGCCCCATCCGCGCGATCATGTCGAACTGGCGCTCGAGCGTGTCGATATGCTCTTCCTCGCTCTCCAGGATCCAGCGGAACAGGTCGCGGCTGACATAGTCGCGCACCGTTTCGCAATGCGCGATCGCATCGCGCAGCACCGCGACTGCCTCCACTTCGACCGCGAGATCGGCGCGGAGAATCTCCTCGACGGTCTCGCCGATGCGCAGCCGGCCGAGCAGCTGGAAATTGGGCAGACCTTCGAGGAACAGGATGCGCTCCGCCAGCTTGTCGGCGTGCTTCATCTCGTCGATCAATTCGTGGCGCTCATGCTCGGCGAGCTTCTTGACGCCCCAATTGTCGAGCAGGCGGTAATGCAGCCAATATTGGTTGATCGCGGTGAGCTCGTTCTTGAGCACCTCGTTCAGATATTCGAGAACCTTCGCGTCACCCTTCATCACTGCAATCCTTGCTTGAACAAGGATCACTTCTAGCGGAAATTGGGCACGTCGAAAACCGCAGAAAACCGCGCTTTTTTACTTGCGACTGTCACGCAGCAGCGCGTTCCTCACGGATGATTTCGCGGGCGAAGGGGACGCATTGACCGCATTTCGGCGCGCAGCCGAGCGCACGATAGGCCTGGCAGGCGCTGACCGCACCTTCGCGCGCGGCGGTGCGCACATCCCGTTCCTTAATTGCATTGCAGACGCAGACGACCATGGACCCCTCGCGAAGCTCTCAGACCGACCTAGGGCTAATGCGAGCGATTCGCAAGCCTATTGCGAGGCGTTTGCAGTTAACGGCGCATGGGCTGGAGCGCGCCGCGCGCCAGGCTGCGCCACACCCATTCGAACGGGCCGAATCGGTAGCGGCGGAGCCAAGGCTTAGACCAGGCGAGGATCAGCCCCCAGAGCCCGATCACGACGGGGTAGAGCTGCCACCTGCTGAGCATGCCGTACCAGCCCGCGCCATAGCCATAGAAGATGCCGGTGCAGATCAGGCTGGTGGCAAGATAATTGGTGAACGCCATCCGGCCCGCCGCGGCAAGGCGGGTGCCGACGGGGCTGTCGGCGCGCAGGACGAGCAGCAGCAGGCAGATCCAGCCGGCGATCATCGCGGGGCGCAGCAGCGTGGCGAAGACCAAGGTCGTCAGCATCACCGGCAGCAGCGCGAACTGGCTTGCGATCAGCCAGATGGCGAGCGCGACATAGGCGGGGAGCGTGCAGCCCCAGCAGACGATCAGCCAGCGGCGATAGCGCGCGGCCGGCCAGGCGCCGGTCAGCATCCCGCTGCGGAACGCCGCCATGCCGAACAGCATATAGGCCAGCGTCTCGGCGCCGATGAAAAATAGCAGCCGGAACGGGCCGAAAGCCTGGTCGGCGAAACGCTGGGTGAGGATCGTGCCGTAGCTGCCGCGATAGAGCGTCAGATCGGTGGCGATGTCGGCGGGGGCGGGCACGCCGAACGCCGCGATCAGATCGTGGAGCTGCCGCGCTGCCTGGGGCGTGGTCAGGTGGCGGGCTTCAAGCATTTGCAGCGGGATCGTCGCGAAGAGCAGCAGGTTGAACAGCGCGAAAGTCGTGCCGAGCGCGATCAGCCGGGGTATGGGCAGGTACCGGAAGCCATAAGCGAGCATGCCGACCAGCGCATAATGGGCGAGGATATCGCCTTCCCAGACCAGCCAGAGATGCGCGAGCCCGAAGGCCAGCAGCCAGACCATCCGCCGGTAGTGGACGATCGCCCCGTTGCCGCCGCCGGCCTCGGCGCGCTCGACGACGAGCAGCATCGACGCCCCGAACAGAAAGGAGAACAGCCCGCGCATCCGCCCGTCGAACAGGATGAAGTTGACGGCCCAGGCGATGAGATCGGCGCCGTGCCACCCGCCATAGGCACGCGGATTGTCATAGGCCGCCTGCGGCATCGCGAAGGAGACGATGTTGAGCAGCAGGATGCCGAGCACCGCGACGCCGCGGACAAGGTCCAGCGCCGGCAGCCGTGCGGCCGGGGCAAGGGGTTCGAAACTGTCGGCAGCCGCCATGCGGCAGCGCTACAGCCAGCTGGCGATCTGCTCCAGCGGCTTCTTGTCGAGCGCGTGCGCCGGGATCGTCGCATCGGGCGCGGCATGGCCGGCGACGATGATCATCACCGGCTTCTCGGTTTCCGGGCGCTGGCAGACGCGGTTGAGGAAGCGCATCGGGCTCGGGGTGTGGACCAGGGTCGCGATGCCGGCCTGGTGGAGCGCGGCGATCAGCAAGCCGCAGGCGATGCCGACGCTCTCGGTCACGTAGTAATTATGCTGGAGATCCTCCGCGCGCATCCCGTTGCGGCGCTGCGCGAAGACGACGATCAGCCAGGGCGCAGTCTCGAGATAGGGCTTGTCGGCCTTGGTCCCGAGCGGTGCCAGTGCCTCGAGCCATTCGCGCCCCGCACGGCCGCCGTAAAAGGCTTGCTCCTCCTCTTCGGCGGCGACGCGAATCGCGATCTTCGCTTCGGGCGAGGCGACCACGCTGAAATGCCAGGGCTGGCGATTGGCGCCGCTGGGCGCCGAACCGGCCGCCATCAGCGCGGCCTCGATCACTTCGCGCGGCACGGAATCTTCGGAGAACGCGCGGCAGCTGCGCCGCGTCCGCATCGAGTCACCGAATGCGCGCGCGCGGGCCACGCGCTCGGCGTCGCTTAGTGGAGGATATGGCTGCCAAGGCAGCGGCTCGTGCTCGTGCATATGCAGTCCTGGCCTATACATGCCAGCCGGCTCCCATTGTCGCTAGTCCGCGATTTCCCTTAGCTACTCAACGGTTTGCCTTGCGGATGACCAGCTTGAGCCCGGACCATGTCGCGTCGACTGCGCAAACCTTGATGTCGACCAGCCCCCGGGGGAGCGCGATCTCGCGGACAACGTCCTCGGTGACATCGGTTTGCACCTTAGCGGCCTTTTTGGGCCAGGATACCCAGATAAAGCCATTGGATTGCATCAGCGGCTGGATTGCTGCGAGTTCGCGTTCGAGCCGATCGCGCTCGGTGACGAACAGATGCGCGCATTGCAGTCCGTCGGAGGCGGAAAGCTGCTCCTCGATCGCCAGCGCATCGGGATCGATCTCCGCGCGGACGCTGTCGGGCATGTTGTGGAACCAGCAGCGGATGCCGGGCTTGAGCCCGAGCTTCTGGGCGAGCGGTGTGCCGGAATAGCCTGAGGTCATGGGGCGCGCTCCTGTTCGAGAGAGCGTACCCCATGCGTGGCAAAACGCGAAATGACCGCGATCAAAGCGGCGCGCTGCTGCGTCGGGACTTTACGCCAGCGCGGCGTCTTCGCCCATCAGCGCCGGGAAAAAGCCTTCGTGGGCGGCGCGCAGGTCGGCGATGCTCACGCAGAAATCGCCTTCTTCGAGCTCGAAGATCAGCCGATCGCGGATCGTGCGGCCGATCGGATCGGCGACGGCGCCGGCGCGATCGGCAGCGACCAGGAAGTCGGCGAGCGCCTCATCCTTGACCGTGACGACGTACAGGCCCTGGTCCTCACCGAAGAACGAGCCCGCGACGCCGAACGGCTGCGCCTGGTCGATGATCGCGCCGATGCCGCTGGCGAGCGCCATTTCGGCGAGCGTGACGGCGAGCCCGCCGTCGGAGACGTCATGGCACGCCGAGATCGCGCCGCCGGCGATGCCCGCGCGGATGAAGCCGCCGGCGCGGCGCTCGGCCATCAGGTCGACCGCGGGGGGCGGGCCTTCCTCGCGGCCATGGACTTCGCGAAGCCAGATCGACTGGCCGAGATGGCCGCTACGCTCGCCGACTGCGATGATGATGTCGCCGGTGCCTTTGAAGGCGATCGTGCAGTTCTTCGTCCAGTCCTTGAGCAGCCCGACGCCGCCGATCGCGGGGGTGGGGAGGATTGCCGAGCCGCCGCCGGTGGCCTTGCTCTCATTGTAGAGCGAGACGTTGCCCGAGACGATCGGGAAGTCGAGCGCGCGGCACGCCTCCGACATGCCTTCGAGGCAGCCGACGATCTGGCCCATGATCTCGGGGCGCTGCGGATTGGCGAAGTTGAGGCAGTTGGTCACCGCCAGCGGCAATGCGCCGACGGCGCAGAGATTGCGCCAGGCTTCGGCAACGGCCTGCTTGCCGCCCTCGACCGGGTCGGCGAAGCAATAGCGCGGGGTACAGTCGGTGGTGATCGCCAGACCCTTTTGGGTGCCGTGGACGCGAACCACCGCGGCGTCGCCGCCGGGGCGCTGCACCGTGTCCGCGCCGACCATGTGGTCGTACTGCTCCCAGATCCAGCGGCGGCTGGCGATATCGGGCGAGGCCATCAGCGTCAGCAGATCCGCGGCGATGTCGGCGCTCTCGGGCACGTCGGTCAGCTCGGGCTGCTTGGGCGTGGGGACATGCGGGCGATCATAGAGCGGCGCTTCGTCGGCCAGCGGCGCAAGCGGGATGTCGGCGACCACATCGCCCTTCCACTTGAGCACCATCCGTCCGGTATCGGTGACATGGCCGATCACCGCGAAATCGAGCTCCCATTTCTCGAAGATCGCCTGCGCGAATTCCTCGCGGCCGGGCTTCAAGACCATGAGCATGCGCTCCTGGCTCTCGCTCAGCATCATCTCATAGGGCGTCATCCCGGTCTCGCGCTGGGGGACGTCGTCCATCACCAACTCGATGCCGACGCCGCCCTTCGACGCCATCTCGACCGAGGAGGAGGTGAGGCCGGCGGCGCCCATGTCCTGGATCGCGACGATCGCGTCGCTCGCCATCAACTCGAGACACGCCTCGATCAGCAGCTTCTCGGTGAACGGATCGCCGACCTGGACGGTGGGGCGCTTCTCTTCCGAATCCTCGCCGAAATCGGCGCTCGCCATCGTCGCGCCATGGATGCCGTCGCGGCCGGTCTTGGAGCCGACATAGACGATCGGATTGCCGACGCCCGACGCGGCCGAATAGAAGATCTTGTCTTGATCGGCGACACCGACGGTCATCGCGTTGACCAGGATGTTGCCGTCATAGGCGGCGTGGAAGTTCACTTCGCCGCCCACCGTCGGCACGCCGACGCAATTGCCATAGCCGCCGATGCCATGGACGACGCCGGCGATCAGATGCTTCATCTTGGGGTGATCGGGCCGGCCGAAGCGCAGTGCGTTGAGGTTAGCCACCGGGCGCGCGCCCATGGTGAACACATCGCGCAGGATGCCACCGACGCCGGTCGCCGCGCCCTGATAGGGTTCGATGTACGACGGGTGGTTGTGGCTCTCCATCTTGAAGATCGCTGCCTGGCCGTCGCCGATGTCGATCACGCCGGCATTCTCGCCGGGGCCACAGATCACCTGCGGACCCGTGGTGGGCAGCTTCTTGAGATGGATGCGGCTCGATTTGTAGCTGCAATGCTCGGACCACATCACCGAGAAGATGCCCAATTCGGTGAGATTGGGCTCGCGGCCCATCGCGTGCAGGACGCGCGCATATTCCTCGGGCGACAGGCCGTGTTCGGCGACGATCTCGGGGGTGATCTGAGTCATGCTGGAGCCCTTAGCGACGAGGGGGAGCCGGGGCTAGAGGGCGATTAAATGCCGCTTGTTCCGCAAGTTATGTTCCTGCTATGTTCCAATGTTCCGCTGCCGTACGCGGCAATCACGCGGAGCATAGGAGGTGATCGACATAGAAAGTGAACTTGCAACTCTGATCCTCGGCATCGCGATGCTGATGATCGCCGCCATCTCGCTGGTCCTCAAGATCGTCGAAGTGGCCCGCTCCAAGTAGCGGCGGGCGGGGCCGGGCGGCAACTCGGCCCCAAACGCATTGAGCCCCGATCGCGGCAACGATCGGGGCCCAGGAGCGATCAGACACGGGTCTGAACTTGCAACCGTGGCTTTATACGCGATGTCGGCAAATATTCAACCTTTTCGGCCGGTGCGGCGCCTGCGTTGTCCGCACTGGAGCCAGGAGCGATTCGGTGCGTTTGGACGGCGATTCCCAGGAAGGACCGCAATGCTCCCGCTCTTGTTGATGCTCGCCGCCGCGCAGGCTGCGCCGGTGCCCGCCGCGATCGGCGACTTCGACCATGACGGCGCCCCCGACAAGGCCTTTGTCGGCACTGCGGCGGACGGATCGTCGCAACTGATCGTCGAGCTGGCCAGCCGCCGCGCGCCCTATGTGATCGCGCCGCTCAAGCCCTCGACCAGCTTCTATATCGAGACGCTAACGCCGGGCCGCTATGACACGGCGTGTGGGAAGGGCACGGGCCGCGCCAGGGACTGTCCCGGCAAGCAGGTGACTCTCGCCGGGGATACGCTCGCCTTCGGCACGCGCGAGGCCTCGCGCGCAGTCGCGGTGTGGAATGGCACCGGGTTTGACACGGTGTGGCTCAGCGACTGAGATCAGCGCAGCGGCAGATAGATGTCGGTGACTGCCTCGTTGTCGGGGACGTCGGGAAAGAAAGCGACGCGCTCGGCGAAAACCGGGAAGTCGCCCAGTTCCTCGCCGCTGCGCGGCAACCAGTCGGCATAGAGAAACTGCACCGCGGGGCGCAGGCTGTCGCCCGGCCCGGTCCGCCGCACCACCGCATAGCGACCCGGCGGAATATGCGCCTCGACGACGCCGGCATCGTTCGCGGCGATCGGCAGGTCGGTCGAGGCGGCGATGTCGAGGCGATAATCCTCGGGCGGCGTGGTGTCGGGATCGGTGTGGAGCAGGTTGAAGGTCCGGCTCTTCGCCGGGGTGAGCCCGGTGGCGCGGCGCCAGGCAATGAAGCGGCGGACGCTGTCGCCGATCCGCGCCGGATCGCCGCGATGGGTGAGCAGCGCCAGGCGCGTGCCGGGGAAGTCGACGATGCGGACATCGCCATCGGTGAAGCTTGCAGTCATCGGGGCTCTCCTTGCCTGGTCGAGCGGCGCAATCGCCGCGGCCCAACGCTCCCATTCGGGCGATCGCCGAAAATCGCTCGGCGTCTGCCCCAGTCGCTGGCGGAAGGCGCGCGCAAAGGCTTCGGGTGCGTAGCCGCTGGCAAGCGCGATCTCGGTGACCGGCGTTTCGCGAAAGGCGAGCGCGAACGAAGCGCGCTTCAATCGCGTGAGCTGGACATAGCGATGGAGCGACACGCCGGTGAGCTCGGCGAACTGGCGATGGAAATGGAAGGGCGAGAAGGCAGCGACCGCGGCGAGCAATTCGACGCCGAGATCGCCGTCCAGGTTGGCGTCGACATGGTCGAGCACGCGCTGGAAACGGTCGAGATAGCGTCGTTCGGCCTCGGTCACTGCTGCACCTCCGCTGGGCGAGGCCGGCTTAGCGGGTAGGAAGCGCAGGCGCCTGACCGATCTTGCGGATTATCCTCCCCCTGGCGGGGGGAGGGTGCGATTACAAAATCTCGCGCACCACTTCCGGCGGCCGTCCGATTCGCACGCCCTTGTCGGTGGCGACCAGCGGGCGCTCGATCAGGATCGGATCGGCTGCCATCGCGTCGAGGATCGCATCGTCGGACGCGTCCTTCAGCGCCTTGGCGCCATCCTCGGCCTTGCGCAGCCCGTCGCGCGGCGTGATCCCGGCGCGGCGATAGAGATCGGCCAGTTCGTCGCGGGTCGGCGGCGTTTTGAGATATTCGATCACGCGGATCTCGATGCCGGGCGCCGCGCGCAGAATCGCCAGCGCCTCGCGCGACTTCGTGCAGCGCGGATTGTGATAGATCGTGGCCTTCATTGCGTCTTCCCCCGTCTGCGTCGTGCCTAGAAGGTCGAGGCGCCCGAGGCGAGCCCGTTCAGCGCCGCACCTTGCGGTCCAGGCGGGTTTCGCGCGGGCAGGCGGCATGGGCGCACAGCCCGCCGCTATCCTTGTCGCGCGCCGGCGTTGGCGTCGGCAGATCGATGGGGATCCAGCGCTTGCTGCCGCCCTCGCACAGCGACACCCAGCGCGATCCCGGTGCCGCGACGGCAGGTGCGGCCGCGAGGATCAGCACGGCGGGCAGCGACGCCGCACCGCGGAGCAGGGCGGCCGTGCCGCGATGGGTGCGCTTGGCGTGCATACTCTCCCTACGGGCTGGCGGGCGGTAGCCGATGCAACCGCGACGATCATTCTACCAGAGCGCCGCAGTTATTCAAAATGAATCTCCAGTTAGTTGCAAGTGACGTGCTTGGAGATTTTCGAAGATGTTATATAGTGCAGCCGAATCGATCCAATATCGGTGCTCTTAATTTAGATTTACTGGAACATTGCATAAATGTTTCAGGCGCGCATTGGTCGGTGGAGTGGGGTCGACACGTAATTGATTGATTTTTCCTCGTGGATTCAGGGGAGTTTTTCGCATGACTGCTGCCGGACCGGGAATTCGCCGCTCGCTCACCGACATTCAGGCCGATTACGACCAGGGCAACAAGGCCGAACTCGAGGCGCTGATGCGCGCCTGGAAGGGTATCAAGGAACTCCCGCCCGGCGACCCCAATTCCTTCTTCGACCTTGGCGGCTTCCATGGCGAGCCGTTTCGCGGCCCCGGCGCCTATGCCAATGTCTGGTGGGGCGGCTATTGCCAGCACGGCACCGTGCTGTTCCCGACCTGGCATCGCATCTATCTGTGGAAGCTCGAAAAGGCGCTGCAGAGCATCCCCGGCTGCGAGAGCGTGACGCTGCCCTTCTGGGACGAATGCTCCACCGCTTCGCAGGAAAACGGCGTGCCCAGCGCGCTGACCGCGGAAAAGTTCGAACTCGACGGAGTGCTGATCGACAATCCGCTGCGCTCGTTCGTGCTGCCGGTGGCTATCGTCGACCAAGTCGCGCAGGACGGCAGCAACGATCCGAACAGCCCGAATTACAGCAAGCCTGCCGGCTATGAGACGGTGCGCTATCCGCTCTCCGGGCTGGTCGGCACGCCGGCGGATACCTCCGCCACCAAGGATCACAATGCCGGCTTCCCCAATTATGCCGCCAATGTGAAGACGCTCGACGCCAACATCATGGCCTGGCTGACGATGCCGGTCTATTCGGGCGGCAAGACCCGCGGGCTGGTGGTCGACAAGTTCCGCCAGAGCATGGATGCGCCGAGCTACACCTTGTTCTCCAACACCACCTCGATGACCGCGTGGAACAATGCGAACAAGGACAAGCCGGTCACGGCGCTCGAATCGGCGCACAACTACATTCATCTCGCGGTCGGCGGCTTCGATATCCCGACCTACAACGCTTCCCCGATCAGCGGCGCAAATGGCGATATGGGCGAGAACGATACTGCGGCGCTCGATCCGATCTTCTATTTCCACCATTGCTTCATCGATTACGCCTTCTGGATCTGGCAGCGGCGCCACAACGCCACCCAGGCGCTGACGATCGACGGCAACGATCCCGGCGCGTCCTATGCCAACAACCAGCCCCCGGCGGGCGCGAATCCGGGCGATATGCTGTCGATGACGACGCCGCTGATGCCGTTCCTGCGCGAGGACGGCAGCACGATGACCAGCAACGACGGCGTCGATATCGAGGGGCAGCTCGGCTACACCTACGGCCCGGGTTCGCTCGACGACTATGCCGCGCCGGCCGTGGCCACGCTCGCTACCGAAGCAGAGACTCCCCTGCGCCAGATCCATGTCGCCGGCATCGACCGTTCGAAGATTGCCGGTTCGTTCGTGATCGCCGCCTATCAGGAAGTCGACGGCGTGCACCGGCTGGTCGGCGCCGAGGCGGTGCTCAGCCGCTGGACCGTTGCCGGCTGCGCCAATTGCCAAACCCGGCTCAAGGCGACGGGCAATTTCCCGGTGACCGCGGCGTTCGCGGGCGAAGGCAATGTGAAGGTGGTGCTCCACACCCGTCAGGGCGCCTTGGGCGATACGCCGCCGGGAGTCGCCTCGGCGGGCGAGATTCGTACGCTGGCGCTTGCCCGAGCTGATGTGTCGGTGCCGTTCACGGTCGAAATCCGGTGAGCGCGGGCGGGCAGCCGGTTCGGATCGTCATACCGGTTTATGACGGATTCGATCTGCTCGATGTGTGCGGGCCCTCGGAGATGTTTCACTGGGCGGGTTTCCAGGTCGATCTCGTCGCCGCGGCGCCGGGAATGATCACGGCGAATAACGGCTTCGCGCTTAGCGTGGCCGATGGCTTCGCCGCGCCCGCGCCGTGCGACGCGCTATGGGTGCCGGGTGGTGACACCGGGGTGCTGAGCGCGATCCTCCAGGATCCGGCGCGAACCTATCTCGACTTCCTCACCGCGCAGGCGCCGCTGGCGGGCTATGTCTGCGCGGTGTGCGTCGGCTCGGTGCTGCTCGCCGGGGCGGGGTTGCTCGACGGCCATGTTGCGACTTCGCACTGGGCGACGATCCCGACGCTGCTGCAGGATTATCCGGCGGTGACCGTGGCAGACGGCCATCCGCGCTATACGCTGGACCGCAACCGGCTGACCGGTGGCGGCATCTCCTCCGGGCTCGACGAGGCGCTGGGGCTGATCGAACTGCTCGCCGGCACCGCAAAGGCGCAGGACGTGCAGCAGACGACGCAATATTATCCCGATCCGCCGGTGCACAGCCAAATCCCGAACACGATCACGTCGCCGATCACGCCGCCGCCTTCGGTTAGCGCAAAGGGCTAGCCTTGCGCCATTCCTCGAGCGCCTCGCGATAGTCGGACGAGGCCTTGAGCAGCTTCATATAGGTGATCGGCCGCTTGCTCTTCCACGGCTGGCCCTCGCCGCCATAGCCGCCGCGCGATCCGCAGGTCGACTGGCAGGTGCCGTCATGGTCATCGAGGTGGAGCCAGCGGCCCTGGCGCGACAGCGTCATGTGGCAGGCTGCGATCCTGCTTCGGGCCGGCGCGACATAGTCGAGCGTGTCGCCCTGCGCCTGCGCGACGCCGGATAGTCCGCAGCTATGGCCGTTGGCGAAGTGCAGGTTGAGGTTGAAATAGGCGTGGCGGGCATCGACCGGCACGATCTCGACGACGTCGTCGCTCCAATATTTGTCGCCGTCGACCGTCGCATTCTCAAAATGCGTGCTGTAGCGCCCGGCGAGCGCCTGGACCGGATCGAGCGGCGCGGCCGCGACCAGCGCGAGCGCGCCGGCCGCGAGCGCAGCCGCCCGGGGGATCAGCCCTGCTTGGCCAGCCATTCCTCGAGCCACTTGATCGTATAGCCGCCCTTCTGGAACTCGGGATCGTCGAGCAGCGCCTGGTGGAGCGGGATCGTCGTCTTGACGCCCTCGATCACGAACTCCTCGAGTGCGCGGCGCAGGCGCATGATGCAGCCTTCGCGGGTGCGGCCATAGACGATCAGCTTGGCGATCATCGAATCGTAGTAAGGCGGGATCCTGTAGCCCGAATAGATGCCGCTATCGACGCGCACATGCATGCCGCCGGGGGCATGGAAATGGGTGATCTTGCCGGGCGAGGGCGCGAAGGTCTTCGGGTCCTCGGCGTTGATCCGGCATTCGATCGCATGGCCGCGAAACTCGATGTCTTCCTGGCGCACCGACAGGCCATGGCCCTCGGCGACGCGGATCTGCTCACGGACGAGATCGAGGCCGGTGATCATCTCGGTGACCGGATGCTCGACCTGCAGGCGGGTATTCATTTCGATGAAGTAGAATTCACCGTCTTCCCACAGGAATTCGATCGTGCCCGCGCCGCGATAGGCCATGTCGGCCATCGCCTTGGCGACGATGCCGCCCATGCGCGCGCGCTCCTCGGGCGTGATCACCGGCGACAGCGCTTCCTCGAGCACCTTCTGATGGCGGCGCTGGAGCGAGCAGTCGCGCTCGCCGAGATGGATGGCGTTGCCGTTGCCGTCGCCGAACACCTGGAATTCGATGTGGCGCGGATTGCCGAGATATTTCTCGAGATAGACGGTGGCGTCGCCGAACGCGGCCTTGGCCTCGCTGCCCGCCTGGAGCATCTGCGCTTCGAGATCGGCGGGGTTGTTGACCACCTTCATGCCGCGCCCGCCGCCGCCCGAGGCCGCCTTGATGATCACCGGATAGCCGGCCTTCTCGGCGATGCGCTTGGCTTCCTCGACGTCGCTGATCGCGCCGTCCGATCCCGGGACAAGCGGCAGGCCGAGCGCACCGGCGGTGCGCTTGGCCTCGATCTTGTCGCCCATCGTGCGGATATGCTCGGGCTTGGGGCCGACGAAGAGCAGGCCGTGCGCCTCGACGATCTCGGCGAACTGGGCGTTCTCCGAGAGGAAGCCATAGCCCGGATGGATCGCGTCGGCGCCCGAGATTTCGGCGGCGCTGATGATGTTGGGGATGTTGAGATAGCTCTCGGACGCGGCGGGCGGCCCGATGCAGATCGCCTCGTCGGCGAGCCGCACGTGCATCGCGTCGCTATCCGCGGTGGAGTGCACCGCGACGGTCTTGATCCCCATCTCGTGGCACGCGCGGTGGATGCGCAGCGCGATCTCGCCGCGATTGGCGATCAGGAGCTTCTTGATTTCCGGCATGGTGGCGCCGTTACTCGACCACGACGAGCGGCTGGTCGAACTCGACCGGCTGGCCGTTCTCGACCAGGATCGCCTTGACCGTGCCGGCGGAGGGGGCGTTGATGGTGTTCATCACCTTCATCGCCTCGATGATCAGCAGCGTATCGCCGGCCGCAACCTTGTCGCCCACCGAGACGAAGGTCTTCGCCTCGGGATTGGGCTTGAGATAGGCGGTGCCGACCATCGGCGACTTGACCGCATTCGCGGCCGCCGCGGGCGCAGGCGCGCCGACTTCGGCGGCGGCGGGCGCCGCGAAGGCAGGGGCGGGCGCGGCCGCAGGCGCGGCATAGTGCACCGCCGGCGCGGCGGTCACCGTGCGCGCGACGCGGACACGGCGTTCGCCGTCCTCCACTTCGATCTCGGTCAGGTGGGTTTCGTCGAGGACGGCGGCAAGCTGCCGCACCAGGTCGATATCGACCTGCATTGCCCCGTTCTTGTCAGTCTGTTCGGCCATTGCGACCCTTTATCCGATGAAAGCGCGTTCCTCTGTCAGAGACGCGCCGCGGCTTCAAGCGCAAGCGTGTAGGAAAGCGCCCCGAAGCCCGCGATGGTTCCGCGTGCGGCACGACCGACATAGGAGCGATGCCGGAATTCCTCGCGCGCATGCGGGTTCGAAAGATGCACTTCGATCACCGGCGTCGTGATGCTCTTCACGGCATCGTGCAACGCGACCGAAGTATGCGTGTACCCGCCCGGGTTGAGGAGCACGGCCTTCGCGCCCCGGGCCTGCGCTTCGTGGAGCCAGTCGATCAAATGCCCCTCATGGTTCGACTGGCGCATGTCGATGACGAGGTCGAGCGCCTGCGCGCGGTCCTCGAGCTGGCCGGCAATGTCGTCCAGCGTGTCGTGGCCGTAAATCTCCGGCTCGCGCAGCCCCAGCAGATTGAGGTTGGGACCGTTCAAGACGTAGATCACATCGGCCAAGGTGGCGCCTTTCGGTTGCGGGTCTCGCTCGCGCTTCCCTATATGACGCGGCGTTCCCGATCAAATCCAAGGCGTACCCCTTACCATGCACACCGACGGCACCGTCTCCATCCGCGTCAATGGCGAGCACAAGCGCGTGACTGCGGGGCTCACCCTGATCCAGCTTGCCGAGCAGATGGGGCTGGTGCCGGAGAAGATCGCCGTCGAGCGCAACCTCGAAGTGGTGCCGCGCTCGACGCTGGGCGCGGTGTGCGTCGCCGATGGCGACGAGCTGGAGATCGTCCACTTCGTCGGCGGCGGCGATCATGCCGCGCCACTGGTCGACGATAGCTGGAGCGTCGCGGGCAAGACCTTCCGCTCGCGGCTGATCGTCGGCACCGGCAAGTACAAGGATTTCGAACAGAATGCCGCGGCGGTCGCGGCGTCGGGCGCCGAGATCGTCACCGTCGCGGTGCGCCGGGTGAACGTCTCCGATCGCAACGCGCCGATGCTCACCGACTATATCGATCCCAAGAAGATCACCTATTTGCCCAACACCGCCGGCTGCTTCGATGCCGAGAGTGCGATCCGCACCTTGCGGCTGGCGCGCGAGGCGGGCGGCTGGGATCTGGTGAAGCTCGAAGTGCTCGGCGAGGCGCGCACGCTCTATCCCGACATGGTCGAGACGCTGCGTGCCACCGAGATTCTGGCCAAGGAAGGCTTCAAGCCGATGGTCTATTGCGTCGACGATCCGATCGCGGCGAAGCGGCTCGAGAATGTGGGCGCAGTGGCGATCATGCCGCTGGGCGCGCCGATCGGGTCGGGGCTGGGCATCCAGAACCAGGTGACGATCCGGCTGATTGTCGAGGGCGCCACGGTGCCCGTGCTCGTCGATGCCGGCGTCGGCAGCGCCAGCGACGCGGCAGTGGCGATGGAACTGGGCTGCGACGGCGTGCTGATGAACACTGCGATCGCCGAGGCCAAGGACCCGATCCTGATGGCGGCGGCGATGAAGGCGGCGGTCGAGGCCGGCCGCTTGTCCTACCGCGCCGGCCGCATGCCCAAGCGCCGCTACGCCGACCCGTCGAGCCCGCTCGCCGGGCTGATCTGACCGATCGACCCGCTCCGCAGGGTGGAGGTTAGCCTGTCGCGCAATCGCAGTGGGCATCCCGGGAACTCCCGGCCATCGCGTTCGTTTAACCCCATGTAATCAACGACAGATTTTGTGTTCTTTTTGAGCACGTATCACAGGAGTATGGTGCCATGGGTGAACTCGTCGACAAGATCAAAGGCAACGTCAACGAAGCCATCGGCAAGGTGAAGCAGCAGAGCGACAACCCCGACACGCGCGACGAAGGCGCTGGCCAGGAGCTCAAGGGCAAGGGCCAGCAGCTTGCCGGCAAGGTCAAGGGCGCGCTCGGCGACGATATCTAAAGCCTGGGTCGCAAACACAGGCGAGGGCGGTTCCGCAAGGAGCCGCCCTTTTTCGTACGTCCGATCCGCGGGTCAGTAGGGGACGTAAAACGCCCAGAGCTGGCTGGGCAGCTTGCCCGCGGCGAAGCGCACGGTGTTGCGGACGCTACCGACTTCGCAGATCATGTAGGACAGCGTCTCGGCAGGCTCGAGCGGATTGGGCAGCATCAGCGTCTTGGCGCCGATCCAGCGCCATTCATTCTGCCACAGCTTGACGTTCGAGATGGCGACATTGTCGCCCTCCTCACCGATGTGCACGTTGCGCCAACCCACGGAACTCTCCCTCTTACCGCAGTTCATTATAGAAAGGCGGGGGGCGGGGCGGTGGAGACGCAGGAAAATGATCCTCCCCGGGAAGGGGAGGATCTTCAGCGATTCCGTATCGCGCCGATTGTCGTGGCCGGGGTGATCACTTCGACATCGGTCTTGAGGTGGAGCAGACGCACGCCGCTCGTCGCCAGCGCGCGGTCGAGCGCGGGGGCGAATTCCTCCGTCCGCTCCACGCTCTCCGCCCAGCAGCCAAAGGCGCGACCCAGCGCAGCGAAATCGGGATTGTGGAGCGTCGTGCCCGAAAGCCGCGCGGGATATTCGCGCTCCTGGTGCATGCGGATCGTGCCATAGGCGCCATTGTCGATCACGACGACGAGGATGTCGGCGCCGTGCTGGACCGCGGTGGCGAGCTCCTGGCCGTTCATCAGGAAGTCGCCATCGCCCGCCAGCGCCACCACGGCGCGATCGGGCGCGCGCAGCTTGGCCGCGACCGCGGCGGGAACGCCATAGCCCATCGCGCCGGCAGTCGGGGCAAGCTGCGAAGGCTGCGCGCCATAGCGCCAGTAGCGATGCCACCAGCCCGAGAAATTGCCCGCGCCGTTGCAGATAATCGCTTGCGGAATCCGCTCGCGCATCGCCGCGACGCACTGGCCCAGATCGAGCGCCACGCCTTCGCGTGGGCTGGGCGTGGACCAGTCCAGCCATTCGGCATGCGCTTCGGTGGCGGCGCCGCCGCGGATCGCGCCGATATTCGACTGCGCGGCAGCGCCCGCGAAGCTGGCCATGTCGGCGCAGATCGCGACGTCGGCGCGATAGACCCGGCCGAGCTCGCCCGGATCGGGATGGACGTGGATCAGCGTCTGACGGGGATGGTCGGGGGTGATCAGCGTATAGCCGTCGGTGGTCGCCTCGCCGAGCCGCGCGCCGACGGCGAGGATCAGATCGGCGCCCTTGATCCGCGACACCAGCTTTGGATTGGGGCCGTAACCGAGATTGCCGGCATAGGCCGGGGATCCGGTCGGCAGTGCGTCCTGCCGCCGGAACGCCGAGGCGACGGGGAGGCCGATCCGCTCGGCGAAAGCGGCGAAGGTCGCGCCGGCAGAGGCAGTCCAGCCGGCGCCTCCGACGATCGCCACCGGCCGCTCGGCCTGCTCGATCAGCGCCGCCATCGCCTGCATCGCGTGACGATCGGGTGCCTGGGTGATCCGCGGCAGCGGCGGGCGATCCATGGCCTCGACGACATCGCACAGCATGTCCTCGGGTAGCGCGATCACCACCGGGCCGGGCCGGCCGTGGGTCGCGACATTCCACGCGCGCGCGACATATTCGGGGATGCGCGCGGCGTCCTCGATCCGCGTCGCCCATTTGGCGAGCGGTGAGAAAAAGGCGGGGAAGTCGACTTCCTGGAACCCCTCGCGATCACGCATGCCGCGGTCGACATCGCCGATGAACAGGATCATCGGCTGCGAATCCTGCATCGCGACATGGACGCCGATCGACGCATTGGTCGCGCCCGGGCCGCGCGTGACGAACGCAACGCCCGGCCGCCCGGTCATCGCCCCGTCGGCACAGGCCATGAAGCCGACCCCGCCTTCCTGCCGGCAGGTGACGAGGTCGATCTGCGGCGTATCGTGGAGCGCGTCGAGCACCGCAAGGAAACTCTCGCCGGGGACGTGGAAGATGCGGTCGCAGCCCTGCGCCACGAGGTTGTCGACAAGGATGCGGCCGCCGGTGCGTTTCTCAGTCATGGCGCCTGTCTAGCGAGGCGGCGGCGGCAGACCAACCCGCTCGATCGTCAGCGACGTATAGGCTGCGGCAATGCCGGCGGGGACGGAGGCTGCACGCCGGGCAGCCGCCAGGTGACCGCCGTGGCGAAACTCCCTTCGGTCGTTTCACCGGCGGCGTCGCGTGCGGGCGTGAAGCGGGCGCGGCGCTCAAACAGCAGACAAGTGCTCCGGTCGAGTATCGCACTGCCGCTTGATTCGGTGACCGTGCACGCGCTCGCAAGGCCGTGCGCGGAGACGGTTAGCCGCATGCCGACCCGTCCCTGTTCCTCCGCGCGGAGCGCCGCGGGGGGATAGTCGTCGCTGGATATCGCGCCTCTCTCGATCACTGGTGCGACGACTTCGGGCTTGCCCGAGCCGCGATCTTCCTTCGCCACCTCGCGCAAGCATTCGGGGAGTTTCACCGAACCCGCATACGGGTTGCGGAACGTGGCGAACGGCGTCGCCTCCTCTCCGCGATACAGCGCGAGGGCGGGGCTCCAGTGGACCGGTCCGAGACTCCGTGCCCCGGAGACCGCGATACCCTTCCATCCCGTGGCATCGACGAAACCCCGCATCTCGACGCTGGTCCGAGTGACGCCGTTGGAGCCGCGATCAGGCGATGTGGGGACGGCGATGCCGATGCGATACGCGGTGCCGTCGGAGAATTGCCAATCCCTGCCGCTCACCCGCAACCAGAGTTTGCCCGTGAGGTCGAGGCCGGCCGCGGCCATCAGACCTGTCGTGTTGCCCGGTGTGCCCGATGCCCAGCATCCCTCTGCATCGCGGTGCAACGTGAAGCCTTCGCCCTTTTCGAGCTGGGCCATCGCGGGCGGGGCGATGCAGAGGAAGGTTACGGCGAAAGCGAAGACGCGGCGTTTCATGTCGCCAAGGTGCAATAGCGGCCATAGCGCGTCAAAATGAAAAAGGGCCGCGCGAGCAGATGCCCGCGCGGCTCGTTCTTGCAGCGATCAGACGATCAGAAGCGGATGCCGAGGCCCGCCATCACTTGGTCGCGGTTGAGGTTGACTTCCTCGTAGCGCGAATAGCGATATTCGACCTTGCCGTAGAAGCGGCCGAAGTCATGCTCGACGCCGCCGCCGAAGCGATAGCCGTCGGTCGTGCCCGAGCCGAGGCCAGCTACGTCGAAGCGCGCGTTGGTCAGGCCGCCCTTGGCATAGACCAGCGTGTTCGGCATCGCGACGAAGCCGATGCGGCCGCCGAGATACAGGTCGCGGCCGGCGCCGACGCCGTTTTCCTCGGTGGTGGCGCCGGTGATCTCGGCCTCGGCGCCGATCACGGCGCGGCCGACCTGCGCATCATAGCCGAGCGCGCCGCCATAGCTGAAGCCGGACGTGCCATCGCCTTCGCTGCCGACATGGTCCCAGCCGCCGACGACTTCGGCGCGCGGACCAGTAAAGGTCGAAGTTGAATCCTGTGCAAATGCAGGAGTAGCAAGAGTTGCGAGGGCGAACGCCGACACTGCGAACAAACGCATTAATAAAATCCTTCGTACTGTACTTCGCCGGTCCCAGATCAGGGCCGGGAGGCGCTACGTAAGGATTGCCCGTCTCCGTTCAATGTCAGAAATGTTGCAGTGCGTTAATCCTTTATGCGCTGTAACAATTTTGCAACAATTGCAGAACTGCCGGGTTGCAGTTGCAAACTGTGCAATCGCGGCGCCGCTGCACGCCCCGGCACGGCGGTGCAACCCCGCAAAGTTGAAAGGCGATTCAGGTTTGCTTGACCGGCTGGCGGCGGGGGGATTATCGCCACGGCCAAGCCCAGGAGAGAATCGCGCGATGAACAAGCTCTACCCCAACGCCGAGGCAGCGCTGGAAGGGCTGCTGTTCGACGGCATGACGATTTGCGCCGGCGGCTTCGGGCTGAGCGGCATTCCCGAGCGGCTGATCGACGCGATCCAGGCCGCGGGGACCAAGGATCTCACCATCGCCTCGAACAATGCCGGGATCGACAATGAAGGCCTCGGCAAGCTGCTGCGCAGCCGCCAGGTCAAGAAGATGATCTCGTCCTATGTCGGCGAGAACAAGGAATTCGAGCGGCAATATCTCTCGGGCGAACTCGAGGTCGAATTCTGCCCCCAGGGCACGCTCGCCGAGCGCTGCCGCGCCGGCGGCGCCGGCATTCCGGGCTTCTACACCAAGACCGGCGTCGGCACCCAGGTCGCCGAGGGCAAGGAAGTAAAGACCTTCGACGGGGAAGACTATATCCTCGAGCGCGGCATCCGCAGCGACTTGTCGATCATCAAGGGCTGGAAGGCCGACGAGGCCGGCAATCTGATCTTCCGCAAGACCGCGCGCAACTTCAACCAGCCGATGGCGACCGCGGGCAAGGTCTGCGTCGCCGAGGTTGAGGAAATCGTGCCGGTGGGCAGCCTCGGCGCCGATGCGATCCACTTGCCCGGCATCTATGTGCAGCGGCTGATCGTCGGCAGCCCGTATGACAAGAAGATCGAATTCCGCACCACCCGTCCGCGGCCCGAGAGCGCGGCGGCGTGATGCGCGGCACCCCGATCGCCGCGGCGCTCGTCGCCATGGGGGCGGGCGCACTGTCGGGCTGCGTCGCGGCGGCGATACCGGTCGCGGCGGCCGCGGGCGTGTACAAGGCGCGCCAGGACCAGCCGAAAGCGGAGAAGCGGCGCAAGAAGGCGGCGGCCGCTGCCGAGGCGCCCAAGCCGGGCCAGGTCTATCTCGCGCCCGACGGCACCAAGGTCCAGGTCACGGCGATGACGGCGCTGCCTCCGCCCGACGGCGTCGCAAAGCCCGTGTCGGCCAGCAAGGCGCCGCCGGGGATGCAATATCTCTATGGCTCGGGCGAGGCGGCGGCGCTCAGCCTCCAGGCCTATGCGGCGCTGTGGAACTATCTCCATGTCGAGATCGGCTTCCGCCGCGACAAGAGCCAGATCCGCTCGGTGGTGCTCTCGCCCGGCTCGACGCTCGACAATCCCAAGTTCGACCTGTGCGGCAAGCGCCCGCTCGCCGTGGTGCTCGACATCGACGAGACCGCGCTGCTCAATTCGGGCTATGAGCGCGACGAGGCGATCCGCGGCACCGGCTATGACCAGCAGCGCTGGAACCGCTGGGAAGCGAGCGGCGCCGACAAGGTCGAAGCGGTTCCCGGCGCTGCCGAGGCGCTCGCCGCCGCGCGGCGCGATGGAATCACCGTGATCTTCAATTCGAACCGCTCGGCGGCGACCGCGGCGCAGACCGCCGCCGCGCTCGACCATGCCGGGCTCGGCCCCGCCGCGTTGTTCGAGACGCTGTGGCTGCGCGGCGAGGGCGAGCCGAGCGGCAAGGATGCGCGGCGCGAAAAGATCGCCCAGCGCTATTGCATCGTCGCGATGGTCGGCGATCAGCTCGGCGATTTCAGCGACTTGTTCAACGCACCCGACACGCCGGTGCTCGCGCGGCGCAACAGCGTCGGCGGCACGCTGCTCGCCCCGCTCTGGGGTGCTGGCTGGTTCCTGCTGCCCAATCCGGTCTACGGCACCGGCTTGAAGGGCGGCGTCGACGATATCTTTCCGCCGGACGTGCGCTGGACGGATCCCGAGGAGAAGAAATAATGCCCTGGACCCGTGACGAAATGGCCGCCCGCGCGGCCCGCGAGCTGCAGGACGGCTTCTACGTCAATCTCGGCATCGGCATCCCGACGCTGGTCGCGAACCACATCCCCGAGGGCGTCGAAGTGACGCTCCAGTCCGAGAACGGCATGCTCGGCATCGGGCCGTTCCCTTATGAGGGCGAAGAGGATCCCGATCTGATCAACGCCGGCAAGCAGACGATCAGCGAACTGCCGAGCTCGGTCTATTTCTCGTCGTCGGACAGTTTCGCGATGATCCGCGGCGGACATATCGACTTGACCGTGCTCGGCGCGATGGAAGTCAGCGAGACCGGCGACATCGCCAACTGGATGATCCCGGGCAAGATGATCAAGGGCATGGGCGGCGCGATGGACCTCGTCGCCGGGGTCAAGAAGATCATCGTGGTGATGGAGCACAACTCCAAGGCCGGCGATCCCAAGTTCATCCCGCACTGCACGCTGCCGCTCACCGGCCGCAACGTCGTCGACATGGTGATCACCGATCTCGCGGTGTTCGCCCGGCCCGATCATGACCGCCCGTTCGCGCTGATCGAGCTGGCGCCGGGGGTGACTGCGCAGGAAGTCGCAGAGAAGACGACGGCGAAATACGAAACGGCGCTGGTCGTCGCCTGAGCGCGGCCGCGTAGGTGGGGAGGGGCCCCGGCTGTCGCACCCAGCTACATGAACTTTAATTAATTGGCGGCGGCGTGCGCAAAGGCGTAGCGTCCGGCAATGTTGGCCTGGTTCCGCCGCCGTTATCTCGACCTGCTCGGCTCGATTTACATCTATAACGAGCATCGCGGCTATACGAGCATCGATCGCGTGCTCGAGGCGGTCCGCGCCCGCGCGCCCGACGATCACGCGCTGATCGCCGCGATCGAGAAGCATCGCGCCGACGAGCGCAAACACTATCTCATGTTCAAGCGCTGGTTCGAACTGCAGGGCAAGATGCCGCTCAAGGTCGATCGCACCTGCGGCCATATCGATCGCTTCGTCGAGATCATGTTCCGCCACACGATCGACGAGCTCGACACCCAGGCGATCATTGCCCGCGACGACCAGTTCGAGAAGCTGTGCCGGGTCATCTCGCTCACCGAGCAGCGCGGCCACAAGCAGGTCGAGATCCTGCTCAAACACCCGCTGGTCACCGGCGACAAGGTGCTGATGAAGATCTTCCGGATCATCGAGAAGGACGAGCCGAGCCATTGGGCGCCCTATGAAGGCTGGCTCAAGGCGAACGGCAAGCGCGACTCGAAATGGTGGGAGCGCGGCGTCGACACCTTCATCCACTCCGAGCTGCTGTTCCTCAAGCTGCCGGCGCTGTTCCTCAATCCCTGGCTCACACGCCGCACCGACTGGCCCGACGCGCAGGATCCGGCGCAGCGGCTGGCGACGCCGATGCCGGTCCTGGCCTAGGCCCGCTTAGGGGCGGGCGTCTGAGAGGGGCGGGTTGGCACGGATGCCAAGGCCCTATTCACCCTCAAGAAGTGCAGTCAGCCGGTCGAGCTGTCGCTCCACCGTCGAACGGCGCTGCCGCACCCAGGTTTCGAGCGGAACAAGCCCGTCCGGCGTCAGGCTCGCCACACGCACGCGGCCCAGCTTTTGCGTTGTCACCACTCCGCACTGTTCCAACACCCGGAGATGTTGTGAGACCGCGGTGAGGCTTATTCCAAGCGGCGCCGACAGGTGCGAAACCGACTGCGGACCCGCGGCCAATCGATCGACGATCGCACGCCGCGTCGGATCGCCGAGCGCGTGAAACAGGTGATCGATCGTTGTGCTCACGCCTGGCTTTCGACTGCTTTTCGCAGCTTGTCGAGCTGGATGCGCCAGCCCTCTTCCCGCATCACCGGGCCATCCGACCCGGCAAAGAAGGCCACCTGGTTCGTGCAGATCAGGTCGGTCCCCAATTCGGTCGGCAATATTTCGAACGTCGTCAGAGAGACCGAGATCGGCCGACCGTCGAGCGACATCGTGCTGGTCGTGACGATCCGCGTATCGGGAATGACGTCCTGATACGTGCCATCGTTGGCGAGGACCAGGCCGGGAAAGGGTGTGCCTTCGCCGAACCGGTAATGGAGATTGTCTGCGCCGCCCGGTCGGCAATCGCTGTCGAATTGGATCACCTCGTGCGTGTCGTTCTCGGCATACCAGCCCCGTTTGATCGCGGGGTCAGACAATGCGGCGAACACTATGGCCGGGGTGACCTTGAAGCTTCGCTCGAGGACAAAGGTGGTATGCGTTACGGCGGGGTCGTTCATCGATCATGCTCCTGATACTGAAGTCCATACTTCTGTATTGAGGTGTGCACGGTAATAGTCAAGTCTGGACTTCAGTGTTTCGACGCCCGCGCGACGAAGTCGTCCGTGGTGCGGCGATCACAGTGGCGCCCGCCGGACCGGCGCCGACATCGGCTTTGCAATCCGCGCATTTCGGCTATTCAGCCCTTATGCGGATTCTCCTGACAGGCTCGTCCGGCTGGCTCGGCCGCTTCCTCGCGCCGATGCTGCGCGCGCAGGGGCATGCGGTGATCGGGCTTGACGTCGCGCCCGGCGTCGATACCGATGTGATCGGCAGCGTCGCCGATCGTGCGCTGGTCGATCGCGTCTTTGCCGAGCGAGGCGTGGAGGCGGTGATCCATGGCGGAGCGCTGCACAAGCCCGACATCGTCCGCTATCCGCGACAGGCGTTTATCGACGTCAATGTCAGCGGCACGCTCCATCTGCTCGAGGCGGCGGCGCGGACAGGGCACGACCGGTTCGTGATGACCTCCACCACCTCGCTGATGATCAGCCAGGCGATCCGCGACGAGGCAGGCGACGCCGCAGTATGGCTCGACGAGGCGAGCGGGCCGATCGAGCCGCGCAACATTTATGGGGTAACCAAGCTCGCCGCCGAGCAGCTCTGCCGCCTCGCACACCGCGAGAATGGGCTCGCCACGATCGTGCTGCGCACCAGTCGCTTCTTCCCCGAGGACGACGACACCAATGCCACGCCTTCGGGCGAGAACCTCAAGGCCAACGAACTGCTCCACCGCCGCCTCACGGTCGAGGATGCCGCGCGCGCGCATGTCGTCGCGCTCGACCGCGCGCCTGAGATCGGCTTCGGCACCTTCCTCCTATCCGCGCCGACGCCGTTCACCCGCGCCGACTGCGCCGAACTAAAACGTGATGCGCCCGCAGTAATCGCGCGTCATTATCCCGATGCAGCTGCGTTATATGCTGCAAAAGGCTGGGAACTCCCCAAGAGCATCGGTCGTGTCTATGACGCGGCGCTTGCCGGGAAACTGCTCGGCTTTCGCTGCGAAACCGATTTTGGGACAATGCTCGAGTCCTTGCGTGCCAATGCGCCGCTGCCCTTCGCGCACGATCCCAGCTATGTTTCGCCGAAAGAAGAAATAGGCGCGGGATAAAGGGTCCCCCGACGCTTTGTGTTTTGTCGATATTGCACAAGAGCTTCGGGGGAATTGTTGATGCGCTGGATCGTTCGCGGGCTGCTCGCCCTTGTGGCACTTGCGTGCCTGGTGCTGGGCGTCGTCTATGCCGGCTCCGAATGGATGATCCGCAAGAGCCACGCCGCGCCGCTGCCCGCGATCGCCGCAGACCGCTCGCCAGCGGGCGTCGCCGAGGGCGCGCGGATCGCCTCGGTGATGGGGTGCCGCGGCTGTCACGGTCCCAATGGCAATGGCGTGCTGCTCGCCGATGTTCCCGGCGTGATCCATGTCGCCACCCCCGCGCTGGCGCGTGCCGCCGCCGGCTATTCGGACGCCGAGCTTGCCCGGCTGATCCATCACGGCATCAAGCGCGACGGGAGCGGGGTCTATGTGATGCCGGTCGAGGGGCATGCCCGCATCGCCGACGAGGATGTCGCCCGGATCATCGGCTGGCTGCGCACGCTCAAGCCGTCCCCCGCCGACCGCACCGACGGGCTGCGCTTCGGCCCGATGGGGCGGCTGGCGATCTTGCTGGGCAAGCTCAAGCCCGAAGTGGACGCGCGCCCGCTGGCCTCGGCCCGGCGCAACGCCGATGTCGGCGAATATATCGCGCAGAGCGCCTGTGCGAGCTGCCATTCGCTGACCGAGCCGCGCGAGGCGCATGATGATGGCCGCCGGGTGCCGCCGCTGCTCGAAGTCGGCCCGGCCTATGACCTGCCGGCGTTCCGCACGCTGCTGCGCACTGGCGCCGGCATGTCGCCGCGCGACCTGGGCCTGATGAAGCGCGTCGCAAAGGGCGACCTTTCGCACCTCACCGATGGCGAGATCGCCGCGCTCCATGCCTATCTGAAGCGCGAGGCGGAGAAGCAGCCGGCAAAATAGGCGCAGGCTCGCGGCTGTCCTACAGCGCGGTTTTGTGCAAGAGGTCAGGCCGTTCTTTGAAATGGTCCGGACCCGCGCGAGCGGATGCGAAAATCGCGTGAGCGACGACGTGTCAAGCGACGCGAAAAACCGCCGATCGTGTCAGGAAGGTCAACCGGCAACGCCCGCGGCGCTGTCGCAGAACGCTGATCAACTGTATGGAATATTTGGGTTGTTCCGCCGATATCGACTCGAAATCGATCCCAACCAGATGGTTGGGTTGGCCAAGCCAAGCCAGCAGCGCACTCTGCGATAGGCGCTACCCAGCGCAAGATCGCCTCAGCTTCCTGATCGGACCGATGCATCGCCCTCAGCACCGCTGAAACGCGTCAACAACGTCAACCTGTCGGAACGCGCTCGGCGTCGCGCTAAAGATCGGTAAAGATCGGAAATACCTGGGATATCGTCCAAGATTCGGGTCGCTCGGCTTTCCAACCCTTTGGTTGGCATGCCCGATCGGCCCGGCCTCGACTTGGACCGTGAGACCCTCCGCCGGCGCTTCTTGCGGCCCGCCCAAATAGCTGGGCTTCCAGACGTAAAATTACGTATCGCCTTGCGATCGCGCACGATTCGCCTAGATCGCAGCGATGACCCGCCAACCGCTTACCTTGTACGAGAAGATCTGGGCCGACCATGTCGTCGAGCGCCGGGACGATGGCACCTGCCTGATCTATATCGATCGCCACCTCGTCCACGAAGTTACCAGCCCGCAGGCCTTTGCCGGGCTCCGTGCGGCCGGACGCCCGGTGCGCCGCCCTGATCTCACGCTGGCAGTGCCCGACCATAATCTGCCGACCACGGCGCGCGTCGATGCCGCCGGGCACGAGCTTCCGATCGCCGATGTCGCAAGCGCGGGCCAGCTCTCGGCGCTGCGGGCCAATGTCGCCGAATTCGGCGTGCCCTATATCGACGCACTCGATGCGCGGCAGGGGATCGTCCATGTCGTCGGCCCCGAACAGGGCTTCACCTTGCCCGGCACCACCCTGGTCTGCGGGGACAGCCACACCTCGGCACACGGCGCGCTCGGCGCGCTGGCGTTCGGCATCGGCACGAGCGAAGTCGAGCATGTCCTCGCCACCCAGACGCTGCTGCTCCAGCAGTCGAAGACGCTCGAGATCCGCGTCGACGGAACGCTCGGCTTCGGCGTCAGCCCCAAGGACGTCGTGCTGGCGATCATCGGCAAGATCGGTGCCGCCGGCGGCACCGGCTATGTCATCGAGTTCACCGGCGACGTGATCCGCGCGATGTCGGTCGAGGGGCGGCTGACGGTGTCGAACATGTCGATCGAGGGCGGCGCCCGTTCGGGGCTGATCGCGCCGGACGAGACGACCTTCGCCTATATCAAGGGCAGGCCGATGGCGCCGGCCGGCGCGGCATGGGACAAGGCCGTCGCCTATTGGCGCAGCCTGCCGACCGATCCCGGCGCGCGCTACGACCGCACCGTCCTGCTCCAGGCGAGCGATATCGCGCCGTCGCTCACCTGGGGCACCAGCCCCGAGGACGTTGTCGCGATCACCGGCGCGGTGCCCGATCCCGAGAGCTTTGCCGATCCGTCGAAGCGCGTCGCGGCGCAGAAGTCGCTCGATTATATGGGCCTCCAGCCCGGCATGGCGATGCAGGATATCGGCATCGAGCATGTCTTCATCGGCAGTTGCACCAACAGCCGGATCGAGGATTTGCGCGCCGCCGCCGCGGTGGTGAAGGGGCATCACGTCTCGGCACGCATCCGCCAGGCGCTGGTCGTCCCCGGCTCGGGGCTGGTCAAGCTGCAGGCCGAGGCCGAGGGGCTCGATCGCATCTTCACCGAGGCCGGCTTCGAATGGCGCGAGCCCGGCTGCTCGATGTGCCTGGCGATGAATCCGGACAAGGTTCCGCCCGGAGAACGTTGTGCTTCCACCTCGAATCGAAATTTCGTAGGAAGGCAGGGTCCGGGGGCCCGGACGCACCTCGTCTCGCCTGCAATGGCGGCGGCGGCGGCGGTGACCGGGCGCTTGACCGACGTCAGAGACTTGATGGCGGCGGACGCGTGAGGGGTTACAAATATGAAGCGGGCGCTTTTCGCACTGATCATCGGCACCGTGCTGACCGGCGTCGCCGCGGCCTATGCCTCGGCCCACAGCAAGCCGGCACCCGCGCCGAGCGACACGCCGACACGCTGATTTCCGCCCGGCTCCATGCCGCGGCGCAGACCGTAGCAGGAGCCTGACATGGAACCCGTCCGCAAGGTCGAGGGGCGCGCCTATCCCTGGGGCGCCAAGAATATCGACACCGACATCATCATCCCCGCGCATTGGCTCAAGACGACGACGCGCGAAGGACTGGGCAAGGGCGCGTTCGAGACCGTCCGCGCGCAGCCCGGCAATGTGTTCGACGATCCGCGCTATGCCGGCGCACCGGTGCTCGTCGCCGGCGACAATTTCGGCTGCGGATCGAGCCGCGAACACGCCGCCTGGGCGCTCGCCGACATGGGCGTCAAGGCGGTGATCGCGCCGAGCTTCTCGGACATCTTCTCGGGCAATGCCTTCAAGAACGGCATCGTCCCGGTGGTGCTGCCGCAGGACTCGGTCGATCGGCTGGTCGAAGTCGCCCGGACCGACGAGATCACCGTCGACCTCGAGACGATGACCGTCACCTCGCCCTTCCAGGACCGTTTTCCGTTCGAACTCGACCCCTTCCGCCGCCAGTGCCTGATCGAGGGGCTGGACGAGATCGGCATGACGCTGGCAAGGGATACCGCGATTTCGAATTTTGAGTCGGGAGTCGCCGCAGAGCGGCCCTGGATCGCGGTAGGAGCGGGCAATGAAGGCATTGTTGTCGAAGGCGCCGGGCGGACCTGATACTCTAATCCTGGACGAGCTGCCCGATCCGCAGCCCGGCCCGGGCCAGGTGGTGGTCGCGGTCAAGGCCTGCGCGATCAACTATCCCGACGTCCTGATCATCGAGGACAAATATCAGTTCAAGCCGCCCCGCCCGTTCGCACCCGGCGGCGAGATCGCCGGTGTGATCGAGACGGTGGGCGAGGGCGTCACCAGCCTTGCGCCGGGAGACCGCGTGCTCGGGGTGATCGGCCATGGCGGGCTGGTCGAGAAGGTCGCAATCGATGCAGCGCGGCTCTATCGCCTGCCCGAGGGCCGCAGCTTCGAGGAAGGCGCGGCGCTGCTCCTCACCTACGCCACTACGATCCACGCCCTGGTCGACCGCGGCCATCTGCGCGAAGGCCAGACCCTGCTCGTGCTCGGCGCTGCCGGCGGGGTCGGGCTCGCCGCGATCGAGCTCGGCAAGGCGTTCGGGGCGACCGTGGTTGCCGCGGTGTCTTCGGAGGAGAAGGCCGAGGCCGCGCGCCGGGCCGGCGCCGACAAGACGCTGGTCTATGGCCGCGCGCCGTTCGACAAGGACGCCTCAAAGGCGCTCGCCGATCAGTTCAAGGCGGCGCTCGGGCCCAACGGCGCCGATGTGATCTACGATCCGGTGGGCGGCGATTATGCCGAGCCGGCGCTGCGCTCGATCGCCTGGGAGGGGCGCTATCTCGTCGTCGGCTTTCCCGCGGGCATTCCCAAGCTGCCGCTGAACCTCACTTTGCTCAAGAGCTGCGACGTCTGTGGCGTGTTCTGGGGTGCCTTCGCCGCGCGCGATCCCCAAGCCAATCAGGCGCATGTCGAGCATCTCTTCCGCCTCTGGGAAGAGGGCCGCATTGCCCCGCGCGTCACCGAGACCTTCGCTTTTGCCGACGGCGGCCAAGCGATCGCGCGGATGGCCGCGCGCCAGGCGATCGGCAAGCTCGTGGTGCGCGTCGCCGAGTGAGGCCGCCGCCGCGCGCCAGCGCTTTCTTGCCATCGCTTATGCGCCCCCCTATCTCGGCGCAAACGCACTGCAAGGGGCTCTGACGACCATGACCACTTTCGACGACCGCGAACGGGCATTCGAGGCGAAGTTCGCGCGCGACGAGGACATGGCGTTCCGCGTCACCGCCCGCCGCAACCGGCTGGTCGGCCAATGGGCCGCCGCCAAGATGAACCTCACCCCTGAAGAGACCGACGCTTATGCAAAGGCCGTCGTCCAGGCCGATTTCGAGGAAGCCGGCGACGAGGACGTGATCCGCAAGCTGCTCGGCGACCTGACCGCCGCCGGCATCGAGACCGACGAGGCGCAGGTGCGCCGCGCACTCGAGGAACAGTCGGTCGAGGCGCGCCGCCAGTTGATGGGCGAAGTCTGATGGCAATGGCCGCGGCCGATATCGAGGCGCTGATCAAGACCGGAATCCCCGATGCCCGCGTCGAGATTACCGACCTGGCCGGCGACGGCGATCATTACGCCGCGCGCGTCGTCGCGCCGATGTTCAAGGGAATGCCGCGGGTGCGCCAGCACCAGGCAGTCTATGCCGCGCTCGGCGGCCGAATGGGCGGGGAGCTTCATGCGCTCCAGCTCACCACCGAAGCGCCTGTCGAGGAGTAAAGAGACGTGACCGACGAAGTGCAGGACCGTATCCAGAATCTGGTCGATGCCAATGACGTGCTGCTGTTCATGAAGGGCAGTCCGCTGTTCCCGCAATGCGGCTTTTCGAGCCGCGCGATCGCGATCCTCAACCATCTCGGCGTCGCCTTCGAGAGCGTCGACGTGCTCCAAGACCAGGGCGTCCGCCAGGGCATCAAGGCGTTTTCGGACTGGCCGACGATCCCCCAACTCTATGTGAAGGGCGAATTCGTCGGCGGATCGGACATCATGATGGAGATGTACGAGAGCGGCGAGCTGGCGCAGCTGATGAGCGACAAGGGCGTCGCTCCGGCCTGATCCTGCCCCTTTGCTGGATTCGAGAGAGGCCGGGCTGGTTGCTCGGCCTTTCCTTTGTCCGCGCGGCATGCCGCCATGCCGCCATGCCGCCATGCCGCCATGGCGTTCGAGTAGCGCCGGATGTGAGGAAGCCCGGGTAGGGTGGGCCGACGCGAGACCGGTAAAAGCTGGTCGACCCACCCTGTAATGAAGCGTCAAACGCTCGGGGTATTCATGCTGTTGCACCGTGCGTGCCAGATCAGGCGACCCGCGGTTTTTCAGGCGGTTCGGTGGTTAACGAGACTCCGCCGCCCGCATCGGCTGTAAGCAATTCCGACACTTCTTGCTTGCGCCGGTGCTGTCGTGTCTGCGGTTGTGCACATCAACTGGCTAGCTTGCCGTGCACCCCGATAGTCCCCTTCAGAGCTGGACCCCGGCTCCTTCACGATGATGGGTTGAGGGGATGGCAGCCTGCCTTGGAACCCCTCACTGCTCAGGCATTCGCTCCGGGAGTCGATGTGGCGCCGGCGCGTCCCGAGACTGAAATAATGCGTATCTAGAAGCGAGTGGGTCTCGGCAGGCCTTCCTGCGAGCGCCACAATGCGATTGCCTGCGTGCCCGTCGAATCTGTCCGTAGAAACCCGCTGATACCGATAGATTGGACCACCGCGTCACGCGAGGCGCGGCTACTTGGCTATTCGTCCGGCAATTTCGGCAAGGGGCTCGTATTTTCGGGAGCGGATGTGACGATCCTGTTCCTGATGACCGACGTCTTCGGCCTCACGGCGGCGGCGGCAGGCAGTCTGATGCTGATGGCGCTGGCTGGCGATCTCGTGTTCGATCTGCTGGCGGCGATGCTTGTCATCCGGTTGCGGCGGGCAGGGCGCGGCTATCGCTGGCTGGTGGCGGCGGGCGCCATGCCGTGCGGTGTCGCATTCGCGACGCTGTATGCGATGCCCATCACAAGCATGCGACAGGGGTGGATCCTGGCGCTTGCCCTGCTGGCGTTTCGCGGCGCATATGCGGTTATTGACGTGCCGCACAACGCCCTGATGGCGCAGATCACCAGGGACAGTCGCGCGCGAAGCCGGATTTCGGGATATCGGCTATTGTTCAGTACCGCCAGCGCCCTGGCTGTCGCGACGATCCTTACGCCCCTAGTCCAGCGAGCGGGACTGGATCGCGCGTTCGACACGCTGGCGATTACTGGCGTTTCGGCGGGGCTGGTGTTCGCGGCGACGATGTTCCTGTGCGTCGCGATGACGGGGAAATGCGTGGCGCGCGAAAACGGCATCGAGGGCGCGCGGGACAGCATCGCCATTCCACTGCGCAACTCTCTGGTCGTCGGCATGGCGCTGCTTGCCGTTATCACCGGGTTCGCGCTGCCCATGTTCGGGAGGATGCTGCTCTATCTAAGCACCTATGTGCTGGGCCGTCCCGAGCTTGCGCGATCACTCCTCCTTGCACTGACGATCGGGCAGTTTGTCGGCGTCTTGTCCTGGACGTCGCTGACCAGCCGTTTCGACAAGAGCATGCTGCTGGCGATGGGGCACGCGGTGAGCGCGGTGGGCTTGGTCCTGTTCGGCCTGTGCCTTTGTGTTCCGTCGCTGTTGCCCGGATGCGCCGTCGTGATCGGCTTTGGATTCGCCAGCGTGTTCATGCTGCCTTGGGGGCTGCTGGCCGACACGGTGGATTTCGTGGCGTGGCGACAGGGGCGGCGGCTGGAGACCGGATTGTTTGCCGGATATCTGGTCGCGGTAAAGGCTAGCGGCGCAGCGTCGACGATGGCGATCGGCTGGACGCTGGGCTGGCTAGACTATGTGGCGGGGCAGCCTCAGGCACCGTCGGTACAAGCCGGGATGCTGCTTCTGGGGCTGGGGGCGCCGATCGTCGGTTCGCTGTGCGCCGTTGCGATATTGCGGCGCTTCGACATCGGCCATGATCGTCACCATAGCGTGCTGGCGGCGCTCGGCCGCCGGCACGCTCGCGCAGCTTAATCGGGTGCCGAGCCGGTTTCGGGATTGAATTTCGGATTGGTGAAATCGATCGGGGAGAGGTCGATTTTCGCGGGGGGCGTCGCGCTTTCGACCCATGCCCGACACAGCATGTCGCGCAGCATCGCCGCACCCGACGCGGTCTGCGCGTAGATCAGATCGCGAACGTCCTGGTCGGCGAAGTTGGCGAACCGGTCACGCAGTTCCAATTTATAGACCGTCTCCATCTTGTCGCCCGCCGTATCGAGAAAGGCCAGGATGGCGTCAAACATGTCGCCGTCGCGGTGGCCGGGCGCCCCGATACGCGCGGCAATGTCCTTCACGGACAGATGCATGCCGTCGACGAAGCCGCTTTCGAACCGGCCATGGATCGAACGGTCGGTGGTGTACCCTTTCGGATTGGCGCCCCGCCAGCCATCGCTGTTCACCGAATTGTGCAGCGGCTGCGCGCCATCCCCGATATAATGGCCGAGGCGGATCGCCTGGAACGCGCAATGTTGTTCTGGAACCGATGCGTCGCGGTGTTCGGCCTGCGCCTTGCGAACATACCGCATGCAAACGACCAGCCGGTCATAGGCCTCGATCGCGGCATAAGGCAGCGTGCCGGTCCAGCGGACATTGGTGCGCGCGGCGGTAGCCGGGTCGCTGTCCTTGATGGTTTCATACTGTTTGTAGAGCGCGATCACGAATTCGTAGCGTGATCGCGGGATCGGCCTGAGGAAGGGAAATTGTTCCCGGAACCAGCCGTGGTTGGGGTCTTCTTCGATCTTCGAGAAATTCTCCGAATTGCCGCGCCAGCTATCGGGCAGCGACGCCGAAGCACCGATGTAATCCTCATATTTGCGCAGGAAAGCGGGGCCGTCCGCAGGTATCGCTTCGATCGCGGCGCGGTCGATCACGGTGTGGGCGGTGCCGCCCCAGGCCTTGGCGGCCGTGGGCATGAGGGCGAGGGCGATGATCGCGGGGATCGTCACGGCTGAATAACGGCGCATCGGCTACTCCGTATCGGGGTCAGGGATCGAGCGGGTCGCGGGGGTCGATCCGCGCGGACGTGGCGGAGGGGCGGAATTCCAGTTCGGTCGGCGACAGGCGCCTGCCAACGGTCCCGGGCTGATAGCCAAGTTCCGTCTGGTTGCGCTGCGCGAAGGCGGGTGCACCGATAGTTGCGCTTTGCTCGGGATTGCAGACGATCAGCGCGTCCTTGGTTAGCGGCGCACCCATGGCGATCAACAGCCGGGTGGCGTTGCGCAAATTGGTGGTGGTGTGGCGCGCATAGGGTTCGATGACTATTGCATCGGCAGGCACGCCGTAGCGTTCGATCAGCGCACGGCGCATTTCCTGCGCCTCGGCGAAACGGGTCGCGCGCGGGTGGGCACGACCGCCCGTCACGATGATGAACGGTATATCGCCCTGCGCGAACCGATTGGCGGCAAGGCGCAGATGATATTTGCCGTACGGGCTGAGCGGCATGTCGCTGACTTCTGGGCCTACGCCCGTCACGATCATCGCGCTATAGCGATAGCGGCCCCAGTCGAGGCTGGTCGCGCGCTTCATCGCGGGTCCGTTCGGGCCACGCATCAGCGGTTCAAAGCCGATGGCATCGGTGCGGTCAGCACCGTCGAGCAGTGCGAGCGCGAAATCGATGCTGGGATCGATCGGTTGCGCCGAACCGGCGTGCGGCGTGCGCGACAGCCACAGGGCGGCTTGCAGACGCGCATGCGCCTCTTCCGGAGTAAGCGTCCCGGCGCCGTCGATCTGTGGGTAGCGCGGCACAGCGCCAAGCCCGAAAGTGCGGATGACGGTGTTGATACCGATGATCTCCCGCGCGGCCTGTGCCGCCGCGCCGTCATCCGCTCGATATGATTCCGATGGGACGGCCTGCGCCAGAGCTGCGGTGTCAGACGGAGTCCAGATCATCGCCTGCGCGATGCAGACGAGGTCTTCGGCACAGGCGTCGCGCCGTTCCTGCCGGGCATGCAGCATCGTGGCGACCGGAGGACGGTTTTTTAGAGTGCTCAGCGCAGCCGGATTTCTGCCGATCGCGTCGAACAGGGGGAACAGCCGGACCGACAGCGCCGTCGCCACGCGATCGTGCACCATCACATCCTGTGCTGCTCCGGCCGAAGCCGGAGCAGTTGCGAGCGAGAGCGCGGCCATCGCGATGATCGATGCGGTCATCGGCGTCGGCCAGCGAACCGTCACCAGGACTTGCCGATCACGAGGCGGAAGTTGCGACCGAAGATCGGCCGACCATAGATTGCCTCGGCGCTGCCTTGGCCGCTCAACGAGTCGGTGCGGGTATTCCCCTCGGTCAGGCCATGCGCGTTGAACAGATTGTCACCGACAACCTGCAACTGCCAACCGCCATGGCGCAGCGTCACGCCGGCACCGATCGTGCCATAGGATGGCAGCGCTGTGTTGTTGTAGAGATCGACGTAGCGCTTGCCCATGTACGTGTAGCGACCATAGATCGAGATATCCGTGTCCATCTTCGTGAAGTCGAAGCTGGGGCGGATATTGCCATAGATTTTCGGCTGGCGGACGATCTGATTGCCCTCCGCCTGCTCGGGATCGGCGCCGGTCGCGCTCGCGAAATTCTTGTATTTGGGATCGCTGACCGTCAGCGCGCCGTTGAGCGAGAACCACGGCATGACCTGCCATGCCCCGTCGAATTCGATGCCCTTGACCTGGGCTTCACCGATGAAGGGCACATTCACGTCGTTGCGGCCCGTGGTCGGGTCGAACGCCAGGAACGAGGCGTTGAGTGGATCGAAGTTGGTGTAGAAACCGGTGACGTACAGATATGAGCGGCCCGATGCGAGCTTGAGTCCGGCCTCATATTGGTCGGCGACGGTGGTCAGGATCGTAGGGTTGATGCTCATGACGGTCTGGATGTTCGGCGGCGTCTCCAGATGCGAGGCACGGCCATAGACGCCGATGTGATTGTTGAAGTCGTAATTCGCGCCGACCGTCCAGTTGGTGACGTTGGGCGACAGCTTCGCATTGATGATCTGTCCGGTGAACGCGCGCGTGGTGTCGTCGGCCAGCGTCGTCGCGTCGCCGAGGTTTACCTGCGAGGTGACGGCGGCCCAGCCCTTGTAGCTGTAACGTTCGTGACGGATGCCGGCGTCGATGCGCAGGCCCCTCACGATTTCCCACGTGTCGTTCGCATAGAGCGCGAACATTTTCGCGTCGGAATCGCCCCGGTTCAGCGTGGCGGCATAATTCAGCACGCCGTTATCGGTGACGCGACCGAGCACGGTGCCGGCGGCAGAATAGGCGACCAGATCGAGCGTGCGCGGTTGCCCGGCGACTTCGATCAAGTAGTTCTGATACAGCGTTTTGCTGTCCTCGCCGTACAGGCTGCCATAGAAGCCAAGCTTCAGATCATGGCTGCCGAGACCGGTATCGAACCGCTTGGCGACCGAGATGTTGGTCTGCGCCGAATAGAATTTCGAATGAATATCGCGGTACTGACCCTGCATCACCAGACCGGACTGGGCATAGGGATCATAGACGGTATTGGTCCCCGCCAGCACATAGCCGAGCCGAGAAACCGCGCCGAACGCTGTTGTCGCACGCGCCAAATAGCTGTTGGCGAAGCTGTTGCCGTCGGCGGGATTGGTGGTCGAATAAAAGGCAGTGAAATCGAGCTTGCCCTGCGTGTACCCGCCCTTGGCCGAGACCAGCCAACCATCGAAATCGGCATCATATTGCACGCCGAGGTTGATCATCTGCATGTGGCGGCCGTCGGAAAGGTCGCTCGTGCGATTCTGGATCACGCCTGCGCCGTCGCGGTATTTCAGATTGACGTTGCGGAGTGCCGGCGAGTTCATCGTGCCGGTGAAATAATCGATATACGGATCGAGCGAGACGCTGGGGTTGCGCGGGTCCGCAGTCGGGATCGGCAGATAGAAGGTGTTGTGGTCGTTCACGTAATTGACGTTGAACTTGATCGAACCGTTATCGAGCTCATGCAGGATATTGGCGCGGATCTGACCGCCCTTGTCATTGGGGAAGCCGTTGTCGCGATAGCCATCATGATAGCGCAGGAAGCCGCCGATCGCGTAATAGGTATCCTTGTTCAGCGGCCCCGCCTGATAGGCGTCGAGCCGGTACAGCCCGGTATCGCCGAGCGTCACCTGCGCCTTGCCGCGCGGAATGTCCTTGCCGGTCACGGTGATCGCGTTGACGATCGCGCCCGAATAGCTTGCATAAACCGGGGCGGGACCGCCGCGCACGACCTCCACATGGTCGGTCATCAAATCCTGTTTCAGGATCGCGTCGCCGCGAAAGAACACGCCGTCATTTTCATGGAACAGCGGCAAGCCGTCCTGCTGGAAGCTGACGAAACCGCCGTCGTTCGGCAGGCCGCGGATGCGATAGATGTTCTGGACCTCGCCACCGGTGATCTCTGTCTGGAAGCCGGGAAGCTGGCCGATTAGGTCGGCAAAATTGACGGGGGCGATCTTCTCGACATCTTCCTTTGAGATCGTGTTGATCGCGTAGGATACGTCGAAACGCCGCTGCGCACGCGTCGATCCGGTGACGATGATATCGCTGCCCTGATTTTCCGCCTTTTCCGCATCCGCTTTCTCGGCTGCGGCAGGCTTGGCGGGATCGACAGCCTGCGCAAAGGCAGGCGCGGCGAAGGTGGAGCACAGCGCGACGAGCGCGGTGCCGCCGGCGAGAACGGTTTTGAGCATGAAGCCCCCCAATTGAAATTCCGGGTCGTCCGGTCGGCGACCCCGATCGGCGACCAGGGGCCAGTGGCCGCGCGATGTGACAGAAATAATTATTATTATGAAAATAAACAGATATGTCGGAGGATAGGGGAAAGGGAGGCAAGCGTGCCGGATCGGATATTCGACAAGGACCAGCGTCGCATTCTCCGCGAGCTCCGCAAGGCGGGGCAGCTTTCTCGTTCGGCGCTGTCGGCGCGATTGGAGCTCAGCGCGACCGCGCTGACCAAATTGTCGCGCGAATTGATTGCGATGGGCGTCGTCGAGGATGTGCCGGAGGGGATCGAGCCCCGCCGCGGGCGTCCGGCTATCCCCCTGCGTCTGGCGGCGAGCGGCGGGTATGCGGTCGGCGCGACGGCGCATAAAGGCGTGTTGGAGGTTGCCCTGGTCGATTATGCCGGTCGTACGATCGCGACCCATTTGGAGGATGCGGCACCACTCGATCCAAAGGCTTTCGCCCGGCGCGTACGCACACTGACGCACAAGATGGTCGATCGGCATGGCCTGCTGGGGCGGCGCATGCTGGGGATCGGCGTTGCGGTGCCTGGCCCTGCACTATCTCCGGAGGGTGACCGCTGGAGCGTCGTGGACGACATGCCCGGGTGGCGCGGCGCTGATCTACGCGACATCTTGGGCACCGAACTGGGATGGCCGCTCTGGATCGAGAACGACGCCAATGTCGCGGTGATCGCCGAATATTATCTCGGCGGTCTGCTGCAGGAGTTCTCGACCGTGATCGCGGTGTTGTTCGGGTATGGGATCGGTGCGGGGCTAATTGTCGAGGGCGGGCTGGTCCGCGGTCAGTTCGGCGTCGCGGGAGAGATCGGCTGCCTGTTTCCGGGCGATCGGCCGCGGCCGAGCCCGGTCGATCTGCTCGCCACATTGCGCGCCAACGGTATCGACGTGTCATCGGTTGCGGAGATCGACCCAACCGCCAGCGTTCAGCGTTCGACGATCGAACGGTGGATGGATCGCGCCGCGCAACAATTGGAGGTGGTGTGCAACACAGCATTCGCCTGGCTGGACCCGGGTGCGATCGTGCTGACCGGCCCTCTACCGAATGTGATCCTCCAGGGGCTTGCTGATCGGCTGGCGAGTGCCACGCTGGTGACCACTGTCGACCAGCGTCGTCCACCGGTGCGGGTATCGAGCGTAACCGATTCACCAATCACGCTGGGGGCCGCGTTGTTGCCCGTTCATGCAATATCGGCCGAAAGATAGCAGCATTGTCGCGAGCGTCCTCTTCGTCATGGTCCCAGACGAAGGCGGCGCGGTCGACGCTTCCGTCATTCCGGCCTGGGCGCAACGGTCCTCTCGAAAAAGCGCCGCAGCAGGTCGCTGTCCTGGAAGCACTCTGATTGCGCACAGTCATTGGCTCGTGTGGCTGTGCGCATAAAAGTTCAGGCGCTTTCCTCGGCTGAGGAGCTCCATCTGTGCACGTAAGTCCATCAGTTGAACGAACTTACGTAACGCGGATCGCTGACATCGATGGTGTCGACGCCACCGCTGTCCCAGAGTGCGAATATACGATCCTGCGCAGCGCCATCGCCGGGATTGGCCTCATCGAAGACGCTGTAGCTGGTGTCGCCGCCATTAAACGCAGCACGACCATAGAGCGTCTGCAGCGACGCTATGTCGTAAAGCTGAAATTCATGGACGGAGTGAGTCTCCGTCGGATGGGCGGCATAGGCCATGACGGAGAATCGAACATTGTCCTCGATAGCCAGCAGCCCGTTGAAAGGCGCCTTTGCCGCTGTGTCGTCGAATGTATGATGGAGACCCAGCGCGTGACCAAACTCGTGCGGCAGTGCCCAGTATGAATAGTCTGGATGGGTTGAGCCCGGCGCAATATTATTCGCGGCAACCAGAGACGGTGCTGTGAGCCAGATGTCACCGGCGAACGCGCCCTGTGCATTACCATTGCCGGGAGAAGCCCAGGCGCCTGCGGAGTTCGTCGAATAATTGAGTGCTGCGATCCGATATCCGCGTTGGCATTCGCCGTGACTGTAAAGGTGACATTGGCAAATTGCGAGATCAGGGCCGCGGCAATCGCGTAGATGTCCCGCTCGGGGTCTTCCGGCAGGATCGGCTTGAAAATACTCGTAAAAGTCGGCTTCGCCCCCGTGCTGTCCGCAAAAGGTACACTGAGCGTAGAATATGCGGCGGGAAGTGTTTGATAGAATGTGTAGCTGATGGAATTGCCAAAAGCAGGATAGCTCGCGATCGCCTTCGCCCGGCCGATATTACCCTTAGCTGGCATTCGAACCTCCGCTCACAAGGTGATTGCAAAGTCGCTCGGCTAGAGCATCGGTGTCGCGCGCTGCATCCCAATAGGGACGCCCGTCCGGCGTCGTGCCATCCGGTCGGATCGGAATGTTGTTGGGCACGTAGCGAAAGGACGGACGCTCGATGCTCGCCCACCAGTGGGCGTCGCCCTGAATCGCGACAAGCGATATGCGATAAGGGGTTCCCTTCGCGTTCGGCTCGATCGTTAGCCGAAGAAGGACATTCGTGCCGTCATTTCTGATCTGCCCCGGTGATGCCATGATCGATGATGGACGACCTGTCGAACGCAGCATGCGGACACAGGCGTCCGAAACGCGGTTGGCGAATGGGCGTTCGTTCAACGCGGTGAGATGGAGCGCCCCAGCGACGGCGGGGTTGAACCGCGTCTCGACGCTGATGCGCGTAGCAGGCAGGATCTTGAGAGGATCGCTTTGGCCGAGCTGAATCTCTCCCCATGGAGTGGAATCGGTCATGGCCTGACTTTCTCGGTTCGAAAGCATTTGCTGCTTGCTGATTTCCGTGCGGCTCGAAGCTTCGGAGTGGTTCACAGCGCCTGAATCAGCGCCACAACTCGTTACGACCAGCATCAATAGAATCCATCGATGCCTGCTCATTTCTGACGAAGCTGGTGGCCTGCCGGCAATCTTCGCCGGAAACCTCGGCTGGCCCGAACTTCCCACACATCCCGACCGGGAAACTGAGTCATCTCCGCGTTCAAGTATAGGCATGCATGTACGACCGCTCATCGCTCGCTCCCCGCTTCCCGGGCCACCTCGTCGATCGGGCTCAAAAGATACGCCGCATTTGGGTCTACTCACAAAACAGGCCAGACGTCGAGATTGGCAACGTTCAGAGCGTTCCCCTGGATGAACTCGCATCGCGGCTCGACCACGTCGCCCATTACTCACGACTGGCGTTTGTGGTTCGGGGGGCGCGGGATTGTCCCGGGTGAATTTTTTCGGCATGGTTTGGTTGCATCGCTACCAAGGTCGCGGCGATCGATCGCGATTTCTCGGCGATCGGATTGCCCGCACGATAGCCGATCACGGGCCATTTCAAGGGCGCATCCGCGCAACCTGCTGATCATATGCGCTCAAATGCGGGCTAATCGTGCACAGCCACAGCTCGCTTCGGCGCAAATCGATGTTCAGCCAGCGTTAACCCGCTTGACTACAGTCGTAATCGTAACGATTACACCCGTAGTCGAGAGAGGGACTCATGACCGAACGGATCAGTGACGCCGAGCATGCCGTGATGGAAGTGCTTTGGGAGGAGTCTCCGCTCACGGCGCAGGAAGTCGTGGAGCGCGTGCCCGAGGAACGCGGCTGGAGCGCGAACACCGTCAAGACGCTGCTCGGCCGACTGCTCGCCAAGGCGATCATCGCGCATGAGGCGGATGGCCGGCGCTATCGCTATCGCCCGCTCGTCGCGCGCGGCGACTATGTCGAGGGGGAATCGCGCAAGCTGATGGACCGCCTGTTCGGCGGCAAGCTCACGCCCCTGGTGGCTCACCTCGCCGAGCGCGACGCGATCACCGACCAGGACATCGCCGAGATCGAAGCGCTGTTGAAGGAGCTGAAGTCATGATCGGCTGGGCACTCGAGACCTTCGTCGCCACGACACTGCTGATGCTGCTGGTGCTGGTGCTTCGCGCGCCGGTCCGCAAGTCGTTCGGTGCGCAGATGGCCTATGCGCTGTGGCTGTTGCCGGTCGCGCGGCTGCTGATGCCGTCGCTGCCCGCCGGCTGGCGCGAGCAGGCGGCGGCGCCGGTTGCCGCGGCGAGCGACATCGTCGCGATCTATGTCGTCGAGCCGCTCGGTGCGGCGCCGGCCGCGGGTGCCGAAGTCAATTTCGGCCTCTGGATGGTGGTTCTGCTCGCCTGGGCGTTCGGCGCCGCGGCGTTCCTCGCCTATCATCTGTTCGCGCACAGCCGCTACACGTCGAAGCTGCTCCGCCGCGCCCGCGTCGATCGCACCGTGGCGCAGGGCAAGGTCCGCGTGATTGAAACCGATGCCGCGCATGGGCCTTTGGCGTTCGGCGTGTTCCGCAAATACGTCGCCTTTCCGCGCGATTTCGCCGAACGCTATGACGAGCAGGAGCGCGATCTCGCGCTGGCGCATGAGCTTGGCCATCACATTCGTGGCGACTTGATCGCCAATTGGGTCGCGCTGATCGTCCTTGCTCTCCACTGGTTCAATCCGATCGCCTGGAAGGCCTTCCGCGCCTTCCGCGCCGATCAGGAAATGGCCTGCGACGCGCTGGTGCTCGCCGGCCGCGCCCAGGCGCTGCGCCATGCTTATGGTCGCGCAATCGTCAAGTCCGCGCATGGGGGTGCGGTCTCGGCGGCATGTCACTTGCACACGATCAACGAAGTCAAAGGGAGGTTACGCATGCTTTCGAAGACCCGGAAATCGTCCCCCATCCGCATCGCCACGGGGCTTGCCGGCATCGGCGCGCTGTCGATCGCCGCGCTCGGTCTCACGGCCTCGGGCACCCAGGCGGCCGAGAAGATGAAGGACAAGATGAGCACCGCGATCGGCGTCGATCTCGGCCAGGATATGCCCGCACCGCCGGCACCGCCTGCCGAAGCCGCAGCCCCCGCGCCGGCAGCTCCCCCGGCGGCACCCGCGCCGATCGAGGGCAGCCGCCACGTCTATCGCTACGAGCAGAAACAGGACGGCAAGCAGGTCAAGAAGATCGTCGTCGTCCATGCCGATGGCACCCAGCAGGTCTCCGAAATTCCCGAGATGCGCGACGTGCGGATCAACATCCCGGAAATGCCCGAAATCCGGGATGGCAATTGCGGCACCGGCAAGGGTAAGCCGAACGTCGAGCACCGGCAGGAAGGCAAGAAGCGGATCATGATCATCTGCGCCGACCGGATCGCGATGGTCACCGCCGATGCCACCCGGATGGCGATGCACGGCCGCCAGATGGGCATGGAAGGCGCGCGGATGGGGCTGCGCCAAGCCCGCCGCTCGATCGAGAGCGCCCCTGATATGAGCAGCGAGGACCGTGCCAAGGCGCTCAAGGGCATCGATGAGGCAATGGCCCAGCTCGAAAAGAATCTGGAGAACAGCCTCGAGCGCAACGACTGACGCGCTCGACGACGAGGGGGAGGGGCGCCTGCGGTCTCCCAGCGTTTGACTGCAGACGCCCTTTACGCAGGGCCGGCCGAAACTCCTTCGCGGCCGGCCCTGTTACGTTTCCGGCGGTGTGTCCAAGCGCCACCATCTTGCGCCAACGCGCCTCCGCCGCCACATCTGCCGAATGAACGAGGCTCCCACGGGCGAAGCGCTAGGCGTAGAGCCGCTGGTGACGCGGGTGCTCGCACCCAATCCGTCCCCCTTCACCTATACCGGCACCCAGACCTATCTGATCGGCACGCACGACCTGGCGGTGATCGATCCGGGGCCCGACGATCCGCGCCATCTCGACGCGCTGATCGCCGCGATCGCGGGCCGGCCGGTGGCAGCGATCCTGTGCACCCACACCCACCGTGACCACAGCCCCGCGGCAGCGCCGCTCAAGGCACGGACCGGCGCCCCGATCATCGGCTGCGCACCGCTGACACTCGACGATGCCGGCCCCCGCGCCGACGCAGCGTTCGACACTGTCTATGCGCCCGATCGCGTGCTCGCCGACGGCGATAGCATAACGGGTTCCGACTGGACGCTGACTGCGATCGCCACGCCGGGGCACACGTCGAACCATCTCGCCTTCGCCCTGCCCGAGGCCAATGCCCTGTTCACCGGCGACCATGTCATGGGCTGGTCGACCACCGTGGTGGCGCCGCCGGATGGCGACATGGCGTCGTATCTGGCGAGCCTGGACAAGCTGATGCGCCGCGACGATCGCATCTATTATCCCGCGCATGGCGATCCGGTGACCAACCCGCAGCGCTTCGTCCGCGGGCTGATCGGCCATCGCAAACAGCGCGAGGGCCAAATTCTCCGATTGCTGCGCGAGGAGATCGGCGCAGTACCGGCGATGGTCGCGCGCATGTATGTCGGGCTCGATCCGCGGCTGCACGGTGCGGCGAGCCGGTCGGTGCTCGCGCACTTGCTCGATCTGCGCGCGCGCGGCCTCGTCCAGGGGGAGGGCAATTCGTGGAAGATCGCCGCGTGAAAACCTGGGGCTGCCTTAAGTTCGCCGCGCTGGTCGCGGCGCTCGTCGTCGCGATCGGCGCGGGCTTCTGGTTCCTCGGCGATACCGTCAAAAGCCAGTTCCGCGGCCCCGATCCGGTGACCGTCGCCCAGGCGAGCCTCGAAGGGCTGCGCGAGCAGAACCGCCTGTCCACCTTTGCGGCGCGCTATGTCGCAGTCGTCACCTCGAAGCAGAGCCGGCTCGGCATGACCGCGCAGAAGACGCTGATCATGCCCGGCATGGTGCGCTATGAAGTCGATCTGGCGAAGCTCCAGCAAAAGGATCTCGCCTGGGACGCGAACGCCAAGCGGCTCACCATCGTGTTGCCGCCGCTCGAGGTGATCGGCCCCGATGTCGATCTCGACGGCATCCGCGAATACAGCAATGACGGACTGCTGATGCGCTTCACCGATGTGGAGAGCCAGCTCGATGCCGCCAATCGCAAGGCCGGCCAGCAGGAACTTATCCGCCAGGCGCGCGCCGCTGCGCCGATGCAACTCGCCCGGGAATCGACGCGCCGGGCGATCGAGCGCAGCTTCGCCATGCCGCTCAAGGCCGCCGGGCTCGATGCGGGGGTCTCGGTCTATTTCCCCGGCGAGCGGCCGGGAAGTCGCGAAGTCTGGGATACCACGCGCAAGCCGGAGGATGTGCTCGCCAACAAATGGTGAGCGGTTGAGACGCGTTGCCGCTTGAGGTACCTTCACGACTGCGATGACGTGAGGGGGATGGCATGGCGACGTTGGCGGGGCCGCGACCCGAATTGGGGCGCGATGATCGTTTCTTTCTGACAATGGCGATCGCAATGGCGCTGATCATCGCCGCAGGATTTTCGCTGCAGCTTGCGATGGGACGATCGACCTTTGCCGCGCCGTGGCGCGTCCATCTTCATGCGCTGGTGTTTTTCGGGTGGGTGGTCCTGTATGTGACGCAGAACGCGCTCGTGACCCGCGGATCGATGGCGCTGCATCGCCGGCTTGGCTGGGTCGGTGCGGGCTGGGCGGGGGCCATGGTCGTTGTCGGCATCAGCACTACGTTGGCGATGGTCCGCCAGGGTGCGTCGCCTTTCTTCTTTCTTCCGCTCTATTTCCTGGTGATGAATTCGCTGAGCGTGCTCTGCTTCGGCGGGCTGATTGCGGCGGCGATCCTGCTGCGCCGGCGCACCGAATGGCATCGGCGCCTGCTCTATTGCGCGATGGCAGTGCTCACCGGGCCTGCATTCGGCCGGCTGCTGCCGATGCCGCTGATGATCCCCTATGCGCAATGGGGTGTGTTTGCCGCGGTGATGGTGTGGCCCGCGATCGGCATCGTTGCGGATCTTCGGCGGCGCGGCGCAGTGCATCCTGCTTTCTGGTACGGCGTCGCCGCGATCACCGGGACGCAGCTTGCGATGAGCCTGATTGCATACAGCCCGATCGGCTTGGTGATCTATGAGACGGCAATGGCGGGCAGCCCCGGCGCTCTGGTCGCACCGCTTGAGTTTGCGCCTCCGCCCTCTGGTCCCTTGATCACGGGGCGCTAGCCCGCCATTTGGGCCTCACAGGTTTCTAAGAGGCTCGACGAAAAGATGGACGCACGCGTATCGAACGGGGCCGGCGGACTCAGCGGCAATCTCGCCGGGCTCGATCTCCGCGCCGAGATCGATCGGCTGCGCAAGGAGCGCAATGCGGTCATCCTTGCGCATTACTACCAGAAGCCCGAATTGCAGGACCTGGCCGATTTCGTCGGCGACAGCCTCGATCTCTCGCGCAAGGCGGCCGAGACCGATGCCGACGTCATCGCGTTCTGCGGCGTACGCTTCATGGCCGAGACCGCCAAGATCCTCTCGCCCGACAAGATCGTGGTGCTGCCCGACATGAACGCAGGTTGCTCGCTCGAAGACAGCTGCCCGCCGGATCAGTTCGCCGCGTTCCGCGCCCAGCATCCCGCTCACATCGCGCTGACCTACATCAACTGTTCGGTCGAAGTGAAGGCGCTGAGCGACATCATCGTCACCAGCTCGTCGGCCGAGAAGATCCTCAGCCAGATTCCGCCCGAGCAAAAGATCATCTTCGGGCCCGATCGCAATCTCGGCGGCTATCTCACGCGCACACTGGGGCGCGAAATGCTGCTCTGGCCGGGCGTATGCATCGTGCACGAGGCGTTTTCGGAAACCGAGCTGCTCAAGCTCAAGGCGCAGCATCCCGGCGCTCCCATCGCCGCGCATCCCGAATGCCCGCCGCACATCCTCGACCATGCCGATTATGTCGGCTCGACGCGCGGCATCCTCGATTTTGCCAAGAGCTTCCCGGGCGACACGCTGATCGTCGCGACCGAGCCGCACATCATCCACCAGATGGAAAAGGCGTTGCCCGAGAAGCAGTTCATCGGTGCACCCGGCGCCGACGGCAACTGTAACTGCAACATCTGCCCGTACATGGCGCTCAACAATATGGAGAAGCTCTACCTCGCGCTGCGCGACCTCAATCCGCGGATCGAGATCGAGGAAGGCATGCGCCTCAAGGCCAAGAACAGCCTCGATCGTATGCTGGAGATGGCGAGTGCCACGGTGGGGCAGGGCGATCTCGGCCCGGTGCCGGCAGTCGGCGGCGATCCGAAAAAGGGCGATTGACGCCTAGAGCAGGTAGACCACGACATAGCGCGCGACGAGGCCGAGCATCACCAGCCGGCACCAGCGCTCGCCGCGAACGAGCATGGCGGCGACCATGAGCAGCACGAGGATCATGGTCATCGCCAGCGGCAGCGGGCGCAGCAGATGCGGCGCGAGCTTGGGCAGGCTCGCATACCAGCCGAGCTGGCAGACGAGCAGCACGAACATCACGCCGATCACGACGCGGCGCACCCGGAAGAAATGGGCGTCGAAGTCGCGATCGTCGGCGTCGCGTGGAAAGACCAGGCGGGCGGCCAGATAATAGGCGCTGGCAAAGCCAGTGACCGCGACCAGCGCGCGTCCAGAGACGCCCACAGCGTCGCGGACTACCCAGGCCGCCTGCCAAAAGGACAGCAAGTCGAGCATCACGAACGCGCCGAGCAGGGGCGTCAGCCACCCGACATGGACCGTCGAAGCGGGGCGCAGCCGCGCCTCGATCGCATGCGCCAGGCCGCCCAGCACCTCGGTCAGCGACAGGCCGAGCAGCAGCCCGAACAGCGAAAAGATGAATTCGAAATCCGACATGCGGCCCCCCGCGCCGATGCGTAGCGCAATGGCCATGCCGGTCAAATATCCGAGCGCGGCCCCGTACGCGCTTTCAGGCCGCAGGCGCTAGACGGTCACCATGTCGTACACGATCACCTTCGCCCACAAATGCCCGCACTTCGCGACGAAATCCTTGTGCGCGGGATGGTCCTGATAAGCCTTCTGGTCGGCGACAGTGTCGAACACCAGCATCTCGGACACGTGGAAGCTCGAATCGACCACGTCGCGCTGTTCGGTGGACGCCGGTATGCCGACATGCAGGCTGCGGACGACCTCGACCTTGGCGAGCCCGCGCACCCCGCCGATGAGCTGCTCGCGATCTGCCATCGACTCCGGGTTCTTCAGCCAGAAGAAGACGTGATGGACGATCTTGCCGCCGGTCGGCGCGGCAGCGGCGCTGTCGGCCGCCACCGCAGCGGCGCCCAGAGTGACGGTCTTCATGGCATCCCTGCGGTTGATCGACATGGGGTCTTCTCGTCCTTGGATAGGTCTGCGCCCGGCATCAGCGCCACACATCCTGTATCATCATGTCGGGCGAATACAGGTTCACATATTGCACCAGCCGCGGCAATCGCGCGCGGTTGGGGCTGGCGCCATGGGGGAGGTCCTGGCGCCAAATCACCAGATCGCCGGCACCGGCCGCGACACGCGTCGCCTCCGCACTGAGGTCGACTTCGCGGGCGTTCGCATCACCGATTTCGTTAAGCCAGGCGTCGATGCGGTGGTGGAAGCCGGGGACTAACTCGAGCGCGCCCTGATCCTCGGCGGTGTCGGTGAGGTACAGCACGCCCTGCGTCGCAAAGGGTATCGGCCGGGTGAGGCTGACGTCCCAATGGAGCCTCGGCGCGCGAAAGGCGTGGTGCTCGCGTTCGGGCGGGTTGAACCCCACGCGGTCGACCGTCGACCACAAGTTGCTGGTGCCCCAGAGCTGGGCGAAGGCCTTGTGCACGCGCGCCGATCGCCGCGCCGGCTCCAGCGCGGGATGCTGGAAAAGCTGGACCATGATCCCCTGGTTGCGCGGGGCGCCATACCAGCTGTCAGGGTCGTCGGGATGCGCGCCGTTTGCCTTCCAGACCAGTGCCGCTGCCGCTTCCGCCGCGGACGGCGTGATCGCGCCGCGGAGGATCACGAAGCCATGCACGTCCCAATAAGTGAGATCGTCGGCGTCGAGCACCGGGGGCATGGCGTCGATCGCCGCCAGCCCATCGCGGACGGCGGCGGGGAGCGGCCATCCCGCCAGCGTTGCCTCATAGCGCGCGAGCATCAGTGGATCCGGGCGGCCCGCGATCGCCAGAATCCACTCCAGAAACGCCGCATAATCGGGCAGGTCGGTCGCGAGATAGGTCAGCGTCTGCTCCAACCCGAGCCCCAGCGCGTCGAGCAGGATCTTGTCGCCCATGTCGCGCCGCGTGCCGATGGGCACGCGCCTAGTATGCACTTGCCACAGACGGTACAGGCCCGTGGCGTCGATCGAAGGGGTGGCATCGGCCATCGCCGCAGACTGCGTCACGCGCGCCCGATCCGCAAACGCTCTGTTCCTTTGCCCTTCGCCCGCCGCTAAAGCCTAGCCATGCCCTTCACCCTCGATCGCTTCGATCTGTCCGCCTTCGTCGCCGCCACGCTTGCCGAGGATCTCGGCGACGGTGGCGACATCACCTCCGCGGCGGTGATCCCCGCGGATGCCGTCTTCGCAGGCGCGATGGACAGCCGTGACGCGATCACCGTGGCCGGGCTGGGGATCGCCGAAGCGTTCTTCCGCGCGCTCGACCCCGAAGTGGCGATCGAGTGCCTGGTCGAGGATGGCGACCAGGTGGCACCCGGCACCGACCTGCTGCGGCTGAAGGGGCGCGCCCGCGCGCTACTTACCGCCGAGCGATCGGCGCTCAACACAGTGCAGCATCTCTCGGGCATCGCGACGCTTACTCGCCGCTATGTCGATGCCATTGCCGACACGGGCGCGATCCTGCTCGATACGCGGAAAACGATCCCGGGCCTGCGGGTGCTGGAGAAATACGCAACGCGGATGGGCGGCGCGCAAAACCATCGCATGGGGCTGTGGGACGCCGCGATGATCAAGGACAACCATGTCGGCGTCGCCGGCTCGATCGGCGAGGCGGTCCGGCGCGCGGTGGCGGCGGGGATCGCGCGGATCATCGTCGAAGTCGATCGGATCGATCAGATCGCACCCGCGCTCGATGCCGGCGCCACGCATCTGCTGCTCGACAATATGGCGCCGGCGCAGCTCAGCGAGGCGGTGGCGCTGGTGGGCGGGCGCGTGCCGACCGAGGCATCCGGCGGCGTGCGGCTCGATACGATCCGTGCGATCGCCGAGACCGGGGTGACCTATATCAGCGTCGGGCGGCTCACTCAGTCGGCGCCTGCCGCGGACATCGGGTTGGATTTCGCCGCGGCCTGATCCGGTTCAGGGCTGGACGATCGTCACAGACGCGGGATGGTGCTTGTCGAGGTGGCGCTTGATGATCTTGAGATTGCGCGAGTTCGAGCGGAAGAACAGATCCGGGATCGCGCCGACCCAGGGGATCAGCCCCAGCGCCCAGTCGAAGCCGACATTGCCCGCCATCCGCGCGATCTGCGTTTTGGACATGCCGAGGTTGCGCGCTTCCCAGGCCATATAAAGCCCCATGCCCGCGGCGACCGTGGTGCCGATGCCCGGGATGAGATCAAGGATCACGTCGAGGCCGAAAGTCTGTTTGGTGCCCGGGATTACCAGGCTGCGCTCAAGCAGCTTTTCCATCGCCTCGATCCGGGTGCGTACCGCGGCTGCATCGCGCCCGAGCGGAATGCCGAGCGGGGTCGATGTCATCCGAGTTGCTTTCGCCACAACCACTTACTCCGTCTCGTTACGCAAATGGTTCAACGGATGCCATCCGCGCGTGTTCCGCTGCCAGGCGCCGAGGCGGAGTGCCGCGACCGACCAGCGCAGGGGTTGTGCGATAGGTATGTACGCCGCGTCGGCGGTCAATGCCGCGTCGGCTTCGGCGATGCGCTGCGCTCGCGCGGCGAGATCGGGCGCCTCGCGGCCAGCGGCGATCAGCGCAGCCGCCTCGTCGGAGCAGGCGACGCAGGCAGTCTGCACGAACCAGCGCCCGCTGTCATAGGGGGCGGTGGCGTCGATGAGGCGCAGCTCGGCGCGGTCGCGCGGCCCGACGCGCTGCGGCTCGATGCCGATCGCGATCAGCGAGGCGGCGATATGCGCAAAGGCTAGCCGTCCGCCGGGGCCGTTCGGCAGTGCGATGCGGACAACCAGCGGCTCCCCTTGGGTGCGCGTCCACACCGCCACGCGGTTGCGCGCCAGGGCGCGTCGGGCGTCTGGCGCCAGCGTCGCCCAGTCGGGCCGGGCAGGGGGGGCCGCCGAATCGAGCTGATTGGGAAGCAGCGTCTCGACCGGCGCCCAATCGGGAAGGATCGCAGTCACTGCAGCGCGATCGATCGCCATCGAGAGCGCGGCACGGTTCTGCGCGTCGGCGAGAAAGCCTTCGCGCGCGGTCACCACCAGCCCGAACAGTCCGAGCGGCTGCTCGACCTGGATATTGGGCTGCGCGATGCCCGCCTGGAGCAGGATCGGCCAATCGTCGAAGCTGCCGCCCAGCACGAGATCGGAGCGCGCGGCGCGGAAGCGCGCAATTGCCAGGCCCGCGCGCTCGCCGCGCAGCTGGACCTGCTCCTCCGGGCGCGCCGGATCGCGGTCGTCGGGGTGAAGCGGATCTTCTCCGGGGGTGAGAAACATCCAGCCGTCCCGCGCCTCGCGCACCCGGAAGGGGCCGCTGCCATCGAGTGTGCGCGCGCGGAACACCGCGAGTTCGGGCTGCGCGAAGAGCTTGAGCAAGTCCGGTCGCGGTCGTTTCAAGCGCACTTCGATCACCTGCGGGGTCATCTCGACGATTTCGTCGATCACCGCGAGAAACGGCGCCAGCGCATTGCGGCTGCCCGGCGCGGCGGCGCGGCGCAACACCCGCACGACTTCGCTGGCAGTCACCGGTTGGCCGTCGGGCCAGCTCGCTTCGCGCAGCCGGAAGATATAGCTGCGCCCGTCGTCGATCACGATCCAGCGTTCGGCCAAAGCGGGTTCGACCTGACCCGCGGCATCGAAGCGGACCAGCCCCTGCGCGGTCGCACCCAGGACGATGCGTTCGGCAGCGTCGAGCGGCCCGTCGCTGGGATCGGCCAATTTGGCGCCTCCCCCGATGGCGCTCACCACTACCGCAACGTTGTCCTTGCGCGTGCCCTGGCCACCACCGCACCCTCCGGCCGCCAAGGCGGCCGCGATCGGCAAAGTGACAAGAAAGGGCTTCATCGGCGCTCCTGCTGGCGAGCCTTTGGTCTATGATCCGCAAGCGCTGCTGCCAACCCCATCAAACTGCGTTCGGGAACCCGAACGGGCGCGGGACGGTTCTACCCCGCGGGTCGGACCTGAAGGAGAAACCCCATGCGTATTCTTGGTAAGGTGGCTGTTGCCACAGCGGCTCTTTCACTATCCGTGGCGCCGGCACTGGCCTCGTCCGCCTCGAAGCTTTCCCTGCGCGCCTCGACCACGTCTGAGCATGATTCCGACGCGGCACCGGGTGCGATCATTGGCATCATCGGCGTCGCTGCCATCGTGGCGGGCGGCATCATCATCGCAACCGATGACGACGATCCCGATAGCAACTGATCGGAAGGCTATCGATAGACGCTGAGGCCTTGGTGCGGACGGCGGGACTCGAACCCGCACGCCCCGAGGGGCAGAAGATTTAAGTCTCCGGCGTCTACCGGTTCCGCCACGTCCGCACGCGGATAGGCGAAGCGCATGGTGTCAGCGCCGTCAAGCGGTGCCGAACCAGCGCTTTCGCTAAAACTATCGATTTCTTGAGATACGCGGGCTCAGACGTTGAGGCGGGTGCGCATTTCCTTGCCCGGCTTGAAATAGGGAACCCGCTTGGGCTCGACCTCGACCGTTTCGCCGGTACGGGGATTGCGGCCGGTGCGGCCATCGCGTGCGCGGGTGGAGAAAGCGCCGAAGCCACGGAGCTCGACGCGGCCATCCTCGGTGAGGCGGCCCACAATCTCGTCGAAAAAGACCGACACGATCTTCTCGACTTCACGGACCGACAGGCCCGGATTTTCGTCAACAAGCAATTGTACGAGTTCCGAGCGGATCATCCGCGCCCTCCCTTTTCGTCCGGGAAAAGCGATTCCCCCGGCGCCTGGCCCTGGCGAAACCCTAGCGCCGTTGCCCGACGCGCTTCAACCGGAAGATGATAGGAACCACGTAAATAATTGCAGGAAATGGGGAAGCGGCGCCGCCGCTTCCCCAAAGCCGAGATCAGTTCTTCTCGTTGCGGGCCTTGAGGGCCTCGCCGAGAATGTCGCCCAGCGACGCGCCCGAATTGGACGAGCCATATTGCTGAACGGCCTGCTTCTCTTCGGCGATCTGCATCGCCTTGACCGAGAAGGTAGGCTTTTTCGAACGATCGAAGCCGGTGACCATCGCGTCGAACTTCTGGCCGACCTGGAAACGCTCCGGACGCTGCTCGTCGCGGTCGCGGCCGAGATCGGTGCGCTTGATGAAGCCGGTCGCGCCGTCTTCGCCGACCTGGACTTCGAGGCCCGCATCGCGAACTTCGAGAACCGAGACGGTGACGACTGCGTTCTTGTTGAGGCGGTCCGCCGAACCCGCTGCGCCCGCAGCAGCAACGCCGCCACGCTCGAGCTGCTTCATGCCGAGGCTGATGCGCTCCTTGTCGGGCTCGATCGCCAGAACGATCGCCTTAACGGTCTCGCCCTTGCGATGGAGGTTGAGCGCGTCTTCACCCGAAATGCCCCAAGCGATGTCGGACATGTGGACCATGCCATCGACGTCGCCATCGAGGCCGATGAACAGGCCGAACTCGGTGGCGTTCTTGACTTCGCCTTCGACTTCCGAGCCAACCGGGTGCTGCTCGGCAAAGGCTTCCCACGGATTGGCGATCGCCTGCTTGAGACCCAGCGAGATGCGACGCTTTTCCTGATCGACCTCGAGGACGACGACTTCGACTTCCTGCGAAGTCGAGACGATCTTGCCCGGATGGACGTTCTTCTTGGTCCAGCTCATCTCCGAAACGTGGACCAGGCCTTCGATCCCCGGCTCGAGCTCGACGAACGCACCGTATTCGGTGATGTTGGTCACGCGGCCCGACAGCTTGGCACCCAGCGGGTACTTGGCGGCGGCGCCATCCCACGGATCGCTCTCGAGCTGCTTCATGCCGAGGCTGATGCGCTGGGTGTCGCGGTTGATCCGGATGATCTGCACCTTCACCGTGTCACCGATGTTGAGCACTTCGCTCGGATGGTTGACGCGCTTGTAGCTGAGATCGGTGACGTGGAGCAGGCCGTCGATGCCGCCGAGGTCGACGAACGCACCGTAGTCGGTGATATTCTTGACGACGCCGTCGATCACCTGGCCTTCGGCCAGCGACTGGATCAGCCCCGAGCGCTGCTCGGCGCGGGTTTCCTCGAGCACCGCGCGACGCGACACGACGATGTTGCCGCGCTTGCGGTCCATCTTGAGGATCTGGAAGGGCTGCGGGATGTCCATCAGCGGGGTGACGTCGCGCACCGGACGGATATCGACCTGCGAGCCGGGGAGGAAGGCAACGGCGCCCGAAAGGTCGACGGTGAAGCCGCCCTTGACGCGGCCGAAGATGACGCCCTCGACGCGGTTGTTCTGTGCGAATTCGGCTTCGAGCTTGTCCCAGGCGGCTTCGCGGCGGGCGCGGTCGCGGCTGAGCATCGCTTCGCCGTTCGCGTTCTCGACGCGGTCGACATAGACTTCGACTTCGTCGCCGACCTTGAGCTCGGCCTTCTGGCCGGGAGCAGCGAATTCGCGCAGCGGCACGCGGCCTTCGGACTTGAGGCCGACGTCGATGACGGCGAGGTCGTTTTCGATCGCGGTGACGGTGCCGATCACGACACGGCCTTCAAAGCCGTCTGCCTGACCGAGGGTCTGATCGAGAAGTGCCGCGAAATCGTCGCGGCTGGGGTTTGCCGTAGTGGCCATAAAGGGTTGATTCCTAGACTGTTTTTTCCGGCCAGCCGGTTGTATCCGGCGGTCTTAAGGGCCGAAATTGCCGCGGAGGCCGAATACCTTTCGCGGCATCCGGCGGACGACGGCAAGCGGAGGAAGTCTAGACGCGGTAGATGCGAATATAGCGCGCATGGGATACACCCGGCGCCTTCCTCCGCGAGCAGACGCTCGCTGGACGCGCGGCCCATAGCGCTTGGCGTGCCTGCTGGCAAGCTGGCTGCTCGCTATTCCCTAGCGACTTGCGCGGAGCTAGGGCGGCCCATCGCCATTAGCTTCGAGGATCCATGGACTATCACAACCAACGCTTTGAGGGCGTCACCGTTACGCTCGACGGCAACAGCTACACCGATTGCGCGTTCGAGGAGGTGATCTTCCACTATTCGGGCGGTCCGCTCGACATGGCAAATTGCAAGATGGATCGCTTCGCCTTCCAGTTCGGCGGCGATCTCGCGAACGGGCTCAACAACCTCTACCAACTGTTTGGAACCGACGGGATGCTGGCCATCCTCCGCGGTTTCACCGAACCGCATCACGGGGAGGTCGTGCTCAACCCGCCGGCAAGCTGAGCGGCGCTTCAGCCCTGCGGCGCGAGGCGGCGCTCCTCGACCAACGCGATCGCGCGCTGGACCGCGGCATCGATCGACAGGAAGCTCGTGTCGAGCGCCACGGCATCGTCGGCCTGACGCATCGGCGCATCGCTGCGCTTCGAATCGCGCTCGTCACGGGCCCGGATGTCGGCGAGCACCTTGTCGAGGCTGGGATTGAGCCCGGCCTTGCGCAGTTCGAGGTGGCGGCGCTGGGCGCGGATCGTCGGCGTCGCCTTGACGAACAGCTTCACCTCGGCTTCCGGCGCGATCACCGTCCCGATGTCGCGCCCGTCGAGCACGGCGCCGCCAGGTTGGTGCGCGAACGTCTTTTGCCGCGCCAACAACGCGGCGCGGACCGGCGGGTGCGCCGAGACCACCGAGGCGGCCTTGCCGACCTCGTCGGTGCGCAGCCAGGCATCGGCCAGCACCGCATCGTCGAACCCGCAGGCGCGGACGGCATCGGCTTCGCTGGCGGGATCGCCATCGCTGCGCAGCACCGTCGCGGCGACGGCGCGGTAGAGCAGGCCGGTGTCGAGATGCGGCAGACCGTAATGGCGCGCGAGTGCCCGGGCGATGGTGCCCTTGCCCGAAGCGGCGGGTCCGTCGACGGCGATGATCATGCTGCGCTCGATACTAAAGCTGGAGACCGGATAGGGTCTCGAAGAAATCGGGATAGCTGGTCGCGACCGGCGCGACGTCGTCGATCGTGATCGGCTGCGCGGCGGCAAGCCCGGCGATGGTCATGCTCATCGCGATGCGGTGGTCGAGCAGCGTCGCGACCGATCCGCCGCCCGGCAGCGCCCCGCCGCCCGAGCCCTGGATCGCGAGCCCGTCCTCAAACTCCTCGGTGGCCACGCCCGCGGCCTCCAGCGCCGCGCGCATCGCCGCGATCCGGTCCAATTCCTTGACGCGCAGCTCGTGCGCGCCGCGTGCCACGGTGCGGCCCTCGGCCATCGCTGCGGCGACGAACAGGATCGGATATTCGTCGATCATGCTCGGGGCGAGCTCGGCGGGCACTTCGATCGCCTTGAGCGGCGCGTGGCGCACGACGAGGTCGGCGACAGTCTCGCCGCCCACTTCGCGCACATCGGCTTCGGTGATGTCGGCGCCCATCATCCGCAGCGCGGTGATCAGCCCGGTCCGCGTCGGATTGAGACAGACATTGGCGATTTGGATCTCGGAGCCGGGCACGATCGACGCCGCGACCATCCAGAAGCCGGCGGAGGACGGGTCCCCCGGGACCACGATCTGCTGCGGCTTGAGCTCGGCCTCGCCGGAAATCGAGATGATCTTGCCCTGGGGCAACTCTTCGACCGTGATCTCGGCGCCGAACCCGCGCAGCATCCGTTCGCTATGGTCGCGCGTCGGCACCGGCTCGATCACGCACGTGATCCCAGGCGTATTGAGCCCCGCGAGCAGCACCGCCGACTTGACCTGCGCCGAGGCGACGGGAAGCGTATATTCGATCGGCACCGCCGGCACGAGTCCGCGCACCATCAGCGGCAGCTTGCCGCCGGGCGAGGCGGTGATGTCGGCGCCCATCTTGCCGAGCGGCTCGATCACTCGGCCCATCGGGCGCGAGGAGAGCGAAGCATCGCCGACAAAAGTCGCGCTGATCGCATGGGAGGCGACCAGGCCCATCAGCAGCCGGGTCGAGGTGCCCGAATTGCCCATGTCGAGCGCCTGGGCGGGCTGGAGCAGCCCGCCGACGCCGACGCCGTGGACGCGCCACACGCCGTCGTCGCCGCGCTCGATCTGCGCACCCATCGCGCGCATCGCGGCTGCGGTGGCCAGCACATCCTCGCCTTCGAGCAGCCCTTCGATTCGGCTCTCGCCCACGGCCAGGCTGGCAAACATCAGCGAACGATGGCTGATCGACTTATCGCCGGGAACGCGGACGGTACCGCGCAGCGGACCGCGCGCGGAGACGGTAAGGGGGCGGGGCTGGGCATGCGACATTGCGCGCGGCTTTGACAGCCGCCTTGCGCCATGGCAAGGCGCCCCCCACTTTTCGGGACAACTCCTGAAATCACGAAATTTTGAAAGGCAAGAGGCAACACATGGTGAAGCCGGAATGGGGCACCAAGCGCGCGTGTCCGAAGTGCGGGACGCGCTTCTACGATCTGGGCAAGGATGATCCCGTCACGTGCATCAACTGCGCGGTGACGTTCAACCCCGAGCCGATCCTCAAATCGAAGCAGCCGCTGCCCTTCGAGGCGGCGAAGGTTGCCGACAAGCCCGAGACCGCGGATTCGGATCTGGGGGATGAAGATCTGGACATTGCCGAGGACGAAGAGCCGTCGCCCGACGACGATGTCGATCTGGGCGGTGACGACGATCTCGGCGTCGAGACCAGCGGCGACGACGACGAGCAATAAGTTTCGGCAATAAAATTCGGGAAAGTGGCGAGGACGTCAAAAGCGTCCTTGCCAAACCCTCGGGGCCCTTCTAATGGGCCCTCCTCCAGACGGAATGGGGCCGTAGCTCAGCTGGGAGAGCGCTGCAATGGCATTGCAGAGGTCAGGGGTTCGATCCCCCTCGGCTCCACCATTTCCCCTTGATTTGGTTGGATAAATTCCGACGAAATCATCCCATCCTAATTCCCGTCCTAATTTTGTGCAGAAAATTTTTTCTGCGACCTCGCGCGCGCGGTTACCCGCGGCGGACCTGTCAAAGGTACATTTGAGAGGTGATTTGGCGGATAGGACGCTGCCAGCGCCCCAGCCCGTGAACGCCTGGCCCCAAAACGACCTCGACTTATGAATCCGCGTGGGTCCGGGTCTCCGCAGGTCTCGCCTGTGATCCCTCACATGGGCCGAATCTACCAGGGCAGATCTTCGATGAAGAGGATCATCTCCTGAAACGCCGCGCCTTCGAAACCAATACCGTTGTCCGTCTCGATTAGAGGGTTGCGCACCGCCGCTTCCATGACCGCTTCCGGATTGGACTGGCGATGGGGATCATGCGAGACGGTCCACTTCGCAAGCCCGGTAATGCGTGCGTGCAGCGCCGCGCCCGCCATTACCTCATCGGCGAAGCCGGCGTCCTTGGCGTAGGCCTGAAGCACCTGCGCTTGGGCGCGCGGATCCTCGCGATGCTCAGCGGGAAGCAACGTCAATATCTCCAGCGATGCAGCTAGCTGCCCTACCGACAGCGGGACTGCATTCAGGCAATCTGTCGCGCTAGCGAATGATCCGGAAGCGGCAGGGACGGGTGAAGACTGCGAAAACATCGATCTATCCTCGCTTACAGGGCCAGGCGCCGCTGACGATCTTCGAGCCCGCGCGGGCCCACTTCCTCCACGAGGAAGCTGCGCGGAGGCCGAGCAACAAGCAGTTCCCCTTCCGATTGGGTCAGGTCGAGCCAGGCCATGTTCTGCCGTCGAAGCAGAACGGCACCATGACGCTCCTGGTAGAAGAACACATCCGGATTGGCCTGTAGGGTTATAACGGCATAGGCGATGTCCTTATCGCCCGAGGAGGGCTGCCATACCCCGGCGAAGAAGAAGTGATTTCCATCCTCCAGCACCACCCGGAACTTGCGTTCGCCATTAGTGACCTGGAATTCGCTCATGGGGATCAGGCATCGCTGGTGCGCAAAAGTTTTTCCCTCGCCGCGGATGAAACGACGCGAATTGTCACCTGGAATGCGGCCATCAAGGCCCCACGCCGCGCTGATCAACTGAGGAATTCCGGTTATTGGGTTGCGCCGGATTATAGCTCTGCGGCTACCAAGGGGCGCATCCGATTCGAAGGGCATCGCTTCCATGTTGAGAACATAATGCGAACGAACAGCTCATGCAAATCTGGAGAACAGGATGTGCAATGACTATCGGCTCGAGGTTAGCATCGCCTCGATCATGGAGGACTTCGAGGAGCTCGAGATCGCCATCGACGTGCCGGAAGGCACGCCAAATGTCCAAGCGCGCAGCGACATCATGATCACGGACGTTGCCCCGATCGTTCGAAGCGCAGGAGCGAGCGGAGGCGAACTGGTCAATCGGCGATGGAGTTGGCCGGGTGCACATGGCAAACCAGTGTATAACTTTCGTGCTGACGGCCGCGAGTTCCGCTCGAAGCGCTGTCTCATCCTCGCCGACGGGTTCTACGAGTTCACCAAACCCAAGGATCCTAAGCAGAAGCGCAAGGACAAATGGCTGTTCACCTTTGCGGGTCGCTCCTGGTTCTGCATCGCGGGCATCTGGCGCGAGAGCCCGGTCGGCGAGGCCTTCTCGATGCTGACGTTAGAGCCCGGCAACGACGTCGCGCCCTATCACGACCGGGGCATTGTCGTTCTACCGCCGGATCGTTGGGCGCAGTGGCTGAATGGCGACGTACCTGCGCAGGACGTATTGGGAATCCTCCCGACGGGAAGCTTAGAAGTGACGCAGGTAATTGCACCGACCGAGGCGCCGGCCCTAGCTGGGCCGGTCCAGAGGGAATTGCTTTGAGCGACGTCGGATCGATGTCGCTGGAACGCTTCGTCGAGGCCCAGGCGCCAGCCTACGCAACTGCTATTGCGGAAATCCGACGCGGTGCGAAGCGCTCGCACTGGATGTGGTTTGTCTTCCCGCAGCTTCGCGGACTTGGCCGCAGCGAGACCGCACAGTTTTTCGGGGTAGATGGCCGGGAGGAAGCCGCCGCCTATCTTGACCACCCGTTGCTCGGGCCACGCTACGTGGCATGCGTTGAAGCATTGCAGGACCTTGCGCTCAGCGATCCGGAAACGGTGTTCGGAGCGGTCGATGCGATGAAGCTCCGGTCATCGCTGACGCTATTCGAGGCTGTTAGGCCGAACCCACTTTTCGCCGCTGCGATCGAGCGATGGTTCGGTGGCGATCGGGATCGCCACACCTTGTCGATCCTCGGCCGCTGACCACGTCCGAGTTGAGCCGCGCGTCTTATTCGGCGACTTCCACGGCGGCACGGTAGGCGTCCAAGGTACGTGTGGAGTACACGATCGCGGCGCCGGCGCTGACGCCAACGGAGACACTCAGCGCTTCGGCAAGCTCGCTTTCCGTTGCGCCCTGATTTCGCGCGGCGTCCGACAGACCCGATGACGGCCCTTGACGAATCAGTAGCTTGAGCGGAACATAATGGGAACGAACGAGTCGTTGAATCCCTTATGCAAACTGAAGCCGCCTTTGCCGAGACCGATCGCGCACGCCTGCTCGCCGAGCTGAAGGCGCGTGTCGCCGTGTCGGTGGCAACCGGTGCGCCGTTGCTGCCGTTCGGGATCGACGCAATCGATACCCGGCTTGCCCATGGCGGGCTGGATGGCGGCGGGCTCCACGAAGTGGCGGCAGCGTCGCCTACGCTGGGCGACGATGCCGCCGCGACGCTGTTCACTGCGGGAGCGGCGGCGCGCTTCGCGGCGGAGCCCAATGCGAGCGTTGCCTGGGCGCTAACGCGCTTCGACCTCTATGCGCCTGGTCTCGAGCAGGCAGGACTGGCACCGGGTAAACTCCTCTATTGTGAAGGCAGGGACGAGGTGATGGCGCTTGCGCTGGCCGAGGACTGTCTGCGCGATGGCAGCTTTGCCGCGGTCGTCGCGGAGGTGAAGGCGGCGGATCAGACGGCGACGCGCCGGCTCCAGCTGGCTGCGGCGGACGGCCGCACCCCGTTGCTCCTGCTACGCCGCTGGGCACGCAAGGCTCGCGACCCGCTCGAATTCCCTCGGCTGCCTGCACGCGCTGGCGGATCCGATGCACTCCCTCGGTATCGCTGGGGCACCCCGGCGTCGGACGAAGCTGCTGGTCGGTCGATCTTGTTCGCCAACGTGGCGGCAATCCATTCTCTCTCATAGTCGAGGCCTGCGATGGCAAGGGTCGCCTCGCTCTACCTGCCCCAGCTCGCGATCGAGCGGTTGCGGCAGGCAGAGCGATCAGCCGCGCCGCCTGAGCGGCCCTGGTCTTCGGCACCAATCCTGCCGCCGGCTGTCGATGACGACCCCGGCGCGTGCTCGGTGCCGCGCGGTGGCGGCTGGCGACCTGGCGCGCGCTGGGCGCAGGGCGGGGCACTCGGGCGTGACAAGGATGCCGAGGCTGCCCAGATCGGCCGGCTGCCGGCGCACCAGCGGCCGCCGATGCGCGAGCTGGGGCGGCGATCCGAGGTCGCCGAACATCCGTTTCGCGCCATGCCCTCCGATGAAGGCGGGCGCGCCGCCACGCCGATCGCGCCGGCGCGCTGGCCCCTGTGGGGACGCCCGACGGCGCTGATTGAGCGGACCGGGCAGCGCGAAGTGGTGACGGCCGCCTGTCCTGTAGCGCTGGCGCTAGACCTCGTGCCCGGAATGGCCGCGGCGCATGGGCGGGCACTCGTCGCCGATCTGGATGTGCGGGAGGCCGATGCCGCGGCCGACCAGGCTTGGCTCGGCCGGCTGGCGCTGCATGCCGTCGGCTACTGGACGCCGGTCGCCAGCGCGTCTGGAACCGATGGCTTGTGGCTGGACATGACAGGTTCCAGCCATCTCTTCGGCGGCGAGGCGCGCTTCTGCCGGCGGGTGCTGCGCTTCCTGGCGCGCATCGGTTTCACGGCCCGTATTGCAGTGGCCGGTACGCCCGGTGCCGCGCACGCGCTCGCGCGCTTCAGCGGCGAGGTGGTCACCCTCCTGCCGCCCGGCAAGGAGGTGGCAGCGCTTTCCGGACTTCCCGTCGCCGCGCTCCGGCTCGAGTCCCAGGCACTGGCGGCCGCTGCGCGCTTTGGCCTCGAACGCGTCGGGGATTTGCTCCCTATGCCGCGCGGGCCGCTGGCGCGGCGACTTGGCCTGGGAGCAATCGCTCGTCTCGACCAGGCGCTGGGCCGGGCCGCCGAGCCGATCATGCCGGTCATTCCCTTCGAGGCGCCCGAAGTCTCGCGGCGGCTGCTCGAGCCCATTGGAACGCCGGAAGCGATCGCGCAGTTGATCGCGGATCTCGTCGACGACCTAGTCGCCGTGCTGCAGCGGCGTGGGCTCGGGGTACGCGCCGCAGCCCACCGATTAAGGGGCTAAAATCGCTCAGGAACTCTCCCCGCGCACTCGAGTTTTTGCGCCAGTTCGAACCTGAAGCGGGAGGACTCGACGTGAATGCCTATGCTGATAATCACGCCCAACCGCATGGACATCAGGCGGAAGCGCGTGCCTGTGCCCTCGGGCATGGGAGCTGACGATGCACGGACGTACCAAATCGAAGAGCGCAACGACCGCCGGGGTCTCGCCGGGCGCGGTGCTGTTGCGCGAGGAACTGCAGAATGGCTCGATGCGCGAACTCGCGAGCCTAACCCTCGGTGAGCGGCACATCGCGATCTGTGCGGGCCATGATGCCTTCTGGGTGATCGTACGCAGGCCCGACCGCGGCGGCATCGCGATGCGGGCCGCCTTCTGCCCTGCAGGCTATACCGACGTCCGCGAGGTTCGCGCGAGGCCGGGCGAGGCCGCGCGCATCGAGATCGCCAGCCCGATCGGAACCCACCGCGTGGCTATTAGACTAAAGGAAGATGCCACACCCATCCTGAGAGTGGCCACCAGCCTCGAAGCCAAGGTGCCGCTACTTACCTCCTTCGTGCCGCGCGATCTCTATCCGCTCGACCGGCAGGACGATCCGATGGGCGCGGTGGGCGAGGTCGAGGCGGCGCAACGCGGGTTCAACACGGGAGCGATCTACTTCCGCCTTACTGAGCCCGATTTCGGCAGCGTTCTCTATTGCCAGGATCTGACCACGCTGAACCGCTATTTCGCCGCGACCGACACGAAGCCCGATGGTGCGGTGGGCGGCGTGTGGCCCGAGATCGGCTATTTGCTGCCGACACCCCCGCAGCGCGGTACGCCCCCTGTAGATCCCCTGCCAGTGGGTGAAGAGGTGCTGCTCTCCGACGCCTGCATTGCCTTCCACGACGACAGCGGCGGCGACGAGCAGGAGATGGCGCGGCGCTATCTGCTACTCCTCGGCGCGGTTTTTGGTCAGGTTCAGCAGCCGAGCATCGAGTATCGCGACTGGGTCGATCGGGCCGCCCGGGCGCTCAAGGACTTGGCGGACTCACCAAAGGCGACGATCCGCCACTATGGGCATCGCTACATCCATCCCTACACTGCCGCCGAATACCCAAACTCTATGGTCCAGCTCTCGGTGCTGAGCGCGATCCGGGACTATGAGGTCTGGTCGGGCGAGAAGGCGGAGATCGGAGCCGAGCTCGCCGCGGGACTGAGCAAATTCTACGACCCCAAACTCAAGACGATCCGGCGCTATCTCCCCAATGTGGGCAAAGACAAGGACAAGAACGCCGTCGACAGCTGGTATCTCTATCATCCGCTGATGCAGCTTGGCCGGCTTGCGGTGGATGGCGACCAGCAGGCGTTGCGGCTCTTCAAGAAGTCGGTCGGGTTCGGCATCCGCGCTGCACACCATTTCAGGTACAAATGGCCCATCCAGTACGACATCCGTGATTTCAGCGTCATAACCGAGGCTCGGAACGACGATGGTCTGGGCCAAACCGATGTCGGCGGCATCTACGCCTATGTCATGCTGCAGGCATTCGAGCTTACCGACGACAAGACGTATCTGGACGAGGCCCGCGCTGCGATCGACGCGGCCGCGGGGATGCGCTTCGAGCTCAATTACCAGGCCAACCTTACCGCCTGCGGCGCGGCTGCCTGTATCCGGCTTTGGCGGATCACCAACGAGATGACCTATCTCTGCCAAAGCTATGTCTATCTCGCGAGCTTCTTCCACAACACCGCAATGTGGGAGTCCGAGATCGGGCACGCCCGGCACTATCGCAACTTCCTGGGCGTCACCGCGCTGCACGATGCACCCTACATGGCGATGTACGAGTGCTTCGACAGCTTCGCGGCGTTCGAGCGCTATCTCAAGGACAGCGGCCCCGATCTCGAGCCGGCCGTGCGCCTGCTGCTCTCGGAATATTGCCGCTACGCGCTGGACCGCGCCTGGTTCTACTATCCGGACGCCTTGCCTGACGATGCGATTGCTCAGAAGCAGCGCGAGCCCAATGGCCATATCGACCATACGCTCTCCTTCCCGGTAGAGGACCTTTATGTCGACGGCCAGCAGGCCGGGCAGGTCGGGCAGGAAATCTATGGCGCAGGCTCTGCTTTCGTCTTCGCCAGTCGCGCATTTCACCGCGTGGAGGGCGCGCCGTTCCGGCTATTCTGCGATCACTTCCTGCAGGCGATGGACCGTCCGGGCGAGCGGGCGTTGCGCTTCCAGCTGGGGGGCGCTTCAGGACGCGAGGCGCGGCTGAGCCTGGTTCGCACAGCGCGCGCGAAGCTGCCGTCCTTCACCGTCAGCGCCGCGGATGGGCAGCCGCTTGGCGTCCATCACGCGACCGCGGAGCGGATCGATTATTATGTGCCGGCCGACGGGACGATTTCGCTGCTCTGGTAGTCAGGCTTCAGTCGTCGCCTCGAGGCGCTGCGCATAGGCCTCTGCCAGACGACGATGGGCAAGGCTACGCCCGGGTCGAGCGCCTGCTCGGCAAGCGCCCGCTCGCGTTCGGCACGCATGGCCCAGTATCGGCGGTCCGCATCCTTATCGCTGTGGTGAGTCCAGGGATCAGTCATCGCGACCTCAATGTGCACGCGCCTTGCGACGGCGCGTTTCCCAGCCCTTCTTGGCGGCAGCCGAACGCTTTGCGACGCTCTGCGAACTGCCGCTTTTCTCGCCACCCTTGCGCGCGCTGTCATGGTTCTCGGCCTTGCCCCGTCCCGACCCGGATTGCTTTCCGCCGCCGGATTCCTTGTTCACCGTGGCCCAGGCGCGGCTTCGGCTTCCTTCTTGGGCGTACCGCGATCCTCATAGCCTTCCTCGATATGGGCGGATTTGCGCCTCTGCTTGTCGGTATAGCTGCTCTTGTCGCCTTGGGGCATGACAACTCTCCCGATTGTAAGTGACTGCGAAAACGCTGTTTCCCCACGCAGGTTTCTACGCTTGCCCCGGATTCGGGCGGGAACCTGATCGGCCAGTTTTGGTTCGTGCCGGGAAGGAGAGCTACCCTATGTCCGAACCCGCCGAACCGACTGCCCGCAACCTTGCCGATGCACATACCGAGATGCCCGGTCTGAAAGGGCGGAAGGCGATCATCACCGGCGGCACGACCGGCATCGGGCGTGCGATCGCCGTGCTGCTCGCCTCCGAAGGCGTCGATGTCTTTGTCTGCGGGCGTGACCCGCAGCACCTGCAGGACGCGCTGACGCGGATCCGCGAAGTCGGCAAGGGCGAGGGCATCAGCCTTGATCTGGCCGACCCGGATGCGGTCGACGGCTTCGTGCAGGCCGCGAAGGACTATTTCGGCGATTTCGATATCGCTATCGTCAACGCCGCGATCCCCGCCAAGGGCCTCACCACAATGAGCGCCGAAGAGCTGCGCTATGCCATCGCGGTCGATTTCACGGCCTATCTGACAACCGCCTATGCCGCGGCGGATGTGATGAAGGACCATGGCGACATCGTCTTCATCGGCTCGGTCTCTGCCCATCTGCTCGGCGCTGAAGGCAGCGTCTATGCAGGCATGAAGGCCGGCATCGCCGGCTTCGCAGAAGCCGTACGCAAAGAGTTGGCGCCCAAGGGCATCAAGGTCTGCAATATCGAGCCGGCAAAGACCGGTGCCGATTTCCAGTATCAAAGCTTCACCGCCGAGGAGCAGGCGGAAGAGAACCGCAAGGAGACGATGCTGCGCGCCGAGGACATCGCGGTGGGCGTGCACTATGTCCTGACCCAGCCACGGCGCGCGGTGGTCCAGCAGATCTCGATCGCTCCGCGTGCGCGAGGTGAGGAATGACCGAATTCGCCATCGACCGTCTCGTCCTCGGCCCTGATGACATCGACCTGTCCCGCTCGCCGCTGGCGGGGCATTTCGATGCGGAAACCTATGTCCTCGGTGCATTCAACCCGGCGCTGACCCGGCTTCCGAATGGCAATCTCGCCATCTTCGTGCGCGTCGCCGAAGCGCTGCGCCACCCGATCGTCGATGGGCACATCCATGCGATCCGATGGGAGGCCGGCGACGAGCCGGAGGGCGATCGCGCGCGCCCGGGACGCTACGTCCTCGATCCCTGGCCGCTCGAGCTTGTCGATACCGGCGATCCGCGGAAATTCCTCATTCGAGGCGGGCGCTGGAAGGTCATGGCGCTGACCTCACTTTCCTGGATCCTGCCGGTGGAACTGACGCCGGACGGGCTGGAGATCGTAGAGATCCATTACGATAAGGCGATCGCGCCTGAGGGCAACTTCCAATGCTACGGCGTCGAGGATGCGCGCGTCTCCAAGGTGGGAGACCGCTGGCTGATGACGACCTGCTCGGTGAGCCCGGAGCGGCATTCCACCACGCTCTACACCTCGGACAACGGCCTGGACTTCACGTTCGAGGACATGGTGCTCGATCACCAGAACAAGGACATGCTGATTTTCGAAGGGCTGATCGACGGCACCTATTGGGCGCAGACCCGGCCGCTCGGTGATCTCTACTTCACCTATCCCCCGGGCAGCGAGTGGCGCGGCGGTCCGTCCATCAACCTCGCGACCTCGCCCGATGCGCTGCACTGGAAACCGCATCGCATACCCGGAATTCGCCCGCACGCGGCGACGATCGCCACGGCGCGAATGGGCGGGGGCACGCCGCCCATCCTGACCGACGAGGGCTGGCTCACACTTTGGCACGGCGTCGAGCCCAAGGAGCTTGTCGGCATCTATCGAACCTACTGGTCGATCCTCGACCGCGACGATCCCGCGAGCGTGATCCGGTCGGAACACGTGCCGCTGCTTGAGGCCGCGCCAGAGCTGACCCGGCCGCTCGAAGACAAGATGTACGTCTGGGATGTCATATTCACGACCGGAATCGTCGATGCAGGCGATCATTATGTCGTGGCGTCAGGCGAGGCCGATCTGGCATGCAGGATCACGCACATTCCGAAAACCAGGTTCGCCGCGGGCAATTCAGCCAGCGGTTGAGGCGAGACCCGACCCGGGCAAAGTTGAGAGGGGCCCGGCGCAGACATGCACTGGCTCACCCTCGCCGCACCGACACGCACATAAATCAGGCTCGAGGTACTGGCAGGGTCTTCGGGCTACCGAGAGCCGCGCTTGAGCAGACGGACGCGCCCTGCGTCAGACGCATACGGCGTCAATCGGGCCGGCCCGTCGTTCGGACCTTGGGCCGGCACTGCGGGCACCTGGGAGAGTCTCGTCAGCAGGAGCGGGATGTTGTCGATGATGAACGTGTCCACGGGCTCTGTCCAACAGGTGCGCAAGGCACTCGAGATTATTGCCCTTCGCTCGGCCAGTGCTGTGGCACTGCCCTTCTCGCCAGTCATGACGGTCTGCATTTCCACCCCGGAATGAAGTAAGCCAGTCCATGCCACCGGGGGGAGGGGCGCGAACTGGCTTCTGCAAAATGAAACGCTGCGCCGAAAAGCTGGTTCCGCGAATTGATCGACTTTGATCTCGCCGAAGCGCAGAAGGACGGCGTTGTCGAGAAGCTCGACGCCGTTGTCGATGTAGTCCGTGGTTTTGCCACCTCGGCCGAGCAGGAATTTGGCGGTTTTGCGGGCGGCGCGGTCAATAGCGGCGCCGATCGCATCGAAAGCCTCGCTTCGAGCCTGCGCGAGCAAAGCGTCGAAGACATCGTCGACGGAACGCGTTCGGTAATCGCCCGTCATCCGGTCGTCGCGATCGGCGCGGCATCCGTCATCGGGCTCGTCGCAGGCCGTATTGCCAAGGCCGGTCTTGCGCAGGCGGCAGCCGGCGCGGCACAGTCCCGGCGGGCGCACCAGACGGAGAAGGCCGCATGAGCGAACCTAAATCCGGCGAGCAGACCAAAGCGGTTGCGCGTAAGAGTGCGCCTGCAGGCGCCCACCCGAGCACCCCGAGCCAGGGGAAGGGTACGCGCGATCCGCGCGCGACATCCGGTCGACTGGGCCGAGCGATCGACCATGTTTCCGCCCATCCGCTTACGGCGGTGGCCGGGGCAATGGCGGTGAGCGCCGGCATCGCATTTCTGCTTCCCACCACCAAACGAGAGACCGAAGTTATGGGGGAGGTCGCCGACACGCTGGGCGACGTCGCGCGCGACGCCGCAGACGGCGTCGTCGCTGCGGGCCGTGCCCAGGTCGAAGGGCTTGCACAAACCGCACTTGCCGGTGTGGGTGGCGCGGTCCTCCAGGCCGTCACTGCCAACGGCGATACGAACGTCGGCTGAAAAGCTGGCAGGTTGAAGGGTGGCCGCCGTGGTGGCCACCTTTCTCCGCGAAGCCGTCGAAAGCCGGCGCCGCCAGTTCGGTTTCCGAGGAGCTCGGCTGCAATCCCGCGGAGGATATCGGTTAACCGAGCGCTGCCCCGAGCTTGATTATTCGCTCTTGTCCGACCGCCTCGGCATGCGCGAACCTTCTTCGAGCTGAACATTTGCACCGGTCCGGCGGCCGTCCTCGGCGACGGCTGTGCCGTCGACGGTATCTGCGACGCCAACTCGGAAAGGACCGGCATTCCGGTCAGCCGGCGCAATTGCTGCCGGCGTGGGATTCAGCCGTGCCGGCGACCAACGCCGGCGGGGTCTCCACGATGACCGGCGGCAGCGCCTCGAACGCCGGCTTGGCGAAATAGAAGCCCTGGATATAGCGCACACCGATCGTCCGCAGCGCGTCGAGCTCGCCTTCGGTCTCGATGCCTTCGGCGATGACCGTGACCCCGAGCGCGGTGCACATCTTCACCACGCCGTCGACGATCATCCGGCGGGGCAGGCTGGCGTCGAGGCCGCGGATCAGCTCCATGTCGAGTTTGATGATGTCGGGCTGGAACCGCGCGAGCAGGTTCAGCCCGGCATGACCCGCCCCGAAATCGTCGAGCGCGGTGCCGAAGCCCATCTTCTGATAGGTGGCGATGATGTTCGAGACATGATCGGGATCCTGCATCTCCTCATTCTCCGTGAACTCGAAGATCAGCCGCTCGGCCGGAAAGCTGGTAGCTTTTGCGGTCTTGAGCGTGAGCCGGATGCACGCGGCGGGCGAATAGACGGCGTTGGGCAGGAAGTTGATCGACAGCCGCGCTCCGGACTCGATCAGCCCGGCCTTGGCCGCAACCTCGATCGCTTTGACGCGGCATTGCTGGTCGAAGGCATAGCGGTTCTCGGGCGTGACGCGGGAGAGGACGCTGGCGGCACTCTCGCCTGCCGGTCCTCGGACCAGTGCCTCATAGGCGAAGGCTCTGCCTTCGACGACGTCGACGATTGGCTGAAACGCCATCGAGAACTCGAAATCGAGATCTTCGCCGTTGCGGCAGCCGGTGCATGCCTGGCGAGTGGAGCGGGAGGGAGTAAGCGGCGCCATGCCACGATAAGTGGCTGAGACGGATTAAGATTCCTTATTTACCGCCTTGAAGTTCTGCCGAGGTGCGTCGTTGGACGGTGTCCCGCCACGACTTTGACGTGGCGGGACAGGCTCGTCTTATTGGTAGCCGCCTTCCTTGCGTTGCTCGGCGGCTTCCTCCTGGACCTCCTCCATATCGGCGGCGTCCTCTTCCTCGGGGCCATCTTCGAGAGTCGTCTCGGACGTGCTGCCCCGATCCTGGGGAAGCTCGTTCTGGTCGTTCTCGAAACCGGGTTCTTCGTTCTGCGGGGTGGTCGCCATGGTCATCCTCTCCTTGGACGACCTCAACGAATCGCTCCGGGCTAAGATGCGGGAGTTCAACAATAAATTCTGGTCTGGCGAATCCGCCGAAAGCGGCTGGCGTCCCTTTGGGCAGAGGTTGAGAGCATCCCCAGGGGGGTGTGATTTTGTGTTCGACGCGGTAGCGCTGGTTTAAGGGGGGGCTGCCCGCTGCGCGGGCACTGCGGCTCTATCGGCGCTGTGCGCCGACCGAGCTCCAGCTGCGCTGGATCTCTGCCCTGGCGGGTAACGATCCGCTGCCGGGGGAGGGGGAGAGGTCAGGGGCGGCGGGGATGGCAACTGTGCGCCCCAGTTGCGGTCATTCGGGCTGATTGTGCCAGATCTCAAACCGGTCGTTCAGAAGAACGATCGGACGACGGCTCCAGTCTTGACGCTGGCAGTATCGAGCTGGACCGCCGTTATGCTGCAGCGTCGAAATGTAGGCAGATTCTGAAGCCAGCCTCTGTGGTGTGCCGCAAGCCTGAAAGCCGTCATTCGTTCAGCGGTGATTGGATGACAGCTATTGGGGCGTAAGCGAACGGTTTCCCGGTCGGGCGGCCAGACACCCTGCGGCTTTCCAAATTTCCCAGGTATGGCCGAACGGGTCGACAATCCGGCCTATCAACCAACCATGGGCGGGTTCGACCGTCCCGGCATCTGTGGCGCCAAGCGCAGCCTCGAAGCGGCTTCAACGGTTCAACAGCGCACGCGTCAGGAGCGACGGCACGTCTTCGAAGATGACAGAAACATGCTGAAAACGGGCCGGAATCGGGAAATCTACCTATAATCCCTCACGGGGGGCGAACGCTTCTGGTTCAGTGTCGGTGTGGTGATCGAAGCGTCGATGTGGCGCGTCGTTGGCAGCGCCATGCCTCGCGACCAATCCTCGATTGCGAGGCCTTTTGCAGTCGCTCTCCCAACAAACCGCGCCGGCGAAGGCGGCGCGCCAAAAGTAATGCGCAAAGGGTCAACTGTGACGAACCGTATCCGTCTTCCGCTTCTCGGCCGTACCGCCAGCTTCCGCCGTCTTCGCGGCACTTCGATCCTCCTTGCGACATCGGCGCTGCTGAGCGTGGCGCAGGCGGGCATCGCACACGCCCAGTCGAACACGACCTATACGCCTGCGAGCAACCCGGGTTCGCCCAACCTGGCGGCGGGGGACCAGTTCACCCTTACTGGCGGCAATGTGGTGTTCGGCGGCAATTCGGCCAACGACATGAGTTTCGACGGCACGGTCACGGGCAACGGAGGACTGACCAAGAGCGGGACGAAGACGCTCACCCTGAACGCAACGAACAGCTTCACGGACGGCACGACCGTCAACGCCGGCACGGTGATCGCAAACGCAAGCGGCGCGCTGCCCAGCGGCGGAAACGTCACCGTCGCGAGCGGGGGCACGCTGAAGCTGGGTACCGATCAGACCATCGGCGCCCTTAACGGCAATGGCCGAGTGGAGCTGAACAGCCGCAATCTGACCGTCGATGTCGCCAGCGGGACCAGCCGCTTCGATGGGGCGCTCGTCGGTGGCCTCGCTTATGTCGGATCCTGGCGCGTGGGTGCCGGCCCCGCCTGGAACACCAATCCCGCGGTGCTGACCGGCCAGGAGGCAGCCGCGCAGATCTTCGGCGGCACTGCCAGTGAATATGAGATCTCGTCGGTTTCCAATGTGCTTGCCGATATCGACTTCAAGGCCTGGGGATCGGGCTATGGCGGCTTCAACACCTCCGCGCCGGTCGCGCAGAACTACAAGAATGATGCCGGCACCCCCGGCTATGGCAGCCCGCAGGATTTCTCGACCTATGTGTCGGACTGGAACGGCAACAAGGTCAACTACGCCTTCTCCTATCGCGGCGCCGGATCGCTGACCAAGACGGGCGACGGCACGCTGGTCCTGGCCGGCAACAACGCCTTCACCGGCACCACCAGCGTTCAGGGCGGCACGCTCGCGCTGGAGGGTGGCCATGCAATCTCCGACACCGCGGCGGTCTTGGTCGGCACTGCCGGCACGCTGAAGATCACCACTGCCGAGACGATCGGCAGTCTGGCGGGCGACGGCACCCTCGTGCTCGACCAGACGCTGACTGCGGGCGGCAACAACGCCAGCACCAGCTATTCGGGGACGATCTCGGGTGCCGGCGGGCTGGTCAAGAAAGGCACGGGAACCCTCACGCTCACGGGCACGAACAGCTATACGGGCGGCACCACGATCACCGCGGGCACGCTCCAGGGCAACAGCAACGCGATCCAGGGTAATGTCGTCAACAACGGCACGCTCGCGTTCGACCAGGACGTCGACGGCAGCTTCGCCGGCACCGTTTCGGGCACCGGGAGCATCGTCAAGACCGGTGCCGGCACGCTGACTCTGACCTCGGCCAACACCAACACGGGTGGCATGCGGATCGTCGACGGCACGCTCGTCGCCGATGTCACCGGCGCATTGGCGACCGGTGGCAAGGTCACGATGGCCGGCGGCACGCTGAAGCTCGGCGCGAACCAGAATATCGGCGCGCTGAGCGGCACCGGCGCGATCGACCTGCGCATCTCCACGCTCGACGTGAGCGTCGCCAGCGGCAGCACGCGCTTCGATGGCGCGATCTCTGGCGTCAACGGCGTGACTCAATATGTCGGCTCCTGGGCGGTCGGCAGCGGCTCGGCCTGGTCAACCAACCCGGTCGTCTACTCCGGGCGGGAAGCCGCGGCGCTGCTGTTCGGCGGCAATGCGAGCGATTATGCGATCTCCACGGTGTCCAATGCGGGTGCCGACATCGACTTCAAGGCGTGGGGATCGGGCTTCGCCGGGTTCAACACCCAGGCACCGGTGGCGCAGGACTATAAGAACGACGCGGGCGCCCCAGGCTATGGCAGCACGCAGGATTTCTCGACCTACGTCAGCGACCGGAACCGCGACAAGGTCAACTACGCCTTCCTCTACACGCCCGCGGGCGCGCTGACCAAGAGCGGCGCGGGCACGCTGATCCTCGGCGGGGCGAACACCTATACCGGTGCCACCACGATCAACGCCGGCACGCTTGCCGTCGACGGCGGACAAGCGATCGCCGACACCGGCGCGGTGGTGATCGGCGCGGCTGGCACCTTCCGGGTGATCGCCGCCGAGACGATCGGCAGCCTGTCGGGAAGCGGCACGGTTGTTCTCGGCCAGACCCTCGCGATCGGCGGCGACAACAGCAGCACTGGCTTTGCCGGCACGATCGGTGGTGTGGGCGGACTGACCAAGGTCGGCACGGGCACGCTGACGCTTTCCGGCACGAACGGCTATGCCGGCGTGACCACCGTCGATGGCGGCACGCTGGCGGTCACTGGCGGTAGTGCGATCGCCGACAGCGGTTCGGTCGTGATTGGCAACGGCGGCACCTTGCAGGTCAAGACCGCAGAGACGATCGGAAGCCTGTCGGGCAGCGGCGCGGTTCGCCTCGATCAGGCGCTGACGCTGGGCGGCGACGATAGCAGCACGACCTATGCCGGTGCGATCTCGGGCAGCGGCGCCTTGGTGAAGACCGGCTCGGGTACGCTCACTTTGGGCGGCACCAACGGCTACACCGGCGGCACGGTCATCGCGGCCGGCGCGATCCAGGGCGACAGCAATGCGGTTCGGGGCGATGTCGCCAATGGCGGCACGCTCGTCTTCGATCAGGCGTTCGACGGCGGCTATGCCGGCATCGTTTCCGGCACCGGCATGTTGGTGAAGGCCGGCAGCGGTACGCTGACCCTTTCGGGCGCCAACACCTATGCCGGGGGCACGCTGGTCACGTCCGGCACGCTGCAGGGCAATACCCAGTCGCTGCAGGGTGATGTGGCCAATGACGGTGTCCTCGCCTTCGCGCAGGATTTCGACGGCGCCTATGCGGGCGACCTCTCGGGCACCGGCACGCTGGTCAAGACTGGGGCGGGCGCAGTGACGCTGATCGGCAGCGCAAGCTACACCGGCGGCACCCGCATCGACGGTGGTGTGCTGATCGGCAACACGTCCAACCTCCAGGGTTCGATCGTCAACCATGCCAACCTGGTGATCGGGCAGGGCATCGACGGCGATTTCGCAGCCGACCTCTCGGGCACGGGCAATCTCTACAAGGCGGGCGCCGGCACGGTGCGGCTCACCGGGACCATCGATCACTCCGGCATCACCGCAGTGGTCGGCGGCCGGCTGCTCGGGTCGACCAGCTCGATCCTCGGCGACATCTCGGTAGCGCAGGGCGCCACGCTCGAGTTCGACCAGCAAGTCGACGGCACCTATGCTGGCAGCATGGTCAACCTCGAGGGCGTCGGCGTGGGCGGCCAACTGGTGAAGTCCGGCGTCGGCGCGCTCACCGTGACCGGCCAGTTCGGTGCCCAGGGCGGCACCCGGATCGAAGGCGGCAGCCTTGTCGGCACGGGCAGTACGCTGTGGGGCGACTTCTTCGTCGGCGCCGACACGACACTGCAGATCGGGGAAGCCGAGGGCCGCGCCGCGGCCTTCAACGGCGCGATCAGCGGCAACGGCCAGTTCGTGAAGACGGGCGCCGGCACAGTGCGGCTCTCGGGCCAGTCGATCGATTTCGCCGGGACCACCGACATCACCCAGGGCGGCGTGCTGCTGACCGGCGCGCTGAATGGCGCGGTCACGATCCGGCAGGGCGCGGCGCTACAGGTGGGCGACGGGGTAGCCTCGGGCGATCTTCTTGCCGACACGCGCAACGACGGTACCCTGATCTTCAACCAGGTGGGTGACTATCGCTATGAAGGTGCGCTCTCGGGCGCCGGCGCGCTGGTCAAGCAAGGCAGCGGCGCGCTGACCCTGGCGGGTGACTATGCCTATACCGGTGACACGGTCGTGCTGGGCGGCACTGTCACGGTCGCTTCGCTGCTGCCGACCACCACTACCTTGCAGATCGACGGCGGTGCCTTCGATCTCGGCGGCACCAGCCAGTCGGTCTCCGGCCTGACCGGTACGGGCGGAAGCCTTCACTTCGGCGGCGGCAGGCTGGCGGTCAACCAGAGCGACAATTCCAGCTATGCCGGCAACCTCACCGGCAACGGCACGCTGGTGAAGTCGGGCAGCGGCACGCTCAGCCTGCTTGGCGCCAGCACGCTCACCGGCAATTTGCTGCTCGACGCGGGCGGTCTCGACGTCGGCGGCAGCCTGGCGAGCACCGTCACGGTCGCGAACGGGGCGACGCTCAGCGGCACCGGCCGGGTCGGCGGGATGGTCGTGCGTTCCGGCGGCGTCGCCGCGCCGGGCAGCCTGGTCGCGCTGCGGAGCGCCACAGGGTTACGTGCGCTTGCTGTCGCGCCCTCGCCGATCGGCACGCTCAACGTCGCAGGCAACGTCACCTTCGAGGCGGGTTCCTTCTACAAGGTCAATGTCGACGCCAGCGGCGCCTCAGACAAGATCGCGGCCACCGGCAGCGCATCGATCCAGGGCGGAACCGTGGAGGTGCTGGCGGCGAGCGGAAACTATGCACCGCTGACCCACTACACGCTGCTCACCGCCGATGCGGGGGTGAACGGCAGCTTCGGCGGCGTGACCAGCAACCTTGCCTTCCTCACGCCGATCCTCAGCTATGCGTCGACCAGCGTGTCGCTCGATCTCGTTCGCAACGACATCAGCTTCACCGCGATCGCGCAGAGCAGCAACGAGCGCAACGTCGCGGCAAAGGTGACGGCGCTCGGCGTCGGCAATCCACTGTTCAATTCGGTGCTGTTCATGGACGCTGGCGGCGCCCGCAAGCAGTTCAACCTGCTCTCCGGCGAGATCCATGCCTCCACCCGCACCGCGATGCTCAACGATGCGGCGCTTCCGGTGAACGCGGCGGTCGATCACCTGTCGGAGACGCCGGCACATAGCGGCGTGTGGCTGCAGGGCCTTGGCAACTGGTCGCAGATCGATGCCAATGGCGAGTCTGCGTTCACCCGCAGCAAAGTCCAGGGATTGATGGGCGGCGTCGACTTCGTCGTCGCGCCGGAGCAGAACCTGCGCATCGGCATTGCCGGCGGCTATACGCAGGACGACCTCTCCGTTTCGGCGGTCGCCAGCACCGCCAAGCTGAAGAGCGTGCATGTCCTGGGCTATCTGGACGCCAGCGTCTCCGGGGTCGAACTGCGCGCGGGCGGCGGATACAGCCGTGTCGACGCGGATACCGCGCGGACCGTGCCGGTGGCGGGGGCCAGCCAGCGCCTGACTGCCAGCTATGCCAGCGACGTGGTGCAGGGCTTCGGCGAGATCGCCTATCCGATGCCGCTCGGCGGCGGCGTGGTCGCGCCCTACGGCAAGATGACGGTGACGAGCATCGCCCGGCCCGATTTCGCGGAAACCGGCGGCAGCGTTGCGCTGGCCGCGGAAAAGGCGAACGACACCACCACGCTGTCGAACATCGGCGTACGCTTCGAGACGGCCTTGGCCGGTGCGTTCTCGGTCGGCGGCCGGCTGGGCTGGGAACATGTCTGGGGCGACCTCTATCCGGTCAGCAGCATGACGTTGGCCGGCACTGCAGGTAGCTTCGACGTGCTCGGCGCACCGCTGTCGCGCAACACCGCGGCGGTTGCGCTCAACGGCGTACTGCGCCTCTCCGGGACGATGACTGCATCGCTCGGCTATGAGGGGCGGATTGGCTCGTCCAGCCAGTCGAATGCCGTGAAGGGCGCGATCAGCCTGCGGTTCTGACCGGCAAGGCGCGCCCGAGGAACGACCTCGGGCGCGCCGGCGCCAAAGGGGCGGTGGTGCTCACAATCAGCGCCGTCCAGACGACAGCTATCGACTGCTCATATCTCGAACGCGCCGTTCCTCTAGCGCCCAGTTCGCGTTGTCTAGCCCGCAGATCCGCAATGTTCGCTATCGCTTGCCCGTCCCCTGAAAGCTGTCTGACGGCTGACGGCCCAGGAGCCGACTGGCTGCTGCTGGCGGAAGCTGCCGGGCAGAAATGCGCCCCAATTGCGGTCGCTCAAGAGGTTCGCCGCGGCGCCCGAAAGCCGTCATTAGCTCAGAATGTCAGAAGCGCTCGAGGCATTTTAGCAGGTTGGGAGGCGTCGGGCCTTCACATCCTCGTTATACCGTTTGACTAGAATGCCTTTTGGAACTTGAGGTTGACCTTGGGCGCTTCGTCGCCGGTGTCATAGCGTGGCCCAGTCAGCGGCACGGCGAGCTCGAGGTTAGCGCCGAAGGTGCGGGTGAGGTCGGCGCGGACGCCGCCGCCGGCGGACATCAGCGAACCGCTCCCGAAGCCACCGTCATGGTTGGCCACCTTGCCCGCGTCGACGTAGGCATAGAGCTGGGCGCGGCGCGCCAGCCCGAGCGGCCGGTCCCACAGATAGCGCAGTTCGGCCAGACCCATCGCGCCTTGGTCGCCGCTGCGCTCGAACCAGTCATAGCCACGCAGGAAGCCGGTGCCGCCGAGCCCGACTTCCTCCGAGATCAGCAGCGGCTGCGAGGAGAGCTGGCTCAGCAACCCCAGCCTGAGGCTCACGTCGCTCCCGAGGTCGCTGGTCCAGTCGGTCCAGGCGCTCAGGCTGGTGAAGGTGCCGTCGGCATCGCGCCGCGAGGCCAGCGGGTCGCCCGCCTCGGTCGCGCCGAGCACGCCGAGCCCCTGCGACAGCGTCGTGCTGACCCGCAGGCGACCGCCGGCGAAGTCGGTATAGCCATAAAGCGTGCCCCGCGCCGCGACGACGCGATCGTCGCGGACCTTTCGCCCGCCCCGCCATTGTAGCAGGTTGCGCATCCCCAGCTCGCCTTCGAACCACAGGCTCTCGCTGCGGCGGCGCCACAGCGGCTGGAGCATCGTCGCGCCGACATACCAGCTGCGGCTGCGTATCCCGAGCGGATTGAGATAGGCGCCCGGATTGGCGATCGAGCCGCTGGCGCTCACCGCCAGCTCGGTGCCACTGCGGCTGATGCGCTTCTCGTAGCGGACGCGGCCGAACTGCAATTCGTCGGGCTCGAATACCGTGCCCGACCAGGTCAGCGTCAGCGAATCTTCTGCCGCGAACAAACCGTTGAAATCGGCCTGCAACGTCAATTGCTCGGGTCCGATCGGCTCAGTTCCTTCATTGGTCAGCGCCGCCCGGCCGGCGACGCGGTTGCTGGTTACCTTGATCAACAGCACGCCCTTGCCCTTGTCGCGCAGGAAGCGGGTGCTGCGGATGCGCACGCCGTCAATGTCGCCGGCGATGAGCAGACGATGCTCGAGCTCGCCGATCCGCACCGGCGCGCCGTTGGCGAGCGGCACGAGCGCCGCGCGCACCGCAGGCTGCTCGGCGCCGTCGAAGCGGATCTCGTCGATGCGGCCCTCATCGACAGCGACGGTCAGGACGCCGTTCTGGAGCTGCTGGGCGCCGATCCAGGCGGAGGCGAACACGAGACCGCGCAAACGCGCGCGCTCGGCAATCGCCGTGGCGAGCTCGGCAAGTGCCTGCGACGACAGCGTCTGTCCGATGCGGGTGGCGAGGATGTCGGCGAAGTCGGCCGGCGCGAGGCTGTGCAGCCCGCGCAGCACGATCGCACCGACGAGCACGCTGCGAGTCGGTTCGACGACCGCCGCGGGCGCCTCGACTTCGACGCGCGCGGTCGGGTGCGGCGTCGCGGCGTCCTCGGCGACGCGGTCCTCCTTGGTCGCGGGCGCCTGGACGCGGTCGAGCGCATCCTGCCCGCGCGACGGGGTGGCGAGCGGCAAGGTGGCTAGGAGGAGGGGCGCGGCAATGGCGGCGCGGGAAGTGTGCATGTCGAAACCGTGGTTCCGACAATAGCGCGCATCCCTTACGAATTTCTCAATAGATCAACGCGTTAACCAGTCGTGACAACCCCGGCTTAAACGTCCCGCGGCTATGGGCGAGCTTGTACTCTTGGGGCAACGACCATGATCCGCTTCGCCAAGCTCGCCGCGAGCGCTTTGTTGATGACCGCCAGCCACACGGCGATGGCGCAGAGTGCCGGCTGGACGGTCAGCGAAGCGGCGGGGAGCGTCACCGTCCAAGACGGCAGCGGCAGCCATCCCGCGCGTCGCGGCACCGTCGTCGCCGAAGGCGCGACGCTCTCCACCGGCGCAGGCGCGCGCGCGGTGGTGGTGCACGGCAAGGATTTCATGACGGTCAACGCCAACAGCCGCGTCCGCATCCCGGCCGCGGCCGAGAAGCGCGGCATGTTCGATGTGCTTCAGGAATGGGGCAATGCGCTGTTCCAGATCGAGAAGAAGCCCAACCCGCATTTCGGCGTGCGCACCCCCTATCTCGCGGCGGTGGTGAAGGGCACGACCTTCTCGATCACGGTGACTGAGCAGGGCTCATCGCTGCAGGTCGTCGAAGGCGCGGTCGAGACTTCAACCAGCGACGGCGGTGCCAGCGAACTGATCCGTCCCGGCGTGGTTGCGATCGTCTCGGCGGCGGACCGCTATCGCCTCACCGTCCAGGGCCAGGATACTCGCACGATCGATTCGCCCCAGCGCGGCGCGGCGGTGCCGGATGCGGCCCCGGCGCCTGCGCCGGCCGAACCGGGCAACGGCACGACCGCTGCGGTGCAGGAAGACGCGGTGCCAAATCCGGGCGACGGCGCCGACGTCGCCGAAGTCCAGATGATCGACGCGCCGATCACCGCGAGCGGAGCCGACCTCGGCAAGGTGACCGACGGGTTGGTGGGCGGCTCGACCGGCGTCCAGGTGGCGAGCGTCGAAGCGGTCGCGATCCGGCTCCCGGTCGCCGAAGCACGCGGCATCGACACCGGCGAGAAGGGCAATGCGCCCGGCAATGGCGGTGGCAAGGATGGCGGCGCTAATGCCGGCGGCGGGGACAACCATGCCGGCGGCAGCGGCAATGCCGGCAGCGGCAACAGCAACGCCGGCGGCAATGGGAACGGTAATTCCGGCGGGAACGGCAACGACAATGCCGGCAGCGGCAACAGCAACGCCGGCGGCAACGGGAACGGTAATTCCGGCGGGAACGGCAACGACAATGCCGGCAGCGGCAACAGCAACGCCGGCGGCAACGGGAACGGTAATTCCGGCGGGAACGGCAACGACAATGCCGGCAGCGGCAACAGCAACGCCGGCGGCAACGGGAACGGTAATTCCGGCGGGAACGGCAACGACAATGCCGGCAGCGGCAACAGCAACGTCGGCGGCAACGGGAACGGTAATTCCGGCGGGAATGGAAACGACAATTCTGGCAGCGGCAACAGCAACGCTGGCGGCAACGGGAACGGTAATTCCGGCGGGAACGGCAACGACAATGCCGGCAGCGGCAACAGCAATGCCGGCGGCAATGGGAACGGTAATTCCGGCGGGAACGGCAACGACAATGCCGGCAGCGGCAACAGCAACGTCGGCGGCAACGGGAACGGTAATTCCGGCGGGAATGGAAACGACAATTCTGGCAGCGGCAACAGCAACGCTGGCGGCAACGGGAACGGTAATTCCGGCGGGAACGGCAACGACAATGCCGGCAGCGGCAACAGCAATGCCGGCGGCAATGGGAACGGTAATTCCGGCGGGAACGGCAACGACAATTCCGGTAGCGGCAACAGCAACGCCGGCGGCAACGGAAATAGCAATTCCGGCAACGGTAAGGACGACAGCCAGGGCAAGAGCAACGGCAAGGAAAAATAAGCCGCTTCGCCCGCGCGTTGACGCGACATTAGCTTCCCTCGGTTAGGGTCGCGCCCTTAGGGGTGACGATGAGCCTGTTGCGACGATTGCGGAAACACTGGCGGTCAGCGGCGCTCGCGCTCGGCTGCGTGCTGGGTGTCGCCACCGGCATGTCCGGCTGGGGCATCGGACTCGACCGCGCGATCCGCCAGCTGGGCTGGACGCTGCGCCAGCATCCCGCCTCGGGCGACCTCCACATTGTCGAGATCGACGCGCGCAGCATCGACGCGATCGATCGCTGGCCCTGGCCGCGCGGGCAATACGCCCCGCTGGTCGACCGCCTCCGCGCCGCTGGTGCCGCCAGCATTAGCTTCGACGTCGACTTCTCCGCCTCGTCCGACCGACGCCAGGACGCCGCCTTTGCCGCCGCGCTGGCCCGCGCCGGCGGCGAGGTCGTGCTGCCCACGTTCAGCCAGCAGGCCGGCAGCGGCGCGACCACCTGGATCGATTCGCTGCCGATCGCGCCGCTCCGCGCCCATGCCACGCTCGCCGCAGTGACCGTCCGCCCCGACAGCGATGGCTTCGTTCGTCGCATGCCGGTCGGCACGGTCACCGCGGGCGTGACGCGCCCGTCGCTCTCGGCGATGATCGCCGGAACCGCAGGCGCCGCCGACGAGGATTTCCTGATCGATTTCGCGATCGATCCGGCGACCATCCCCCGCCACAGCTTCATCGACATTCGCGACGGCCACTTTGACTCGGCCGCGATCCGCGGCAAGGCAGTGGTGATCGGCGCCACGTCGGTCGACCTGGGCGACCGCTACGCAGTGCCCAATTACGGGGTGATCCCCGGTGTGGTGATCCAGGCACTCGCGGCCGAGACGCTGCGCTACGGGGTTCCGCGCGAGCCGGGCTGGCCGTTGCCACTGTTGCTGGCGCTCGGCCTGGCGGTGCTCGTCCTGCAGGCGCGCTCGCGCGTCCGGCTGGCGGCGTTGCTGATCGCCGCCCCGATCTTGCTGATCGGCGCCGCGGTACTGCTGAGCGGCCTACACTGGATCTTCCCGCTGGTCCCGGCATTGGTGGTCCTCGCGACGGCCGGCCTCGCTGCAGTGACAATGCGCGCGCTCGCCGCGGCGCGCCGCCGCCGACTTCACGACGCCGCGACCGGGCTGCCGAACCGGCACGCTTTGCTCGCCGCGCTGCAAAGCTATCCCGGCATCGGCGTGCTCGCCGCGCAGATCGCCGACTTCGAGAAGCTCTCCGCCAGCCTCGGCGCCGCGGCGATCGCCGAGCTGGTCAAGCGGGTGCGCGACCGTGTCGCGCTCGTCTCGCAGGGATCGACGGTCTATCGCACCGAGGATCGCGTGCTCGCCTGGCGATGCTACGAGCGCACCGATCTCGAGCAGCGGATCGCGACCTTGCGCACGGCAATGCTCAGCCCGTTTGATGTCGCCGGCCGCCGTGTCGACGTGACCATCGCAATCGGCTTCGCCGGGGAAGCCGCAGCCGGGCATGGCGAGCGCGCCGTCGCGCATGCCGGGCTCGCAGCGGCGCAGGCGCTGGCATCGGGCAGCGGATGGCACAGCTATCACGCCGACGACGACGAGACGCTCGATCGCGAGCTCTCGCTGCTTGGCGAGCTCGACGAGGCAGTCGGCCGTGGCGAGATCCAGGTGGTCTACCAGCCCAAGCTCGACCTCGCCGAGAATCGCATCGCCAGCGTAGAGGCGCTGGTCCGCTGGCAGCACCCGACGCGCGGCTTCCTGCGGCCCGATCTGTTCATCCCGCTCGCCGAGCGCAATGACCGCATCGCCGGGCTGACGCTGCACGTCCTCGGCCAGACCATCGCCGACCTGCGGCACTGGCGCGCCAAGGGCCATGTAGTCACCGGTGCGGTGAACCTCTCGGCGAAGCTACTCAACTCACCCGAATTCATCGCGTCGCTCCGCGCTCTGGTAGAGCGCAGCCAAGTCGACCCCGCCTGGCTCACGTTCGAAGTCACCGAATCGGCGGCGATGAGCGACCCGGAGGGCGCCGCCGCCGCACTGCGCTCGTTCCGCGCGATGGGAATCGCGATCTCGATGGACGATTACGGCACTGGTCAGTCGACATTGAGCTATCTCAGGCAGCTGCCGCTCAACGAGCTCAAGATCGATCGCAGCTTCGTCCAGTTTGCGCACCAGAATCGCGGCGACGGCGTGCTGGTCCGCTCGACCGTCGATCTCGCCCATGAGCTCGGGCTGAAGGTGGTCGCCGAAGGAGTTGAGGATGCGGAATGCTTGGAATTCCTGCGATCGATCGGCTGTGACATGGTACAAGGTTATTTTCTGAGCCGCCCGATTGCTGCAACCGAACTTGAGCACCTGCTCGAGACGCTACCGATCGCGGCATAGGGCGACCGTCTCAGGCGAAATCCGTCGATCGATCTTCCATGGCTTGAGGTACGATGGCTTTCATCATCGGGGGCCGAGCATGATGTAAATGCAAAATCCTACGGTCGCCCGCTTGGATACCTCATCACTCCGGTCGGAGACGGCCGGTCCCGGGACATTGGCGGCATTCGCGTCGCGGGCCCAGCAGCGGCGGCGTTGGCGCTCTCGTTGCTGAAAGCTGCTAGGCAGCTAGCGGCCCATGAGCCGCCGGACCGCTTTCGATGCAACCTGCCACTTGGGCATCGCCCCGAAGGGTGAACGTCCGCAACCGGGGCGAACGAGAACGTCGGATGAGCCTTGGCGGCGTGCCGTAACTCGCCCCAATCTTAGAAGGGCGGTGGGTTCCTGCGCCTCATGGCGACGGTCTCAACTCGCATTGCTCCGGTCACATCGATCACCCAGTGCGCAGGTCCCCAGAACTGCAGCTGCGTGGTTTGGCCGTGCAGCGTGGTCGGCAACTCAACATTGCCCAAGCTTGCCCAAGCCAAGGCGGCAAGGGCGCGTTCGCCATCGCATCCCGAGTGCGGATAGGTTGTTTCGTTCACGCACGTAATCGGAACGCGCACCTTTCCGTTTGCAGCGTCGCGGGAAAGGGCGTGCACGGCTTCCACGTACCAACGGCCGCGACTAATTGCCGCCGCCGGCATCTGCATCTGCGCAAACTTGCGCACAGATGCGCAGCTTCCGTCGGTTGCGGGTTTATCCAGAACTGCAAGGAGTGGGGCCGCGGAAACAGCGAAGCGTCGACGGGGAGCGTCCGGCACAAGCTCCGATCTGTTCTGAGGTACTTTGCCGTGGAGCGTGTCGAAGGTAACGGCGATCCGGCGCGCTGTACAGAAGTAGCCCTCTGCGGCCTGTCCCTCTTCCTCGAACAAAATGGTTTGAAGCGGGTAAGGGCTCTCCTCGTAGGTTACAATCCGTACATCGTAGATCTTAGCGTGAGGGAAGTCGGCCAGGAGCAAAGCTTCTAACTCTTTAGGCGACATGCGCTCCGCCTGACTGCGTGTTAGCAGGATCTGAGGAGTTTGCAGAGCCAGGAGAGAGAGCACTAGCAGCATACTTCCTCCTTTCAAACCTAAGGCGCGGACCGTAAGCGGAAGTGCAGGGCAGGTCTATGGTGGACCATAATTCAGCGTAAGCTCGTGGGGCGTCAGCGGTCGTTCGCGATAGATCCTGCGGCAACGTCCGCTTCCCCGGGCATCGCCCCGGAAGCCGCCTGTCCGCAAGCGGCCCAGAAGCGGACGCGTAGGCCGCGCGACCGCCGCGCCCCTAAGAGGTCATCGCGCCAATCCTGTCAGATTCCCGAAAGCTGCCAGCTATCCGAAGAGTTAATCCGAACTTCTCACTGGCGGTTGCATCGAGGGCGCCCGCGCGGTTCGCACCCCGCTTCACATCGTCACCAAGCGAGACTCACGCGCCGCTTGGGGCTGGAGCTACTTTCCGAAATTCGGAAACTACGTGATCTGCGGTGATCGGCTTACCTAGGATTGCGGCGGCGTAGTCGCATGGCTCGCACTGCTCCGAGGTGCCGGTGATAAAATGACCGGTATCGAATCCAGCTCAGCGCATATCGCGGCGCAGGCGGAAGGGCCGGTACCCCCAGATTTAAGATCGACATCCGACAGGATCACGGCCGGTAAGGTCGCTCTGGCGGCCTCCATCGCTTCGGCTTCCGATATCGCGACGGCGACAGAGGTTGCACCACCCATGCTGGCGAGATCGGCCACATAGGCGGCTATCAGCGGTTCGTCTTCGATTACCAGGAGATGACACATGTGCGATACTCCCGCGCCAAAAACCATCGACGCACAGTTAAGGTGCAACTTTTGTTTTCGTTCAAAACGATACCTTGATCGCAACTCGTTGATATTCTTGGTTTGATCCTAAAAATGCAGATGCGCACGTCCATCGCATTCTCTATGAGAATCGCGGGTGTCGGTTCGGCACGGCCTTAGGAAGGAGCGTTCTTGTCGTATTCGAATAATGAAAGTGAACGATCTGGGCAGAGCGTCGCTGATGACGAGCGGATTGCCAGCGAGCTCGTTGGGCTGCGCCACACCGATCCGTTCGTTGCGGCGGTTCATGCTACGCGGATGCCGATGATCATTACCAACCCGCGCCTGCCGGACAATCCGGTCGTTTTTGCGAACGACTCCTTTTGCCGGCTGACCGGCTACGACCGGGAAGAGATCGTCGGCCGCAACTGCCGCTTTTTGCAGGGACCGGACACGGATCCGGCGACAAGGCAAGCGCTCCACGATGCGGTCATGAACGTCCAGCCGATCGAGACGGACATCCGCAACTATCGCAAGGACGGCGAGGCATTCTGGAATCGTCTCCTGATGGCGCCGGTGTTCGATGTGGACGGGAGGCTTGTCTACTTCTTCGCCAGTCAGGTCGATGTGACGCTCGAGCGCGACCGCCTGAGCGGCCTCGAGCGCGACAATGCCGCCTTGATGGCGGAGCTGACTAGCAGGCTACGCTCCCAGCAGGAACGCGAGCGCGAACTGGCGCTGGCGTTGAAGGCAGGCGGCTTCGGGACCTGGAGCTTCGAGCTTGCCACCAAGACGCTTACCGCGTCTGATGAGTGCAAGACCTTGTTCGGCCGCGATCCCAAACTGCCGTTCAGCTACGAGGACCGGGTCGCGGCGATCCACCCCGATGACCGCCAGCGAGCGATCTCCAGCATGGAGAACGCCGGCGACCTTCGCCGGGAGCATAATGAAGAATATCGGATTTACTGGCCGGACGGGTCGATGCATTGGCTCTCATCGCGCGGCCAACCTTTCTTTGATGCTGAAAATCAGCCTGTCCGGGTTGCGGGCGTATCGATGGACATCACTACCACCAAACGCGCCGATCTGAAGCGAAACGCACTGGCACGGCTTAATGACCTGTTTCGCGATCTTGATCAAAGCGCGGACATTTCGTTCGTGGCCGCCGAGATCCTGGGGCAGACGCTTGGGGTCAGCCGCGCGGGTTACGGCCTCGTCGATCCGGTCAACGAAACGATCACGATCGAACGCGACTGGAACGCGCCGGGGGTGTCGTCGATTGCGGGCACGCTCGCCTTCCGCGACCATGGCTCGTACATCGAGGACCTTAAGCGTGGCGACACCGCGACGGTCGCTGACTCTCGCCTCGATCCACGGACCACCGAAACCTCGGCAGCGCTGGAAGCGATCAACGCGCGATCTTTCATCAACATGCCACTCACCGAACAGGGCGGCTTCGTCGCCTTGATCTTTGTCAACAACTCTTCGCCGCGGCAATGGTCGGAGGACGATATCGCCTTCGTGCGAGAGGTTGCGGAGCGAACACGCGATGCCACGGAGCGGCGGCGGGCTGAGCGCGAGCTGGCTGACCTCGCCGCCTCGCTCGAAAAGCAGGTCGCTGAGCGCACGGCCGAACTCATCGCGACAGAGGACGCGCTGCGTCAAAGCCAGAAGATGGAGGCGGTCGGGCAGCTTACCGGCGGTCTGGCACACGACTTCAATAACCTGCTGACCGGCATCAGCGGCAGTCTGGAAATGATCCAGCTACGCCTGAAGCAAGGTCGCGGCGCGGACGTCGATCGATACATCGATGCCGCGCAGGGTGCGTCAAGACGTGCGGCGGCGCTGACCCACCGGCTGCTCGCCTTCAGTCGACGCCAGACGCTTGACCCGCGCCCCACCGATGCCAATGTACTCATAACCGGCATGGAGGAGCTTATCCGCCGCACGGTGGGCCCGTCCGTTATCGTCGAAACCTCGCTGGCGCACGAGCTCGGTTCGACACTGGTCGATCCCAGTCAGCTTGAGAACGCATTGCTCAACCTATGCATCAACGCACGCGACGCGATGCCCGATGGTGGCCGAATCATGATCGAGACGACGGACCGGAGGATCGACGAACGGGCTGGTCGCGAGCGTGATATTGAACCGGGCGATTATGTGTGCCTGTCAGTTAGTGATACTGGCACAGGCATGTCGCCGGCCGTAATCGCCAAAGCGTTCGAGCCGTTCTTCACAACAAAGCCAATTGGTAGTGGAACCGGCCTTGGCCTCTCGATGATCTACGGCTTTGCGCGGCAATCTGGTGGGCAGGTTCGTATCCACTCAGCGCCTGACGCGGGCACGACGGTCACGATCTATTTGCCGCGCAGCGCGCGTGCTGCTGAACCCGAAGAAACGCCGGCGACGCTTTCCCAAGCGCCGCGGGCCGAGGGCGGGGAAACGGTGCTGGTTGTGGACGACGAGGAGTCGATCCGGATGCTGATCATCGAGACGCTGGCCGATCTCGGGTATCATGCCCTGGAGGCGGCAGACGGCCCATCGGCGCTGAAGATGCTGACCGCCGACAGCCATATCGATTTGCTCGTAACGGACGTAGGCCTGCCAGGCATGAACGGACGCCAACTCGCCGACGCCCTTCGATCGAGCCGACCCGATCTAAAGATCCTGTTCATTACCGGATATGCGGAGAATGCCGTGCTTAATCACGGCCATCTGGATGCGGGCATGCACGTCATCACGAAGCCGTTTCCAATGGAGACGCTAGCGTCCCGAATTCGCGAACTTATCGCCGAATAGCTGATCAGCGCAGTCACTTATGTCGACGATGCTGCGTTGCTGGGCCGTCGGTGCGCGAGTGGTGCGACTATCAGTCGGGTGGGACGATTTTGCGGTAGTCAAGATCAGGATTGACGTGCTCCCCTGCAACGTAAGCGTGGTCTGAAGACCGCGGAACGCTGATAACTGGTGGCGGTTAGCTGCCATCGTAAATTAGCCGCCTGTATCGTTCGTCCTTCGCTTCAAATGCTCGCCCTTCGGACTTGGCATTGGCGATAATAAACTGCTCCTTGGCCTTTTCCAGATCTCCCCGTTCGAAGGCGACTTTCCCCACGAGAAACTCGACTTCGCCCATATCCTGGCGCTTAGCAGCGAACATCGGGGCTCGATCCGCCCATTCTTGTGCTTGCTCAAAATTGCCATCTTTCAGGGCAAGGGCCACTCCATACTCAACGATCAAATAGGCATTGAGCGTCTCGGGCTTGGGGTCGGGGACTTCCGACCAGAGGGATTTAAGTTCGACCAGACCGCCGCGAAAATCACCAGCGCTGTACATCGCACCAATCGGTCGTAACTTTGCCATCACATCCACAGCGCTCTAACTCCGCATCATCGAGCAAAGGCGACGACTAAACAAAATTCGCCGATATCCGCAATTGGGCGAATTGCGACATAGCCTATGCGGCTTCCGCGATCGTCTGGAAGTCTGGGCACCAGTTCCACGGCATGAGCTCGTCCCAACGTGAGGCAGGCCAGTTGCCGGCGATTTTGGCGATGACGTCGGCGATATACGCCTGCGGCTCGACACCGTTGAGCTTGCAGGTCTCGATGACCGTGTAGATCGCGGCGGCGCGTTCGCCGCCGGCCTTTGATCCCGCAAACAGCCAGTTCTTGCGGCCGATCGCGATGCTGCGGATCGCGCGTTCGGCGATGTTGTTGTCGATCTCCAGCCGGCCATCATCGAGGAACCGCGTGAGCGCGGTCCAGCGCTTGCGGCCATAGGCGATCGCCTTGGCCATCTCGGACTTGGGCGAAAGGCGTTGCAGAGCGTCGTCGAGAGCGGTGCGCAATGCCTCGATCAAAGGCGCCGTTCGCTCCAGCCGGCCTCGTCGTCGGACGTCTGGTGGTGCTCCTTGGATCTCGTCCTCTATCCGGTAGAGGGTGGCGATGCGCGCCAGCAGATCGGTGGTGAGCGAGGTCGGCTTGGTCGCATGGATATCGAAGATCTTGCGCCGGAAATGCGCCCAGCAGGCGACCTCGGTGACGCGGTTGGTGGTGTAGAGCTTGTCGTAACCGGCATAGCCATCGGCCTGCAGGAACCCGGTGAAGCTGGCGAGTTGCTGTTGGGGATGACTGCCGGTGCGATCCTGGGTGAACTTATACCAGACCAGCGGCGGCGTGGTGGCGCCGGCGCCGCGATCATCGACGACATAGGCCCGATCCTGCCGGTTGCGGTCTTGCCGCGCCCCGGATCGAGCATCGGCACGGGCGTGTCGTCGGCATGGATCTTGGTGGCGGTGAGCCCGGCCTCGCGGATGCGGCTGACGATCGGATCGAGCAGAGCCCGGTTCGGCGTCAAGCTATGGACCGAGGACGAAAAGCGCCTGGTGGAAAAGCTCGAGCGGCGATCCGGCGAAAAGACATCCTCTCTCGAAGGCCTTGGCCGCCTCGACGGCAGTTCGGTCAAAGCGCGGGGGGTGAAGCATGGCGAGCGTCTGGACTTGCTGCGGGCGCAGCAGCGAGCGGCGCGCGCGCAGCGGAAAGCCTTGATGCAGCTTCCGCGAGGGGAGAGCGAGCCCGACGGTATCGCCGCCTTTCTCGCCGGACGTGCTCAGTCCGTCGCCCAGATAATGGACCGATGGATGAATGGTTTTCTGGGGGGGACGGTCAGGAAACGGCCGCTCGGGCGGACAGGCCGTTCAATCCCAGCGCGAGCCGGTGAACCGTCCGGACAGGGAGGGCAGCCGTGATCGCTAGGCGCTCCGTCCTGCTGATAGGCACACTCGGCTGCGCGCTGCCCACGCACCCGGCCCACGCCCGTTGGACCGATGACGCGGCGATGGTTGGCGCCTGTATTCGCCGGGCGGCGCAAGGGCGCCCATGGCTCGAAAAGACCCTATGGGGTCTTCGCGACCAGGAAGGCGGCTGGGTAGGTGCCGAGATGCGCAACTCCGATGGCAGCCATGATCTCGGCCCCCTGCAGGTGAACAGCTGGTGGGTTGGACGCGTCGCGCAGCTTGTCGGGCGGCCGGCAGTCCAGGTTCGGTATTCGCTGATTCATAACGCGTGCTTCAACGTTGATGTCGCGCGTTGGATCTTCCTGTCAGGGCTAGAAAGGACGCGCGACTATTGGCGCGCGATCGGTATTTACCATAGTCCGACCGGATGGCGGCAGCGTCGATACGCTCGGCTTGTTGCGAGCAGGCTAACCCTTCGCTACGGACCTGCGGTGTTCCGTACCGGAGGGGGCGATGTAAGGCAGTGATAGTCGTGGCCGGGCAATGGACATGCTGCTCCGAAGGCGCGTTAAGCTAAGGCCAAAAGGGCGCCCAGCGGTAACTCCGCCAGAACCCGCACGACTGCAGTCCTTTGCGCCACTTGATCCCGTGCTTCCGCCTTTGTGCGTTCGTATTCCCGCAGCCGCCAAAATGCTGGGGATTGGGCGGACAAAGCTCTATCAGCTAATTAATGGTGGGGAAATTGAGACCGTCAAGCTTGATGGGGCAGTCCTTATACCAGTGCGCAGCCTGGAATCTTTTGTCGCGCGTCATAGTATCACTCGCAAGCGGGGCGAATGAAGCTGGGTCATTTTCAAGGGATCCTGCCGCAGCTCGGAATCGCATTCTGAGATCAAAAGTGAGCGAGCTGCCCAAGGCGAGCGGTGGCTCTTGAAATGCGAATGAGCTCAGCCAGATCAGGACAAAATTGGCCAAGCCGGGACAGCCGTTGTGCCCAAATTTGTGCCCTTGATTCAAAGAAAGCGCAGCGCTAACTTCAAAAAGCGGCAGATTTCTACCGGTTTCGTCGCCCGAATTCTGATCGCTTTTTTGCTTTGGAGACCGACGCTCTAACCAACTGAGCTACGCCCCTGTGCGTCCCGCGCCTCTAACGTCCGATTTTCTGCGGGGCAACTGACAAATTTGGCCGTCAGGCGGCGGCAGCGCCGGTGATGTCGCGAGTGGTGAGCGCGCGCGCTTCCTCGACCGGGAGCGGGCGGCCGAAATAATAGCCCTGGACCTTGGAGCAGCCGAGGCGCTGGACCATGACATGCTCCTCCTCGGTCTCGACGCCTTCGGCGGTCGTCGCCATGCCGAGGCTCTGCGCAAGCGCAACGACGGCGCGGATGATCGCGATGGCTTCCTTCTCCCCCTTCGACGCGCCCTGGACGAAGCTGCGGTCGATCTTGATCGACGAGAAGCGGGTGCGGCTGAGATAGCCGAGCGAGGAATAGCCCGTGCCGAAATCGTCGAGGCTGAGGTGAACGCCGAGGTCTAGGATCTTCTCGAGCACCTGGACCGCCTGGGTGCCCTCGCGCATGAACACGCTCTCGGTCACTTCGAGCTCGAGCCGCTCGGGCGGGAGCCCCGATTGTGCGAGCGCCTGCGCGACGACGCTGACGAATGCCGGGTTGTGAAGCTGTTCGGGGCTGACATTGACCGCGACGCGGGCCGGCATTTCCCAGCGCGCCGCTTCCTCGCAGGCGGTGCGGACGACCCACTCGCCGATCGGCGCAATCAGTCGCGCCTCCTCGGCGAGCGGCACGAACTTGGCGGGGGAGATGCTGCCCAGCTCGGGGTGATTCCAGCGCAGCAGCGCCTCGAAGCCGGTGAGCTGGCCGGTGCCCGAGTTGACCACGGGCTGATAGTTCAGGTGGAGCTGACCATGTTCGACGGCGCTCCGCAGCGCGATCTCGAGCACGCGGCGCTCTTCGGCCGCCATATGGAGCTGCGGCTCATAGGCGTGGAACACGCCGCCGCCGGCATCCTTCGAGCGATAGAGCGCGAGATCGGCCGAGCGGATCAGCATCTCGGCAGTACGGCCGTCGCGCGGGCCCACCGCCACGCCGACCGATGCGCCGATATAGAGCGTATGCGCATCGACTTCGTAGGGCTGGGACAGCGCGTCGATGATCGTGTGCGCGAGGCGCTCGAGGCGCTGGCTGTCGGTGGCATCGCGCACGACCACGGCAAATTCGTCGCCGCCGAGCCGGCCGATCATCTCATTGTCGCTCATCAGCAGCTTGAGGCGTTCGGAGACGCGGCCGAGCAGTCGGTCGCCGACCGGGTGGCCGAGCGTGTCGTTGACCGCCTTGAAGCGATCGAGGTCGATCATCATGAAGGCGCAGCGCGAACTCCATTTGTCGGCATCGCTCATCGCGCGCGCCAGCGTCTCGTTGATCTGGAGACGGTTGGGCAGGCCGGTGAGCGTGTCGTAGCGCGCCATGCGGTTGATCTTGTCGGCCGACTGCCGCGCTTCGGTGACGTCCGAGCCGACGCCGCGGAAACCGACGAACGCGCCGCGCTCGTCATAGCGGGGCGAGGCGGACATCTCCCACCAGCGCTCTTCGCCCTTGATGAAGACCGGGAGCAGCAGGTCTCGAAAGGCCTCGCGCGCCTTGAGCTTTTCGGCAAGGTCACGCAGCTCGGGCGCGAAATTGCCGCTTTCCCAGGTGGGACCGGCGAGTACCTGCAGGAACGGCGTGCCGTTGATGGTCTTGGGATCGGCGCCGAGCGAGACGGCGAAGCGCGGATTGGCGCGATTGACGCGGCGCTGCGCGTCGATTTCCCAAAGCCAGTCGGAGCCCGATTCCTCGAATTCGCGCAGCAACAGGCTGACCGTCTCGTCGCGTTCGGCCAACGCCATTTCATTGGCGCGGATCACGACCAGCGCCTTGCCGCGGCCGAAGGTCGACATGACGAGCAGCAGGGTGAACAGCGCGCTTGCGGCAGCGAGCACGGGGCTGGCGAGCAGGGCCAGCATCGTCGTCACGGCGGCACCGACGAGCGAGACGAACAAGATGGTCGCCATCGGAAGCGCGGCCATCGCCACCGCCGAGGCCGTCATCAGCAGCGAAAGCACGATCCACAGGCCGAGTGCGGCGCCCGTGTCGACGGCATGGCCGAAGGCGAGCGGCGGCACGGTCCACACCGCACCGAGCGCGAGCCCGTCGAGGACCGTCTCGCGAACGTCGCCAAGCGTCGCCGCGAGCGCTTCGCGGTGGCGCTTGGAAAGGCGACGGAAGGCGACGGCGACGCCGACCGCGGCGACCAGCGCCGCCCAGGTCAGCAGCTGCCAGAGCGGAACGCGCGGGGCTAGAATTAGCGTGACGAGCATCGCGGCGACCAGATTCGCGGCGAGCATGAAGATCGCGAGCTGGCGGCCGGCATGCAGTTGCGCCGCGCGAATTGGCCCCCAATCGGTCGTATCCGAGGGGTCGTACAGCCCCAGCAGGGCTCGCGCGTCGATTCGCGGCTTGGCGAACTGGGAGGTCGTCTGGCTAGTCACCCCGCACCAATAGCCGCAGGCTGGTTAGCGAGAGGTTAGAACGCGCGCGATTGAATGAAAAATTAGACGAGATGCCCCTCCCGCTGGGAGGGGCGAAAGCATCTCAGGCGGCGATGTCGTAGGGCTTGATCTCGCCGTTCAGATAGAGATTGCGTGCCTTGGCGCGGCTGAGCTTGCCTGAACTGGTGCGCGGCAGCGTGCGCGGCGGCACCAACTCGATGACGCAGTTCATGCCGGTCACCGAGCGGACGCGCTCGCGAATCTCGTCGCGCAGGCGGACGCGCTCCTGTTCGTCCGAGGTGCGACACTGGACCAGCACCGCGGGCGTCTCTTCACCGCCCGGCGTGGTGATTGCGAAGGCGGCGATATCGCCCTGCTTGAAGCCGGGGAGCTGCTCCACCGCCCATTCGATATCCTGGGGCCAATGGTTGCGGCCGTTGACGATGATCATGTCCTTCGCCCGGCCGACGATGTAGACATAACCGTCCGAGATATAGCCCATGTCACCGGTGTCGAGCCAACCGTCCTTCATGCAGGCATCGGTCGATTCGGGATCGCGGAAATAGCCGACCATCACCGAAGGTCCGCGGCACCAGACCTTGCCGATCGCCTTGTCGGGAAGCGGGGTATCGTCTTCCTCGCGGATCTGGACTTCCATATCCTTCACCGGCTTGCCGCAATTGACGATCGCGCGGAAACGCTGCGGGCGGTTCGCACCGCGGCTGCCGCCGGAGAGCTGGGTCTCTTCGACCAGTTCGACGACGATGCCTTCGCCCGGGGGCATGATCGACACGGCGAGCGTCGCCTCGGCAAGACCATAGCTCGGCAGGAAGGCCGTTGCCTTGAAGCCCGCATCGGCGAAGGCGTCGACGAACGACTGCATCACATCCGGACGGATCATGTCGGCGCCATTGCCCGCGACGCGCCAGCGGCTGAGATCGAAGCGGTCGCTCGCCTTGGTCTGGCTCGACATGCGACGCGCACAGATATCGTAGCCGAAGGTCGGGGAATAGGAGAGGGTGGTGCCCTCGTTGCGGCTGATCAGATCGAGCCAGGCGAGCGGACGCCGGGCGAAATCCTCGGTCTTGAGATAGTCGGTCGAGACCTGGTTGGCGACCACCGAGAGGAAGCAGCCGACCAGCCCCATGTCGTGATACCAGGGCAGCCAGGAAACGCAGCGGTCGCTATCCTGAAGCTCCATCCCGTGACTGTGCGCCGACAAATTGTTGAGCAGCGCATGATGGGTGATCGCAACGCCGTGCGGGAAGCGTGTCGAGCCGCTCGAATATTGCAGATAGGCAATGTCGTCGGTCTTGGCATGCGGGAGTGCCGTTGCGGGTGCATCCTTCGCGATGAACTCGGCCCAGTCGATGCCTTGGGTGCCGGAGATCCGGGCCGCCTCGGCGCACATCGCGCCGATTTCGGGCGGGAAGAAAAGCATCTTGGGGTCGCAGCTATCGAGCTGGACCTTCAACTGGTCGATATAGGATTGCGCACCGCCAAAGCTGGTCGGCAGCGGCAGCGGCACCGGCCAGGCGCCGGCATAGACCACGCCGAAGAACAGCGACGCGAATTCGGCACCCGTCTCGGCGATCAGCGCGATGCGGTCCTCGGGCTTCACGCCGGCCGCGATCAGGCGATGCGCCTGCGCCAGCGCGTCCTGCCGCAACTCGGCAAAGCTGTAGGCGCGCGCCAGATTGCCGCGTGCGTCGTGAAAATTGAGTCCGCGCTGCCCGGCCGCTGCATAGTCCAGCGCTTCGCCGAGGGTGGCGAAATCGGCGAGACGGCGCGGCAGACTGTCCCCGGTTGGGGTAGGGGCTAGCGCCCCGGTCTCCGCGGTCTTCTCAAGCGATCCCGTAACGTCCAATTCCATTCTTTGTCTCGCGCCCCTGCGTGATACAGTCCGTGGTGCCCCCACAACGCATCGAAATGCGATCGGCTCTGCTCCGCTCTATCGTTCAAAATCGGTTGCCAGTGTGGCACAATCAAGGCGCATGACCTCACGCAAGCGCCCACCCCTGCCGCTGGACGGTGCCGTTCTCGAGCGTCTCGCGCTACGATATGTCGAACGTTTCGCCACCACGCGGGCCAAACTCGCGGCCTATCTCGCGCGAAAAATTCGCGAGCGCGGTTGGGCGGGGGATCGCCCCGCGGACCCCGAGGGCGTCGCCGAGCGGATGGCTGTGCTGGGCTATGTCGACGATCGCCTGTTCGCCGAATTGAAGGCGCGGGCGATGGGGCGGCGCGGCCTGGGTGCGCGCCGCGTCGAGGAGGCGCTGCGCCATGCCGGGGTAGGGTCGGAAGATGCTGCGCCGGCATCCGAGGCTGCGCGCGAGGGGCAGGCGGAGAGCGCACTGGCGTTCGCGCGACGCAAGCGGATCGGTCCCTTCGCGCTGGAGGAAGCCGATCACCCGCAGCGCGAGAAGCAGCTCGCGGCGATGCTTCGCGCCGGCCATCCGCTGGATCTGGCGCGCAGGATCACGCGCATGGCGCCGGGCGACGATGTCGAGACACTCGTCTCCGGCTGGGACTGAATCGCACAAACCCAGTTCCCTTTTTAGAAAATTCTATGTTAACCTCGGCGCTTGGGGGAAACAAAAAATGCGTGCTGACCCACAGCTTGCGTCGAGCGACGTCGAAGTCGCGTCATTGGGGAAAGAGGATTTGGACGTCGATACGGCGTCCGAAGAACAGGTCTATTCGGGCATCGTCAAATGGTTCGACGTTACCCGAGGCTTCGGTTTTCTCGTGGCCGATGAGCCGGTTGCCGGCGACATATTGATACACTTCACCGTGCTGCAGGAGCATGGCCGGCGGAGCCTGCCCGAAGGAGCGCGTGTCGAATGCGTTGCGGTGCACCGCCAACGCGGGCTTCAGGCCAAGGAAGTGCGTTCGATCGACCTGAGCGAGGCGGTCGAGCCGCCCAAGCGGCAGGGGGAGCGATCGGACCGCCTCAAGCTGATCGAGACGGCGGGCCCGTTCGAGGCGGCGTCGGTGAAGTGGTTCAACCGCCTGAAGGGCTACGGATTCCTGGTGCGCGATTCGGATGGAGCGGATATATTCGTCCATATGGAGACGTTGCGTCGTGCCGAGATCGGGGACGTCGAGCCCGGCCAGCCCCTCAAGGCGCGCATCGTCGACGGCGATAAGGGGCCGCTCGCAGTGGCGGTCGAAAGGACCGACTGAGACAATGATCGCAATGCGTGGACTGGGGGCGGCGCTTGCTGCGGCAATTCTGCTTGCCTCGGGCGTGTCCAGCGCGGACGCGCCGATTCGTAGCCAGGGCATGCAGGCAGCCGCGGCGCGGACCAAGGTCACCGTGGCGACCCGGCAGGGGCCGCGCAGCTTCACCGTCGAATTGGCGCGCACCGGCGACGAGCAGGAGCGGGGGCTGATGTTCCGCACTGAGATTCCCGCCGATGGCGGCATGTTGTTCACGCCCTATCCGGGCGAGGGCGGAGGCCCGCGGGAGGCGAGCTTCTGGATGAAGAACACGCCGAGCCCGCTCGACATCCTGTTCATCCGCCCCGACGGCACGATCGCGGCGATCGCCGCCAACGCCGCGCCCTTCTCCGAAGATGCCCACAAATCGGGCGAACCAGTGAGCGCGGTGCTGGAGATCAACGGCGGCAAGGCGGCGGAGCTGGGGATTGCCCCGGGCGACAAGGTGAGCTGGTCGAGCCGCTGAGAGGCGGATTCGATTTGCCTCGATCCTCAGGCATCGCTAATCGGCGCGCATGGGTCTGAATCGCAATCCCTTCACCTGGTGGAACGGCGCCACCTTCGGCACCTGGTTCGGCCTGCGCGGCAAGAAGCAGATCGGCGAGGATTCGCTGGGCAATCTCTATTACGAGGGCGGCAGCGACACCAACGGCAACCCGCGCCGCTGGGTGATCTATAACGGCTCGAACGATGCCAGCCGGGTGCCGCCCGAATGGTTCAGCTGGCTGCATCACCAGATCGACGCCGCGCCCGACCAGGCGCTGCCGGCACCCAAGGTGTGGGAAAAGCCTGCCGAGCCCAACCATACCGGCAGCAGCCAGGCGTACCGCCCGGCCGGCGCGCTGGGCGTGGGCGACCATCGTGCACGTGCCACCGGCGACTATGAGGCCTGGACCCCCGACGCATGACGCTGCGCGCCGGACCTGCGGCGGCCTTGCTGCTGCTTGCGCTCGGCGCGTGCCAAAGCGGGGGTGACGTTACCAACAACAGTGCCGACGACATCGTCATCTCAGGCGCAGCGGGCGGGCCGAAGGGCAGTGCCGACGTGGTGTCAGTGGGGCCTGACGGCGCGACGCTGGACGCCGCGGCAACGCCGATGAAGGACCGCGAGGCGGTTATCGGCCTGCTCAACAAGCGCAATGGCGAGGCGCGCGAGTTCAAGCTCAAGCCTGGCCAGGCGGCGCGGATCGGCGACGTGATCGTCCGGCTGCGTGCCTGCGACAAGACCGCGCCCTGGGAGACCGACCAGCTTACCGGCGCCTTCGTCCAGGTCGATGTGCTCCAGCTCGACAAGAGCTGGCGGCGCGTGTTTTCGGGCTGGCTCTACAAGGAGCGGCCGGCGCTCAACGTCGTCCAGCACCCGATCTACGATGTGTGGCCCAAGAGCTGCGCGATGACCTTCAAGGACAGCGGTCCGGCTACGGTGCCGGCACCGACGGCAGGCAGCGGTGCGCGGTCCAGCGCGAAGAAGTCGCCGTCGACCGACGGCGCGCCATCGGAAAGCCCGGCGGTCGACGGGCCGAGCGCGGCGCCGAGCAACGCGACATAATCGTCGCGCGGGACTTCGAGCGCGCCCAGCGAGGCGAGGTGCTCGGTCTGGAACTGGCAATCTAATAAGGTGAAGCCGCCGGCCTGGAGGCGGGCGACGAGATGGGCGAAGGCCACTTTCGAGGCGTCGCGGACGCGGGTGACCATCGATTCGCCGAAGAACGCCCGGCCGAGCGCCAGGCCGTAAAGCCCGCCGGCAAGACGGTCGCCCTCCCAGCATTCGATCGAATGGGCGAAGCCGCGGCGATGGAGCTCGGTGAAGACGCGCTCGATCGGGCCGTTGATCCAGGTGTCTGGCCGGTCGCTGGCGGACTCGGCGCAGAGCTGCAGGATCCGTTCGAACGCCGTGTCGACCGTCACCCGGAACCGGTCCTGGAGGATGGTCTTGCGGAGCGACCGAGCGAGGTGGAAGCCGTCGAGCGGGAGGATGCCGCGCAGCTTGGGCTCGACCCAATAGACGCTGGCGGCCATGCGATGATCGGCCATCGGGAACACGCCCATGGCATAGGCGCGCAAGACCAGATCGGGGTCCAGATCGAGCTGGGGCGACTGGCGATGGCTCATCGGCGGGATCCTCGACGCGGGAACACACGCTGACAGGAAAAGGGGCCGGCGGGAATGCCCGTCCGACCCCTGGAACTCAGAAAAACGCGCCGCGCCTCAGGCGTGGCAGGTCTTCGAACCCTTGCCGGGCACGGTGACGTCGACGCTCTTGGCGGTGCCGGTGAGCTTGTAGCCGCCATCGGCGACATAGGGCTCGCCCGCGGCCGGCGCCTTGAGCATCGTGGCCTTGCCGCCCTTTTCGGTGCGGAGCTGCACCTGCTTGTTGCCCTGGAAGAACTCGACATAGACCAGGCTGTTGTCGCCGCAGCGCAGCGTCACGCTCGACGCGATCGCCGGCGGAAGCTCGACCGGAGCGGCATTGGCCAGCTGCGACGCCATGGGATCGGGCGCAGTGCTGCTCACTTCCTCGGGCTTGTTGTTACAAGCCGCGAGCGAGACAAGCGCTGTGGCGGCGGCGGCAAAAAGGAAGGTGTTCTTCATAGCGACCCGTGCTTTTCCTTAGACAGTATCAATCGTCAACCCGATTCGGGATACAAAGTCACATAATTGTTGTGCAACGCAATAAAATACGCCTTTTGTTGCGCTGATGTGACTGGATACGCTACTCGTGGAATTCACTGAGTTCGGGAATCCGCCCAAAGGCGATCCGCGCACCGACCCGATCGAGACGCCCCCCGTTCATCGGCCCGACGCTGACCGCATGACGCCCGAACTTCTCGTTCAGCCGATCCATAGCACGCGACAGCGCCAGTGTCCGCGTCTCGCGCGCCAGCGGATCATCGGGATCGAGCGCGCCAAACAGCGATCCCTGCTCGCCCTCCACCGACTCGATCTCGGCGAGCGTCACCCCGACCATGCGCAGCCGGAACCCGCCGGTGCGCGCGCGCCCTGCCGCGGCGAGGCGGGGAAACAGCGAGTTGAGCGCGGCGAGGATGACGAAACTGTCCTGGGTGGCGGGGAGCTTGATCGCGGCGCGCCAGTTCGACTTGTCGTCCTCGAACTTGCCGTGGAGCACGAGCAGGCGGCTGCGATAGCCCTTGCGGCGCAACCGGCTCGCCGCCTTGAGCGCGAGGCGGCGCGCGGTCAGCCGCGTCGGCTCGAGCCCGCGCTGGCGGGGGCTGAGGACATGGCTGTGGCCGATCGTGCGGCTCTGCGTGGGCTTTTCGGGCAAGTCGACGCCGTGGAGCTGATACCAGAGCCGATCGCCATTGGCCCCGCCCCAGGCGCTGCCGGCGTCGCGCGGACGGCGCTCGCAATATTGGCGGATGTCGAGGATGCCGTCGCGCGCCAGCCGCCGCTCCATTTTCTCGCCGATGCCCGCTATGTCGCGCAGCTTGAGATCGAACAGGCGCTGAGGCAGCTCCTCGGCGGCGAACACCACCAGGCCATCGGGCTTCTGCAGATCCGAGGCGAGCTTGGCGAGCAGCCGGTTGGGCGCGATGCCGACCGAGCTGGTGAGGCATTCGCCGACATGGGCGCGGATGCCCGCCTTGATCCGGTGCGCGAGCGCGACCGCGGCCTCGACGCTGTTTTCATTGTCCATCAGCCGGCACGCGACTTCGTCGATCGAGCAGACATGGGTTACGGGCACGTGCCGCCAGATCTCGTCGAGGATCTTGTGGTGGAATTCGACATAGCGATCGTGCCGCGCCGGCGTGACGACGATGTCGCGGCATTTCTGTTTGGCTTCCCAGACCGGCGTGCCGGTGGAAATGCCGTAGCGTTTGGCCTCGACCGAGGCGGCGATCGCAACGGTGGTATCGGCATCGACCGGCGCGACGATCACCGGGCGTCCGCGCAGCGCCGGATCGAGCTGCTGCTCGACGCTGGCGAAATAGGAATTGAGATCGAGGAACAGCCAGCTCAGCGGGCGGGGCGGGAAGACCAGCGTCGGTTGACAGCGTTGACGCGAAACGGGGTTTTCGGCGGCGGACCGGCGCGGCGCCGGTTGACGAAGTTGACACGAAACGGCGTCGTCGCCGCTCGGTTGACAACCAGCCGCTTGGGGCGGCGTCGGTTGACGAAGTTGACACGGAATGGCGTTTTCGGCGCCGGCTCGCGACGGTTGATGCGCGCTCGGTTGACAAAGTTGACAGCCAACGCCGCTTTCGCGGCAGCCCTGCACTGCGCGAGCGGCGCCGATGGCGTCGGCCGGCATGGGCGGGAAGGGGCGAGTCGGCGCAGGCATTGCGCCGGAACAATAGCAGAACATCGTCCTGTAGGACAGCGTATCGCTTGACCGCCGCCCCGCGCGCTCGCAGGCTTTGGCGATAAATCGTCTCGTCGTTTTGCTGCCCCTGCTGCTCGCCGCCTGCGGATCGGACCCCGCGCCCGACAACGCCGCCGCGAATAGCGCAGCCGTGGTCAAGCTGCCCGAGGGGCCCAAGCTCGCCGGGGTGCGGCTGTGGCATCCAGTGCGCGCGAGCGGGACGCGGCCGTTCTGGGCGATGGAGATAGCGCCGGGGCGGATCACCTTCACCGATTTCGAAGGGAAGGGAGAAGGCGGGGGCAAGGTTACCGACCTTTACCCGGCCGACCCCAAGCTGGCGCGCGACAGCGCGACCTATACCACCCAGACCCCGGCGGGCGAGCGCGTCACCGCGACGCTGACCGCAGAGACGTGCCTGGAAGGCGGCAAGCCGGTGATCGAACAACCGCTCAAGGCCGAAGTGAATATCGGCGCACGCGTGCTGACGGGGTGTGCGCGACAAGTGCCGGCCGGCGAGATCGGCGCGGCAGCGATGGGGAATGGGACGGAAGCGCGGTAGGGCCCGAACTTGCCCTGCCCTTGGCAGAAAAGGGGATTGGCATGCGAGTGATGCGGAAGCTGCCGGCAGCGATGCTGGCGATCGGAATAGCACTGGCGGCGCCGGGCATGGCGCGGGCACAGGAGGCCGGGCGGGTCACCGGGGTCGGCGGGATCTTCGTCAAGAGCAAGGATCCCAAGGCACTCGCCATCTGGTATCGCGACGTGCTGGGCATCCAGATCGAGGCCTTTGGCGGCGCGATGCTGCGCTATGACGCACCCGGCCATCCCTCGATGATGGTTTGGCGCGGGTTCAAGCAAGAGACGACCTATATGGCGCCGTCCTCGCGCGAATTCATGCTCAACTTCACCGTCGACGACATGGACGCCTTTGTCGCGAGACTGAAAGCGAAGGGGGTGCCGATCCTCAAGCGCACCAGCGATTCAAGCGGCGAGTTCGCCTGGATCCTCGATCCCGACGGCACCAAGATCGAGCTGTGGGAGCCGAAGCCCGAATAGGGGCGGGGCCGGCTGCTGATCTGATGCTATAGGTTGTCGCGCATAAAAGCGGACTGTCGGCAAACGGCCCAAAAGCCGGTCATCCAGCGACGCCGTGACGCTAACTGAAAGCGGACACAGCATCAGCCTGGCGGTGAAATGCTGCAAGCGCTGGATTTTGAAGGTCCAAGCAGGTAATCGAGGATGATGAGGGCAGAATGGACAGCTTTTGCTGAACGCTCACGCTATCGGATAGCTTCGATAGTGTTGATGCTCGCGTCGATTCTAGCGCTTTCGGGCGTCTTCATTGGCGTTCCCGATTGGCTTTGCTTCCTAGCCGCAGCAAGTTTGTCTATCGCCCTCACTATTATAACCTACCACCGACTTCATGATGCCGGGTTGTCAGGCTCGTGGGTTCTCTTGATGATCTTGCAATTCGGCATCGGCCCCACATGGCATCTCTCAGACTATATGACTGTAAATTTCGGTGGGTATGTCATTAGCTGCGTGCCGGTAATTCTGGGTTGGTTCGCGCCCTCGAATTTTGGAGCGAACCGAAAGTCGAAGTCGGTCTAGAATTGACAATCCCCGGTGGTGGCGGCCGTTGGCCGCCATACGGGACACGCGAACTGAACGGCGGCTAAGGTGCGTTCGGGGTGCACAAGCTGTCTACAATCCACCCGGAATCGGCCGTTCGAGGCTCGCTTGAGAGTTGCCGCCTGCCGGGTTCAGACCTGATTTCCTCGCTCGTTTGGCGCGCGGCAAGAGCGGCTGCGCGGGCCTGTCCGTTTTGCGTGCGCGCTGCCGTCTAGCGTAGAAAAGATCTGCCGGCAGCCTCGGGTCGTGACCGCAGACACTCGATGCAAACAACGACCTGTGAGGAAAATCGATGAGAAACGTCCTGCCGATCCTGTTGGCGAGCTGCGCGCTGGCCGCGCCCGCTTCGGCCCAGCAGCGCCCCAATCTGCGCGTCACCACCGTGCAGAACCGCATCCAGCTTCCCGTCGGCGACTTGGGCGCGCATATCCGCACGCCGCCGCGCCAGTGGAAGATCGATCCGAATATCCTCAAAATGGCGCCGGCAGCGATCGCGGCGAACATCGCCAAGGCGATCAACGCCAACATGGCCGGCAAGTCGGTGGGCTTCGCAGTGACGGTGATCATGCCGGGCGGGGCGAGCGCGAGCACGACCGGCGGGATGGCGCGTTCGGCGCCCGACGCCAATCCGCGCGCCTGGACCGACAGCGACCGGATCAACATCGCCAGCGTCTCGAAGACGATCACTGCCGTCGCGGTGGTGCGTGCCGCGTCGATGAACAAGGTGAGCCTCGACACCAAGGCCTATACGCTGCTGCCGGCGGACTGGACCTATTCGGACTCGTTCAAGACGATCTCGCTGCGCGAGCTGCTGACCCACAATAGCGGGATCCGGGGCTGCAAGCCTTACAATGCCGATCTCAAGACCTGCGCGGCCACCGATTGGAAGGCCGCGGACAAGGATCCCGCGATCGACATGAACACCAAATATTCGAACGCCAATTACGGCTATCTGCGCTGGATCCTGTCGCGGATCGTCGACGGCAAGGTTCCCGCCGAAACCATTGCCGGGCCGCGCTATTGGGTGATCGTCAACGATCTGGTGCTGAAGCCCGCCGGAATGGGCGGCGGCGATTGCGCGGCACCCGACAATCCCGCGCTCAGCTATGTCTCGACCAAGGATGACATGAATTACAAGAGCACCGCGGCGGCCAATTATGATTTCTCGACGCTAAAGCCGGGCGTCAATTGGGGCGACGATACCCAGGTTTGCGGATCGCAGGGCTGGAACCTGTCTTCGCGCCAGCTCGCCACCTTTGCGCACGCGCTCTGGGCGAGCGAGAAACTGTTGCCGGCGGCCACGGTCGACGAGATGCGCCAGCAGGGCCAGGGCATGATGTATTCCGATTTCGGCGGTGGACTGACCGCCTATGGCCATAACGGCTATTTCCCGCCGGAAAATGGCGGCGAACTGCGCTCGCTGATCCTGACGTTCAACAACGGCGTGAGCGTCGGCATGCTGGTCAATTCGCGCTATCATGGCGACTTTTACGGCGACATCGCCAAGGCAGTGCGCGCCGAGGCGAAATGAGCGGCGGCGGCGCGGTGCTTAAAGGGCGCCGCGCCGCGCGTGCGACGAAGCGCGATGGCTGTCACGCAAGCGCCATAAATCACCCCTAAGCGCCACCCACAGGCGGGGGCGGCCAGACATAAATATGGGCATCGGGCGGAATTGCAGCTGCGGTTCGCGCGGTGTCGTGCTGTGCCTGCTGCTGCCTGAAATAAAAAACGCAGAGCAGGGAATTGATAGATGATGAAGCCAGTGGCCCTTCGGGGAAGCTATCTGGTCGGCGCGGCGCTGGGCGTGCTCGCCTTTGCCGGATCGGCGCAGGCGCAGCAGGTCGAGAACGGCGTCGCCAATGACGACGGCCTGAGCGAGATCGTGGTGACGGCCGAGCGCCGCCCCGAGAACCAGCAGGACGTGCCGGTCTCGGTCGCGGTGATCGGCGGCGACGACCAGCGCAGCTATGCGAGCGACGGCGGCGACACGCTGCTGGCGCTTTCGGGCAAGGTGCCGAGCTTCTACGCCGAGACTACCACCGGCCGCATCTTCCCGCGCTTCTACATTCGCGGCCTGGGCAATATCGACTTCTATCTCGGCGCCTCGCAGCCGGTGTCGATCATCCAGGACGACGTCGTGCTCGAGCATGTCGTGCTCAAGTCCAACCCGGTCTATGACCTCGATCATGTCGAAGTGCTGCGCGGGCCGCAGGGCTCGCTGTTCGGCCGCAACACCACTGCCGGCATCGTCAAGTTCGATACCGTGCGCCCGGGCTTTGACGGCCTCGATGCCCGCGCCACCGCGAGCTATGGCAGCTTCAACAGCGTCAATCTCGACGCCGGCGTCGGCGGTCCTTTGAGCGACAATGTCGCGATCCGCCTGTCCGGCCTGTTCCAGCACCGCGACGACTATGTCGACAACAACTATGCCGGCCCCAGCGCCGACGGCACCCAGACGCCCAAGAAGGATGCGATGGGCGGCTTCGACGAGCGCGACCTGCGCTTCCAGCTGCTCGCCAAGTCGGGCGACTTCACGATGCTCGCCTCGATGCATGGCCGCTCGTACGAGGGTACCTCGACGCTGTTCCTGCGCCAGGCGATCAAGAAGGGCTCGAACGACGTCAGCAACGTCTCGCGCACCTCGGTCCGCTTCGACGAGGCGATGGACAATCCGCAGGGCTATACCACCTTCGGCACCTCGCTGAACCTCAGCTATGATTTCGGCGGCGTCTCTCTGACCTCGATCACTGCCTATGAGCACACCGCCGGCTATAGCCGCGGCGACACCGATGGCGGCGCGGCGGCGGATTATCCGGTCAACGGCGTGGCCAACGGCTTCGGCGAGTCGATGGGCAAGGTCCGCGATCTCGACCAGTGGACGCAGGAAGTGCGGCTTGCCAGCAACGGCGACGGCCCTTTCAAGTGGCAGGTCGGCGGCATGTATTTCGACAGCCGCGACTATACCGACTTCTACCAGCGCACCTGGTTCCTGACCGGCGCGGCGCGCGATCCCAACAACTGGGTGCGCCTGCACAACGTCAACACCAGCTGGGCGCTGTTCGGCCAGGCGAGCTACGAGATCGTCCCCAAGCTGACGATCACTGCCGGCGCGCGCATCACCGAGGACAAGAAAGACACCGCGCTGGTCCGCGCGCGCCCGACCTTCCCCACTGCGTTCGCCAAGCAGATCGAGCTCAAGGACACCAAGCCGAGCTGGGACGTCAGCGCGCTGTATGAAGTGAGCGACGACGTCAGCGTCTATGCCCGCGTCGCGAAGGGCTTCCGCGGGCCGACGATCCAGGGCCGTTCAGCGGTGTTCAATTCGGCGTTCACCACCGCGAACTCCGAGACGATCCTGTCGTGGGAAGCGGGGATCAAGACCCAGATCGGCCGCACCCTGCGCTTCAACCTGAGCGGCTTCGCCTATACGGTCGACGACATCCAGCTCAACGGCAACGACAGCGACGGCAATGGCGTGCTGTTCAACGCCGACAAGGCCAAGGCATACGGCGCCGAGGCCGAGCTGAACTGGCACCCGATGCGCAACTTCGCGCTCTCGCTCGGCGGCAGCCTGTTGCACACCGAGATCCAGGACAAGCGCGTCTACGCCCAGGCCTGTGCGCTGAACGGCGTGCTGGTCTGCACGGTCAACGATCCTGTAGTCAAGCGCACGGTGTTCGGCGCGCCGGCCTATTTCGCGCAGATCGACGGCAATCCGCTGCCCAATGCGCCGAAGTACAATGTCAACGTCGCGGCACGCTATGATATCCCCGTCACCGACAGCGGCAAGCTGTTCGTGTCGACCGACTGGAACCTGCAGGGCTATACCAACTTCGTCCTCTACAAGACCGACGAATTCTATTCGGACGGCAATTTCGAGGGCGGTCTGAAGGTCGGCTATGAGGGCGGCAACGGTCGCTGGGAAGTCGCCGCGTTCGCGCGCAACATCACCAACGAGAAGAACCTCAAGGGCGTGATCGAGAACTATATGGCCGCCGTGCTCAACGAGCCGCGCGTCATCGGCGTCTCGCTGACTGGCCGCACGCGCTAACCCGTTCTGGCGCTCTCTCGCCAGAAGGCTCCGGCGCAACCCCTTGCCGGGACCCTCCCTGAGAACCACCTGCCGGTGACGCCCAGCGCGTCACCGGCATTTTTTTGGTCAGTCGCGTGTCGCGGCGAGAGTGAAGACGAAGGTCGCGCCGCCGCCGGGCGTATCCTCGATATGGATGCCGCCGCCATGCGCCTCGACCAGGTTGCGCGCGATCGACAGCCCCAGGCCGAGCCCGCGGCGCGACAGGCCGGCGCGCGGCTGGAACAGCGCGGCGCGGACCGGCCAGGGCACGCCGGGTCCGTTGTCGACCACGCGCACCTCGACTTCGCGCGCCGTGAGGCGGCGGGTCTCGATCGTCACCCGGGCTTCGGGCAGCGTCTCGGTCGCCTCGGCGGCGTTGCGCAGCAGATTGGCGAGGATCTGGACGAGCTGGACATGATCGACCACCGCGCGGGTCGCGTTGTCGCCGAGGACCACGTCTATCGCGGGGACCGGGCCGCGCGCGGCGGCGCGGACCAGCGCCAGTGCATCGTCGATGATCGGGGCAAGATCGTCCGCCTCGAGCGCGAGCGCCTCGCGCGCCACCATCCGGCGGATGCGGCGGATGATCTCGCCGGCGCGGAGGAACTGCTTCTCGGCGGCGCCGGAAAGCTCGGCGACGCGGCCCTCGCTCGGGTTGGGATCGAGGCGGATCGCGGCGACGAAATTGGCGGCGGCGGCGAGCGGCTGGTTGAGCTCGTGCGCGATCGTCGCGGCGACCGCGCCGAGCGCGCTGACCCGGCTCAGCTCGACGACCTTCTCCTCCATTTCGCGCTTGTCGAGCAGCAGCCGGTCGCGTTCGGCATGCGCCGAGCGTAGCGCGCGTTCGAGCGCGATACGGTGGCGGGCAAAGCCGAGCTGCGCGGCGACGGTCTCGAGCGCGGCGACCTCGATCTCGTCGAAGCTCCCGCCGCGCCGGCCAAAGGCGAGGGTGCCGAGCACTTCGCCACGATGGACCAGCGGCAGGCACAGATAGGCGTCGAGCCCGAGTTCGCGGGCGAATTCGCTGGCCGGATCAGTGGAGCGCGCGACATCGACCAGCACCGTGCGACGCTCGCGGATCGCAGCCTCGCCGATCGCGTCGCCGAGTTGGAGGCGGAAGCCGGCCGCGGCCTGATCGGGGGTGAGCCCGCCATGCGCCTCGAGCATCAGCCCGGCGCCTTGTTCGAAGCGATAATGAAAGAAAAGATCGAGGCCGAGTTCGGCGCGGCTGCGCTCGAACCAGCGCTCAAGCACGGGACGCACTTCGTGCGCGCCGAGCAGTTCGGCGGCGCTCGCGGCACCCAGTGCTGGCATATGGCCCTCGACGTTCAACGGCTCGGCGGATGGATACCGGGCCGCCGCCCCCCTGAAGGATTTCACGATTCTTTTTCCTTTTTGTTTTTGTTTCCCCTGCCGCGAGCCGTTTGCGACCCGTCCGCGGCATGCCGACGTGAAATCCCCTCCTATATCCTTGAAATTAATGTCTTATTGTTTAGCGTCCTGTGCGCGGTCTCCGCCGCGAAACCAAGGAGTGCGGGATCGCGACTCGTCAGGCAAGTGCAAAGATCGATACAAATCAGGTCAGCGCGAACTATCTGACATCGGTGACATGGAGGCTACAAACGGCTCAGCGCAGATGCGCCGAAAGCGCGCTCCAGGCGGCCTGTTTGGCGGCGATGCCGACGGTATGGAGCGGGCTGCTGGAAGGCAGCGCGACGACGGCGTAGCGCTGCGCCAGCGCGCCGAGCTGGCGCAGGCCGAGGCGTAGCGCGGTGCCGCCGTTGAACGCGATCGCGCGCAGATCGGGGAGGGTGGCGGCGAGCCCGGCGAGATCGTGCTGCTCGATGTCGCGCATCGCCGCATCGGTGCTGCCCGGGCGCTGCGCGCTGGCGACGACGTCCCACAGGCCGATATGCGCGGTGCGCAATGCGGCGAGGCGATCGTCATAGGCGAGGGCGGCGAGATCGGTGCCGGCCACTGGGCTCATCAGCCGCCAGAACTGGTTCTGTGGATGGGCATAATAGCGCCGTTCGGCGAGCGAGCGATCGCCGGGGAGCGAGCCGAGCACGAGCAGGCGGACCTGGGCATCGACCACCGGCGGGAAGGATTGCTTGCGGGACTCCATCGCGTTGCGATAGCCTGGCGCCATGGCGCGCACCATCACCCGCTATGCCGACTTCTGGCCCTTCTATCTGCGCGAGCACGCCAAACCGGCGACGCGGCGGCTGCATTATGCCGGCACCGCGCTGAGCCTGGTGTTCCTGGCAATTGCGATCGCGGCGGGCGGCTGGTGGTGGGCGCTGGTGCCGCTGGCCGGATACGGCTTTGCCTGGGGCGCGCATTTCGGCGTCGAGAAGAACCGCCCGGCGACCTTCACCCATCCGCTATGGTCGCTATTCTCGGACTATCGGATGTTTTTCCTGTGGCTTTCCGGGCGCCTGGGGCCGCACCTCGCGCGTGCCGGGGTGGTCAGCGCGCCGTAAGGACAGGCCCGGCCGCGACACGGTCGAGCGCGAGCGCCAGCGGGCTTGCGCGATAGGGCAAAGGCTGGGACAGCAGGATCAGATCGGCATCGCCGTCATGCTCGGCCGCGAGCGCAGCGATCGGCTCGGCGAGGTCGAACCGGATGCTGGTGCTCGGATGCTTCGCCTCGCGGGCATGCGCGCGGGCCTGCCGGATGCGCAGCGCCGAGAGGTCGGTGCCGCGCGCCTCGATCGCGACGAAGCCGAGGCTGCGCGCGAAGGCGGCGGCATGGAGTAGCCGATCGCCGGCGCCGCAGCCGAGATCGAGGATGCGGACGGCACGCCGGCCGCTAAAGCGCAGTTCGGCGAGCGCGCTTTCGATGCATTGCCGGCTGGGGCCGTGGCGCGGATGGGGCGGATGGCCGTCGGCAGGCGCGCGGAACAGGGCGGCGGCGAGAGGGGATAGACTGAACATGGGTAGAACCTCCGGCGCTGCAATTAGGCGGGGCACGCGTTAAGTTTCGAGACGGAAGAGCGCACGCGGGCATAGCGATTGCGTAGGGTTGCGGGCCGGCACCGGGGCGCGGGATGACAAGGGGCAGTCGCCGCAGCTTTGCTTTCACCTCTGCAACGCAGCTTGGCTTGCCCGCACCGGCACTGCTCCCCTATCTAGCCGGCATGCATGTGACATCCGATACGCTGGCTCTCATCGGCAACACCCCGCTCGTCCGCCTGAAGGGGCCCAGCGAGGCAACCGGCTGCGACATTTTCGCCAAGTGCGAGTTCGCCAATCCCGGCGCCTCGGTGAAGGACCGCGCGGCGCTGTTCATCGTCGAGGATGCTGAGGCGCGCGGGGCGATCCAGCCCGGCGGGACGATCGTCGAGGGGACCGCGGGCAATACCGGCATCGGCCTGGCGCTGGTCGCCAATGCCAAGGGCTACAAGACGATCATCGTGATGCCCGAGACGCAATCGCGCGAGAAGATGGACACGCTGCGCGCGCTCGGCGCCGAGCTCGTCCTGGTGCCCGCCGCGCCCTATTCGAACCCGGGGCATTTCGTCCACACCTCGCGCCGCATCGCCGAGGAGACGCCCAATGCGATCTGGGCCAACCAGTTCGACAATATCGCCAATCGCCGCGCCCACATCGTCGGCACCGCCGAGGAGATCTGGGCGCAGATGGAGGGCCGGATCGACGGCTTCACCTGCGCCGCGGGCACCGGCGGCACGATCGCCGGGGTTGGGCTGGGATTGAAGGCGAAGGACGAGGGCGTCTGCATCGCGCTGAGCGATCCGCACGGTGCGGCGCTCTATGACTATTATGCCTGTGGCGAACTCAAGGCCGAGGGTAGCTCGGTTGCCGAGGGGATCGGGCAGGGCCGGATCACCGGCAACCTGGAAGGCGCGCCGATCGACACCCAGTTCCGCATCTCCGACGAGGAAGGGCTGTTATGGGTCGAGCGGCTGCTCAAGGAAGAGGGGCTGTGCCTGGGGCTTTCCTCGGGGATCAATGTGGCCGGCGCGGTGCGGCTGGCCAAGCAGCTCGGGCCGGGCAAGCGCATCGCGACGATCCTGTGCGACACCGGCTTCCGCTATCTCTCGACGCTCTACAATGCCGAGTGGCTGGCGAGCAAAGGATTGCCGATTCCTGAGTGGCTTGCGACGAAATGACGCCCTGCCTCGACAAGAGGCGGCAAAGGCGTTACATTTATGCCACAGATGAAGTCGGGATCGCACCAAGACTCGGTACAGACGATGCAGCGTGTTCGGGTTGGCATGACCGGACTCGCGATCGTACTGGTCCTTATCGGACTCGCGACGGCGATCTTTTCGTCGGCCAATCGCGACGAGCCGGTCACGGCGATCGGCGCACCCAATGCCTCGGTTGTCGCCAACATGACCGGCGAAAACACCAACCAGATTGCCGAAAAGGCCAAGGACGAGCCGCTCGCCGAACTTGGCGTGGCGCCGAGCACTTCGTCGACCGCCACCCCCGACGCGAGCCAGCAGCAGTAACGCACTAGCGGCGCGGATGTCGCCCTGGGCCGCCTCGGTGGGGGGCGCCTTCGCGCGCGACTCGATGCGCGCAATTCTTCTCAATTAGCCAGATCGATTCAGCGAAGTGGCGCCGCCGCTGCCCGTCGTTGGAACGCGCGGATGCCGCCAATTTCGGCAGCATCGCCCCCTATCCGATTGAAAATACGATGGGTTCGGCCGTTCCGCGACCTCGCCGGAGCGCAATCCGCTGCGCTTCAGGATTTGTGCGTACCGGAATGGCCGTCGGGCAAAACATAAAAGGAACATAGCAGGATTGAAACATGAAATGTTCCTGAAAGTGGCGCAAAGTGGGGGGAAATCCCGCTCTATCCCCAAATCCACCGTTGTTTCCCGACGCCTGTTGTGATTAAACATCGTGCTTAAGGGGCACACCCTGCATCCGTCGAAATGCAAGCCGGAGGGCGGCTGAAAACCGCGATTCCGGAGACGGCAGAGCTGTGCCCTCAAACGGGGTTTGGCGTGGCGGAACGGGAGATCTTTCAGGGCTTTGCGCTTCAGGCGGTCGATCCGAAGGGACGGGTCGCCATTCCCGCCGACTTGCGCGTCGCCGCTGAACGCAATTCCGAGGAGCGCCAGGTCGTCGTCGGCCTCCACCCTGTTGATGGCTGTCTCTCCGCCCACGACGTCGCCTGGTCCAAGGAAAAATACGAGCGCATCGACCGCCGCGAGCAGCAGGCGGCGGACCGCGGCGAGGATGCCGATGGCCGCGCCAAGCGCCGCGCCTTCGGGCAGGTCGAGAAGGCGCCGTTCGACGATAGCGGCCGTTTCGTGATCCCGCCCTTCTTCAAGATGAAGGCCGGCATCCAGAAATGGGCGTTCTTCAACGGCGCCGGCGAGACCTTCGACATCTGGGCGCCCGAAGTGCTGCTGAAGGACGAGAGCGCCGATCCCGGGCTGCGCGAGATCTGCGAATATCTCTGCCAGGCGAAGGGCGTGAAGCTGTGAGCGCGCCCGGCGAACCGCATATCCCTGTCCTGCGCGACGAAGTGGTCGACGCGCTCGCCATCGTGCCCGGCGAGCGCCATGTCGACGCCACCTTCGGCGCGGGCGGCTACACCATGGCAATCCTCGAGCGGGGTGCCGAGGTGGCCGCTTTCGACCGCGACCCGAGCGCGATCGAAAGCGGCCAAACCCTTGTGGCCAGTGCGGGCGGCAAGGTGATCCTGATCGAAGCGCCGTTCAGCCAGATGGAAGGCGAACTGGCGCGCCGCGGCTTCGTGCCGGTCGACGGGGTGACGATGGATATCGGCGTGTCGTCGATGCAGCTCGACCAGGCCGAGCGCGGCTTCTCGTTCCAGTCCGACGGTCCACTCGACATGCGGATGGCGGGCGAGGGCGTTACGGCGGCCGAATGGCTCAACGAAGCCGATGAAGGCGAGATCGCCGACGTGCTGTTCCAGTTCGGCGAGGAGCCGCGCTCGCGCCGGGTGGCGCGCGCGATCGTCTCCGCACGACCCCTTACGCGGACTTCCGAACTCGCAAACGTGGTTAGGAAGGCGTTAGGGCATCGTCCGCACGACAAGAAAGACCCTGCCACCCGCGCCTTCCAGGCGATCCGCATCTTCATCAACCGCGAGCTCGACGAGCTGGCCGAAGGGCTGGCGGCGGCGGAGCGGGTGCTCAAGCCGGGTGGCCGCCTTGCGGTGGTCACCTTCCACAGCCTCGAGGACCGGCTGGTCAAACGCTTCCTGCGCGAGCGCAGCGGCAGCGAACCGGCCGGCTCGCGGCATCGTCCCGCGGCAGGTCCGCGGGCCGAACCGAGTTTCGAAACGCCCGCCAAGGCCGTCAAGCCTGGCGAGGCGGAAGTAGCGCGTAATCCCCGCGCCCGATCGGCCACGCTGCGCGTCGCGCGGCGCACCGCCGCGGCGCCGTGGTCGAGGGAAGGAGTGAACTGATGGCAGTGAACCGTTTCGCCGGAATGGGATGGTTGCTGTGCGGCATGATCGCTGCACCGGCCTGCTATCTGGTCAATTCCTATGGCGCGGCCGAACAGGCCAAGCTCAATGCGACCAAGGCGGCGATCGTCCAGGCGCAGAAGGACATTCGCGGGCTCGAGACCGAATTCAACACGCGGGCGAACCTGGCGCAGCTCGAGCGCTGGAACGGCGAAGTGCTTTCGCTCGCCGCAGCGACCCCGCAGCAATATCTCGCCAGCGAGACCGCACTGGCCGATCTCGATCGGCAGGATCTCGGCGGTGCGCAGATTCAGACCGCCGCGCTGATCGTTCCGGCCGGCGCGCCGGCGGTGCAGACCGCGGCGGCAGTGGTGGTGCCTGCGGCCGTTCCGGTGCAGGGCGCTCCGCAGTCCGCCGTGGCTGCCAAGGTGGCGCAGCAGGGCGCCGGGCAGGACAAGGAGCTGCGCAGGCTGATGACCAAGGCTGACAAACGGGCCGTCGCGATGGTCGACAAGGGCGTGCTCAGCGCCTCGACGATCGACGATTTGGAAAAGCTGGCGAAGCGCGAGAAACTGGCGCTGCGTTGATCGTCGTCGTCGCCCCGCCGGCTCGCGAGGGCCGTACGGGCGGTGCCCGTCAGGCGCTCGTCGCCGTCGCGCAGGTGCGGCTGATGATCCTGTCGATCCTGTTCGGCTTCGGCATGTTCGTCGTCATCGCCAAGCTCGCGCTGCTCGCGCTGTGGGCGCAGCCGGCGACGGCGCGCGACATTGCCGCCGGGCTGGTGCCGCCGCGCGCCGACATCGTCGATCGCAACGGCACGCCGCTCGCGCGCACGATCGATGCGTGGCTGATCGCGGTCCACCCCGACAAGCTGATCGGCGACAAGGGCGCGCTCGCGCAGAAGCTCGCTGCGCTGATGCCCGAGCAGAATGCGGCCTATTACGCCAAGATCCTCAATTCGGGCGGATCCTTCGCCTTCCTGAAGCGCCGCGCGACGCCCGAACTGGTCAATGCGGTGAACGCACTGGGCGAGCCGGGGATCGAATTCCAGCGCGAGCCCGATCGGCTCTATCCGCAATCGACGATGGCCGCGCACGTGCTCGGCTATCTCGACGTCAACGGGCGCGGCGTATCGGGCATGGAGAAGATGCTCGAGAACCGGCTGACCAATCCGGCGCTGCGCGACAAGCCGGTGGCGCTGTCGATCGACGCGCGGGTGCAGGGCGCGCTGGAAAGCGAGCTCGGACGCGCGATGAACGATCTCCAGGCGCGCGGCGCGGCGGGCGTGATCCTCGACGTCCATACCGGCGAAGTGATCGCGATGACCTCGCTGCCCAGCTTCAATCCCAATGCCATCCAGGGCCCGCCGCCGCGCAACAACGTGACGCAGAGCGTCTATGAGCTCGGTTCGACGTTCAAGCCGATCGCCGTCGCCGCGGCGATCGACAGCGGCACGATCACGTCGATGGCGCGGCGCTTCGACGCCACCCGGCCGCTCCAGGTCGGGCGCTTTCAGATCCATGACGATCCCGGCGATGAGACCTTCCGCTGGCTCAACATCCCGGAGACGTTGATCTATTCGTCGAACATCGCCACCGCGCGGATCGCCGACGAGATCGGCGCGGCACGGCTGCAGGACATGTTCCGCAAGCTGGGCTTCGGCGATCGCCCCGAGATCGAGCTGGGCAACGGCGCCAAGCCGCTCTGGCCCAAATATTGGGCACGCACCACGGTGATGACCACCGCCTATGGCCATGGCATCGCGGTCACGCCGCTCCACCTCGCCAACGCCTATGCGACGATGGTCAATGGCGGGATCTACCGCCCGACGACGGTGCTCAAGGTCGAGCCGGGCAAGGGCAATCCGGGCAAGCGCGTGCTCACCGAGGCGACCAGCGCGCGGATGCGCCAGCTGCTGCGGCTGATCGTGCTGATGGGCACCGGTCGCAAGGGCGAGGCGCCGGGCTTCCGTATCGCGGGCAAGACCGGCACGGCCGAGGCGGCATCGGAGGGCGGATATGACAAGCATCGCAACGTCTCGACCTTCGCTGCGGCTTTTCCGATCGACGCACCGCGCTATGTGATGGTCGCCATGCTCGATTCGCCCAAAGCCAACCCCGCCATCGGGGTATACCGCACCACCGCCGCCTGGACCGCCGCGCCGGTCGTCTCGCGCGTGGTCAGCCGCACCGGCACGCTGATGGGGGTAACCCCCGACGCAAACCGCGACATCGACGAGCGCGACCTGATGCCGCTGATCTGGACCGGCGCCGCGACCGACAAGGGCGGGCAATGAAGCTCGGCGCGCTGACCGGCGGGAGCGAGGACGCCGTCGTCACCGGCTTCGCGATCGACCACCGCAAGGTTGCCCCGGGCACGATCTTCGGCGCGTTCGAAGGGATGCGCGTCAATGGCGAGGACTTCATTGCCGACGCCGTGAAGGCCGGCGCGATCGCGATCGTGGCGCGGCCCGGCGCGAAGGTGGAAGGCGCGGTGCATATCGCCGACGCCAATCCGCGCGAGAAGTTCGCGCGCCTTGCCGCGCGCTTCTTCGCGCCGTTCCCCGCGACCGCGGTTGCCGTCACTGGCACCAACGGCAAGACCTCGACCGTCGAGATGACGCGCCATCTGTGGCGGATGGCGGGCTTCCATGCCGCGTCGATCGGCACGCTCGGCGTCACCACTGCCGACGACAGCGTCAGCACCGGGCTGACCACGCCCGACATCGTCACCTTCCTCTCGAATGTCGCCGGGCTGGCGCGGGAGGGCGTGACCCATGTCGCCTTCGAAGCCTCGAGCCACGGCCTTTCGCAATATCGCACCGAGGGACTGCCGGTCCGCGCAGCGGCGTTCACCAACCTCAGCCGCGACCATCTCGATTACCATGGCGACATGGAAACCTATTTCCACGCCAAGATGCGGCTGTTCGCCGATGTGCTCGATCTCGATGGCGGCGCGGCCGTGGTCTGGGCCGACGACCCCAATGCGCCGCGGATCGAGGATCTGGCGCGGCAGCGCGGCAACAAGCTGGTTACTGTGGGCGAGCATGGCGAGACGCTGCGGCTGACCGCGCGGGAACCGACGCTGCTCGGCCAGGGGCTGACGATCGAGGCCGCGGGCAGGGCCCACCATGTTACGCTGCCGCTGATCGGCGCGTACCAGGCCGCCAATGCGCTGGTCGCGGCGGGGCTGGTGATCGCAACCGGCGGCGATATCGACGCGACAATCGCCAATCTCGCACGGCTCCAGCCGGTGCGCGGGCGCCTCGAACGCGCGGTGATCACGCGGGCGGGCGCGCCGGTCTATGTCGACTATGCCCACACCCCCGATGCGCTCGAGGCGGCGATCGCCGCGCTGAAGCCGCACACCAGCGGGCGGCTGATCCTGATGTTCGGCGCGGGCGGCGACCGCGACACCGGTAAGCGCGCGCCGATGGGGCAGGCCGCCGCGGCGGGCGCCGACGTCGTGATCGTCACCGACGACAATCCGCGCGGCGAGGACCCCGCCGCGATCCGCGCCGACGTGCTCAAGGGTGCGCCGGGCGCCACCGAGATCGGCGACCGTCGCGAAGCGATCGCCGCCGCGGTCCAGATGGCCGGCCCCGAGGATATCGTGCTGCTTGCCGGCAAGGGCCATGAACAGGGCCAGATCGTCGGCGACCTCATATTGCCGTTCGACGATGTCGGCGTGGCGCGGGAGTGCGCGGCATGAGCCTGTGGACCTCTGCGGAAATCGCCGCGGCGACGGACGGCACCGCGTCGGCCGGTTTCGACGTGACCGGTGTGACCTTCGACTCGCGCGAAGTGGGGCGGGGGGATTTGTTTCTCGCGCTCACCGGCGAGACCACCAACGGCCATCGCTTCCTCGACCAGGCCTTTGCGCAAGGCGCCGCGGGGGCTTTGGTGTCCGAAGCGACGCCGCACCCGCATGTCGCCGTCGCCGATACCACCGCGGCGCTCGACGCGCTCGGCGCAGCGGCGCGCGCGCGGATGCAGGGCAAGGTGATCGGGGTGACCGGGTCGGTCGGCAAGACCGGGACCAAGGAGGCGCTGTTCGCCGCGCTCGACCGCCCCGAGCCGGGCACCGCGCATCGTTCGGTCAAGAGCTATAACAACCATACCGGCGTGCCGCTGAGCCTCGCCCGCATGCCGCGCGAAACGCGCTTCGGCGTGTTCGAAATGGGGATGAACCATGAAGGCGAGCTGGCGCAGCTGACTCGGCTGGTCCGCCCGCATGTCGCGATCGTCACCACGATTGCCCCGGCGCATATGGGCTTCTTCGACAGCGAAGCGGCGATCGCCGACGCCAAAAGCGAGATCTTTCAGGGGCTCGAGCCCGGTGGCACCGCGATCGTGCCGTTTGACAGCCCGCACCGCGACCGGCTGATCGCCGCGGCGCAGCCCTATGCCGGCCGAATCGTCACGTTCGGCCTGGGCGATGGCGCCGATTTCCGCGCGGTCGAGCAGATGCGTACGCGCACCGGCGGCACCTTCGTCACCGCACGCTTCGACAAGCGCGAGTTGAGCTTCACCATTTCGCAGCTGGGCCCGCATTGGGTGTCGAACGCGATGGCGATCCTCGCTGCGGTCGATGCGGTGGGCAGCGACCTCGAAATGGCAGGCCTCGCCATGGCCGAAATGGGCGGGCTGCCCGGGCGCGGCGCGCGTTTCCTCGCATCGGTCGATGGCGGCGAGGCGCTGGTGATCGACGAGAGCTACAACGCCAATCCCGCGTCGATGCGCGCAACGCTGGCGGTGCTGGCGCGCGAGGACGGGCGCAAGCTCGCCGTGCTCGGCGAGATGCGCGAGCTGGGCGACCATTCCGAGGCCTTCCACGCCGATCTGGCCGAGCCGATCGCGGCGGCGGGCGTCGAACGGGCCATCCTTGTCGGCGAAGCGATGCAGCCGCTCGCAAATGCGCTTGAGGGGCGAATTGATTTCGTCCATGTGCCCGACGCCGCGACGGCGCTGGATCGGCTGAACGCCGTACTCGCGCCCGGCGACGCGGTTCTCGTGAAAGGTTCAAACGGCGTGCGGCTTTCAGGCCTCGTGGCGGCATTGGCGGAAAGGCAGCGACCCTAATGCTCTATCTGCTCGCGGAGCATCTGGGCTTTCCCGGTGTGCTCAATCTCATCCGCTACCTCTCGTTCCGCACCGGCGCCGCCGTGGCGACGGCGCTGCTGATCGGGCTGCTGATCGGGCCGAAGTTCATCGGCTGGCTGCGCGTGCGCCAGGGCAAGGGCCAGCCGATCCGCACCGACGGGCCGCAGAGCCACCTCGCCAAGCGCGGCACGCCGACGATGGGCGGGCTGATGATCCTCACCAGCCTGATGGTCTCGCTGCTGCTGTGGATGGACCTGCGCAATCCGTTCGTCTGGGCGTGCATGTTCGTGACGTTCGGCTTCGGGATGATCGGCTTTCTCGACGATTACGACAAGGTGCGTAAGGCGAGCACCGCGGGCGTTTCGGGGCGGGTGCGGCTGCTCGGCGAGTTCGCGATCGCCGGCATCGCGAGCTGGATCATCGTCTCGCAGAGCGGCACCCAGCTCTATGTGCCCTTCATCAGCTGGATCCATCCCGATCTCGGCTATTTCTACATCGTCTTCGCCGCGTTCACGATCGTGGCGTTCGGCAACGCGGTGAACCTGACCGACGGGCTCGACGGGCTCGCGTCGATGCCGGTGATCATCGCCAGCCTGGCGTTCATGGTGATCGTCTACCTCGCGGGCAACGTGAAGTTCGCGACCTATCTTGGCATCCCGCACGTTCCCGGCGCGGGCGACCTCGCGATCTTCTGCGGCGCGATGATCGGGGCGGGGCTGGCGTTCCTCTGGTTCAACGCACCCCCCGCGGCGGTGTTCATGGGCGACACCGGCAGCCTGGCGCTGGGCGGCGCGCTGGGCGCGATCGCCGTGACCGCGCACCACGAGCTGGTGCTCGGCATCATCGGCGGGCTGTTCGTGATCGAGGCGCTGAGCGTGATCATCCAGGTGTTCTTCTACAAGCGCACCGGCAAGCGCGTGTTCAAGATGGCGCCGATCCACCATCATTTCGAGCAGCTCGGCTGGTCCGAGCCGACGGTGGTGATCCGCTTCTGGATCATCGCCTTCGTGCTCGCGCTCGCGGGACTCGCAACGCTGAAGATCCGGTGATCACGAGCACGGCCTGGCGCGGCAAACGCTATGCGGTGCTCGGGCTTGCGCGCTCGGGCGCGGCGACGGTCGACGCGCTGTCGGCGGCCGGCGCGAGCGTCGTCGCCTGGGATTCGAACGAGGCGGCGCGTTTGCTAATCCTCTCCCGGAGGGAGAGGGGGACCAGCGAAGCTGGTGGAGGGGTATTCTCCACGGGCGATATCGCCCGCGGAGAATACCCCTCCGTCAGCCTGCGGCTGCCACCTCCCCCTCCGGGGGAGGATCTGATTGTCGCGGATCCTCTCAAAATCGATCTCACCGGCTTCGACGCGGTCGTAATCTCCCCCGGCGTGCCGCTCAACACGCACCCGATCGCGGCCCATGCGGCTGCGGCAGGCGTGCCGGTGATCGGCGATATCGAGCTGTTCGCCCAGGCGCGGGCCGAGCTGCCGCCGCACAAGGTCGTCGGCATCACCGGGACCAACGGCAAGTCGACCACCACGGCGCTGATCCACCATATCTGCGAGACCGCCGGCATCCCTGCGCGCCTCGGCGGCAATATCGGCCTGCCGATCCTTGGGCAGGATCCGCTGCCCGACGGCGGCGTCTATGTGCTCGAACTGTCGAGCTACCAGATCGACCTGACTCGCAGCCTCGACTGCGACGTCGCGGTGCTGCTCAACATCACCCCCGACCATCTCGATCGCTATGACGGGTTCGAGGCCTATGCTGCCTCGAAAGCGCGGCTCTTCGCGATGCAGACGCCCGGCCATGCCGCCGTGATCGGCATCGGCGACGCGCCCTCGGCCGCCATCGCGCGCGACCTGACGACCTCCGGCCGCAGCGAGCATCTGTCGAAGATCGCGCCGGGCGCTTGCATGGACCAGGCGCGCTGGCCCGCGTTGCAGGGTCCGCACAATGCCCAGAACGCGCTTGCCGCGATCGCCGCGTGCGAGGCGCTGGGAATCGACCAGGCGGCGATCGATGTGGGCCTCGAAACCTTTACCGGCCTGCCGCACCGGATGGAGCGCGTGGCGACCAAGCGCGGCGTGCTGTTCGTCAACGACAGCAAGGCGACCAATGCCGATTCGACCACGCCGGCGCTCTCGGCCTATCCGCGGGTCCACTGGATCCTGGGCGGGCTCGCCAAGACCGACAGCCTCGAGGCGTGCCGGCCGGGTTTCGGGCATATCGTCAAGGCCTATACGATCGGCGATGCCGGAGAACGCTTCGCCGCGCTGCTCGAAGGCGAGATGCCGGTCGAGCGTTCGGGTACGCTGGAGGCCGCGGTAAAGAGCGCGGCGGCGCAGGCGCAGCCGGGCGAGACCGTGCTGCTTTCGCCGGCTTGCGCCTCGTTCGACCAGTTCAAGGATTATGAGGCGCGCGGCCAGGCGTTCCGCGATGCCGTGGCGGCGCTGGCATGAACGACGTTCCGGAGACCGAGGGCCTCGGCCGCGAAGTCAAGCGCCGGGTCGGCAACCAGCTGGGCCGCGCCAACACCTCGCGCGCGGGCATGTGGTTCTGGGAGGTCGATCGCGTGCTGCTGCTGCTCGCGATGTTCCTGATCGCGATCGGGCTGGTCGCGGTCGCCGCGGCGTCGCCCGCCACCGCGCGCCGCTATTCGGATGCCAGCCACATCATGGCGCCGATGTATTATTTCTGGCGCCAGCTGATGTGGGTGTGCGTCTCGGTACCGGTGCTGATCGTGGTGTCGATGCTGCCGATTACGCTGGCGCGGCGGCTGTCGCTGTTCGGCGCGGCGCTCTTCATCCTGCTGCTCGTGCTGTTGCCGTTCCTCGGCCATGAAGTGAATGGCGCCAAGCGCTGGATCAGCCTGGGCTTTTCCGATCTCCAGCCATCCGAGTTCCTCAAACCCCTGTTCATCGTCACCACTGCCTGGATCCTGTCGTTCCGCGCCAAGGATCCCGAACTGCCGGTGCTGATCATCACCGGCGGGCTTACCGCGGTGGTCGGCGTGCTGCTGATGCTCCAGCCCGATTTCGGCCAGACCATCGTGTTCGCCGCGGTATGGGTGATCCTGCTGATGATTTCGGGCATCTCGCCCCTAGCGATCGGCAGCCTGATGGGGATCGCGGTCGGCGGCGTCGTCTCGGCCTATTTCTTCTACGGCACCGCGCGCACGCGCATCGACAATTTCCTGTTCCCCACCAAGGAAGCCGCGCTCGCCGATCGCTACCAGGTCGAGATGGCGCACCAGACGCTGAGCGCCGGCGGGCTCACCGGGGCAGGGCCCGGCAGCGGGCAGGTCAAGTTCAAGCTGCCCGAGGCGCATACCGATTATATCTTCTCGGTGATCGGCGAGGAGTTCGGGCTGATCGCCTGCGCGGTGATTGTGTTGATCTATGCCGCGATCGTGATCCGCGTGTTCATGAAGCTGCTTGACGAGGAAGACGCATTCCGCCTGCTCGCCGCGGCAGGGCTCGCCGCGCAGTTCGGGGTGCAGGCGTTGATCAACATGGCGGTCAACACCGGCATCGCGCCGTCCAAGGGGATGACGCTGCCGTTCATCAGCTATGGCGGATCGTCGATGATCGCGCTGTCGATCGGCTTCGGGTTGCTGCTCGCCTTCACGCGGCGAAACCCGTATCTGAAGCGCTCTCCCTATACGGGGCGGTGGAGCAAGGGATGACGAATTCGCGCAGCTATGTTCTGGCAGCCGGGGGCACCGGTGGCCATATGGTGCCCGCAGCGGCGCTGGCGGTGGAGCTCGCCGCGCGCGGCCATCACGTCGCGCTGGTCAGCGACGATCGCGGCGTGCGGTTTCCGGGACTTTTCGAGGATGTAGAGACACATGTGCTGCCCGCCGGACGGCTGGGCGGCGGCCCGCTCGGCTATGCGCGCGCCTTTTCACGCGTGATGGCGGGGCGCTCGATGGCGCTGCGGCTCTACAAGGAACTGCGTCCGGCGGCGGTGATCGGCTTTGGCGGTTACCCGGCGCTGCCTTCGATCCTCGCGGCGTTCCGCGCCGGCGTGCCCACCGTGATCCACGAGCAGAATGCGATCCTCGGCCGGGTAAACCGTTTCGTTGCGGGACGGGTCGACGCGATCGCGACCTCCTACGATCAGGTCGAGCGGCTCAAGAAGGGCTGGCAGCGCAAGACCCATCTCGTCGGCAATCCGGTGCGCGAAGGCGTGCTGGCGCTGCGCGAACGCCCCTATCCGATGCTCGACGAGGACGGCATCTTCCGGGTGCTCGTCACCGGCGGCAGCCAGGGTGCGAGCGTGCTCAGCCAGGTGGTGCCCGATGGCCTCGCGCTGCTGCCAGTCCATTTCCGCCGCCGCCTCCAGGTGACGCATCAGGCGCGCGTCGAGGATATCGACGTCGTCCGCGCCAAATATGCCGCGCATGGCATCCCGGCCGACATCTCGACCTATATCACCGACATGCCCGAGGCGCTGGCCTGGGCGCATATCGTCATCGCGCGCGCCGGTGCCTCGACGATTGCCGAGCTGACTGCGGCGGGCCGCCCCGCGATCCTCGTGCCGCTGCCCAGCGCGACCGACGATCACCAGACCGCCAATGCGCGCGAGATGACCAATGCCGGCGGCGCGCGCACGATCCCGCAGCGGCTGTTCAACGCCGGCGAGCTCGCCAAGCAGATCCAAAAGCTCGGGCTTGATACCCAGGGCCTGGAAAACGCCGCGGCCCGCGCGCGCAGCGTCGGCCGGCCGCATGCCGCGCGCGACCTCGCCGACCTGGTCGAATCCATCCACGCCCCCACCGCGCCGATCGCGGTGCGCCGGGCGGCAATGCAGCAAAGATTGGCGCACGCATGAAGGTTCTTGGCGCATGAAGGGTGTCGCAACCGACATCGGCACGATCCACTTCGTCGGCATCGGCGGCATCGGCATGTCGGGCATCGCCGAAGTGATGCACAATCTCGGCTACAAGGTGCAGGGTTCCGACGTCGCCGAGGGCTATGTCGTCCAGGGGCTGCGCAGTCGCGGCATCCCGGTGACGATCGGCCATAAGGCGGACAATCTCGGCGATGCCGCGGTGGTGGTCGTCTCCACGGCGATCGTGCGGACCAATCCCGAGGTCGAGGCCGCCTATGAGCGCCGCGTGCCGGTGGTGCGCCGTGCGGAGATGCTCGCCGAGCTGATGCGGCTGAAGTCGACCGTCGCGGTGGCTGGCACACACGGCAAGACTACGACCACGTCGATGGTCGCCGCGCTGCTCGATGCCGGCGGAGTCGATCCCACCGTGATCAATGGCGGCATCATCAATCAGTACGGCTCCAATGCGCGCCTTGGCGACAGCGAGTGGATGGTGGTCGAGGCCGACGAGAGCGACGGCAGCTTCCTGCGCCTCGACGGCACGATCGCGGTGGTCACCAACATCGATCCCGAGCATCTCGATCATTATGGCAGCTTCGATCGGGCGAAGGACGCCTATGTCGAGTTCGTCGAGAATGTGCCTTTCTACGGCGCGGCGCTGCTCTGCCTCGATCATCCGGAGGTGCAGGCGATCATCCCGCGGGTGCGCGATCGCCGCATCGTGACCTATGGCTTCGCCGCGAGCGCCGATGTGCGCGGCGTCAACGTTACGCCCTTCTCGGGCGGCAATCGCTTCGAGGCGATCATCCGCAACCGCGACGGCACCACGCGCTCGATCGAGGGCATCGAGCTGCCGATGCCCGGCCGGCACAATGTCCAGAACGCGCTCGCCGCGATCGGCGTGGCGCTCGAACTCGGCATCCCCGATGCGACGATCCAGCAGGGCTTCGCCAAGTTCGGCGGGGTCAAGCGGCGCTTCACCAAGGTCGGCGAAACCGGCGGCGCGACGATTATCGACGATTACGGCCACCATCCGGTGGAGATCCGCGCGGTGCTCGCCGCGGCGCGCGAAAGCGCGCAGGGCAGGGTGATCGCCGTGATGCAGCCGCACCGGTTCTCGCGGCTCGGTAATCTGATGGACGATTTCGCCCAGGCCTTCAACGATGCCGACATGGTGTTGGTCAGCCCGGTCTATGCCGCAGGCGAATTGCCGCTCGACGGCGTCCATTCCGAGGCCTTGGTCGAGAATATCAAGCGCCGCGGGCATCGCTCGGCAGCAACGGTGCACGATGCCGATGCGCTGGCGGAGTCGCTGGCGCAGGTCGCGATGCCGGGCGACATGATCGTCTGCCTGGGGGCGGGCGACATCACCAAATGGGCGGCGGGGCTCGCGACGGCGATCGACGAGGTCCGGCAGGGAGCAGCGGCATGAGCGACTGGTTCAGCACCGCGATCGAAATGCAGCGTGAGATCCTGCGCGCGCAAAAGGCCCAGATCGACGCTGCCCAGAAGATGCTCGACGCCGGCAAGCAGATGACTGCGCTGCAGGAGGCCGGGCACAAGGCCGCCGAGGCAAACCTCGCGGCGTGGAAGCAATGGTCGCGCCTGTGGGGCTGGAAGTGACGGCAGTCACTGAACTTCCCAGGGTCCGCGGCAAGATCACCGCAAGCGCGCCGCTGGCGCCGCTCGTCTGGTTCAAGAGCGGCGGCGCAGCGGAATGGCTGTTCGAGCCGGCCGATGCCGAGGATCTCGCCGCATTCCTGCGCGATCTCGATCCCCCGGTGCCGGTGATGGGGCTCGGTCTGGGCTCCAACATGATCGTCCGCGACGGGGGCGTGCCCGGCGTGGTGGTGCGGCTCGGCAAGGCCTTTGCCGCGGTCGAGCAGCGCCACGCGACGACGCTGCGCTGCGGCGGCGGTGCCTCGGGCATCCTCGTCTCGTCCAAGGCGCGCGATGCGGGAATCGCCGGCGTCGAGTTCCTGCGTTCGATTCCCGGCACGGTGGGCGGCTTCGTGCGGATGAACGGCGGCGCCTATGGCCGCGAGGTCAAGGACGTGCTGGTCGAATGCGAAGTCGTGCTGCGTTCGGGCGAGCAGCGCACGCTGGCGCTCGCCGATCTCGGATACACCTATCGCCACAGCGCGTTGCCCGACGGCGCGATCGTCCTCAGCGCCACCTTCCGCGGCCAGGCCGGTGATCCCGCCGCGATCCAGGCCGAGATGGACCGCATCGCCGCCGCGCGCGAGGAATCGCAGCCGCTGCGCTCGAAGACCGGCGGCTCAACCTTCAAGAACCCGGAAGGCCACAAGGCCTGGGCGCTGATCGACGCTGCGGGCTGCCGCGGCTTGCGGCGCGGCGACGCGCAGGTCAGCGAAAAACACTGCAATTTCCTGCTCAATCTGGGCAATGCGTCTTCGGCCGAGATCGAGGCGCTGGGCGAGGACGTTCGCGCCAAGGTGAAGGCACTATCCGGCGTCGCGCTGGAATGGGAAATCCAGCGCGTCGGCCTGCCGGCCGACGGCGCGAGTGAAAACTGTATTGGGGTCGATAAGTGATGCGCGTTTCTTCGATCCTCCCCGGAACGGGGAGGGGGACCAGCCGCAGGCTGGTGGAGGGGGCTCTCCTCCTGGTGAATCCTTCGCGGCGCTCCCCCTCCACCACGCCGCTGCGCGTCGCGGTCCCCCTCCCCGTGCCGGGGAGGATCTAATGGCCGAGTCCCTTCACATCGCCGTCCTGATGGGCGGCTGGTCCGCCGAGCGCGAAGTCTCGCTGATGTCGGGGAACGGCATTGCCGACGCGCTCGAGAGCCTGGGCCACCGGGTCAGCCGCGTCGACATGGACCGCGTCGTCGCGGTGACGCTTGCCGGATTGAAGCCCGATCTGGTGTTCAACGCGCTCCACGGCACCCCCGGCGAGGACGGCACGGTACAGGGCATGCTCGATCTGATGGGCATCCCCTATACCCATTCAGGCCTGGTCACCTCGGTGATCGCGATCGACAAGCAACTGACCAAGCAGGCGCTGGTGCCCCACGGCTTGCCCATGCCCGGCGGCCGAATGGTGCGCAGCGAAGACCTGTACGCCGGCGATCCGCTGCCTCGGCCTTATGTCCTCAAGCCGGTCAACGAGGGCTCGTCGGTCGGCGTGGCGATCGTCACGGCTGAGGGCAATTACGGCAATCCGATCGGCCGCGACGTGCGCGGCCCCTGGCAGGAATTCGACGAACTGCTCGCCGAGCCCTTCATCCGCGGGCGCGAGCTGACCACTGCGGTGCTGGGCGATCAGGCGCTCGGCGTCACCGAATTGAAGCCCAAGAACGGCTTCTACGATTACGACGCCAAATATACCGATGGGCTGACCGAGCACGTCTTCCCCGCCGACATCCCCGATGACGTCGCGGACGCGTGCAAGCGGATCGCGCTGGAGGCGCATCGGCTGCTCGGCTGCAAGGGCGCCTCGCGCGCCGATTTCCGCTGGGACGACGAGCAGGGCCCCGACGGGCTGTTCCTGCTCGAGGTCAACACCCAGCCCGGCATGACGCCCCTCAGTCTAGTTCCGGAGCAGGCAAGGCACCTCGGCATCGGCTATGAAGCGCTGGTGCAGAAGATCGTCGACGAAGCGCTTGCCGATGCGGGGACGCGCGCATGAGCCGACGGCCCGTCCAGCGGACCGCAACGCGGCGCGGGGCGACCCCGAACAAGAAGAAAGCGCCGGCGCGCCGGCCCAAGCGGCCCGGCCTGTTCGAACAGGCCGTGGCGGCGCTGCCGCTCAGCGAGCACACGCTCCAGCGGATCGCGACCTGGGGCATTGTCGGCGCGGTCGGCGCTGTCGCGCTCGGCGTGGCGAGCTGGGCCGGCCTCCCGGCGATGGCGGGCGTCGCCGTCGCGGATGTCGTGGGCGAGGCCGGGCTCCGCGTCGACGAGATCCAGATCGATGGCATCAAGCGGATGGATCGGATGACGGTCTACCAACAGGTGCTCGATCAGAATACCCGCGCGATGCCGCTGGTCGATCTCGGCCAGCTGCGCGAGCGGCTGCTCAAATTCCCCTGGGTCAAGGATGCGCGCGTGTCGCGGCGCCTGCCCAACACGCTGCGCATCTTCATCGTCGAGCGCGAGCCGGCGGCGATCTGGCAGAACCATGGCCAGTTGATGCTGGTCGATACTACCGGGGTTCCGCTCGAGCCGGTCTCGCGCGAGGCGATGCCCGATCTGCCGCTGCTGATCGGCGATGGCGCCAATGGCCAGGAAGAGGCCCGCAAGGTGCTGATGCAGGCCGCGCCGGCGCTCCAGCCGCTCGTGCGCGCGGCGACCTGGGTGGGCAATCGCCGCTGGGATCTGACCTTCAATACCGGCGAACGGCTGCAGCTTCCCGAGGGCGAGGAAGACGCGGCAAAGGCGCTGCGCAAGTTCGCCGAGCTGGACGGCGAGCAACGTCTTCTGGGCAAAGGCAATATTCGCTTCGATATGCGCGCGCCCGGTAATATGGTGGTGCAACGGCGGGTGGCAGCGCAGCCTCGGGCTGCGTCGGCCGTGGAATCAGGGGAATAAGGCAATGGCGAAGACGGCACCGGAAGGTCTGATCACCGCACTCGACGTCGGATCATCGAAAGTATCGGCACTCATCGCCCAACGCGGCGACGACGGCACGCTGGTCGTGCTCGGCACCGGCCAGCGCGAGAGCCGCGGCGTCAAGCGCGGCTATGTCGCCGATATGCACGCAACCGAGCAGGCGATCCGCGAAGCGGTCGAGCAGGCCGAGCGCATCGCCGGCACCAATATCGAGAATGTCTGGGTCAGCTTCTCGGCGGGCGGGCTGATATCCGACATCGTCAAGCTCGAGGCCGATCTGGGCGGCCACCGGGTCGAGCAGTCGGATATCGACGAGCTGCTCAAGGCCGGCCGCGACGCGATCGATCCGCAGGGCAAGATGATCCTCCACGCCCAGCCGACGCGCTACACGGTCGACGGGCTCGCCGGGGTCAAGCGCCCGCTCGGGCTCCACGCCGATCGCCTCGGGGTCGACATCCACGTCGTCGCGACCGACGGCTCGCCGGTGCGCAACCTCGATCATTGCGTCCGCTCGGCGCATCTCGAAGTCCGCTCGATCATCGCCGCACCGGTGGCGACGGGGCTCGCCTGCCTCACCGAGGAAGAGCGCGAGCTGGGCGTCGCGCTGGTCGAGATCGGGGCAGGGGTCACCAATGTCTCGGTGTTCGCCGGCGGCGTGCTTGCCGGGCTCGCCTCGATCCCGATGGGCTCGGCCGATGTCACCGACGATATCGCCACTGCGTTCGGCACCGCGCGCCATTGGGCGGAGCGGACCAAATGCTTCCATGGCTCGGCGAACCTCTCGCCGCGCGACAATCACGAGATGATCGATGTCACCCCGGCGCTGCCCGATGACGGCGCCGAGGGTGCGCGCATCACCAAGGCGCAGCTCAACGCGATCATCCGCCAGCGGCTCGAGCGGCTGATGGGCGAGATCCAGAAGGAGCTGCGCAAGCTCGGCTTCCAGGATCCGGTCGGCCGCCAGATCGTCCTAACCGGCGGCGGTGCCGAGCTGAAGGGCATCGCCGACTATGCGCAGCAGGCGCTGGGCAGCGCGGTGCGCGTCGGCCGGCCCAAGGGGCTGACCGCGCTTCCCGAGGCGCATGCCGGCCCGGCCTTTGCGACGCTTGCTGGCCTGGCGCGCTTCGCCGCGACCGATCCGATCGACCTGCGCAGCCTGGAGACGACGCATACGATGGTCACCAAGGCGAGCCCGGGAGCGCTGATGCAGCGAATCTTTGCGGCGTTTCGGGCGAATTATTAAACAATTGCGACGGGCGCACGGGATTTCACTAGAGTCCCCGGTAACCTTAGTGCAGAAACAGGGTTCATGGCGACGCTCCCGCGCAGGGGTGCCGCTAAGGAGATCACAGGATGAGCATTGAATTTCTTCCCGCCGACGTGGACGAGCTGACGCCGAAGATCACGGTGATCGGCGTCGGCGGCGCGGGTGGCAACGCGATCGCGAACATGATCCGTGCCGAAGTGCAGGGGGTCGAGTTCCTCGTCGCCAACACCGACGCGCAGGCGCTCAAGCAATCGGCTGCGGCGCAGCGGATCCAGCTCGGCGCGAAGATCACGCAGGGTCTCGGCGCAGGCTCGCGGCCCGAGATCGGCCGCGCGGCCGCCGAAGAGACGATCGCGGACGTCCAGAAGAGCCTCGAAGGCGCGCATATGTGCTTCATCGCGGCGGGCATGGGCGGCGGCACCGGAACGGGTGCGGCGCCGGTGATCGCCAAGGCGGCGCGCGACATGGGCATCCTTACCGTCGGCGTGGTGACCAAGCCCTTCGCCTTCGAGGGCCGCCGCCGCGCGCAATCGGCCGAAGCGGGCATCGAAGAGCTGCAGAAATATGTCGACACGCTCATCGTCATCCCGAACCAGAACCTGTTCCTGATCGCCAACGCCAACACGACGTTCAAGCAGGCGTTTGAAATGGCCGACGAAGTGCTCCAGCAGGGCGTTCGCGGCATCACCGATCTGATGGTCATGCCGGGCCTCATCAACCTCGATTTCGCCGACGTCCGCTCGGTGATGCAGGAGATGGGTAAGGCGATGATGGGCACCGGCGAGGCCGACGGCGACGACCGTGCGCTGATCGCGGCGCAGAAGGCGATCGCCAATCCGCTGCTCGACGGCGTGTCGATGAACGGCGCCAAGGGCGTGATCGTCTCGATCACCGGCGGCGAGGACATGCGCCTGCTCGAAGTCGACGAAGCTGCGAACCATATCCGCGAGCTGGTCGATCCCGATGCCAACATCATCTGGGGCTCGGCGTTCAATCCCGAGCTCGAAGGCAAGATCCGCGTCTCGGTCGTCGCGACCGGCATCGATGCCGATGCCCAGGCACGCCCGGCTCCGGCCGCCGCCGAGCAGCCCCGCGTCTTCTCGTTCGCGACGCCGCGCCGCAGCGCCGTCGCGGCCGACGCAGCGCCGGCCGCCGCGCCCGAGCCCGAAGCGCCCCAGCCGAGCTATCAGGAGGCTCCGGCCGCCGAAGCTCCCGCGGTGCCCGAGGCGTATGAGCCCGCAGTCGCGCCCGAGCCCGAAGCGCCTGCGGATGCGGACGAGCTGGTGCTCGACTCCGACGCCGCGGTTCCGCCCGAGCCAGCGCCCGCGCCGTTGCCCGAGCCCGATCCCGAACCCCAGTTCACCAGCCGTCGTCGCTGGCTGACCGGCGGGGCCGACGAAGAACCGGCTGCGGCGCCCGAAGCGAAGCCCGCGCGGCGCACCGGCGGCACGCTGTTCGAGCGCATGGCATCGGCGTCGCGCGGCGCTGCCAAGGCGGCCGATGACGAGGACAAGGATCCGCTCGACATCCCGCGCTTCCTGCGCAGCCAGAACAACCAGTAAATTGACGTTCGTCGCCGGCCAAGCTCGCTCTGGCGAGCCGCCGGCGGCGCGTCATTGGCGGTTCACCCGATACCGCGTCTAAGCATAGCCATCATGCGAGCGATTCCCTTGTTGCGGCCGATTGCGCTGGCCATGGTCCTGGCGGCTCCGCCGGCCTTTGCGCAGGATGGGCAGGCCGGCGCCCAAACCACCCACACCGAAGTGGTGGCGATCCCCAATCCCGATGCCGATGCGTTGTCGCAGGAAATGCGCGTGCTCGCGGCCGATCCGCGCAACGTCGCCGCGCTGCTCCAGGCCGGGGTGTTGAGCGCGCATCTGGGCGACACGTCCGCCGCGCTCGCCTTTTTCCAGCGCGCCGAAGCGATCGACCCGACCAACCCGCGCATCCTGGCCGGGCGTGGCGCAGCGCTGGTCCGGCTCGAACGGCCGGGCGAAGCGCTCACGCTGTTTCAGGGGGCCGAGGCGCGCGGCGTGCCGGCGCGCGAATATGCCGCCGATCGCGGCTTCGCTTACGACCTGCTCGGCCAGCCCGGGCTGGCCCAGCAGGATTACCGCGTCGCACTGCTGCAGGATCGCAACGACGAAACGGTGCGCCGCTTCGCGCTGTCGCTCGGGATCGGCGGCAAGGTTGACGAGGCCAATGCCGCGCTCGATCCGCTGCTCCGCCGCAGCGATCGCGCCGCGTGGCGCGCGCGCGCCTTCATCCTCGCGATGAACAACGATATTCCCGGCGCCGAGAAGATCGCGGCGAGCATGCTCGGCAATCTCGGGCCCTCGCTGGCGCCGTTCTTCCGCCGGCTGGGCGGGCTCGCCCCGGCCGACCGCGCCTTTGCGGTCCATTTCGGCGAGCTTTCGCCCACCCAGGCGCGGCTTGCCGATGCGCGGCTCGCGCCCGTGCTGCCGCGCTATGTTCCCGAAGCGCGGCCGGTCCAGCTCGCCCAGGCGCAGCCTGCCGCCGCAGCAGCGCGGGGCAATGATCGCCGCGCGCGGCGTGGCCGCGATCGCGTCGCGCCGCTGGCCCGCACGGCGCAGCCCGCCGCGCAACCGGTGCAGACTGCCGCCGTCACCCCGCCCGCCGCCGCACCGGTGCGCAGCGCACCCGCGGCGCCGATCGTCCAACCGCTGCCCGCGGGCACGCCTGCGGGCACGACCGTCCAGTCCGCGCCGGCACAGGCAGTGGTTCAGCCCACGCCCGCGCAACCGGCGCCAGTGCAAGTCGCCAGCCGTGAAGCGCCAGCGCGCGAGCGCGTTCCTGCCGCCGCGACCGTGCCCGCCAGGCCCGCACCGACTCCGCTGCCGGCCGTCCAGCCTGCATCGAGTCCGGCGCTCGCCACGGCGCAGCCTGCCAGGACGGTGACGACCGCCGGGGGGAAGCGCCGCTGCCGCCCGAGGGAAGCGCGATCCGCCGCCTTGGCGACACCAGCGTCGCCAGCACGCCGGCCCAACCCGCGGCGGCGCAGCCTGTCGCCGTCGCCGAGCCGGCGCAACCTGCCGTAACCGCGGCCGCGCCCGCACCGGCACCGGCACCGCCAGGCCCCGCCCAGGCCGGTCAGGAAGACAGCGTGCTCGCCTCGATCGTCGCCGGGATCACCATTCCGGCCGACGAGCTCGAAGCCGTCAACAATCCGGTGCCGGTCCCCGCGCCGGTGCGCGTCGCCGAGACGCCGAGGCCGGTAGCGCCGAAGCCCATCGCCAAGCCGCCGGTCAAGTCAGCGGTGACGGAGAAGCCCGAGGACAAGCCCGATCCCAAGAAGAAGGCCGAGCTGGCCAAGGCGGATCCAAAAGCAAAGAAGCCCGACCCGAAAAAGACTGACCCCAAGAAGCCGGATCCCAAGAAGGAAGCCGCCAAGGCCGATCCGGCGCGCATCTGGGTGCAGGTCGCCGGCGGCGCCAACCAAGCCTCGCTGCCCAAGGCGTGGAAGGCCGTCGTTGCCAAGGCGCCCGCGGCGTTCAAGGGCAAGTCGGGCTGGTCGACTCCGCTGCGCGCCACCAACCGCGTGCTCGCCGGCCCGTTCAAGACCGCGGCGGAGGCGCAGACGTTCGTCAACGGGCTGACCAAGGCGGGCCTGTCGGGCTTCGTCTTCACCAGCGATGCCGGTCAGAAAGTCACCAAACTGCCGAATTGAGCTTGAGACGGCTGAGAGGGGATGCGAGCCGGTACAAGGGGCACGCCCTCGCACCCTTCGACAAGCCTCGCCCGACCCGCTAGGGCCGCGCCATGCGAGCAATCTCCCCTTGGGCGAGCACACCGGAGCAGAGCCGCGGGCGGCTCCACCAGGAATCCGGCGGTACCGCGCGCGGGCCGCGCGACGTCTTCCAGCGCGATCGCGACCGGATCATCCATTCGATCAGCTTCCGCCGCCTGCGCCACAAGACGCAGGTGTTCATGGCCCCCGATGGCGATCATTTCCGCGTCCGGCTGACTCACAGCCTCGAAGTCGCGCAGATCGGCCGCGCGATCGCCCGCGTGCTCGGGCTCAACGAGGATCTCACCGAGGCGCTGTGCCTCGCGCACGATATCGGCCATCCCCCCTTCGGCCATGCCGGCGAGGATGCGCTGGAGGCCGCGCTCGAAGGCCGCGGCGGATTCGATCATAACGGCCACACGCTGCGCACGCTGACTGCGCTCGAGCGGCCCTATCCGGCGTGGAACGGCCTCAACCTCACTTGGGACACGCTGGAAGGCCTGGCCAAGCATAATGGCCCGATCGCGCACCCCGAATGGGCGCTTGCCGCCGCCGACGAAGAATTCCCCCTGGAGCTCGGCACCTGGCCGTCACTCGAGGCGCAGGTGGCCGCGATTGCCGACGATATCGCCTATGACAATCACGACATCGACGACGGGCTGCGCGCCGGGCTGTTGAGCCTAGATCAGCTGATGGAAGTGCCGATGATCGCGCAGGGCTGGCGCCAGGTCGAGGCGCGCTTTCCCGGCGTGCCGCACAAGCGGCTGACCGGCGAATTGGTCCGTTCGCAGATCGGCGCGATGGTCAACGATCTGATCGCCGCCACGCAGGCGCGGCTCGCCAAGCAGGAGATCCGCTCGATCGCCGACGTGCGCGGCGCAAGCGATGCGCTCGCAGCGTTTTCGGACGAGATGCGCGACGCCGAACGCGGGCTCAAGCGCTTCATGTACGCCAATCTCTATCACCATCCCCAACAGATGGCGGCGGCGCAGGCAGCACATGGCGTAGTGGCGGGGCTGTTCGCGGCCTATGCCGGCGACCCCGGGCTGATGCCGGAGGAATGGCGCACGGCGCTGCCGCAGGAGGAGCCGGGGCGGAGCCGGCACATTGCCGACTTCATCGCCGGGATGACTGATCGCTATGCGATCGCGCGCTATCGCGAAGTCGTCGGCGAGGTCGATTTGCCCGAGGGCTTTTGAAGCATCCCCGCGGCCGGAACCGCGGGGACGTTCGGATTGGTTAGCGCTGGGCGACCTGGAGCGCCGAAGCATCCTTGGGTGCACGGAACGACACGCGCGCATTGGCGGCATAGCCCGAGACCCAGCCGTTCTTGACGGTCAGGCGGAACTTCTCGCCGGTCGGCGCGGCGGTGCCTTCGAGAACCTTGACGTCGCCCTGCTGGGTGACGGTGTAGTTATAGGTCACGCCTTCGTGGGTGAAGGTGCGCTCGGTGGCGAGAGCCGGGGCGGCGAAGGTCAGCGTTGCAGCGGCTGCTGCGAGGAAAAGGCGAGTCACGATCTTTCTCCTTCGAGACTGAAAAGAGCCAGATCGGCATCCAAACGATTATGTTCTGTGCGGCGAGAAATGCTGCAGCGCAACAAAACGAGCAATCGCAAAGCGCGGCGGGCTTGATTGCATTTTTTGCAATCGGCCATTGCTGGCATAGTTTTGCGACAAGTGGCGTGCACAAGCGTTGGCATCCGCGGAGTAATGCTCATGGCCGACGCCAGTATCGCACTCAACCGCTTCGGACTTGGTGGACGTCCGGGCGACGATCCCGGGACCAATCCCAAGGCCTGGCTGCGCGCGCAGTTCAATCGCTATGCGCCGGCGCCGCAGCCGATCGCGGCGCTCCCCGGCAGCGCCCAGATCGCCACCGAGCTGGGTGACTATCTCGAGCAGGTCCGGCTCGCCCGGCGCGAAGCGGGGGCCATGGCGCCTGTCGCGCCTTCGCCCGCCGCGCCGATGCCAGGGGCCGATACGATGATGGCGGAAGCGCCCGCAGCGACCGCGGTCCCTGCACGCCAGCGCAGCGAAGAGGCGATGGAGATCCGCCGGATGGCGACCCGCCAGGGCCGCGATCATTATGTCGCCGCGATCGGCGCCCGCGCACAGGCCGCGGTCGACAGCGATGCCCCGTTCGTCGAGCGGCTGGTCCATTTCTGGGCGAACCATTTCGCCGTCTCGGCCGACAATCTCGAGACCACCGGGCTTTCGGGCAGCCTCGAATTCGAGGCGATCCGCCCGCACGTGCTCGGCAAGTTCGGCGATATGCTCCACGCCGTCGAGCGCCACCCGGCGATGCTGCTCTATCTCAACCAGGCCGAATTGGTCGGGCCGAACAGCCCGGCGGGGCTGGTCGCGGCGCGGGCGCGGCGGCCCCGGAAGATCGGGCTCAACGAAAATCTCGCGCGCGAAATCCTCGAGCTCCACACGCTCGGCGTGCGCACGGGCTACAGCCAGGCCGACGTCACCGAATTCGCCCGGGCAATGACCGGGCGTACCGTCGCCGGGCTCGGCCGCGCGCGCGGCGAGAGCGAGACGGGCAGGGCGGTGTTCCTACCGCGGCTCCACGAACCCGGCGCCCGCACGATCCTCGGCCAGAGCTGGGCGCAGCCGGGCGAGGCGCAGTCCGAGGCGGTGCTCGACATGCTTGCCCTGCATCCCGCCACCGCGCGTCACCTCGCCACCAAGCTCGCGCGCCATTTCGCCGGCGATGATCCGCCCGCGGCGCTGATCGGCCGGCTCGAGGCGGTGTACCAAAAGTCCGGCGGCGATCTGCCGAGCGTCTACCTGGCGCTGATCGACGCGCCTGAATGCTGGGTGGCGGGGCCGGTCAAGTTCAAGTCGCCCTGGGAATGGTCGGTCGCCGCCTGGCGCGCGCTCGGCAATCAGCAGCTTACCCCGAATGGCGTCAGCGGACTGCTCGGCCAGCTCGGTCAGCCGGTGTGGAAACCGGGGTCGCCGGCGGGCTGGGACGATGTCGCCGGCGCCTGGGCCGGCCCCGACGCCGTGATGCGCCGCGTCGAGGCGGCCGAGCGCATGGCGCAGCGCACCCGTGACACCGTGGACGCGCGCCGGCGTGCCGCCGAACTCTTCCCCGGCGCGCTCAGCCCTTCGACGGTGCAGGCGATTGCGCGCTCCGAAAGCCCGGCGCAAGGCGTCGCGCTGATGCTCGTCGCCCCCGAATTCTTGCGGAGATAAGCCATGGTCACGCGTCGCAACTTCGTCGCGCTCGGCGCATCGGCGGTTTTGGCCTCGGGGCTGGGGCCGCGCATGGTGTTCGCCCGTGCCGCCACCGAACGCCGCTTCGTCTTCATCATCCAGCGCGGCGCGGCCGATGGCCTCGGCACGCTGGCGCCGGTTGGCGACTCCGCCTTCGCCGCCCAGCGTGGTGCGCTGGCCGAGGATTTCGCCGCGGCGCCGCGGCTCGATTCGATGTTCGCGCTGCATCCGTCGCTGGCCGGCGTGCACCAGCTCTATCAGGCCAGGCAGGCATTGTTCGTCCACGCCGTCGCCTCGCCCTATCGCGATCGCTCGCATTTCGACGGGCAAAACGTGCTCGAGACCGGCGGCACCTCGGCCTATCAGCTCAAGGACGGCTGGCTCAATCGCCTGCTCACCCTGCTGCCCAAGGACGACAAGGCGATCGCGCTCGCCGCGACGATCCCGATGGCGCTGCGCGGCGGCGTCGAGGTCGCCAGCTATGCCCCCTCGGCGCTGCCCGACGCGTCGGACGATCTGCTCGCGCGCGTCTCGGCAATGTATCAGGGCGACGCGCAGCTCCACGGCATCTGGGAACAGGCGACTGCCACGCGGATGCTGACCAGCGATCTCGCTGCCGACAATGGCAAGAACGCCGCCGCCACCGGCGCGCTCGCCGCCAAGCTGCTGGCAGCGCCGGGCGGCTCGCGGATCGCCATGATCGAAACCGGTGGATGGGATACGCATGCCCAGCAGCGCGGGCGGCTGACCGGCCAGTTGAAGGGGCTTGACGCGATGATCGCCGGGCTCCGGCAGGGGCTCGGGCCGCTATGGGACGATACCCTGGTCGTCGTCGCCACCGAGTTCGGGCGGACGGTGAAGGTCAACGGCACCGGCGGCACCGATCACGGTACCGGCTCGGTCGCGATGCTGCTCGGCGGCGCGGCGCAGGGTGGGCGGGTGATCGCCGACTGGCCGGGGCTAAGCGACGCCGCGCTGTACGAGGGCCGCGATCTTAAGCCGACGGCCGGGCTCGACACCGTGCTGAACAGCGCGGTCGCGGCGCATTTCGACCTTCCGGTTCAAACCGCCGCGCGCAAGCTTTTCCCCGAGATGCAGAGTGCACGGCTGATGCAGGACCTGGTGCGCGCCTGAGTTGAAATCCAAGCGCTGAATCCGCAGATGTGGCGCATCCGCGCCGCATCCGCTAAGGCGCGCGCTTCCGCCAGCATTGGAACCGTGAATGACGCTCTACGCCCGTTTCGCCGCGCACCTGAACCTCGCCCTCGACGCGCTCGTCCTTGCCGGCGACCTTCCGGCGGGGCTGGAGCGCCGCGCGATCACGGTCGAGCCGCCGCGCGATCCCAGCCATGGCGATCTCGCGACCAACGCCGCGATGGTCCTCGCCAAGCCGGCGGGCACCAATCCGCGCGCGCTCTCGGAGAAGATCGCCGCCGAGCTGGAAAAGCTCGACGAAGTCGCCTCGGTCGCGGTGGCGGGGCCGGGCTTCATCAACCTGACGCTCACCGACGATACCTGGCGCGGCGAGCTCGGCGAGATCCTCAAGGCCGGCGACGCCTATGGCCGCTCGAGCGTCGGCGCGGGCGTCACCGTCAACGTCGAATATGTCTCGGCCAACCCGACCGGCCCGATGCACATGGGGCATTGCCGCGGCGCGGTGGTCGGCGATGCGCTTGCCTCGCTGCTCGAAGCGGTCGGCCACAAGGTCATCCGCGAATATTATGTCAACGATGCCGGCGGCCAGGTCGACGTGCTCGCCCGCTCGGCGCAGCTGCGCTATCGCGAGGCGCTGGGCGAGAGCATCGAGATCCCCGAGGGTCTCTATCCCGGCGACTATCTCAAGCCCGTCGGCGCCAAGCTCGCGGCAGAATATGGCGACAAGTTCGTCGGCGCGCCCGAAGCGGAATGGCTGTCGCTGTTCCGCAAGGAAGCCGTCGCCGCGATGCTGGTGATGATCCGCGCCGATCTCGCGCTTCTCGGCATCCATCACGACCTGTTCTCGTCGGAAGCCGAACTCCAGGCCGCGGGCAAGCCCGAACAGGCAGAGGCGTGGCTGCGCGAACGCGATCTCGTCTATGACGGCGTGCTCGAGGCGCCCAAGGGCGAGACGCCCGAAGATTGGGAGCCGGTCGAGCTGCCGCTGTTCCGCTCCACCCAGTTTGGCGATGATCAGGATCGCCCGATCAAGAAGTCGAACGGTGCCTGGACCTATTTCGGCGCCGATCTCGCCTATCACTTCCAGAAGGCGCAGGAAGCCGATCAGCTGATCGACATCTGGGGCGCCGATCATGCCGGCACGGTCAAGCGCATCGTCGCGGCGGTGCAGGCGCTGACCGGCGGCGAGACAAAGTTCGACGTCAAGCTCGTCCAGATGGTGCGGCTGCTGCGCAACGGCGAGCCGGTCAAGATGTCCAAGCGCTCGGGCAATTTCGTGACGCTGGCCGATGTCGTCAACGAAGTCGGCAAGGATGTGGTGCGCTTCACCATGCTCACCCGCAAGGCCGATGCGCAGATGGACTTCGATTTCGCCAAGGTGGTCGAGGCATCGAAGGATAATCCGGTGTTTTACGTGCAATATGCGCACGCCCGCGTCGCCTCGCTCGAGCGCAAGGTCGCCGAGGCCGGGATCGTCTGCACCACGCCGGACCTGTCCCTGCTTGATACAAAGGAGCTTGCGTTGGTCCAGCGCGCGGCGCAGTTCCCGCGCATCGTCGAGGCTGCGGCATCGGCGCGCGAGCCGCATAGAATTGCCTTTTATCTCTATGACATGGCGGCAGAGCTCCATGCGCTGTGGAACCTCGGCAAGGACGATGCGGCGCGCCGCTTCCTCGTTGCCGACAATGCGCCGCTCACCTGCGCGCGTCTTTTCCTGGCACAGGCAATCGGGCAGATAATCCGCAACGGCTTCGCGATCATGGGAGTAGAAGCCGTCCGGGAGATGTGAACGATGAGCGTACGCGGTGAAGGCTATGGCGACGATCGCCTGCCCTGGCTGGAAACGGTCGAGGACGAGTATCGCGCGCCGCGTACTGCGCCGGTGGGTCGCATCGTCGCGCTTGGGGCGCTATTGCTAATCATTCTCGCTGCCGCGGCAGGCGCATTCTATTGGTATCGCCACCAGGCGACCGGCGGCAACGGCGAACTGATCCAGGCGCCGCCGGGCGACTACAAGGTCAAGCCCGATGAGCCGGGCGGAATGAAGGTCGAGGGTGAGGGCGACACCGTGTTCGCCACCAGCCAGGGCGCGGCGAGCAATTCGAGCATCAATGTCGGCGCGCTTCCCGAAGCGCCCGTCGAAGGCAAGGTAGCGCCCAAGGCGAGCAGCGGCGCGCCGGCCACCAAGACCGCCAAGATCGAAGTGCCCAGCGCCTCCGCCGTCCAGGCGGGCAAGCCGGCCGCGGCGCAGATTGCAGCTGGATCGCCGGGATCGGGATCGCTGATCCAGCTCGGCGCCTTTCCCAACGAAGCCGGTGCCAATATCGCCTGGGCGCGGATTTCGAAGCGCTTTGCCTATCTCGCGCCGCTGGGCAAATCGGTCGAGCGCGCCGAGAAGGACGGCAAGGCGATCTTCCGCCTGCGCGTCAACGCCGGCAGCAACACCCAGGCCCGCGAGCTCTGCGGCCGCCTCAAGGTTGCTGGCGAGAATTGCTACGTCACCAGCTGATACCGTGACTGATGATGTATATGCATCATCGGTCACCTCCCGGCCTGATGCGCTGGCCATCGCGATCAGGGCGGTCGGAGTCGCCTAAGTATATAATAATAAGAAGAAATTATTGACCTTCTTCGGACTTGTTGCGCCAGTGTCCGCCCGTTCCAAAACGGCGTTTCGTGTCAAGTCCGTCAACCGACGTGCCCGATCGGCCTAGCCATCGCGCTGCTGGCCATTTAGGGCGGTCGCTTGCGCTTCGTACTGGACAATAGGGGACTTGGATGGCGGGCGGACTGGTTGCGCTGCTGGACGATGTGGCGGCGCTCGCCAAGCTGGCGGCGGCCTCGGTGGACGATGTCGCGGGCGCCGCGGGCCGCGCCGGGGTGAAGGCCGCGGGCGTGGTGATCGACGATACCGCGGTCACCCCGCGCTATGTTGTCGGCATCTCGCCCGATCGCGAGCTGCCGATCATCTGGAAGATCGCGGTCGGCTCGCTGCGCAACAAGCTGTTGTTCATCCTGCCGGTCGCCCTGCTGCTCAGTGCGATCGCCCCCTGGGCGATCACTCCGATCCTGATGGTCGGTGGCGCGTATCTCTCGTTCGAGGCCGCCGAGAAGATCATCGAAGCCCTGAGCGGCGTCCACCATGCCGAGGAAGTCGCGACGATCGAGGATCCCGCGGCGCTCGAGGCGCGGCAGGTCAGCGGCGCGATCCGCACCGATTTCATCCTGTCGGCCGAGATCATGGCAATCTCGCTCGCCGAGCTTCCGGCGCTGTCGCTGGGCCTGCGCGCCGCCGCGCTTGCGGCAGTCGCCTTCGCGATCACCGCGGGCGTTTATGGCGTGGTCGGGTTCATCGTGAAAATGGACGATATCGGACTGCATCTCAGCCAGCGCGGTTCGAGCATCGCACGTGCCACCGGCCATGGCCTGGTCCGGGCGATGCCGGTGCTGCTCTCGGCGCTCGCCAATATCGGTACGGCGGCGATGGCGTGGGTCGGCGGCGGCATCCTGCTCCACGGGCTGGAAAGCTTCGGCCTCGGCGCGATCCCGAAGGCGCTCCACCATTTCGCCGAGGGCGTGGCGCATGCCGTGCCGTTCGCGCAAGGGCTGGTCGCGTGGCTGGTGAACGCCATCGGCTCGGCGATCGCCGGACTGATCGTCGGCGGCATCATCGTCGGTCTGCTCCATCTGCTGCCGCGCAAGCATGCGCCTGCTGCGGAGACGCATGCATGAAGCCCGTCATCTTCGGCATAGCCGGCCTCACGCTCACCGCCGAGGAGCGTGCTTTTTTCCAGGACGCCGATCCGCTCGGCTACATCCTGTTCAGGCGCAATTGCGGTGACCGCGATCAGATGCGCGCGCTGACGGACAGCCTGCGCGATCTGAGCGGACGCGCCGACGTGCCGATCCTGATCGATCAGGAGGGCGGTCGGGTGTCGCGGATGCAGCCGCCCGAATGGCCGGAATTCCCTGCGGGGGTGGCCTTCGATCGGCTGTATGAGATCGGCCCGATCTCGGCGATCGAGGCGGCGCGCGCCAATGGCCAGGCGCTGGCGCTGATGCTCGCCGAAGTCGGGGTCAACGTGAACTGCGCGCCCTTGCTCGATGTGCGCCAGCCCGAAGTGACCCCCGCTATCGGCGACCGCGCGTTCGGTGGCGATCCGATCCGCGTCGCCGCACTTGGCCAGGCGATGCTCGAGGGCATGCGTCGCGGCGGCGTGGTTGGCGTGGTCAAGCACATGCCCGGCCATGGCCGCGCGCTGGTCGACAGCCATTATGATCTGCCGCGCGTAAGTGCCGATGCCGCGGCGCTGGAAAGCGATATCGAGCCGTTCGCGCGTCTCCATGACGCGCCGATGGCGATGACCTGCCACGTCGTGTTCGACGCCTGGGATGCCGATCGCCCGGCGACGCTCTCACCCATGGTGATTTCGGAGATCATCCGTGGGCGGATCGGTTTCGATGGGTTGCTGATGACCGACGATATCGACATGAAGGCGCTGTCGGGGACTGCCGGTGAGAAGGCGTCGCAGGCGTTGGCCGCCGGGTGTGACGTGGTGCTCGACTGCTGGGCGCGGATGGAGGAAATGGTCGAGATCGCCGGCCTGATCGGCGAGGCGACCCCGGAATGCCGCGTGCGGCTCGATCGCGCGATGGCGAGCGTCGCCGCCGGGCCCGAGCCCGCCGATGCTGCAGCCCTGCTGGCCAAGCGCGACGAACTGCTTAAGCTGGCCTGATGGACACGGCGCCCGAGACGCTCAAGATCGATATCGACGGCTGGGAAGGCCCGCTCGACTTGCTGCTGGCACTCGCGCGCAACCAGAAGGTCGATCTCCGCCAGATCTCGATCCTCCAGCTGGTCGAGCAATATCTCGGCTATGTGAACGCCGCGCGGGAATTGCGGCTGGAGCTTGCCGCCGATTATCTCGTGATGGCGGCGTGGCTGGCGTACTTGAAGTCGGCGCTGCTGCTGCCGCGCAATCCTGAGGAGACGCCGAGCCCCGAGGAACTGGCGCTGCGGCTCCAGCTCCGTCTCGAACGGCTCAATGCGATGCGCGAGGCCGGCGCGCGGCTGGTCGCGCGCGATCGGATGGGCCGCGACGTCTTCCCGCGCGGTGCGCCGGAAGGGCTGCGCGTCGTGCGCAAGGGGCGGTATGAGGCCGAGATCTACGATCTGATCGCCGCCTATGGCCGGATCAGCGCGCGTACTCGCCCGGTGCTCCATGTCGTGGCGCAGCGCGATGTGATGACGCTGGAGGAAGCGATCGAACGCGTCGCGGCGCTGATCGGGACGCGGATCGAATGGAGCACGCTGCACAGCTTCCTGCCCGAAGGCGCACGCGGCACCTATGCCAAGTCGGCGCTGGCTTCGTCCTTCGTCGCCGCGCTCGAACTCGCGCGGCAGGGCAGGGTCGAGATCCGCCAGCAATCGGCATTCGCGCCGCTCTATCTCAAGGCGTCGGCATGACGCCGCCCGATGCGCTAGTCCGCGCGGTCGAAGCGGTGCTGTTCGCCGCCGAGGCGCCGATGGGGATTGACGAGATCCGCGCGCATGTCGGCGCCGAAGCCGATGTCCGCGCCGCGCTTGTCGAGCTCGAAGCATTTTATGCAGGGCGGGGCATCGAGCTGGTCCGGCGCGGCGAGCGCTGGCATTTCCAGACTGCCGCCGATCTGGCGCACCTGCTGCGCCGCGACCGCGAGGAGGCCCGCAAGCTCAGTCGCGCCGGCATCGAGACGCTGGCGATCATCGCCTATCACGAGCCGGTCACGCGCGCCGAGATCGAGGCGATTCGCGGGGTGCAGATCTCCAAGGGGACGATCGACGTGCTGATGGAAGCAGGCTGGGTACGCCCGGCCGGCCGGCGCGAGGTTCCCGGGCGGCCGCTACTTTATGCCACGACCGCCGGCTTCCTCAGCCATTTCGGCCTCGCCAGCCGCCGAGACTTGCCGGGAATCGACGATCTCAAGGCCGCGGGGCTGCTCGACCCGGTCGACCTGGCGTTGGAACTATTGGAAAGCGAAACTGTCACGGAAGGCGAATAGGGGCTCGCAGGCGGCTCCGGGGGGAGCCGATCCGATCTTTCGGGGCGATAGGCCCGTTGCCGTAACTGCGCGCTGCGCCTAGATAGGCAGCGATACGAGGAGAATTTCAATGGGTAGCATGAGCCTGATGCACTGGCTTATCGTCGGTGTCCTGGTCATTCTGTTGTTCGGCGGCAGCCGTTTCTCCAACATGATGGGCGACGTCGCCAAGGGCATCAAGCAGTTCAAGAAGGGCATGGCCGAGGACGACGAGGAGACGAAGCCCGTCCCGCCGACGCGTCTCGAAGGCAAGCCGACGCCGGCTCCCGAGCAGGTTTATCAGACCGAAGCCGAGCGCGCCCGCGAAGAGCAGCGCTGAGCGCTCTCGTTTCCCCGTTTGAATTGCGTGGCGCCCGCGGGGCGCCACGCGCGAGGCACTGCTGAATGTTCAACGTCGACCCGACCGAATTGCTGCTCGTCGCCATCGTGGCGCTGCTGGTGATCGGTCCCAAGGACCTGCCGCGCGCAATGCGCTTCGTCGGCAAATGGGTGGGCAAGGCGCGGGGGATCTCGCGCCAGTTCCGCGCCGGGATCGACACGATGATCCGCGAGTCCGAACTCGCGGAGATGGAAAAGCAATGGGCCGCCGAGAACGAGCGGATCATGCGCGAGCATCCGGCCCCGGCCTTGCCTTCGCCCGAGCATGACGCCGTTACCGTGCCGCAAGAAGGCGATGCGCCGCCGGTGATGGTCGAGCAGCCGATGATCCATGACGTCGTCGCCGAGGAGCCGCAACTGGCGCTGGAGCCGGCTGCCGTGGCCAAGCCCAAGCGGCCGCGCACACCCAAGGCCGCCCCTGCCGAGGCCGGGGCGGTCCCGAGTGAAGCAAAGACGGCGCCTGTCGAGGATGGTGCGGCATCGTGAACGAAATCGACGATAGCCAGGCGCCCTTGCTCGATCACCTGATCGAGCTCCGCAAGCGTCTTCTCTGGTCCGCCGGGACGCTGCTCGTGGCGTTTTGCGGCTGCCTCTATTTCGCGCGGGGGATCCTGAGCTTCCTGGTGGCACCGCTGAAGTCCGCCGGTCAGGTCACGATCATCAACACGGCGGTGACTGGCGGCTTCATCGTCGAGCTCAAGGTCGCGTTCTTCGCGGCGCTGATGCTGTCGTTTCCGGTGATCGCCAACCAGCTGTGGCAATTCGTCGCGCCGGGGCTCTATCGCAAGGAGAAGCAGGCGCTGCTGCCGTTCCTGATGGCGACGCCGGTGCTGTTCCTTGCCGGCGCCTCGATGGCCTATTTCATCGCGATCCCGGTGGCGTTGAAGTTCCTGCTCGGGTTCCAGGGCGAACTGGGGGGCGGCGTGCAGCAGACCGCGATGCCGGAGGTCAACGAATATCTGAAGTTCGTCATGCAGTTCATCTTCGGCTTCGGGCTCTCGTTCCTGATGCCGGTGCTGCTGATGCTGCTCGAGCATGCCGGGATCGTCACCTTCGAGCAGCTGAAAGGTGCGTGGCGCTATGCCGTGGTCGCCGCCTTCGCGCTGTCAGCGGTGCTGACGCCGCCCGATGTCGGCTCGCAGCTGCTGCTCGCGGTGCCCTTGGTCGCGCTGTATTTCCTGGCGCTGGTAGCGATCTGGTTCACCCGCAGGCGGCGGGATCGCGCTTCCGAAGCCGAGGCGGAGACGACCGCCTCCTGATACGAAAAACCCCTCCGCGACGCGGAGGGGTCTCGATCAAGCCTGAAGGCCCGGTCCTACTTGGCGTCGTCGGCGGTCTTGGCGACGGTGTCGCCGGCCGAGGAAACGTCGCGGCCAACACCTTCGACGGTGTTGCAGGCCGAAACCAGGATGGCACCGGCAAGCGCGGCGCACGTCAAAATCTTGCGCATGGAAAGTCCTCCAGAACTACTATTGGCGGGTGAGAAATGCATGGCGGCGCGAGATCGTTCCGCAATCACATCGGATCGAGCGGACCGCGCGGCGGAAAATCTTAACGATGTTGGAAAGTGTTAGGCCCGGAAGCGTCACCGGGGGGAGGGTTGACGCTTCCGGGCCCATGTCTTGGATAGCGAGAGCGGGGGGCAAAAGGTCACTATCCGAAGTATAGAACCCGCTTCCCAGCACAGGGTTCCCGGCTCTTCGCACTTTTTTCGGATTATTTTTAAGGGCGCCCGTTGATCGCGATGACGGCCTCATAGGCGCCGACAAGCGGATCGTGATGCAGCTTGGTGCGCAGTTGCCGGGCTAGCCCCGCCATTACCCGCGCGTAGCGGTTCTCGAGCAGGTCGTTCATCGCCGGGCTCTCGACAAGCGCCGGGGAATTGACTCGCAACGTCGCGCGGTCCTCGCCTTCGATGCCCTTGATCGAGATGCGCAGCTGCGCCGAGGGATTGCAGTTCATCGCCAACTCGACGATCTCGGTGATCAGGAACGAGACTGCGGTGGCAACATCCTGGTTCACCAGCAGCGGCTCGATCTCCAGCGTGATCCCCAGCCGAGCGGCCTGGTCCGGGGCAGTGGCGCGGATATTGGCGGCGAGTTCGCCGACCACCGAGCGCAGCTCGAGCCCGCGATTTTCCTCCATTTCGGCATAATGGTTGCGGTGGACCACCGCGAGCGCGTCGACGCGGCGCTGGATCGAGGCATAGGCCTCGGTGGCCTCGGCGCTCTTGGCGCCGCGGGCGTGGAAGTTGATCAGGCTGGAGATGACCTGGAGGTTGTTCTTGACGCGGTGATGGACCTCGCGAGTCAGCTTGGTCTGGCGGACCAGCCCCTCTGCGAGATCGGCTTCGTGCGCCTGGACGGTGCGGGTGATGTCGCGGAAGGTGTCGCTGAGCTCGCGGATCTCTTGCGCAGGCATCGGGCCGAAGCGTTTCATGTCGATGACTTCGCCGGGCTGATAGCTGCCAACGCTGCGGCGCAGCCGGCGCAGCGGGCGGATCAACAGCCGGTCCACGACGAACCAGCTGATTCCGGCCGCCGCGAGCAGCATGAGCACCAGCAGCACAGTGGTGACGACGAGCGGATTGGTGATTGGCGCGCCCGGCATCGACATTTCGAGTGAGAGATCGTCGAGCGACAATTCGCTGTCTACCCGGTCGGGCCGGTCGAGTGCGCCGCCGGCGGGAAGCTTGCGCAGGACAAGCTTGTCGTCGCCGCGCACGATTGCTGCACCATATTCGGGAACGAAGCCGGTGGGTCGCGCGAGCGTCGCGAGCGACGCTACCGGATAATAGGCAGTTGCGCGCATCCCGGAGATACCGCCGATCCGCACTACCATGGCGTCGGGCAGAAGGCTTGCTGCGACTTGTGACGGGCGTATCTCGCTGCCGCCGGGAAGCGCAAAACGTTGGCCGCAGAGCAGCTTGCCATGGGCGTCGACGATCGCGAACCGCACGCCGCCCTGCGCGGCGAAGGTGCCGGCGAGCTGGGTGCAGCTCGGCGCGTCTGCGGGGTTCTGTTCTAGCGCGGCGAGCGTCTGGCTCAGCTGGCTGACATGGTTGGCGAGCACGCTCTCGACGACGCTCGAACTTTCGCCGGCGATTGCGCGGAGCCGGGCACGCGCCTCGGTATCTGCGTTGCGCGCGGTCTGAAGGGTGGTGAAGAAGGCGATGAGCGCGAGGGGCAACAACGAAGCGACCAGGATCAGGAAGACCTTGGCACCGGTAGGCGTACGGCCCAGCGTCGCCGCGGGTCCTTTGGATCGCGGCTCCGGAATGCTGTTGTTCATGAAAGGGAGTTAGTCGAGCTTTTTGAGCAGGTCGAGCAAATCGTCGGGCACGGTTTCGCGAACGGCGTCGTCATAGGCCTGGCGCAACGCCTCGCCTACGTTGCGGCTCGGCTTGCCTTCGGACCCGGCCTTTTGCTTGGCGGGAACTTTTGTCTCGTCTTTAGCGGAACGCACCAATTCCCCCCTGAGGACCCGGGTTGAGTCCGGGACCCGGACTAATGATCGACTGCCACCGGGCGCAACGAGCGCCCGGCATAAAGCCATGGCGCCATAGCGCAAGAGAGCGCGTGCGCCTTTATCGGAACGCGCAAACGCTCCGTGGCTTGGGCGATGAAACTAAATAGCGGGTCGATTGTTCCACACACGATGCGAAATCCGGGGAGGGGTTCCTTCGGGTAGCAGAATTGATTGCAAAGGTACGGCACGGGCGCGACAAGCGGGCCTTGCCGACCTCGAAGGAGAAACGTTCGCTTATGTCGCTTGGACAGCAACTCGCGCCTCATCTTCCCCTGTTGCGGCGCTATGCCCGTGCGCTGACCGGCAGCCAGGCCGAAGGCGACCGTTACGTACGTGCCGCGCTCGAGGCGATCGTCGCCGCGCCCGACCAGTTCCCGCGCGATGTCGACCCGCGTCTGGGCCTTTACCGCACCTTCCAGGCGATCTGGCAGTCGACCCATCTTGAAGAAGAAGATGTGTTCGAGGACAGCTCCAACGAAAACGAAGCGATCGCCCGCCGGCGGCTTGCCCGTCTCACGCCGCTGTCGCGCCAGGCGCTGCTGCTGACCACGGTCGAGGGTTTCAGCATCGAAGATGCCGGCTTTCTTATCGAAGAGGAGGCTGACGCCGTGCAGAAGCTGGTTGCCGAGGCAGTTGCGGAGATCGAGCGCCAGACGCGCACCCGCGTGATGATCATCGAGGACGAGCCGCTGATCGCTATGGATCTCGAGCAGATCGTGCGCGATCTGGGCCACGAAGTAACCGGCGTCGCCGTCACCCGCGACGAAGCCGTGGCGCTGGCGATGGAAGACCGGCCAGGCCTGGTGCTGGCCGACATCCAGCTTGCCGACGACAGCTCGGGCATTGATGCGGTGAAGGACATCCTCGCCGAATTCGCGGTGCCGGTGATCTTCATCACTGCCTTCCCCGAACGGCTGCTCACCGGCGAGCGCCCCGAGCCGACCTTCCTGATCACCAAGCCCTTCCAGCGCGAGACCGTGAAGGCGACGATCAGCCAGGCTTTGTTCTTCGATCAGGCTACCGTTCCGGCCTGAATTCGCAAAAAAACCGTTTTGGGTTCCATATGATACGGACCCAAAACGGTTCTTGCGGGTTCTAGGGTCATGGCCGAGAATGATGAAATCCATCTGAGCACCGATCGCGCCCGTGCCGGGGCCACCCCGGGCATGACGCGCTACATATTGGCGATCTCGCTGATCCTGATTCTGGTCGCCTTCGGCTTCATTCTCTGGTCCTGACCTTTCGGGAGCCACAGGTTTATGCTGGCAATCGCGCACGCGACGCCTATCTCCATTCCCAGTCGCTCTTCACGCGCAATTGAACGGGATCGAATGACCGACTCTGCACAGCCCGACGATCGCGCCGAAGACGCCGAGATCGCTCCCGTCGAGCATGTTTCGCTCTCCGATCCGGAGTTCAAGAAGCAGCTTGCGCAAGTGATTCCGCATCTGCGCGCATTCGGGCGCTCGCTTTCGGGAAGTCGCGATCTCGCCGACGATCTCGTGCAGGAAACGCTGCTGAAGGCTTGGGCGGCGCGAAAGCGCTTCCAGGCCGGCACCAATATGCGTGCATGGACCTTTATCATCCTGCGCAATCTCTATCTCAGCCAGATGCGCCGTGCGCGCTTCAAGGGCGAGTGGGACGATCTCGTCGCGGACCGTTTGCTGGCAGCGCCGGCGAGCCAGGATCGCCATGTCGAATTGAACGACATGCAGCGCGCGCTGCTCCATCTGCCCCAGCCCCAGCGCGAGGCGCTGATCCTCGTCGGTGCCGGCGGCTTCGCCTATGAAGAAGCTGCCGAGATCTGCAACGTGGCGGTCGGGACGATCAAGAGCCGCGTCGCGCGGGGGCGCGTTGCGCTCGAATCGTTGCTGACCGAAGGCCAGTTGCCGTCGCGACGCGAAAGCCTGCCGAACCCGGGCGGGAAGAGCGCGCTCGATACGATCATGGGCGAAGTCGACGATCTCAGCCGCGATCGCGGCGCTCAATAAGTGGCGCCTCCGCCGGCGCGGTCGAGTTGGCGCAATATCGCGACCATGTCGTCCGGCAGCGCCGGGTCGCGGGCATAGGCATTGCTCAACGCACTCCCGATCGCGTCGCTGGCGCGCGGAGCCCTGACGCGGAAGGCGCCGCCTGCCGGGTCGGGCGTCAAGAAATTCGAGCGGGTCATGCAATTATAACCGCCGAAAGCCGCATTTGTTGCTTGACAAGTGGCAAATCACGTTTTGCTAGGTTTAATTGCGATGAGCCCGCAAAGCCTTGATCCGATGATTTTGGACGCTGTGGCGCGGGCGGGCGCCCATGCGCCGTTCCTGGCAGTGCTGCTCGACCGCGAACCGCAACTCGCTGAATTGCTGGAGGGAGCGCTCGCAGATCCTCTCGCTGCCGCGGCTGCGCCCGAAGCAGAAATGGCGCCGGCGCGCGCGCTGCGCCTTGCCCGGCGGAGGCTCGCGCTGATCGTCGCGCTTGGTGATCTGTCGGGCCGTTACGACCTGAAACGTATCACCGGGCTGCTCAGCGCCTTCGCCGACGATGCGCTGGACCGCGCAGTGCGTGCGGCAATCCGCGAGCGCACCCCCGATGCCGAACCGCGCGGCTTCGCGGTGATAGCGCTCGGCAAGCTTGGCAGCTTCGAGCTCAACTATTCGTCCGACGTCGATCCGATCTTCCTCTACGATCCGGCGACGCTGCCCTGCCGCCCGCGAGAGGCGGTTGAGGATGCCGCGGTGCGCATCGGCCGCCGTGTGATAGACCTGCTGCAGACGCGCGATGGCGACGGCTATGTGCTGCGTGTTGACCTGCGGCTGCGGCCCTCGCCCGAGGCTACCCCAATCGTGCTGCCCGTCGAGGCGGCGATCAGCTATTATGAGTCGCAGGCGCTGCCCTGGGAGCGCGCTGCGTTTATCCGCGCGCGGGCGTGCGCCGGTGATGTGGCGCTAGGCGAAAGCTTCCTCGCCGCGATCCGACCCTTTGTCTGGCGCCGCGCACTCGATTTCGGTGCGATCGGTGAAATCCAGGACATCTCCCGCCGGATCCGCGACCATTATTCGCAGGCCCAGGCGTTCGGTCCGGGCTATGATCTCAAGCGCGGTCGCGGCGGCATCCGCGAGATCGAATTCTTCGCGCAGATCCACCAGCTCATCCATGGCGGGCGCGACCCCTCGCTGCGCGTTCCCGCGACCCGCGACGCGCTGGCGGCACTCGCGTCCGCGGGACTGATTGATGCCGGGGAGGCGCAGGACCTTGGCCAAGCCTATGTCGTGCTGCGGACGATCGAGCATCGTCTGCAGATGGTCGACGATCGCCAGACGCACAGCCTCCCGACCGATCCCGCCGCGCTCGCCAATGTCGCGGCGCTGCACGGGCTACCAGGCAGCGCTGCGCTGCTCGATCTCCTCGCGCCGCACGTCGTCCGCGTCGGGACGATCTACGATTCGCTCGCTGAGGGTGATGGCGACATGCTCCCCGCCGATCCGCCGCGGCTCGAGCAATGGCTTGCCGAGGCCGGGTTCGCCGATCCGCCGAACGTGGTGCGGATCGTCGAGGGCTGGCGCGGCGCGAGTTACCCGGCGTTGCGCACCCCGCAAGCCCGCGAGGCGCTGGAGGCAGTGATGCCCGATCTGTTGCGCGCCTTCGGTCAGGCCCATGACAGCGCGGTCACGGTGATCCGCTTCGATGCGATGCTCGCCCGGTTGCCAAGTGCAATCAACTTCTTCCGTCTGCTCGAGGCGCGCCCCGCGCTCGCCCGTCTGCTTAGCGCGATCCTGTCGCATGCGCCGACGCTGGCCGAGCAACTCGGGCGCCGTGCCGAACTGCTCGACGGGCTGATCGATGCCACAGCGCTCGATCCGGTCGCCGATATCGCAGCCTTGGTGGGCGAAATGGGCGCGCGCGAACGCGATGCCGACTATCAATGGCAGCTCGAACATGTCCGGCGTCTCGTCAACGAGAAGCGGTTCGCGCTGGGTGCTCAGATCGTCGCTGGTGCAAGCGATCCGCTCGAAGTCTCTGCGGGCTATGCGCGCGTTGCCGAGGCGGCGCTCGCGGTGCTTGCCGAGGCCACTGTCGCCGAGTTCGTCCGCGTGCACGGGCGCGTCCCCAGTAGCGAGCTGGTTGTCCTTGCGCTTGGCCGGCTCGGCGGCGCGGCGCTCACCCACGCCTCGGACCTCGATCTGATCTATGTCTTTACCGGCGATTACTCGGCCGAATCCGATGGCGCCAAGCCGCTCGGCGCAGTGACCTATTACAACCGGCTGGCGCAGCGGATCACCGCGGCGCTTTCGGTGCCGACCGCGGCAGGGCCGCTCTACGACGTGGATACCCGGCTGCGGCCCTCGGGCGCGCAGGGGCCGCTGTCGGTCTCGATTGAGGCGTTCCGCCGATACCAGCGCGAGGATGCCTGGACCTGGGAGCATATGGCGCTCACCCGCGCGCGGGCAGTGTTCGGCTCGCTCGAAGCCAGGGAAGCGGTAACCGCTATCATCGCCGACGTGCTCGGCGGTGCCCGGCCTAATCGCGACATCGTCGCCGACGCGACTCAGATGCGCGCCGACATGGCCGCGCACAAGCCGCCGGGTGGGCCGCTCGACGTCAAGCTGCTCGATGGTGGGCTCGTCGATCTCGAATTCGCGGTGCATACGCTCCAACTCTGCCACCGCACTGCCTTCGTGCCGCGGCTTGGCGACGCGATCGATCCGCTGGTGGGGCAGGGGCTGATGCCGTCTGCGATGCGCGACGCGCATGATTTCCTCTCGCGGTTGCTGGTGACGATGCGGCTGGTCGCGCCGGATGCCCAGCCGCCCGACGCCGAGACGCAGGCGCTGATCGCGCGTGCGCTGAAGCTTGAAAGCTGGGGCGCAGTGGTTGCGTCGCTCGAGCGGACCCGGCAGGAGGTGCGTGAATGCTGGGCGGCGATCCGCGCCGAGAGCTGACGGAGATTCTCCATGGCCATCGAGGAAGGCGCCAAGCTTCCGGCGATCACGCTCGACACCGCCGACGGCGGAACCATAGCGCTGCAGGACTGCGCCAGCGCGCCGTTGGTGCTCTATTTCTATCCCAAGGACGATACCTCGGGCTGCACGCGCGAGGCGCAGGATTTCTCGGCGCTGCTTCCCGAATTCGAGGCGCTCGGCGCTCGGGTGATCGGGGTGTCCAAGGATCCGGCGGCCAAGCACCAGAAGTTCGCTGCGAAATATGATCTCACCGTGCCGCTGGCCACCGATACCGATGGCAGCGCGATGGAAGCCTTTGGCGTCTGGGTCGAGAAGCAGCTCTACGGCAAGCGTTACATGGGGATCGACCGCTCGACCTTTCTGTTCGATGGCGAAGGCAGGCTGTTCCGCGCCTGGCGGCGGGTGCGCGTGCCGGGGCACGCCGTCGATGTGCTCGAATCGCTCCAGGAAATGCTGGCCGCGTAATGCGCAGCGTCGCCGAGGCAGCGCGCGCGGTGCTCAATGCCGCCGAACCTCGCGACAAGATCAAGGCGGCGCGGACGGCAGCGCGTGACTGGCGGCTGGGGCGGCTCGCCTTCGTTTTCGATGTGACAATGCCCATCCGCCCGGCACGGCCGGACCGGCCCGAGTTGCTGCCGCCGAACCAGATGCCCAAGCGCGGCAAGGGCGGATCGGAACGCGGCCGGATCGCACTGATCCATGCGCTGGCGCACATCGAATTTGCCGCGATCGACCTGGCGTTCGACGCCGTCGGGCGCTTCGGGGTCATGTTCCCGCGTGGCTTCACCGATGACTGGATGCGGGTCGGCGCCGACGAGGCGATGCATTTCGCGCTGCTCGATCGGCGGCTGCGCCAGCTCGGCAGCCACTATGGAGCGATGCCTGCGCATGACGGGCTGTGGGATGCGGCGGCGGAAACCGCGCACGATCGGCTGGCGCGGCTGGCCGTCGTCCCGATGGTTCTCGAGGCGCGCGGGCTTGACGTCACCCCAGCGACGATCGCGCGTTTCGTCGCAGTCGGCGATCATGTCACCGGTGGCATTCTGACTCGGATCCTGAACGATGAAGTTCGCCATGTCCGCGCGGGAACCACCTGGTTCGAATCAGCCTGTGCCGACGAAAACCGCGCACCCGAGGCAACCTGGCACGAACTTGTCCGGGCCCATTTTCACGGGCTGATTAAGCCGCCGTTCAACGACTCGGCGCGTCGTTCAGCCGGTCTGACGCGAGAATATTACGCGCCTCTTGCCGTGCAGGGAAACCTCTGAGCAAAAGATAACTGCGTCCATGCGGAGGGGCTTCTGCTCGGACATTTGGGATTTTTCTGGGGTGCGCAACGGGAAACATCCCGTGCACGCGTCATGGTTTGCCGGGGACTCATGAAGGCTTCGAATAGTAAGAATGCGAACCTCGGGTTGCGGTTCCGTCATTTTTTCACCACGCGCGATTTTATCTTCCATGACGGTCGCGATCTGCGCCGCTTCAGCGTTGCCGGGCGAACCCAGGCGATGATGGCGGGTATCGCGGCGGTAACGGTTCTCTTCTCGGGCTATGGCGTTGCCCAGGCGATGGCCGGCGCGATCGCGGTGAGTGGCGTTTCGGCCGTTCCCGGCTCGCCCGAGGCACAGGTCGCCAAGATGCGCGCTGAAGTCGCGCAGATGCAGGCCGATTTCGCCGCTGCCAAGCAGGCCGCCAAGCTCCATGCCGCACGGGTCGACCAGCGCCAGGCGTTGATCGCCGCGGTGCTCGTCGGCAAGGCCAATGCCAGCGCGATCGATGCTGCCGTCGTCCAGGGCACACCGCGCACCAGCGCCGTGGGCGATGAAGTGCTCGCGCCGCTCCGCCAGGTCGAGGCGCGCCAGCTTGCGCTCGCCGGCCAGGCACGGATCGCCGGCGAAGCGCGTTTCCAGCGCACCGCCAGCCAGTTCCGCCGCCTAGGGCTCAGCCCCGAGCGCTACGTCGTGTCCGGCGCGATGGGCGGCCCCTACGAGCCGGTCCGTCCCGGCGACGATGCCGGTTCGGCGACCAGCGAGAATGCCGACGCCGAATTTCGCGCGCTTTTCCAGACCTGGAAGAAGCTCGACGCGCTCGAACAGACGGTGATCTCGATCCCGTCGATGCAGCCGGTCGACAAGGTCCTGTTCACCTCGCAGTTCGGCGTCCGCTCGGATCCGTTCCGCGGCACCGCGGCGATGCACGCTGGTGTCGATATCCCGGGCTCGATCGGCACGCCGATCTACGCCACTGCCGATGGCGTAATCTCGCACGCTGGCCGCCAGGGCGGTTACGGCAACCTCGTCCAGATCAACCATGGTCGCGGCATCGAAACGCGCTACGGCCATCTTTCGAAGATCCTGGTCGCCGACAACACCCGCGTTCGCCGCGGCCAGATCATCGGCCTGATGGGCTCGACCGGCCGCTCGACCGGCAGCCACCTCCATTATGAAGTCCGCGTCGACGGCAAGGCGGTCAACCCGATCCCCTTCCTTCAGACCGGCGAATATCTCGCTCAGGCCCAGGTGCCGGGCGGCGTTGGCGGCCCCGCCAAGCAATAAGGAGAGGCGCGCCGGGAGCGGGCACGCTCCTGGCGCAGCTTCGCTGGTTGCCCCTCGGCGCGTGCGCCCCTATCTCGGTGCCATGGCCACCACTGTTGCTCCTGATGTCGCGTTGACCCCAGCCGCTGCGGCGCGCGTTGCCGCGATCGCTGCCAAGCAGGGCAAGCCCGCGATCCTGCGCCTCTCGGTCGAAGGCGGCGGCTGTTCGGGCTTCCAGTACAAGTTCGGCATGGCCGAGGCTGCCGAGGCGGAGGACAGCATCGCCGAGACCGACGGCGTCCAGCTTCTGGTCAATTCGATGAGCCTCGATCTGGTGCGTGGCGCGCAGGTGGATTTTGTCGATAATCTCGGCGGCGCGCATTTCGCCGTGACCAATCCCAACGCAGCCTCGGGCTGCGGCTGCGGCACCAGCTTCTCGGTCTGACGCACTTGCCCAAGATCGTCAGCTACAACGTCAACGGCATCAAGGCGCGCATGGAGCGTCTGCTCGAATATCTCGACGAGCAGAAGCCGGACATTGTCTGCCTGCAGGAACTGAAGGGCGCGGATGAAACGCTGCCCGTCAAGGATATCGAGGCCGCCGGCTATGGCGCGGTGTGGCACGGTCAAAAGGGCTTCAACGGTGTCGCAGTGCTCGCGCGCGGGCAGCAGCCGGTCGAGCGCCAGCGCGGACTCGCCGGCGACCCCGAAGATGCGCACAGCCGCTATATCGAAGTCGAGGTCGGCGATCTGATCGTTGCGTCGATCTATCTGCCCAACGGCAATCCGCAGCCGGGCCCCAAGTTCGACTACAAGCTCCAATGGATGGAGCGCCTTGCCGAGCGGGCGGGGGCGCTGCTCGCCGAGGAGCGGCCGGTGGTGCTCGCCGGTGATTACAATGTCATTCCCAATGACGACGACACCTTCTCGGTGCGCGCTATGGCGAGCGACGCGCTGATGCAGCCCGAATCGCGTGCCCGCTATCGCAGCCTGCTTGCGCAAGGCTGGACCGATGCGCTGCGCACGCGCTTCCCCGCCGGCGGAATCTGGACCTTCTGGGATTATCAGGCGGGGGCCTGGCAGCGCGACGCAGGTTTTCGCATCGATCACCTGCTGCTCAGCCCGCAGGCCGCCGATCGCCTGAACGGCGCTGGCGTCGACAAGGACTATCGGGGCCGCGAGCGCGCGAGCGACCATGCCCCAACCTGGGTGACTCTGCGCTAGCAGTGCGCTCCTAGCGTCCGGATCGACCGGATTCGCACACTAAGCGCTGTTCAACTTCGGACACTTGTGCGCCGGTTCCGCCAACATTTGGCGGAATATACTGTGTTGTGGCTCTAAGTCACTTCGGTGACAAAGGCTAACTCCTTGAAATAGCTAGAGCGGCGTACTTGGCACGCGCCTTGCGATAGTTCCGATGCAGGCGATCGAGGGAGCGCCTGGCACCTGGAAGTAAAGGAGTAAGTAAATGAGCAACCGCATTACCAGCCGGCTGATCGCCGTCCTCGCCGCGGCCAGCTTCGCCGGTGCCGCCGCTCTCCCGGCCTATGCAATCCCCGATCCGGCGGCCGTCAAGCCGTCGCAGGAGGCGCCCAAGCTGAAGCGCTACTGCGTCGAGCAGGTCACCACCGGAACGGTGCTCAAGCAAGCGCGAGTTTGCAAGACGCGCGACGAATGGATCGCCCAGACCGGCTCCGACCCGGCCAAGCAGCACTAATCCCAAACCTCTCGGGCTGACGCATTCGCACAGCCGCACGCCAATCAAAGGAAAATCGACATGAGCAAGTTCTTCTCCGCCGCCGCTGCCCTGATCGCCACTGCCGCCCTGGCTACCGGCGCGCTCGCCCCCGCCGCGATGGCCAAGGCAGATCCGAAGCGCGTCCAGTCCGAACAGGATGACAGCCAGGCATCGATGAAGCAGAAATATTGCGTCAAGGACGCATTCACCGGCAGCCGCATCCGCAAGCTGGTTTGCCTGACGCGCGGACAGTGGATCGCGCAGACCGGTGAAGACCCCGCGCAGCTCGAAAAGAAGTGATCGGACGCGCGCGGCGGCACGTCCGCCGCGCGCTTCGCCGCCGTCAGATCGGCTTGTGGTAGATCAGATATTCGCGATTGACGTGGCTCTCGATCGCATCGGCGATCGCGACCATTCCTTGATTATCCTCGAGGATCCAGCCGATCTCACCGCGGCTCGCGCCATAGTTCGAAACCGCCGCGCGGCGGATCTGCTCGATCAGCATGAAGGCCAGCTGGCTCGCCATCCGCGACGATTGCAGCCGCTTCACCACGCCCATCAACGGCACGCGCATCGTGAGCACCTGCGGCCTGCGCAGCCACAGCAGCAGTTTCGCCCAGCCGAAGGGCAGCAACGAGCCCTTGAGCGGCTTGATCGCCTCATTGAGGTCGGGGAGCGTCACCATGAAGGCCACCGGCTCGCCGTCTAGCTCGGCAATCCGGATCAGATCCTCGAACACCAGCGGCTTGAGCTTCTTGCCGACATCGTCGATCTCGGGCTGGGTTAGCGGGATGAAACCCCAATTGTCCGACCATGCATCGTTGAGAATCGCGAGGATGATCGCGGCTTCTTCGGCGAATTTCGATTTGTCGACCTTGCGGATGCGAATGCGCGGGTTCTTCTCGCCGTTCGAGACGATGCGCTGGATCAGCGGCGGAAATTCCTGCGCGACGTTGAGCTCGTAGGTGACCAGCTTCTTCGCTTCGGTGTAGCCGAGCGCTTCGATCCAGCCTTGATAACGCGCCGGGTGGTGCCCCATCAGCACCGTCGGCGAATGATCATGGCCCTTCACCAGCAGCCCGGGCTCTTCCCAGATCGACAGGCTCACCGGACCGATCGCCTTGGTCAGTCCCTTGTCGCGCAGCCATTGCTCAGCCGTCTCGATGACGGTTTTGGCGACCTCGGCATCTTCGGCTTCGAACAGGCCCCAGAAGCCGGTGCCGGGGCCGAAGCCCTGCTCGCGTGGCATTTCCAGCGCCAGCCGATCGATATGCGCCGAGATCCGCCCGACGACCTTGCCGCCGCGCTCCGCCAGGAACAGCTGCGCCTCGGCATGGCTGAACCAGCCATTTTTCTTGGGATCGATCGTCGCGGCGACTTCGGCGCGCAGCGGTGGCACCCAGTGCGGATCGTCGCCGTTCAGGCGGTAGGCGAGTTCGATAAAGGCCTTGGTGTCCGCCTTGGAGAGGACGGGGCGGACAGTGATTGCGGACATGCGGAGGTGCCTCTTGCGCTGGGTTGCGTGCAGTCCTGCTTTCGACGGGGGAATGTCAAGCGGAACCTAGCGTTTCCAGCCTAGCCCGACGCTGCCCCTGTTCCCGCCAACATGTAGCCACTATCTCAAGGCAATGGACCAGACCATGAACACGTCTATCGCCTTGAATCTTCGCGAGGCTGCGGCGCCCTTGGCGCCGGCTTCGCGACCGCGCATCGCCGACGACAAGGCGATGCTGCGCGCCGCCGCGGAAATCGCGCGCGACCTCCACAAGCCGCGTCCCGGCATCTTCTGGGGCGACATGCTCGCCTCTGCCGCGCTCGGCTATGGCGCTCTCGCTGCGACGATCCTGGCGCCGTCCACGGCGCTGGCGCTCCTCGCCGGGGCCGTCGCGGTCCTGGCGCTGTACCGTGCCCTGTTGTTCATCCACGAGATCAGCCATCTCAAGCATAGCGATCTGCCGGGCTTCCGACTGGCGTGGAACGCGCTGGTCGGCGTGCCGCTAATGGTGCCGTCTTTCATGTATGAGGGCGTGCACAACCTCCATCACAACCGCACCCGCTATGGCACGGTCGAGGACCCCGAATATCTGCCGCTGGCGCTGATGAAGCCCTGGTCGCTGCCGCTGTTCGTGGTGGTCTCGGCGCTGGCGCCTATCGGGCTCTTGCTGCGCTACGCCGTGCTGTCGCCGCTGTCGCTGGTGATCCCGCCGTTGCGCCGGATCGTTCGCGAGCGCTATTCGGGGCTGGTCATCAACCCGGCGTTCCGTCGTCGCGCGACCGAAGGTGCCGAGCGGACGCGCTGGCTGATGCAGGAAATCGCGGCGAGCGTCTGGGCGATCGCGCTGATCGGGTTAACCGTGGCCGGCGTGCTCCCGCTCAAGGCCTTTCTGATCTTCCTAGGCGTGATCAGCGTCGTCACGGTGCTCAACCAGATCCGCACGCTGGTGGCGCATCTGTGGGAGAATGAGGGCGAGGCGATGAGCGTCACCGCGCAATATCTCGACAGCGTCAACGTGCCGCCGCCGGGCCTGCTCCCGGGCCTGTGGGCGCCGGTGGGGTTGCGTTATCACGCGCTCCACCATCTTCTGCCGAGCGTGCCCTATCACAATCTCGGCCAGGCGCACTGCCGCCTGACCGCGATGCTCGAGCCGGATTCGCCCTATCACAAGGCGAGCTTTAAGGGGCTTCCGGGGCTGGTCACCCGGCTGGCGCGCAGCACGATGGGTGTTCGCGATTAAGCCGAGCGTCGCCGTACCGCATTTTGAAGGGCCGCTCCCATTGGGGGCGGCCCTTTTTGCTAGCGGCGGGAGCTCACTCCTCCGAGCGGAGGAGCACCACTTCGCCGATCATCAGAAACAGCAGGAAGGGCGCCCAGGCCGCGAGGAAGGGCGGGTAGGCGCCGAGATTGCCCATCGCCAGCGCGAAATTGTCCGCGACGAAATAGAGAAACCCCAGCGCCATGCCGATCACGGCCCGGACGAAAAGCTTGCCCGAGCGCGCCAGGCCGAACGCCGCGACCGCGCCGAGCAGCGGCATCAGGATCGACGAGAGCGGCCCCGACAGCTTGTGCCACAGCGAGCCCTCGAGCGCCTTAGTCGGCCGGCCGGCGACATCGAGCTCGTCGATCGCGCCCTTGAGTTCGGTGAAGGACAGGCTGTCGGCATCGACATGGGTGAGCGTGAACTGGTCGGGCTGGACGCCTTCGGCGACCTTGATCGTGCCCAGGTCGACCAGCTTGCCGCTCGCGACGTCGAAGCGCGTCGCGCCATCGACCCGCCAGCCCTTGCCGTCGCGCACCGCGTGCTTGGCGGTGACGATCGAGCGCAGCGACCGCCCGGTGCGTTCATAGACGGTGATGTCGTAGAGCTGGATCGCGGCGCCCCGGCCCTTGACCTGGTTCGCGACGATCAGATGGTCGCCATCCTTCACCCACACGTTCGAGCGATCGCCACGATCGATCGGAAGGGGGCCGTAATCGACCTTCTTCCACTGTTCGAGGGTTGCCGTGGAACGCGCGACGATCCGCTCGTTGAAACCGAACGCGATCACCGCGACGCCGAAAGCGGTGAGGATCAGCGGCGCCAGGACCTGGTGCGCCGAAAGCCCCGAGGCCTTCATCGCGATGACTTCGCTGTTCTGGTTGAGCTGGGATAGCGTCAGGATCGTGCCGAGCAGCACCGAGAAGGGGAGGAAGCGGGCGATGATCTCGGGCGTGCGCAACCCGACATACCGCCAGACCTGCGCCTCGCCATTGCCGGCATAGGCCAGGATCTTGCCCGATTCGCTCAGCAGGTCGAGCGCCTGGAGGATGAGCACCAACGCCGCCAAAATGGCGAAGGTGCGCACCAGGAACATCTTGCCCATGTAGAGCGACATCGTGCGCGACGGGAAGAAATTGACCCAGTTCATGCGGTCGCCTCGCGATTTTTCCTGCGCCCGGGCAGGAGCCGGACGATCCACTTCCAGCTCTTCGCGAACACCCGCTCCAGCGCGCCGATCGGCTGCCCGCCGGGCACGTAGGCAACGGTGTAGTACATCCAGAAGGTCAGCCCCGCGAAGATCGAGAAGGGCACCCACATCGCGATGATCGGATCGATGCGGCCAAGGCTGCCGATCGCCTGGGCGTATTCGTTGATCTTGTGATAGGTCACGATCATCACGATCGACAGGAACACCCCGAGCGCCGAGGTCGAGCGCTTGGGCGGAATGCCCAAGGCGGCGGCGATCATCGGCAGCAGGAACATCGAGACCACTTCGGCGAGGCGGAAATGGAAGGCGGCGCGGCTGGTTTCGCGCATCTCCGCGCTAACGCGCGGATCCTTGCCGCTGACCGCGAGCTCGGGAAGCGTCAGCTCGAGATTCTTGTCGCCGCGCTTGCGGAACTGCTCATATTTGGGGAGCGGGATCGGCAAATTGTGGGTGTCGAAGGTGAGCACCCGCGGGATCGGCGACCCCTTGTCGCGATGGACCAGCGTGCCATTGGTCAGCCGGAAGATGATCGTATCGGGATCGTCCGAGCGGAGGAACTGACCCTTTTCCGCAGTTACGGCCAGCGGGCTGCCGTCGGCAGTGATCATCTGGACGAAGATCCCCGAAAGCTCGCGGCCTTCCTTCTGGCTCAATTCGATGCGCAGCGTCATCTTGGGGCCGAAGGTGGTGAACTCGCCGACCTTGATCGAGGCGCCAAGCGCGCCCGAGCGCAACTCGAAGCGCAGTTGCTCGTAATTGTAGCGCGCCCGCGGCTGGACATAGCCGACGATCGCCAGATTGAGGATCGCCAGCGCGATCGCGTAGAAGAACGGCACGCGCAGCAGCCGGGTATAGCTAATCCCGACCGCGCGAAGCACGTCGAGCTCGGACGAGGTGGCGAGGCGACGGAAGGCGAGGAGGCAGCCGAGCATCAGCCCGATAGGAATGCCGAGGCCGAGATATTCCGGCAGCAGGTTGGCGAGCATCCGCCAGACGACGCTGACCGGGCCGCCTTCAGTGGCGACGAAGTCGAACAGCCGCAGCATGCGGTCGAGCACCAGCAGCATCGCGGAGATCAGCAGCGTCGAGATCAGCGGAACCGCGATCAGCCGCGCCATATAGCGATCGATCGAATTCATGCGACGCTAGGGCTGCCTTTTCTGTCGGCGCCCGCTTGACGCCGCGTTCCAAAGCACTTGCCTATACAAGCGGTTCCGTTTCGCGCCAGCAAGAAAGTTGCTTGGGGTAGCATACACGACGAGACGGGCTTAAGGGCAGCGCCATGCATTTCCTCGATCAAGCCAAGATTTTCGTGCGTTCGGGCGCCGGTGGCCCCGGCGCCGTGAGCTTCCGGCGCGAAAAGTTCATCGAATATGGCGGCCCCGATGGCGGCAATGGCGGCAAGGGCGGCGACGTTATCTTCGAAGCGGTGGCCGGCCTGAACACGCTGATCGACTTTCGCTACACTCAGCATTTCCGTGCGCCGCGCGGGCAGGGCGGCTCGGGCTCGAACCGTACCGGCGGCGGCGGCGACGACCTGGTGATCAAGGTCCCGATCGGCACCCAGATCCTCGCCGATGACGACGAGCGCACGCTGCTGCTCGACCTCACCAAGCAAGGCGAGCGCGTCGTCTTCCTGCGTGGCGGCGACGGCGGCCGCGGCAACGCCAGCTACAAGACCTCGACCAATCGCGCGCCGCGCCAGCACGGCACCGGCTGGCCCTATGAAGAGGCCTGGGTGTGGCTGCGGCTGAAGCTGCTTGCCGATGCGGGCCTTGTCGGGCTGCCCAATGCCGGCAAGTCGACCTTTATCAACGCGGTGACCAATGCGCAGGCGAAGGTCGGCGCCTATGCCTTCACCACCACCCGCCCGCAGCTCGGCGTCGTCCGCCACAAGCAGCGCGAATTCGTCGTGGCCGACATTCCCGGACTGATCGAAGGCGCGGCGGAAGGCGCGGGGATCGGCGATCGCTTCCTCGGCCATATCGAGCGCTGCCGGGTGCTGCTCCACCTCGTCGACGCCAATGACGAGGACGTCGCCGAGAGCTATCGCATCGTCCGCGACGAGCTGGAGAATTACGGCGCGGGGCTGACCGACAAGAAGGTCATCGTCGCGCTCAACAAGATCGACACGCTCGACGACGAACTCATCGCCGCGCTCTCGGCCGAGCTCGAAGAGGCCAGCGGCGCCGAAGTGATCCCGCTGTCCGGCGCCGCCGGCACCGGCGTCGACTGGGTGCTCGACAAGCTGCTCGAGGCGATCGGCCCCGAGGCGTCGAAGGTCAGCGACGACGACGAGGGCGAAGATACGATCGAGTGGTCGCCGGTTTGAGGAGCGCTGAGCTACGCTCACTGTGGACTGTCGAAGGCGAGCCGCTGGTTTCGGTATCGGTCGAAAGCGACGCCTTCTGCGTATGGCTTCGAGCCTACATAGGCGAGCATGGCGAAAAGGGGGAAGAAAGCTTCGACTTCGCGGTCTGTTCTCCATCTTGGTTGGAGCGGGAGTTGGAGAAGCAAGGACCACTCAGTGGGCGTTTCCTGCTGATTGTGCAAGCCTTTGAGCCTGCGCAGATTGAGCAATATGTCCGCCGCCGCGTCGAGGAGGCGAAGGGAGGCGACTGGTCGGCCATTGCAGAAAAGCTGTCGCGTTGGAGCGCATGGGAGTTTGAAGACTATCGCTCGTAGCTGTTCGCGCTTTGAGAATTGTAGCTGCGCAAGCTAAGCGCCGCTCATGTCCCTCTTCCCGCCCGTCTCCTGCCCCCGCATCGTCGTCAAGATCGGTTCGGCGCTGCTTGTCGATCCGGACGGCAGCGTGCGCCGCGGCTGGCTGGAGGGCATTGCCAACGATATCGCCGAGCGCACCCGCGCCGGCCAGCAGGTCGCCGTGGTGTCATCGGGCGCGATCGCGCTGGGGGCGCGGCGGCTGGGACTGCCCAAGGGCGGCCGCGCCAGCCTGGAGGACGCGCAGGCAGCGGCGGCCACCGGGCAGATTGCGCTGTCGCAGGTCTGGGCCGAGACACTGGGTGCACAGGGGCTGACGGCGGCGCAGATCCTGGTCACGCTGGGCGATCTGGAGGACCGGCGGCGATATCTCAACGCCGCGGCGACGCTCGACCGGCTGCTCGGGCTCGGCGTGGTCCCGGTGCTCAACGAGAATGACAGCGTCGCGACCGAGGAAATCCGCTTCGGCGACAATGATCGGCTCGCCGCGCGCGTCGCGCAGGCCGCGGGGGCGGGGGGCGTGGTGCTGCTCTCCGATGTCGACGGCCTGTATGACCGCAACCCGGCGCTGCCCGGCGCGCAGCATATCGCCCGGATCGAGCGGATCGACGCCGCCATCGAGGCGATGGCCGACAAGGGCTCGGCCTCGGGCATGGGATCGGGCGGCATGGTCTCCAAGATCGCCGCGGCGCGGATCGCCAATGCCGCGGGCGCGCACCTCGCCATCGCGTCGGGCCGCGTCGCGCACCCGCTTTCGGCCGACGCCCGGCACAGCCTGTTCGTCGCGGAAAAGACCGCACCGGCGCGCAAGGCCTGGCTGGCGGGCGGCTTGACTGCGCGCGGGACGATCCATGTCGATGCCGGGGCGGTGCGCGCGCTGGGGCAAGGCAAGAGCCTGCTTGCGGCGGGCGCAACCCGCGTAGAGGGCGATTTCGCCCGCGGCGACCTGGTGGTGATCGCGGGGCCGGACGGGCGCCAGCTTGCCCGCGGCCTTGCCGAATATCCCAGCGACGACGCGGCGCGGATCACCGGCATGCGCAGCGAAGCGCAGGCCGAAGTGCTTGGCTATGCCCCGCGATCGGCGCTGGTGCATCGCAGCCATATGGCGCTGCTGTGACCACGATCGCGCTTACCGGCGGCACCGGCTTTGTCGGCACGCGGCTGATCGCGCTGGCGCTGGCGGCTGGGCACCAGGTGCGTGCGCTGACGCGGCGTCCGCAGGCCGAGCGCGCAGGGATCAGCTGGATTGAGGGCGATCTTGCCAACACCGCAGCGTTGGCGTCGCTGTGCGTGGGCGCCGACGCGGTGATCCATGTCGCGGGGGTGGTCAACGCGCCCGATCGCGCGGGCTTTGCCGCGGGCAATATCGACGGCGTGCGTAACATGCTGGGTGCCGCCCAGGGGGCGGGCGTGTCGCGCTTCGTCCATGTCTCGTCGCTCGCCGCGCGCGAGCCGGCGCTTTCGGCCTATGGCTGGTCCAAGGCCGAAGGCGACGCGCTGGTCATGGCCTCGGGGCTCGACTGGGCGATCGTGCGGCCGCCGGCGATCTATGGTCCGGGCGATCTCGAAATGCTCGAGCTGTTCAGGCTTGCCGCCAAGGGGTTGGCGCTGATGCCGCGCGGCGGGCGGATATCGCTGATCGAAGTCGGCGATCTCGGGCGGCTGCTGCTCGCGCTGGCGGTGACCGATGGGTGCAACCAGATCCTCGATGCCGATGACGGGGTGGCGGGTGGCTGGAGCCATGAGGACTTCGCGCGGGCGATCGGCGCGGCGGTGGGCAAGCGCGTGGCGACGCTAGCGGTGCCGCGACCGCTGCTGATGGCCGGAGCCCATCTCGACCGCCTGGTGCGCGGCGATAAGGCCAAGCTGACCCCCGATCGGGTCGACTATTTCTGCCAGGAGGACTGGGTAGTCGATGCCGAGCGACGGCCGCCGGCGAATCTATGGCGCCCGCAGGTGGAGACGCCGGCGGGGCTGGCCGCGACGGCGGCATGGTACCGCGAGCAGGGGTTGCTCTAGGGCGGCGCGCGCACGAACGACCGCATCGGCACTAGGACTGGAAGGCCGGGGGTGGGAAGTGGACATTGCCAAGTGTGCGGATGGTTTTGCCTTGATCCTCCCCCTCCGGGGGAGGAATGAGCAGCGCTTCCAATGCCGCAAGTGGGGCGTCAGCCGGCGCTGGCTTTCCGATTCCAGACCAAAGCCTGGTTTGCGCGTCTCTGCGGCGCATGGCTGCCGTTGGGATCCGATCTGGGTCAAACGGACCGGGTCAGCCTCGACAGCCAATCGTCTTGGTCACTATTCGTACCTCAACACCTCGACCGGGTCGATTTTGGACGCCTGCCATGTAGGGTACAAGATTCTTATTAAATTTAGTGCCAGTGATCTATGTTTTTGGGGATGAGCCTCGTCTTGCCGACCGCAGCCTCGCCGGTATCGATAGCAGACGCGGGGGATCCTGGTTTTACCAAGACAAGTGCCATGCGGCGCGGTGGTAGTTCATCAGAATAGCTTGCGTACTCCTAACCGGATCGAGCGTCCCAGCGGGTCGAGATAGGCCGCCTGGAATCGATTTGGCGTCGCGCCATCACGGTCGATCACATCGATCCGATCGTTCAACAGATTTTCGACGGTAAGCTGGAGAGACAGCTTCTGCGCCCATCGCCCGTCGCTCACCATGCTCATATCGACCGAACTATAGGCCACCAGCCAAGTCCGTCCGGAAAACTGCAGATCTGACGCTGCCAGTTCGCTGCGGATGCGGGTCGGTCCCTGCAGCCGGCCGTACAGGCCGAGGCTGGCGCCACCCAACGATCCACCGAGATTGGCGTCAATCTCCCAGCGCGGCCGCCCCCCGGTGCCACTCAGAGTTGCTCCGTCGATCAAATCGAGTGCGGGGGATCCCGGCTGGAGGTGGAGCTGGTTCTCGAGGCGCCAGTCGGTGGTGATGGAGCCGTACAGCAAGAGCCGCGGTTTGGGCGATCGTGCGGGCGGCGCGTTCTGTACCGGCGCGCCGGGCGCCGACGCCACGGGCGGAGGCGTACGCCCGACCTGGGTGAAGAAGTTGGCGCCCAGCCGCAGTTTCCGCTCGCTTTCGCGTGCGACGTTCACGGGCCGACGGTCGACCCGCACCAGCGCGCCGCCAGTATTGCGCTCGAACAGATCCGGAAACGCCGCGAGGAAGTCCGGCGTTAGCGCACCGAGATACGAGGCCTGATTGCGGATCTTCGTGTCAACATAGTCGAGATTGACGCGGAGTTCGGTGTCTTTGAGTGGCTTCACCGACACGCCCAGCTTTGTGATTCGCCGGTGCTCCGCGGCGAGCGCCGGATTGCCGCCGCTCACCGTCGTCACCAGTACGCTGGTGCCCGTGGTAAAGTCGAAAAACGGCGTGTTCGGTGTGGTGACAAGCGGACTTGCCAGCATATCGACAGCCGGCGGCGTTCCCGTCTGGTTGACCGAGGCAGTGAATTGCACCGGCCGCAGGGGCGCCCAGTTCAGTCCGAAACTGGAGTTCATCAGTTGGCCGAAGCCGGACACGTCTGAGACGCCGACCATACCGTTCGCGCTCAGCCGCCCGAGAAACCCCAGAACCCCTCGATCCGCCGACGCGATCGGCACTTCGGCGCTCACGCTCGCGCCCATCATGCGCCGCGCAAGGCGCTGTTGATCGTCCAACGCAGCCTGTCCCCGTGGACCGGCCTCGGTCGAAGCCCGCGTATAGTCGGCAGTGACGGTGACCAGCGCCTCGCCTGCCGGCAGCGTCACCAGCGGACCATTGGCCACCGCCTTGCTTACCAGCGTCTCGGTCAGCGCCCGACTTTGCAGTCGCACGCGCTGTGCCATCGCCTCGGGCGACAGCGGTGCCAGTGGATCACCGCCGGCATCGACCGACGCCTGCAGCGCGTCCAGCGGCACGCCCTGATCCGACGCGTCTAAATTGCGCACGCGATCGTAGGTAGCGCTCGCATTCCACATCCAGCGCGCGACGCTGCCGTACAGCGTCGCGGCGGCGTGCAGATTCAGGGTAGTGCTGGTCTGCCGGAGCACCGTGCCTGGAAAATAGCGATACAGCAGCACATCGTCGGCGAAGGGGAGCGCACCGCTTGCACCGGGCACGCGCAGCTGCGCGGGCGCGAGGCCGTTGCTGCCGCGATTTCGCTGTCCTTCCAGGGCAAGGTTCAGTGATCCCCGCAGGGTTTTGGTAAGCGGCGCCGCAAGTGTCCCCTCTACGCGTAGCTTATCCTGGCGCTGGAGAAGCGTGCGGTAAGCGCCCAGCTCCTCGCCCACGAGCAGGCCTCCGGTATAGCTCTCCAGAGCGCGGCGGGCCGCTGGATCCGTGGGTACCGGCGCAACGCGGACCGGTCGCCCCACCACGGCATCGAGTGCCGCATCGATGCTGCCGCCGTTCACGCCAGTTACCGTGCCTGTAGTCGAAAACAGCAGATCTGGATCGGGAACGATGGCGCGTTGATCTTGCCAAACCGGATTTTGCCGGAAATAGGACATGCTTAGGGATGAGCGGCGCGTTCCGTCGATCCGCGTAGAGATCGCCTCCGCATATTCCGTGCCGCCACCGCCTTCGGTGGTCGTGCCGGCGAGTTGCTGCAGCGCCAGCGAACGGAACCGCTTCTTCGTGATGAAATTGACGATGCGCACCGTCGGCGGGAAGCCGAAGCGCGCCGCGTCCTGCTCCGGCAGAACCTCGACCCGCTCCATGGCCTCGGGCGGAAGGGTCTGAATCTCCTCCATCCCCGAGATTCGCTGTCCGTTGAGCAGGAAAACGGGATCGGCGCCGCTCGCCGATTTGGTCGCCGAACCGAGCCGTTGCACCATCTGGGAGAGGCTGGTCGCCCCCAGCGCACGGATCGCCTGTTCATCGAGCACTGCGACCGGCTCTGCCTCACCTATAGCCGATCCTCGTGGACGCCTGCCGGTAACGACGATCTCATTTTTGTCGATGAGGGCGTCCTGGCCTGCTTCCGCCTGGGCGGATGCGGCACTTGGCGCACACAGCGTGGCGAATGCGACTCCCCACAGAATGGTGCTTCGCCGCTCTGCGCGTATCCGATGACGCGTTTCGATCACGGAGAGAACTTTAGCCTACCATACCAGGTGCATATCCGTGTTGCTCGCCCGCCCAGGCTAAAATACGTCAAAAAAGATGGCCAATCTGCGGCGATCGCTACGGCTTTGCCAGCCGCTGTTCGCCACGCGCAGCCATCTCCCCCTAATTGGCGTCAGCCTATAACAGCTTTCTGCATTCGAACGACGCGACCGAATAGTCAGCTGCAGCCTGCGACTGGCACATGGCCTTTTTATTGATGTTCTCAGCAGTGTTGCTCGGTATCGCGTAGCAGGGCTGCAGATTTTGAGAGTACCTCAACCAAGCAGCGTTCATGCAGGCGTCATAGGGCGTCACTGATATTTGAGCAGCCGTCGGGGCTGTAGCGCCGCTGACAAAGAGAGCGAAAATAGCGATCTTTTTTACCAAGAGCCTTCTCCACCAATCATGCAGCCTGTTCCGCAATTGAATACCGTATACAGCAAGTATTCCAAGTCAAGCGGGGTTGAGATCGCTGAACATCTCGACGTTGATATTGGCGCCAGCTTTCGACCGACAGCTTCTGCTGTCAGACCGCAGAATAATTCGCGAGGCTCCGCGGCGCATTCGCCCTCCGGTGGCCGAGATCGCGGCCAGCGAAGTCCGAAGACAGTCCACCAAATCGTGGAATAAAAATGGGACCGTCAGTGGGACCGAAATCCTTCTGCCGAGAAGTATCTTTGAATATCAGTTCAGTATGGGAAGGTAGTGGCGGAGAGGGTGGGATTCGAACCCACGTTACGGTTTCCCGTAAACCGCATTTCGAGTGCGGCGCATTCGACCTCTCTGCCACCTCTCCGCGAGGCGATTGGGAACGCGGGAGAAGCCGCGCCGGTCGCTGTGAGGGCGGGCCACTAGCCGAGTTGTTTTGGCTGCGCAAGCTCCGTCCTTGTGCGTAGCGACAGAAGCACTAGATTGTACCGGTGACCAGTATTGATCTCCCCGGCCAGCCCTACGAACCCAGCGTCCCCATGCCCCCGGTCTCGAGCGCGCGTTTCGCGATCGGCGACATCGTCAAGCATCGGCTGTTCGATTTTCGCGGGGTGATCTTCGATGTCGATCCGGTGTTCGCCAATAGCGACGAATGGTACGAGTCGATCCCCGAGGATGTGCGCCCGGCCAAGGACCAGCCCTTCTACCATCTGCTCGCCGAAAACGACAATTCGACCTATATCGCCTATGTCAGCCAGCAGAACCTCGTCGTCGACGAGACCGATGAGCCGGTGGATCATCCGGCGATCTCGGGATTGTTCGAACATTATTCGGGCGGGCGCTACAAGCTGAAGCCGCTCCATCGCCACTAAGCGCAAGTATCGGGCGCGTAGCGATTCGCCGGCCGTACGCGGCGAATCGCGTAACCGAAGTGCACCACATGCGGCCGATGGCGACACGGGCACGAATTAGCGCCCAAAACCGGCCTCCGGCGCTTGACAGCTTCCGCCTCTTCGCCTAGCTGCGCCCTTCCTCCTGCCGGGGCCATCCCTGGCGGGCACATGCATTTGACACAGAGAAGAGACCCGATGTTCGCTATCGTGCGCACGGGCGGCAAGCAGTATCGCGTTGCCGCGGGAGACAAGATCGTTGTCGAGAAGCTCGACGGTGAGGCCGGTTCGACGGTCACGCTCGGCGACGTGCTGCTCGCTGGCGAAGGTGGCGACCTCCAGTCGACCGAGGGTCTGACGGTTTCGGCCGAGATCATCGCGCAGGCGAAGGGCGAGAAGGTCATCGTCTTCAAGAAGCGCCGCCGGCACAATTATCGCCGGAAGAACGGCCATCGCCAGAACCACACCATCCTGAAGATCACCGCCATCGGTGCCCAGGAAGAAAAGAAGAAGGCCGCGCCCAAGGCGAAGAAGGCCGCAGCTCCCGCCGAGGCAGAAGCCCCGGCCGCGGAAGCGTAAGCGAGATACGAGGAGTAACGCAAAATGGCACATAAGAAAGCAGGCGGCTCTTCGCGCAACGGTCGCGATTCGGCAGGCCGTCGCCTCGGCGTCAAGAAGTTCGGCAGCGAAGCAGTCGTCGCCGGCAACATCATCGTGCGTCAGCGCGGCACCAAGATTTATCCGGGCGTGAACGTGGGCATGGGCAAGGACCATACCCTTTTCGCGCTCGTCGACGGCCGCGTGTCGTTCAAGCAGGGCAAGCTTGGCCGCAAATTCTGCTCGGTAGACATGATTGCGGAAGCAGCCGAATAACATCGGGTGACCGGCCGGGTTGCCCACCAGGGTGACCCGGGTTCGACGAACGAACCAGCTGAAAAGGGAGACGGGTCACCCCGGCTCCCTTTTCTTTTGCTCCCACGAAATGCGGCTGCAAACTGGCTGTCACACAGACAGGCCAGGGGCACCGCAAGACCGAGGAGACTGGTCATGTTCGTGCGTACGCAAAGACTGACGTTGAGACCCGGCTGGCCCGAGGATGCACCCGAGCTCGCTTATGCGATCGGGCACGAGAGCGTGGTGCGCAACCTCGCCCTGGTGCCCTGGCCTTATCCGATCGAAGCCGCCGAGACGTTCCTCGGCCATTTCGACGATCCCACCGAACCCAAATTCCTGATGTTCGAGCACCACCGCGGCGCGACGCGGTTGATCGGTGGCATGGCGGTGGGCGCCTATAAGGAATGGCCGAACGAGCTGGGCTATTGGCTCACCCCGGATTGCTGGGGCCGCGGCTATGCCACCGAGGCAGGACGCGCCGTGCTCCAGGCCGCGCGCGCCCGCGGCATCCGCCACGTCACCGCCGGCCATTTCGTCGACAATCCAGCCTCGGGCGGCGTTCTGCGCAAACTCGGCTTCCGCCCGACCGGCCGCACCGCGCCGTGCTTCTCGCGCGGCCGCGGCTGCGAGGCGATGACGGTGCGCTACACGATCGATCTCGACGAGGGCGACTGCGGCGGCGACCTAGGCGACGATGCCCGAATGGCGGCGTGAGCCCGGGCTGCGCTAGTTTTCGAGGGAGGGCTTGGGTCGGCAGTCGCCGATCCGCTTGCCCTTGATCGACCAGCGCACCACGTCCGGCCGGGCGAGATAGGATATATCCGGGACCACCGGCTCCTGGACGGTTTGGAAGTCGATCGCCAGCGCCTGGCGCCCATAGCGGCCGGTGACCGACAAGGTGTTCTTGACAGGAACCATATTCCCGCCGGACGGAGCTGCCGCGCCGGTGCCGCTGCGCTGGGCAAGCGAGCCGACGCCGCGATGCGCTTCGACGGGAATCAGCTCCATCGATCCCCCCTGGCAGGATTGCGAGCCGCGGAGCTTTCCGTCGCCGAGCTGAACGACAAGGCGTGAACACTTTGTCGTGGACGAGGAGGCAGTGCGCCCCTCTCCCACAAGGATCCGCATCAGCGGCTCGACATCGGCGTCGCCGCGGCAGAATTTCCAGCTCCGTTCCTTGCCCATCGGCCGCTCGGCATCGAGATGGCCCGAACGATAGGCGCGGGACAGCGTGACGTTCCACTCTCCGCCTTGCACGCGCCGCGCATCGCGCTGCCCGGTGACGACGACCTCGTCCTGGCTGCCCTCCTGCTGGGCGTACGCCCCCATCGCGATGGTGCCGCAAGCCAGGCATGCCAGCGGCGCAAGCATGCGAAGCACCGGGAATCTCATGCGCCCCTCCTTGATCACGACAACGCGTAATAGATAACAGCCTGGGCAGCGCAAATCCTTTGCGTTCGCGCCGCGGGGGGTCGCCTTAGGGTCCGCGCGCGGGCCGGGGGCATCCGCAACGAAACCGAGCCGCGCTCCCCTTTGCTTTCGCCCGCGCTTTGGGTCAGTAAGGCCGCTTCATGTCCGCCACACCTCGCAAGCGCCTCACCCCCGAAGAATCCCGCGACGCCGCACTTGCGGCCGCGCGCGAATTGCTGCTCGAATCCGGCCCGCAGGCGGTTACGCTCAAGGCTGTGGCGGCGCGGATCGGGCGGACCCATGCCAATCTGCTCCACCATTTCGGCTCGGCCGCGGGGCTGCAAAAGGCGCTGGCCGCACGCCTTGCCGAAGTGGTGACGGAGAAGATCGGCGCCGCGGTGCTGCGCGCCCGCGCGAAGGACCCGCAAGACCATGATCCGCGCGAAGTCGTCGACATGACCTTCGATGCGTTCGGCCGCGAGGGCGCCGGGGCGCTGGCGAGCTGGATGATCCTCAACGGCAATGAGGATGCGCTCGATCCAATCCTCGAGGCGATCCACGACCTGGTCGACAAGATCGCCGAGGGGCATGACGATGCCGGCGGCACCGTCCACGAGGAAACGCTCCAGCTGACGCTGATGGCGCTCGGCGATTCGATGCTCGGCGGGCCGATGGCGCGTGCGCTGGGGCTGCCACGCGACAAGGCACGCGAGATGGCGGCCGCGCAGCTGCGCAGTTCGATGGCGCAGCCCTAGGCGTTATTCGGCGGCGGCGCGCGCTCGCTTCAATTCCTGCGCCACCGCTTCGTCGACCGCGCGCGACAAGGCCGCCATGGTGAACGGCTTGCGGAGCACCGAACGCCCGCCAAAGGCGCCGGCATCGGCCTCGCCGGCAAAGCCGGTGACGAACAGCACCGCCACGCCGTCCAGCCTGTCGCCCAGTGCCGAAACCATTTCCGGTCCGGTCTGCCCGGGCATCAGCACGTCGGTCATCAGCAGATCGACGCTCGGCAGTTCGTCTAGCTTCGCGGGCGCGCCGAGCGGATCGGAACAGGCAGTGACGCGGTGGCCGAGTTCCTCCAACGCGCTGACGCTGGCGGCGAGCACGCGCGGATCGTCCTCGACCACCAGAATGTCGAGCGGGCGCGCCGCATCGGCGGTCTGGGCGACGATCGGCTCGGGCTTGGCCGAGATCGCGGCGCCCTGATAGCGCGGCAGATAGACCGTGACGCTGGTGCCCTCGCCGGGCGCGGTATCGATCGCGATCTCGCCACCCGACTGGCGGATGAACCCGAAGATCTGGCTGAGCCCCAGCCCGGTGCCGCGCCCAACCGGCTTGGTGGTGAAAAAGGGTTCGAAGACGCGGTCGAGCACTTCGGGCGTCATCCCGCAGCCGGTGTCCCGCACGGTGATCGTCGCATAATCACCCGCCGGGCACGATCCGATCTGGTTCTCGCTCAGTTCCGCCCCGCCGGTGAGGATGGTCAGCGTGCCGCGGCCGTTCATCGCGTCGCGGGCGTTGACCGCTAGGTTGAGCACCGCGTTCTCAAGCTGGTGGCGATCGATCCACACGCGCCAGCCCTTGCCGCGATCCTGCGTCTCGACCGCAATCGTGTCGCCCAGCGTGCGATCGAGCAGGTCGGACATGCCGTTGATCAGCTTGCCCGCCTCGACGGCTTCGGGCAGCAGCGGCTCGGAGCGCGAGAAGGCGAGCAGCCGCCGGGTCAGCGCGGCGGCGCGATTGGCGGCGTCGGTGGCGTTGTCGATATGGCGCTCGGCGTCGGGATTGCCGGTCTCGATCTGGCGCTTGGCGAGTTCGAGCCCGCCGAGAACAACCGCGAGCATATTGTTAAAATCATGCGCAATTCCGCCGGTGAGCTGGCCCACCGCTTCCATCTTCTGGACCTGGCGGAGCTGGGCTTCGGCCTGTTCGCGCTCATGCGCTTCGGCGCGCAGCTGCGCGGTCGCATCGGCGACCGCCTGCTGGAGCTCGGAGGCGCGTTCCCGCTCGCGTTCGGCGTCGGCGTCGGCCACTGCGCGCTCGCCCTGCGCCTCGATCGCGAGCCAGCCGAGCAGCACCGCGCCGAGCACGATCATCACGCCGAATGCCATCAGGATGTTCGACGCGACGCTCGAATTGGAAACCTTGTCGCCTGCTGCCTGGGTGCGCTGGCGCAGCAGCACGCGCTCATTCTCGACAACGCGGGTGAGCAGTGCCTCCAGCCGGGTGCGCGCCGGGCTCTGGCGCACCTGGTAATAGGACCCCCAGGCGTCGTTATGCCGGTTGAACGCCGAATAGGCTGCGGTCTCGCTCAGTTCGCGCCCGCGTGCGTCGAAAGCGCGCTGGACGTCGCGCAGCCGCTGGACCTGGCTCGGATTGTCTGCGGCAAGCTGGCGCAGCCGGGTGAGCTGCTCGGCGGCTCGGCCCCATTGATCGGCATATTGCTGGCCAAGATTCTTGTCGGCGCTCACCACATAGCGCCCCAGCGCCGCCTCCGCCGACGAGATCGCGCCGGAGAGCTGGCTCGCCCGCATGATCACGTCGAACGTATGCTGCTGGAGCGCAATCGCCCGGTCGCGTTCGCGGTTGGTGAGCGTCTGGATGACGATGAGTGCGGCAAGCACACCGATCCCGAGCAGCGCCAGTGCGCCGAGCATCAAGAACCGCCAGTTCGTCGCCCGAACCGCGCGCTCCACCGCTGTACCCCCGTCGGTCATCGCAGGCTAAGTGTAGGCAGCGATTGCGTTTGCCGCAACGCCCGTGAAGCCCCGCTAGGGAATATCACGAGGATGCCGAGCTCAGGCCAGTACGCCCACTGCCTTGCCCGCGGTCTCGAACATGCCCAGCACCCGGTCGATCTGCTCGGGCGTGTGCTCGGCGCACAGCGAGCAGCGCAGCAGGAAGGTGCCCGCCGGGGTCGCAGGCGGCCGTGCGAGATTGACGTACAGCCCGCCCTCGAGCAGCGCCTGCCACATCATCGCACCCTGGGCCTGGTCCTCCAGGATCACTGCGATGATCGCGCTGTCCGGCGCCTGCGTGCCGAGCTTGAAACCCATCGCCTTGAGCCCGCCGTGCAATTTCCGGGCGTTTTCCCAGAGTTGCGCGCGCTTCTTGTGCGCGGTCATCAGCTTGCGGATCGACGTCGCGGCAGTCGCGACGACGCTCGGCGGCAGCGAGGCAGTGAAGATATAGGCGCGGCACGCCATCCGGATCGCCTCGAACTTGGGATGGTCCGAAATGCAGAAGCCGCCGACCGTGCCGACCGACTTGGAGAAGGTGCCGACAACGAAGTCGACCTGGCCCTCGAGCCCCTGTTCCTCATAGACGCCGCGACCGTTGGGCCCGAAGAACCCCATCGAATGCGCCTCGTCCGACAGCACCATCGCGCCGTGCTTCTTGGCGACGGCGACCATCTCCTTCAGCGGCGCGATGTCGCCGAGCATCGAATAGACGCCCTCGAGCACCACCAGCTTGCCGGCCTCCTTGGGCAGGCGGCCGAGACGCTTGTCGAGGTCTTCGACGTCGTTGTGACGGAAGCGGACGATCTCGGCATTGCCCTGCTTGCAACCGTCATAGATCGAGGCATGGCTGTCGGCATCAAGGATGACGTACTCGCCCTTGCCGACCAGGGTGGAGATCATCCCGAGGTTGGCCATATAGCCGGTCGAGAAGACGATCGCCCCGGACACGCCGTAGAAATCGCGCAGCGCCTGCTCGACTTCGATATGGTCGTGGAAGGTGCCGTTGAGCATCCGGCTGCCGTTGGTGCCCGAGCCGAACTTGTCGAGCGCGTCCTTCCCGGCCTGCACCACGTCGGGGTCGAAGGTCATGCCCATATAATTATAGGTGCCGAGCAGGATCGTGTCCTTGCCCTTGATCACCGCCTCGGTGGGCGACTTCACCTGCTCCATCACCACCGCATAGGGATCGGCGACGCCGCTATCGAGCAGCGCCTGGCGCTCGGCGATGAGCTTGTCGAACTTCGACATGAGGTCGGTTTCGGGCGTCACGGCCACGGGATCCGCGGGCAGTGCGTCGGGGGCGCTCAGACTGTCGGTCACAGTGTCAGCCCTTCAGCTTCTGCACCGCGTCGACGAGCTGGCCGACGGTCTCGATCTCGGCCTGCATGTTCATCGTGATGATGATGTCGAACTCGTCCTCGATCGCCGCGACGAAATCCATCACGGTCAGGCTGTCCCATTCGAGGTCGCCGGCGAAGCTGGTGCTCTCGGTCAGCGCGACGCCCTTCTTGTTGAAGGGCTCGATCTGGGCGGTAACGGTCTCGAAGACATCTGCGCGTTCGGTCATGGCGCTCCCTTAGTGCGATCGCCCGAGCGTGCCAAGCGAATGCGGCGGAAACGGGCCGCTGGCGGGGCCGCGCGCCTCAGCCCGCCACGAAGCCGCCCGGGGTCAGCGCCATCGCCGTCAGGTCCACGCCCATCGCCCGCGCGCCCTGGTTGACTGCACCGGCGACGGCGCGCAGCCGCTGCGGATCGCCCTTTGCCTGGGTCACCGCCGCCTCTGCCAGCACTGCCTGGACCAGCAGCAATTCGGCAAATTCCTGGCGCGCGGCATCGTCGGCACCGGCGAAGCTCGGCACCCTGGCCAGCGCCCGCGCCGCCTGGGCACGCACCGCCTGATAGGTCGCGCGGTCATGGTCGCTGTCGGCGCCGCCGTGGCCGCGGCTCGCGTCCCACGCCGCGATCCACCACACCGTATAGGCATCGGCGACATCGTCGGTGCGCAGGCCATAGGGCCTGAGCAGCCCGCCGATCTGGCCGAACAGGTCGGTGGCGAACAGCCGCTCGAGATCATCCGCGCCGCCGGGGTTCACCTTGCGGGTCTTGGCGACGAAGCGCGCGAGATTGGCCGAGCGCCGCGCCGGCGACGGCGTGTAGCGCAGTCTTACCGGCGCAGCGGCCCGTGGCGGTGCAGGCGTCGTGTCGCGGCGATTGATGTCTTCGCGCAGCATCGTGCTGAGGATGTCGGTCTGGGCGTAGGAGGGAACGAGCACGCTCCAGCTCCACACATCCTGCGCGCAGGCCGGTGTCGCCACGACCGCGCTGATCGCCAAGGCCAAGCCGAGAAGACGCCGCATCCGTACTGCTCCCTGTCCGCCCCCGGGGTGCGCAGGGTAGCGGCCCGAGCGCCGGCGAACAGCTCGGCCCGCCGCTCGGCGCCGTCGCTTCGCCGCTAGGCGGCCTCCGCCTGCGCTCCGCCGCCCAGCGCCACCTGCTCGACCCAGCAATCGACCTGGCCGGCGATCTTCTGGAGCAGCCCGGCATGATAATGCGTCACATCGGCCATCTCGTCGTCGCGCTCGATCAGATGGTCGAGCTCGAGCACCCAGAGATGCTCGGGATTGTCGCGCGCCGCCCGGCGCCACAGCGCGTTGAAGAAGCGCGTGCGCTCGCGCGTGTGGTTGAGCCCGTGGCGATATTTGTCCTCGGGCGCTTCTTCGGGCGGCAGCACCACGAGCATGCGAAGCCCCCGCTCGATCAGCAGCGTGCAGACCCGCAGCACGCAGGTCTGGTAGACGCCGCGCTCGAGCAAATGCCACTGTCCCGGCCAGCGCACGTCGAGATAATCGACCGTCGCGCCATAGACGAGCAGCGGCGGGAAATGCTGCTCGGCATAGCTCCCGTCCTTCATCATCCGCAGCGAAAACAGCCGCGGCGCATTGTCGAACTCGGTTGCCGCGCGGAAGCGGCTGAAATGCGCGATCCCGCCCGATTGGCAATCGAACATGATCCGGATCGCCGGATCGCTCGCCACCGCCGGCCCCTGCTCGCCGAGCAGCTGCGCGCGCACCTCGGGATCATGGAAGCTGCAATCCGCGATCCAGTCGGGCGTCGTGCGGCTGAAGCGCCCGTCCCAGGCGCTGGTGTCGATGTCCGGCCACGCCTCGCGCACCTTGCCGAGCGCATAGGCCTCGACGCCCATGTGCATCACCCGGCACGAGAAAGTGAAATGGACGAAGGCGCCCGCCGCGCGATCGACCATGACGAAGCCGACCAGCCCGTAGCGGCCATACTTATCCCAGGCGAAGATCGACCAGCTGTCGAAACCGACCAGATCGATAATGTCGCGCTCCAGCGCCGCCTGGTCGACGCGCGAGCCGGTGTAGTTGAGCTGGTTCGATCGGTTGATCAGTTCGGCGATCCGCCCGGCGAAATCGAGATTGTCCATCATCTGCGGCGCGCAGGCGTGAATGCCGCACGATCGCAGGAAATCCTCGTTGGAAAGCGCGGTATCGGCAGCACGGTCGCGCGCCTTGCGCTCGAGCATGCGGTAGTCGTCGACGCGGCTGCGCGTGCCGGTCTGCAGCGCGAGCAGCCCGGCAAGCTGGTCGTCGGCGTCGCGCGCGGTGATGTCGAGCGTCTGTATCTCGGGCAGGCAGTGCCGCACTTCACCTAGATTGACCGAATTGTCGTCGACGAACAGCACGTTGGCGGCACGCAGCTGCATGTCCTCGATGATCGCCCGGATCGCCGCCGGCTTGGGGCTGAACGCGATATGCGGGAAGACGAATTCGTCCCACAGCCCCATCGCGGCCAGCGCTGCCTTGGCGGTCTCGAAGTCATTCTTCGAGCAGATCGACGAAACCACCCCCTTCGCATTGAACGCCCGGACCATCTCGGCGCGCGGTTCGTGCAGGACGACAGCCTCGCCATCGGCAAGCGTCCCCTGCCACAAGGTGTCATCGAGATCCCAGATGATGAGCTTGATCGGCGCGGTCCACATGTCTCCATTGTAGGACGCAGTCAGTGTTTCCGGTCACAATCCATTCCTCCTTGAGCTTGCTGGGGAAGGGTCTGCGGGAACGCTTGCCGCGATACGCACGGCGAACCGAACCAGATCGTCGGCCCGAAAAGGCGGCCGGTCGGCAAATGCCCCGATGGCATTTCCCCGCCGTCGCCCCGGCCTTTAGCCGGGGTACCGCTTCTTCCGCGATGGATCTGGGCATCGTAAAGAGAGCGTCTTTCGGGATTGCCGCGCGCTTGGTTAGCCGCGTAGCGCCGTCGCGTAGATGGGGCGCTCATTCCTCGGCCGTGGTCTGCTGTGATTTCCCTCTGAGCCTTGCGATCGAAGCCCGAAGCAGGGGCCTTTGCCAAATGCGGCGAGTCGTTGCGGTGCGCGCCGAGCGGAAGCGGGTTCGTCTTGTCACGCGGCGTCCCAATGACAACGATGCGTCAGTAGGGGGTGGGAACAGGCATGACGACGGAACAGATCGATCCAGCACGTCTCTCCGAGCTGATCGGCATGATCTACGACGCGGCGATCGATACCAGGAAATGGTCGATCGCGATGGACGCGATCCGCGTGGAGCTGCGCTGCGCCATATCGGCATTCTCGCTGCAGATGCCGGTCGGCACGATCGCGGTGAGCGTGACCACCAACATTCCCCAGCGCTATGTTGAGGCCATGCCCGGGCATATCATGGACGTTATCAACCAATGGGGCGGTATCGGTGCGCTGCAGGCGCGCGCGCTCGACCAGCCGCATGTGCTGTCGCGTGTCAATCCGGGCGAATGCGACTTCGAGGCGACGACCAATCGCTATGTGCTTGAATGGCGCAAGCCGCAGGGGCTGGTCGACGTCATCGCCGTCGGGCTCGCGCGCGACGATCGGGCGATAGGCTCGATGCAATTCGCGCGGCACGCCGATGTCGGGCCGATCACCGACCGGGAAGTCCAGATCATGGAGCTCCTGATCCCGCATCTTCAGCGCGCCGCGACGATCAACCGCATGCTCGACCTCTCGGCCGTCGCCCAGGCGACGTTCGAGGCGGCGATCGAGACACTGAGCGTGCCGGTGGTGCTGACCGACGGCCAGTTGCGCATCGTCTATACCAATTCGGCGGCGCGGCAGATGCTGGCCAGCGGCCACCTGATTCACGATCGCCGCGGCCTGCTCGGTACCGCCACCAAGCCGGGGACGCGCGCGCTGGAGATCGCGATCGCGCGCGCGTCGACCGACATCAGCACGCTGGGCCGCAAGGGGCTGGGCATTCCGGTGCGCTCCGACGCCGGGCCCAATGGTGCGTTGCACGTCCTGCCGCTGCGCCAGGGATCGGCGCTGGCGCCGGGCGCGGTGGTGGCGGTCTTCGTCGCGCACACCGATACCCCGTTCATCGCGCCGACCGAAATCGTCAGCGCGCTGTTCGAGTTGACGCCTGCCGAAGCCCGGGTGTTCGGGCCGATCGCCGAGGGGCTGACCGTGGCCGAGACCGCCGCCGAGCTCGGCGTCGAGCAGAGCACGGTCAAGACGCACATGCTGCGCATTTATGAGAAGACCGGGGTGCGCCGCCGCTCCGAATTGCAGCGGATGGCATCCTCGCTGGTGCTCCCCGTCGCCGCCTGACTGTCACGGCTGCGGAAACGCATCGGGTTCGACCATCGCCAGCCCGGCGAGCGTCCGGCGCAGTGCCGGCCCGTCGGGCGCGGGTTCGAGCCGCAGCGACGTGCGGGTCAGACCCATCGACGTGCGGATCACGAACCCTGTCACCGCGCCCTCCAGGACGATGACGGCGACCGGCTCGGTCGCGGATTGGCCGGGCGCGCCGGCGATGTCGGCCAACAGCCGGTGCGGTCCCACCGGCAGCGGCAGGATCACGAACCGCTTGGCCATCAGCTGCGCGACGACGCGGCCGTCGACCGAGACATCCAGCCCCGCAGAGGCAACGCCGCGCTTGTCGCGGATAACCGCCACCCAGCCGTGCCCCGGCATCGCCGGGAAGGCGAGCGCGGCGGCACGGCGGGCGGCGTTGGCGACCGGAACTCTGCGGTTGCCTGCGCGTCCCTGCAGCCCAGTGAATATCCCGAGCCCGACCATCAAAGGCATGATCAGCTTTGGCGCGCCGAGGTCGAGCCCCGGCGTGGTCGCCTCGGCAAAACTCAGGAGAAGAAACAGTCCGCCGCCGGCGACGACCGCGATCGCTGCGTTCCGCAGCGACTTCGCCTGCTGCTGCCGTTTCGCCATCGCGCGCTCCCCCTGGTGACCGCCTACAGTCCGAAGCTGATGCCGACGCGGCCGGCAGTGGAGCGGCGCACGGTCGATCCGCCGACGCCGGCGTTGACATAGACTTTGGGCGCGATCCGCCCGACGATGGCGCCCGAAAAGCCTTGCTGGCCGCGATAGGTGGCAAGGTTGAACGATAGCGAGACCGGGCTGTCGGGCACCACCATCGTGCCGCCCAGCGCGACGGCCGCGGCGATCCCGCCATTGGCCTCGCGGATGTTGCGGCGCAGCCCGTCGACCGAGGTCTGCAGCCCGCCGACCTGGTCCTGGAGCGTGCTGATCTGGTTGGTCTGCACCGTGTTGACCGATTCGATCGCCGTCATGCGTGAATCCTGCGCGACGTTGACGTTTTCGATCGAGGTGAGACGGGTGTCCTGCACGACGTTGGTGCCCTCGACTGCGGTCAGCCGGCTATCCTGCATGACATTGGTGTTTTCCACCGCGGTCAGCCGATTGTCCTGCTGGACATTCTGGGTCTCGACCGTGGCGAGGCGAGTCTCGTGATCGGCCACCTGGGTGGTCAGGCTCGTCACGCTGCCCTGGACGCTGGCGACGCTGGCATCGACATAGTCCTTGTTCGCCGCGTCGGTGCCGACGACGGGCGCGCCGATATTCTGGAGCCGGTTGCCGCCGGCGTCGAAATTGGTGCCCGATCGCAATTCCACGTTGCCGCCGAGCGACGCAGAGGTGGCGACGCGGAGTTCGGTGATCAGCGCCGACCCGGTGGAGAACGAGCCCGCGGTCAGCGATCCGGTGACGCGGCCCGTGCCCGAGGCGTTGAGCGAGCCGGTGTTGACGCTGTTGGTGGTCAGCGCGCCGGAGTTGATGATGCTGGTCGACGTGATCTGCTGCGCCTGGGTGAGCCCGCCCAGATTGACCTGGCCGTTGAACTGCGCGCCGCTGTTGAAGAGCGCGCCGCCGGTGAATTCGGCGAGGCCGCCAAACGATGCGGTGCCGTCCGCATTGATCGACGATGCGGCATTGCCCGATCCGAAACCGATCCCGCGCAAGAAGTGGAACTGATCGGGATCGGCACCGGTCAGCGGGCCGCCCGGATCGCAATCCTGGCCGTTGACGACATAGAGCGAGCCATCGGCATTGGCGCAGGTGGTGTTCTGGCCGTCGAGATTGAGCCCGCCATCGGTGATCGCGGTCACCTGCGCCGCCGCAGGCAGAGCGGCGAGGCTGCAGCCTGCCAGAGCGATTGCAGCCGTAAGGGCGCGGGGGCGGCACGCGAGCCCGCGACGCGAGCGCGCAAATCGCTGTGAAATCCTGGTCATCGAGATCCTCCTATGAACGGGAGGCTCGGTGAAAGGGCGAACCCGGCAGCCTTTACGACCCCTTGGCGACCGTCACGCCCCGCTTCACCGTGCCGTTGCGACGCGGCGTAGCGGCGGGTGTGCGGCGTGGCGTCCACCGAACGTATGACGTCACAGCGTCATCGCCACAGATCCCAATTCGACCGGTCCTGGGGCCTGGTGCGAGCGCGCCCCGACGCGTATCAAGAGCACGCCGAGGCAGGGGCGGTCGCAGTGCATCGAGCATGTGCTCGAGGAGCGCGATGAAAGCCGCGAGATCGTTACCCGGCTTCGCTGCCCCGTTGTGCCTGCGCGGTGCTGGCCCGCATCACCATCGTATAGGCAAGCTGGCGCGTCTCGATTGCAGACTCGTCACCGCGGCCTTGCAGGCGGACGAGCAGGTCCACCGCCGTCACTGCCATCTCGACATTGGGCTGGCGCACGGTGCTGAGCTGCGGCCAGGCCATGCGCGCGATCGGGGCATCGTCGAACCCGGCGATCGAAAGCTGTTCGGGCACGGCAATGCCGTTGCGCATCGCCGCGACGAGCACCGCCAGCGCCATCTCGTCATTGGCGGCGAAGATTGCGGTCGGTCGATCGGGGCCGCCGAGCAGCCGATCGGCGGCGTCGAGCCCCGAGCGGAAGGTGAAATCGCCCTGCAGCGTGCGCGATTCCGGCGCGGCCAGCCCGGCTTCGGTCATCGCGGCGGCGAACCCCGCGAGGCGGCGTGCGGCGGCGTGGTGCGTAGGGTTGCCCTGGATGAAGGCGATGTCGCGGTGGCCGAGCGCAATCAGCCGACGCGTCATTTCCTGCGCGGCGCCGCGATCGTCCATCAAGACCTGGGGGGACCGCTCGGGAAAGTCGCCCGGAGAGATACGCACTACGGGGACCTCGTTGCGATCGAACAAGTCGAGCAGTTCGGGCCAGTCGCACAGCGGCGGAGTCAGGATCGCGCCGCCCAGTCGCACCGCCCGCAGCGAGGCTTCGCACTCTTCCAGCCAGCCGGCGCGATCGCGCGCGACCTGTTCGACGACGAGATGGTAGCTGAGCTCGCGGCAGCGGGCGAGCGCCCCGCGCTGGACGTCGGCGGCATAGGCCGATCCGGGATCGTCGAAGAACAGCCCGAGCAGGAAGGAACGCGAGCTCGAAAGCTCGCGGGCAAAGGCGTTGGGGCGATAGCCGAGCTCGGCGACGACCTTCTGCACGGTTTCGCGCAGTTCTGCACGGACATAGGATTCGCCGTTGATGACGCGCGACACCGTCTTCGGGGAAACCCCCGCGCGCGTCGCGACATCCTTGATCGTGATTGTCTTCATGGCCTGGCTGTCGAGCCTATTGTTCGGTTAGCGCTACCATCAGCGCGAATGCGGCGATGACGCAATAGCAGAGCGCGGGCAGACCGAGCGCGGATGCCAGGCCGATCCGGTCGGCCAGCATGGCGGTGAGCATTGGGATCACGGCGCCGCCGACCACTGCCATGCACAGCACCATCGAGGCATAGGGCGCGCACGAGCGGTCCGCGGGGAGCGAGAGCGCGAACAGCGTCGGGTACATGATCGCATTGCACAGTCCGACCGCGAGCAAGGCGGTGGCGCCGAGCAATCCGGTTGCCTGGGTTGCGACTGCCACCAACGCGACAGCGCCGAACCCCATCGTCGCCAGCAGGCGGGCAGGGCGCCAGCGCGTGAGGCCATAGGCGCCGGCGAAGCGCCCGATCATCGCGCCGCCCCAATAGAGGCTGACCAGTCGCCCGGCATGGGCCGGGCTCGCGCCGAGGATCTCGGCCTGCGCCAGATAATTGGCGAGCAGCGTGCCGATCGTCACTTCGGCGCCGACATAGGCAAACATCGCCACCGCGCCGAACACCAGTCTTGGCTCGCCGAGCACGCTGCGCAATTGTGCCAGCGGCAGGCGGCGCGGCGCTGGGAAGGCTGCGAGCAGCGCGCGCGCACGCCAAAAGGCCAGACCCAAACCGAGCAAGAGGGTCGCGCAGGCAAGAAAGGGGAGGGCGAGCATCAGCCAGCCGGGCGCACCCGCCTTTATGTCGGTGGCGCCGAGCAGGAAGCCCGCGCCGATCAGCGGCGCGAGCACCGTGCCGATCGAATTGAAGCCCTGGAGCAAGGTCAGTCGCGAAGCGCCGCGGCCGCTCTGCTCGACTACGGGCTGGATCACGTTGGCGGCGATCTGGAGGAAGGTGATCCCGGCGGAAAGGCCGAGCAAGGCTACCAGCACCACCGAATAGCTCGCGAGATAGGCGGCGCCGGCAAGCCCCAGACAGCCTGTCGTCATGACGAACAGCCCCGCCGCCATCGCGCGCATATAACCGAGCCGCACCAGCAGCGCCGTGATCGGCAGCGCGAACAGCAGATAGCTCGAATGGAAGGCCAGTTGGACTAGCGCGCCGCGCGTATAATCGAGCCGATCGAGCAGCGTCAGTCGGGGCACCAACAAACTGACCAGCGACGTGACGAAGCCGCCCATGAAGAAGATGCCGATCGACAGCCGGAACAGGCGTTCCGCGCTGGATACGGTTCCGGAAGATTGCGAAGCGGCGTGCACGCGCGGAAGACTATCCTTGGCGTTCGGCAATGCAACGGGCGCCGCCGACGCGTTCGCGCCGTTCTAGCACAAGCTTGACATCGATGTCAGATGCGGCCAGACATCGATGTCAGAGACCAATAAGCTTCCGCATACAGGAGGCATTTGGAGGGGGAATGACTTGGGGCGGCATCCTTGCGATTCGCGCACTTCGTGCGGCTGCGATGCCTGTGTCCCATGGCGCTGGCCAACTTCACCTTCCTCGAAATCCCCTCCGGCTTACTCCCTTAGGTCGGAGTTCCGCGGCCATTGTTCGCCTGGCGGACGGTGGTCGCGGCTTTTTGTTGCCGGCGCGCGTGCTGCGGCACCGCGTCTCCCACGGGAATTCCTGATCCGATGATCGTGAAGCGTATCTCCTTCGCTGCCGCCTTGCTGCTGTCTGCCGCGCCGGTCGTGACGCATGCGCAGACTGCGCAGACCTGGCGCGACGCGCATCTCAGTGCCGAGGCGCGCGCCGACGCACTGGTCAAGGCAATGACCCGCGAGGAAAAGCTGCGCTACGTGCACGGCCTTTTCCCGCCGATGACCAAGGCAGTCGCGCCGGACATGATTCCTTCGGCCGGCTATGTGCCCGGCGTGCCGCGGCTCGGCATTCCGACGCTCCGCGAAAGCGATGCCAGCCTCGGCGTCGCCAACCAGGTCGAGCAGCGCAAGGGCGATACGGCGACGGCGCTGCCTTCGAGCCTGACCACTGCTGCCACCTTCGACATCGAACTGGCGCGCAAGGGCGGCGCGATGATCGGCGCGGAGGCGCGCGCCAAGACCTTCAACATTTTGCTCGCCGGCGGCGTCAACCTGACCCGCGACGCGTGGAACGGCCGTAACTTCGAATATCTCGGCGAGGATCCGCTGCTCGCGGGCAAGATGGCGGGCGCGTCGATCGACGGCATCCAGTCGAACCACATCGTCTCGACGATCAAGCATTTCATCCTCAACAGCCAGGAAACCGGCCGCGCCGTGCTCAATGCGCGGATCGACGAGGCGGCACTGCGCGAGAGCGACCTGCTCGCCTTCGAGATCGCGATTGCCGACGGCAAGCCCGGCTCGGTGATGTGCGCGTACAACCGCATCAACGGCGATTATGCCTGCGAAAGCCACCGCATGCTCACCGACGTGCTGCGTGGCGACTGGAAATATCCAGGCTTCGTGATGAGCGACTGGGGGGCGGTGCATTCGACGGTCAAGGCCGCCAATGCCGGGCTCGACCAGCAATCGGGGCAGGAACTCGACAGCGCCATCTTCTTTGGCGAACTACTCGACGCGGCGATCAAGGCCAGGCAGGTGTCCGAGGCGCGGCTCGACGAGATGGTCCGCCGCATCTTGGTCGGCGTGATCGCCAGCGGGCTTTACGATCATCCAACCCCGGCAGCCGAACAGCCGATCGATTACACCGCGCATGCCGATATCGCCCAGAAGGTCGCCGAGGCAGGCATCGTTCTGTTGCGCAACCAAGGCGATGTGTTGCCGCTCGCCAAGACCGCGAAGAAGATCGTGCTGATCGGCGGCCATGCCGATGTCGGCGTGCTCTCGGGCGGCGGATCGAGCCAGGTTCGCTCGGTCGGCGGCGTGCCGGTCGAGATTCCGCTGACCAGCGGCGCGGCGGCATCGTTCGCGCGGATCACCTGGCACAATTCCTCGCCGCTGCGCGCGATCCGGGCGCTCGTCCCGCAGGCGCAGGTTACCTATCTCGACGGCAGCGATCCCGCCGCCGCCGCCGCGGCGGCACGCAGCGCCGACCTGGCGATCGTCTTCGCGACCCACTGGACCACCGAGGCGCAAGATCCGCCATCGCTGGCGCTGCCGGACAATCAGGACGTGCTGATCACCTCGGTCGCCAGGGCCAATGCCAAGACCGTGGTGGTGCTAGAAACCGGTGGCCCGGTGCTGATGCCGTGGATCGATCAGGTGCCCGCCGTGGTGCAGGCCTGGTATCCCGGCCAGCGCGGTGCCGAAGCGCTCGCCGGCATCCTGTTTGGCGATGTGAATCCTTCGGGCCGCTTGCCGATCAGCTTTCCCAGCGCGATCGCCCAATTGCCGCGCCCCGAGCCGGTGGTGCCGGCAGGCGGCATCGCCGATTCGGCGAGCAATGCGGGTGCGGGCGACGGCAGCAAGATTGCGGCGTGGAACGTCGACTATAGCGAAGGCGCCAATGTCGGCTATCGCTGGTACGCCGCAAAGAAGGACAAGCCGCTGTTCCCCTTCGGCTATGGCCTGAGTTACACCCATTTCGCATTCGCCGGCGCCAAGTTCACCGGCGGCGCGACGCCCGGGGTGACCTTCACTGTCCGCAACGACGGCAAGCGTGCCGGCGCAGTGGTGCCGCAGCTTTATGTGACTGCGTCCGATGGTTCGCCGCTTCGCCTGGCGGGTGGAAGCGCCAGTGGCTCGAGCCGGGCCAGTCGGCACGCGTGACGCTCACCGCCGATCGCCATGCTTTGGCGCGCTGGCAAAAGAATGGCTGGGCAATCGCAGGCGGCAAGTATCGCCTGTCGCTGGCGCAAGACGCCGAGCGCCTAGTGGCAGCGCAACCGGTCGAGGTTCCGGCTGGGTCGATTGAAAAGCAATTGAAATGAAAGGGGAATTTTTCATTTTGACGTGACAACGTTGTCGCTGTATTTACGCGGTACTAAAGGGGTCAACCCATAATTAATCCGACCGCAAGTGTCGGTAAAGGGAGGGATGTATGATTGATTTCAAGCAACTAGCATATGCGCGCACCGTATCCTTGATGGCGGTTGCCGCCGCGTTGGCGGTGCCCGGCGTGGCCGCAGCCCAGGTCGCCGATCCGCAGGCTGCGGACGCGCAGACCGACAGCGTCGATGGGGACCAGGGGCCCGACATCGTCGTCTCCGGCGTGCGCGCCTCGCTCGAGCGCTCGATCGCGATCAAGCGCGATTCGACTGGTATCGTCGATGCGATCTCGGCCGAGGACATGGGCAAGTTCGCCAACACCAACCTTGCAGAATTGCTCCAGCGCATCACCGGCGTTTCGATCGACCGCGTCAACGGCGAAGGCTCGACCGTGACGGTGCGCGGCTTCGGCGCGCAGTACAACCTCGTCACGCTCAACGGTCGCCAGCTCGCGACGTCGAACATCGTCGCGGTCGGCGGCGATCAGGGCGGTGACGGCGCCGGCGGCTTCGGCCGTTCGTTCGACTTCGCCAACCTCGCGTCGGAAGGCGTCAAGACGCTTGAGGTCTACAAGACCGGCCGTCCGCAGATCCCCTCGGGCGGCATCGGCGCGACGATCAACATCGTCGGGGTGCGTCCGCTCGACCAGGAAGCCGGCTTCACCGGCTCGATCGGCGCCAAGGCGAGCTACGACAACAGCACCGACGACTGCATCGACTGCGGCAGCAAGGTAACTCCCGAATTCTCGGGCATCGCCAGCTGGACCAACGCCGATCAGACCTTCGGCGTCACGCTGTTCGGCAGCTACCAGAAGCGCAATTTCAGCTTCGCCAGCCAGGCGAACAATTATTGGAACATGCCGACGCTGACCGACTTCCTCGATCCGTCGAAGGGCTTCGTTCGCGCGAACACGGTGATCAACAACCGTCCGACCGATCCGAACGTGCTCGTCGCGGTGCCGGACGATTTCCGCTATCACTTCTCCGAAGCGAGCCGCGAGCGGATCAACGGCCAGGCCGTGATGGAATTCCGCCCGACCGACTCGCTGACGCTGACCGTTGACGGTCTCTATGCGCAGCTGCGCCAGTCCGAGCGCCGGTCGAGCCAGTCGAACTGGTTCAGCCGTCCGTTCGACGAAGTGACCTTCGATGACGCCACCAACGGCATCGCGACCACTCAGTATCTTCACGAGACGCTGACCGGCGTGAAGGACGAGGGCTTCGAGAACGCCTATCGCGCGCAGAAGAACCGTCTGTATGACGTCGGCGGCAACGCGAAATGGGACCTTGCCGACAATTTCAGCGTCACGCTGGATGGGCATTTCGGCAAGGCGGAGAGCCTTCCCGACAATCCCAACGGGCAGACCTCGACCACGGTGGCCTTTAACGGCAACATCGTGAGCTCGCACGGCCTGAGCTGGAGCGATGACGGCTTCCCGACGCAGACGCTGACGATCAACGACTGCTATGCGCAGACCACGCCGACCGGCACGCCGTTCCGCAACGGCAATTGCAACGGCGTGTTCGACGCGGGCGATCTGTCGTCTGCGGTCCAGCGCCAGTTCGCGTCGACCCAGACGCAGACGATCAAGGAAGGCCGTCTCGACGCCGGCTGGGATCTGGGGGGCGGCAGCCGATTCGATTTCGGCGGCGACTATCGCACCACCGAGACGCGCCAGACGCAGATCAACACGCGTCAGGTGCTGGGTGACTGGAATAATGCGCTTCCGCCAGACGTCGCGGCCTACGCCCCGGGTCTTGTTCAGCAATATTGCCTGGCCTGCCAGTTCCATCACAACGACGCGACCGCCGACACGGCAGGCCTCGTCGCGTGGCGCGCCCAGGACACCACCGCGCTCTATAACGCGCTGTACAACCACTATATCGGCATCACCAACGACGGCGTGAACCACCAGAACAACATTGACGGCAACACCGACAATCGCGTGAAGGAAGACATCTGGGCAGCCTATGGCCAGGTGACCTGGAAGGGCGAACTGGGCGGCCGCAAGACCAGCCTGGTCGCCGGCGTGCGCTTCGAGAGCACCAAGGTGCATTCGGTCTCGCTGCAGCAGGTCCCGCTCGCAGTGGTGTGGCAAGCCGATAACGACTTCAACGTCGCCAACTCGGCCGATCGCCAGGAAGTCACCGGACGGGGCAGCTACAACAATCTGCTGCCGTCGTTCGACTTCCAGATCGAGCCGCTCGACAACGTGATCGCGCGCCTGTCGTACAGCAAGACGATCTCGCGTGCGCCGTATGGCAGCCTGTTCGCGTCGACGAGCGCCGGCGCGCTCAACAATCCGACGTCGCTGGGGGGTACTGCCACCGGCAACCAGAACGATCCCAACCTGAAGCCGCTGGATTCGGATAACTTTGACATCTCGCTCGAATGGTATCCGCACAAGGATGTGTATCTGTCGGTCGGCTTCTTCGACAAGCGCGTGCACAACTTCATCGGCAACACGGTTGTCCAGCGTAACCTGTTTGGCCTGCGCGACCCAACCGCCGGTCCGAACGCGACTGCCGCACGCGGCATCGTCACCGGGCTGGGTGGCGACATCACCAACGTCAACCTGTTCACCAGCGCTGCCGTGCTCCAAAAGTACGCCGGCAACGTAGCGACGGCGACGGCGGAGCTCGCAGCGAATTACGACGCGGCGAACCGGACGTTCAACTCGACCTATATCGCCAACACGATCGCGGCGCTCGACGTTCAGCCCACCACGGGCGATCCGTTGCTCAGCTTCGCGGTGAACACGCCGATCAACAACAAGGACGCCGAGATCTATGGCGTCGAGCTCGCCGGCCAGTATTTCCTGGGCAACACCGGCTTGGGGCTTGCCGCTAGCTACACGCTGGTCCGCGGCAATATCGGGTTCGACATCACTGCCGATCCGACCGCGAACCAGTTCGCCCTGGTCGGCCTCAGCGACACCGCGAACGCCACGCTGATCTACGAGAAGTACGGCATTTCGGCGCGTCTCGCCTATAACTGGCGCGGCAAGTTCCTGAGCGACGTCAACCGCGGCGCTGCCCATAACCCGGTCTACAACGACCCCTATGGCCAGCTCGATCTGAGCATCAGCTACGACGTCACCAAGAACATCTCGCTGAGCTTCGAAGGCATCAACCTGCTCGAAGAAGGCACGCGGACCTACAGCCGTGATTACATCAACACTTGGTATGAGGCGGAAGGTTCTGCCCGCTACCTGCTCGGCGCGCGCTTCCGCTTCTGAGGCGACGTTCCTGAAACTCTCGAAAGGCCGCTCGCACAGGGCGGCCTTTCTTGTTTATGATCGGATGTCATGACCCAAGTCGTTCTCAACAACATCGACCATGGCGACCTGCGCGTGCGGCTGGAACGCGGCGCGGCGTTCGGCGATGCCATCAACCAGGCCATCGTCTTCCCCACCGAATTCGAGGCATTGCAGCGCGAATATGTCATCCTGTTCCGCCGCGATGCGGAGGGCGGGTGGCGCTCGACGGTGCTGCTCGGGCTGGACGCGGAGGAGAATCTGTTTCTCGACGGCGATCGCTGGGATGCCCACACCATTCCGGCATTGATGCTGCGCGGCCCTTTCTCGGTCGGCATGCCGCGCCCCGGCGAGGCGGGTGAGCCGATGATCCATGTCGAGCTCGAACATCCGCGCGTCTCGCGCAGCGAAGGCGCGCCGCTGTTCCTCGAACACGGCGGCAATTCGCCCTATCTCGAACTGATCGCGGGCGTCCTGCAGACGATCCTGGTCGGCGACCAGGCGAGCGCGGCGATGTTCGCTGCGTTCGAGGCAGCCGGGCTCCTCGAACTGGTTACGCTCGACATCGAGCTGCAGAGTGGCCGGCGCTACAAGTTGCCCGATTGCTACACGATCAATGCGCAGAAGCTGGCGCAGCTCGATGGCGCTACGCTGGAAGCGCTTCACCGCGACGGATTCCTGCGCTGTGCGATCTGGCAGCAATCGTCGCTCGGAAACCTCCAGCGCCTTATCGCGCGCAAGGAGCGCAAATGACCGAGCAACCCCGTTATCGCGTCGTGATCGCAGGCGGCGGCACCGCGGGCTGGGTCACCGCCGCAGCGCTGGTCCGCCATGTCGGGCCGCTGGTCGACATCACCTTGGTCGAATCCGACGCGATCGGCACGGTCGGCGTCGGCGAATCGACAATTCCCACCGCGCGCAGCTTCCACGCGCTGCTCGGCATCAACGAGCGCGTGTTCATGCGCGAGACCAATGCCACGTTCAAATTGGGCATTTCGTTCGAGAACTGGCTGCGCGACGGCGATCGCTATTTCCACCCCTTCGGTACGGTGGGGCGATCGATGCCGCTGGTCGACTTCCAGCATTTCTGGCTGCGTGCGCGCGAGCGCGGCTTTGGCGGCGGCTATACCGATTATTCGCTCGAGACCCAGGCGGCGCTGGCGGGCAAGTTCGCCACCGGCGATCCGGCGCCGCTTTCCTTTGCCTATCACCTCGACGCGACCGCCTATGCCGCATTCCTGCGTGGGCTTGCCGAGCCGGCGGGCGTGAAACGAGTTGAAGGCAAGATCCGCCAGGTCGAGCGCGACGGCGACAGTGGCGACATCGCTGCGCTTGTGCTCGAATCGGGCGCGCGGATCGAAGGCGATCTGTTCATCGATTGCACGGGCTTCCGCGCGCTGCTGATCGAGGAGACGCTGCAGACCGGGTTCGACGATTGGGGCAAATGGCTCCCGACCGACAGCGCTTTCGCCGTGCAATCGGAGACCACCGAGCCGCCGGTGCCCTATACAAGGGCGATCGCGCATGGCGCCGGCTGGCGCTGGCGCATCCCGTTGCAGCACCGGATGGGCAATGGCTTCGTCTTCTCGAGCGCACATCTCTCGGACGATGAAGCGCGCGAGCAACTGCTTGCGGCGGTGCCGGGAAAGCCGCTCTTCGATCCGCGGCTGATCCGTTACCGCACCGGTGCGCGCAAGCGGACGTGGAACCGCAACTGCATCGCGATCGGGCTGTCCAGCGGCTTCATCGAGCCGCTCGAATCGACCAGCATCCATCTGGTGATGATCGCCGTGACGCGGCTGCTTCAGAATTTCCCCCTCCGCCATGACATGGTGGCGCTGGCCGAGCGCTTCAACGAACAGTCGCGCGCCGAGACCGAGCATGTCCGCGACTTCATCATCCTCCATTACACGCTAAACCAGCGCGATGAGCCTTTCTGGCGCGAACATGCCGAGCGCGCAGTACCCGACAGTCTGGCCGAGCGGATCGCCGCGTATCGTGAGGGAGCGATGGCTTGGCAGGGGGCCGACGACCTTTTCCGCGTCGATAGCTGGAATGCAGTGATGACCGGGCAGGGCATGTTCCCCCAGGATTATAACCGCATGCCGGCGCTGATGCCCGACGCCGACCTGGCTCGGGCGCTTGGCGATTTGCGCGCCGGCATCGCCGCGCAGTTGCCGAAGCTGCCCAGCCAGACCGAGTTCCTCGCCGGCTATTGCTCGGCGGCGAAAGAGGTCGCTGCCTAACCGCGCGCGCCGGCCGCTATTTTTCGCCACTTGGCGTAGCGGTCGATCGCCTTTTGCGGGCCGGGGCTGAACCAGCTATACCCGTTGCGGCGTTCGGCGCTGAGTTCGTTCGCATCGTCATGCACGCTGCGATCGCGATCGCCGAACACGGGCTTGCCGGTGGCGATGTCATAATAGCGCGACCAGAGCGGGCCGGCGCCGGGCCTCGCGATCAGGCGGCGACCATCGGCGCCATCCGGACGCGTCCATTCGACGTCGCGCAGGGCGTGCGCCTGGAGCCAGGTGACGCCGCTCTGCACCGCGGCCTCGATTGCGGGCGAGCGCCCGGGCAGTTTCATCAGCAGCGCGAGCAAATTGGCGCTTTCATAGCTCGACAGCGAGACCGGCTCGAAATTGCGCGCGCCGGCGGGGGCGAGGGTGAGCGCATCGTGCTGCTGGCCCCAGATCGTCCGCTTTCCGGCGACCACCACCTGCGTGTCGAGGATAACGCGGACTGCCTTGGCGACTGCGGCCTGCGCCTGGGCAGCGAGCGGGGCGGCGACCGAGGCATAATCGCCCTGGCGCCCGGCGACATCGGCGAGGAGCAGCACGACGTCGGACATCGCATCGTCGTTGAAGGTCAGCGCGTCGTGATAGCCGCCCTGGAGCGGATAGACCTGCGGCCAGCCGCCATTGGGGAATTGCGCCGCGAGCAGATAATCGATGCCCTTGGCCAGCGACGCGCGATAGGCGTCGCCGTCCGTGCCCGGCAGCGCCGCCTGGACGCGCGCGAGAAAGCGCAGTTCGGAGGTGGTGGCGTTGTTGTCGATCGTGCCGACATAGTTCCAATCCTCGCCGGCCTGGATATCGGTCCGGGCATAGGCCGGCAGATGCTCGATCGGAACATAATGCTGGCCACGCAGCCGCGGCGGGCCCGAACGGTCGACATTCTTGCCCCAGCCCCCCGCGGGAGTCTGGAAGCTGACGATATTGTCGGCGACCGCGCGCGCCTCGGGCCCGGCATACCAGGCGGCGGGCTTGTCGATCGGCATACCGCTGCCGCCCGACGGGCCGGGCGAAGGTGCCTCGGGAGCCGGATCGCCGGCACGCTCGGCAGCGAGCGCGGCCTTGTCGGCCGCCATCAGTGCGCGTGAGCGGGCGAGATAGGCGATCCACGCGCCTTGCTGCGCCGTGGGCAGCGTGGCGATCCGCGCTTCGCTGATCGGCTCGGCGGGCGTCATATGGCCGATGACTTCGGCCGAGGCAGTGCCGGCGACGAGAAGGAGCAGTGGAGCGAGCCTGTATATCATCTTGTCCCTCACAGCGCGCGGAAGCGGAAGTCGCGGAAGCGCGCCGTGCCCGCACCCGCAGAATAGAGGCCGGGGCGCAGCATCAGGAAGCCGCCGCGGACATTATGGTGATAGCCAGAGACTTCCATGCCGCGATCGAAACGCGTCCAGCTGCGCCCGTCATCGGCGCTGGTGTGGAAGGCGATAATGTGGCGATTATTGGTGACGCGCATCCGCATCTTCCGGCCATATGGGTTCGGCGGACGGCCACGTTCTATGCCATATTGGTGTGTGACGAAGCGCTTCTCGTCGAAGCCTAGCCCGCAATAGAGCTTCTCGTCATAGAACAGGATCAGCCCGGCGGTGCCGCCCGGCGCGAGCTCGATATCGCATTCGAACTGATAGGCCTGGTCGCCCGCGACGAGCAGCAGCGGCGCGGAATCGCTCGGCGCCACGCCGCGCGCCTGGAGAAGCAGCGATCCGTTCTCGGTGCGGATACGTGAGGCTTCGTCGGGGGCAGGCTTGAAGAAATTCCACTTGCCGCCGAGCGCCAATGGCCCGTGGAAATCGTCCGAGAGCGGCTGGCCATGGGGCAGGGCGCTGCCGCCCCTGGGCTTGGCAATCGGCTGCGACAGGTCGCCGCCCTTCATCCGGAACCAGCCGTCCTTCGTCCATTCGATCGGATCGAGCAGCGCCTGGCGGCCAAGCGTCCAATAGCCGTTTTCGAAGCCGTGATAGACCGACCACCAGCTGCCATCGGGCGCCTCGACGAGCGACGCATGGCCGCGCGACCACCATTTCTCGTCCAGGCTCGTGGTGCGGACCAGCGGGTTGTGCGGGCATTGCTCCCACGGGCCGTGGATCGAGCGTGACCGTGCGGCGATCACCATATGCCCGGTCGACGGTCCTGCGGTGCCGCCCACCGCGGTGATCATGTAGAACCAGCCGCCATGACGGTGGATCTTCGGACCTTCGGGCGAGAAGCCCTCGACGTCCCAGTCCTCGGGATAATGCCAGGGATCATAGACATGCTCGACCGGTCCGACCGTGGACAGCCCGTCGGCCGAAAGCCGGATGCGGTCTCCGCCCGAGAGGAACAGCCAGCGCGATCCGTCCTCGCCCACGGCGTGACACGGATCGATATGGTTGGGCAGCTTCAGGTCGATCGGATCGCTCCAGGGGCCGTCGATATGATCGGCCCAGATCACGAAGATCGAGTTCGGCTTCGCTTTCACCGGAATGTAGAGGAAATAGCGCCCGTCATGCTTCTCCAGGCTCACCGCCCAGACCGAGCCGATATTCTGGGAGAGCGCCGCCTTGCGCGGTTGCCAGTTCACCAGGTCGCGCGAACGCCAGATCACCAGCCCCGGATAGGAATCGAAGCTGGAGAAGGTCATGTAATAGTCGTCGCCGTCCTTCAGGATGGCGGGATCGGGATGATCGCCGGCGACGAGCGGGTTGAGGAACTTGCCGTTGCCGAGGTCGGCGATGCGCTGGTTGTCGAAGCCGCGCTTCCAGTCGGGCGTTTTGGCAGGGCGAGGGGCGGCAGATGCGGGCAACGCGACTGCAGTCGTTCCGGCCAATGCCGCAGCGAAAGCACCGCGCCTCGTAACCTGCATTTCAGCCTCTCCTTGCTTTTGGAGTCCAACGTAAAGCGTAAATGATACCGGTGGCAATGGATCAGCAACGGCGAGTCGATTGCGGGGTAGAGGCGTATCGTGAGGGAGCTGGATCAGCGCTGAAGCTTGGTCGCCAGAATGACCGAGGAGGTAGTGCGCTCGACCCCTTCCATCGCGCCGATCGCGTCGAGAAGATCGTTGAGGCGATTAACGTGCGGCGCTTCCAGCAACGCGATCAGATCATATTCCCCGGAAATCGCGTGCAATGCCGTGACTTCGGGCATCGTCACCAACGCATCCTGGGTGGCCTGGGTCGCCTTGGGATAGAGCTTGATCATCACATGCGCGCGGACCTGGCGGCGATCATAGTCCTCGCCCAGCCGCACGGTGTAGCCGACGATCGTCTCCTGCCGCTCGAGCCGCTCGATGCTGCTGTAGACCGCGGTGCGCGACACGCCGAGAGCGCCCGCGAGTTCCGAGACGTTGCGCCGGGAATCTGCCCGCAGCAGCGCGAGCAGCTGCCGGTCGATCTCCTCCGGCGCGCGCGTGGTCACGGCTGGTGCACTGCAGCCGGCGCGTCGAGCAATTGCCCGGCTTTCACCCGCGCCGTACCCGAAAATGCCGGCGCGGCGACGCGCAGCTGGTTTAGGTCGAAACGGCTGTCGGGTCCGATGCCCGTCACGCGAATACCGGACCAGTCGAGCGGCGTCCCGGGCTTGACCGCGGCGCGCCCTGCAGGCTGGACGAGCCAGGCAAAGCCGCCGCTGCGCGAATAGAGCTGGGTGCTGCCATCGGCCTCGACGCACAGCGCGCTTTCCTCGTCGACTCCGATCCCGATCGCCTGCGCATCGCGCTGCCGCGCGGCGGCGAGGAAGGCGATAAGCCGGCCGAGCCGATTCCGAGCGCCGAAATGCGTATCAGTGACGACGTGGGCGAGGCGCGGCATGTGGAGGAAACCGGTAACCAGCGTCACGCCCGGACCGATCGGATCGGCGAGCGCACGCGGCGTATCGATGCTGTCGCCGTCCATCGCGCCATAGGCGGTGCCGCCCAGGATCGCGAGCCCCGCGCTGGTGCCGCCGATCGGTCGACCCTTTTTGACGTGCGCGTCGAGCAGCGCCGCGACCGGCGTATCTTTCCAATAGCGGACGTAATTGGCCTGGTCGCCGCCGGCGAGGAAGATGCCGTCGGCATGGGCCAGGATGTCGAGCACGCGCTTGTCGTTCGCCGCGGTGCGATCCCGGAACACGATCGTCTGCACCGAGAGCACGCCGCCGACCTGGCCAAAAATCTCCTCGCCGGCCTCACCCGCGCCCGACGCGCGCAGCACGACGATATGGCCGTGCCCGGCGCGCTCGGCGAACCAGCGGAAGGCGCGATAATCCCATTCGCCGCCGCCCATCAGCATCAAGCCCTGGCGGGTCGGCGCCGGCCGGGCCGCGGCGACATTGCCGACCTCGTAATAGCTGTAGCCGGGCGTCGATTGCGCAGCGGCAGGGACGGCCAGCGCAAGCCCGGCGATCGCGGCGAGCAGCGATAGTGTCTTCACGGCCATAGTCCCTTTCAGATCGTGCGAAATGCGCGATCATATTGCATTTTTGTTATTCCATTTTGCAGCGCAGCGATATCAATATGTCAACACGCAACGGGGGATCGCATATGCGCTATCGGAATATCATCGCGTCGGCATTGGCCGGAACAGCCTTTGTCTGGGCCCCCGCGGCAATGGCGCAGACTGCCGACCCGCAACTCGACAGCGCCGCGCGGGCCGACAGCGCCGATCCCGAGATCGTCGTGCTCGGTTCGCGCATCCCGCGCGTCCAGGCCGAGGGCCCGGCGCCGGTGACCACGATCACCTCCGAAGACATCCTGCGCAACGGCTATCAGAGCGTGCCCGACGTGCTGCGCGCGATCACCCAGAATGGCGGCGAGACGCAGAGCCAGCAGAGCTTCTCCGGTGCCGACTTCACCCCCGGCGCTCAGCAGGTCGATCTGCGCGGGCTAGGCCCCAATCACACGCTGGTGCTGGTCAATGGCCGCCGCATCGCCGATTTCCCGCTGCCTTTTGGCGGCAACAGCAACTTCACCGACATTTCGAACATCCCGGTCGGGCTGATCGACCAGCTGCAAGTGCTGAGCGGCAGCGCCTCCGCGATCTATGGCTCGGACGCGATTTCGGGCGTGGTGAACTTCCAGCTCAAGTCCAAGCCCGATGGCACGCGGATCGATTATCGCGCCGGCTTCACCGAACATGGCGGCGGCACCTCGCAGCGGCTGTCGCTCACCACTGGCTGGGAAACCGGGGGCTTCCACGGCGTGATCGGCGTCGAGCTGCTCGATCAGCGCCCGCTCTGGGCCTATCAGCGCAAGCTCCAGGATTCGACGCTGGACAGCCCGTCGCCCTCCACGGCGATCGCCCGGCGCAACTTCCTGCGCACCGACGAGGATAACGATTATCTCGATCCGGGCGCGAGCGTCTGCGCATCGCTTTCCAAGCTCAACGGCGGGACGACCTATTACGCCGCCCGGCCCGAATATGGCTATGACATCGCGAACGATGAATATGTCGATGGCCGGTATTGCGGCAGCAACGAGGCGATCGGCTATGGCACGACGATCAGCGAGCGCCGCTCGATCAGCGGCTATGGCTCGATCGGCTATGATTTCAGCGATCACGTCCAGTTCTTCGTCGACGTCCAGGCGAGCTATTCGAAGCTCAAGCTGTTCAAAGACACGCTCGACTGGTTCTATGTCGCGCCCGACGGCAATGAGGAAGGCACCTTCTTCAACCCCAATATGCCGACCGACCTCACTTCTAGCGGCGCGCAGCTAGACAATTGGTATCGCCTGTTCACCCCCGAGGAGATGGGCGGGCTCGACAAGGGGATGACGCGCAATCGCTCGATCACCTACAACATCACGCCGGGCATCAAGGGCCAGCTCGGCGGCAAGTGGAACTACGAGCTCGCCTATAATCACGCCGAATACAGCTCGAAGATCGAATTCCCCCAGGTCGTGATCGACAAGGCCAATGCGCTGTTCCTCGGCCAGCAGCAGGGCGTGGACGACGATAGCGGCTATGCGATCTTCGACGCCGATGTCTCGCGGCTCTATACGCCGCTGACTCCGAGCGAATATCAATCGATCACGGCGCTCTCGACCTATCGGCCCAAGACCTGGGTCAACAACGTCTCGGCGACGATCAACACCACCAGCCTGTTCGATCTTCCCGCCGGTCCGGTCGGCTTTGCCGCGGTCGCCGAGATCGGCGATCAGGGCTATGAGATGAACCCCGATCCGCTGGCGCTGCAGCAATATTATGTCGGCCTGGTCGATTCAGACGGCCACGGCACCCGCCAACATTGGGGGGCGGGCGGCGAGCTGCGCGTGCCCGCGTTCAGCTTTCTCGAGCTGAGCGGCGCGGGCCGCTACGATCATTATGCCTTTGCCGGGAACGGCTTCGGCAAGTTCACCTACAATCTCGGCGCCGAGCTGCGCCCGATGAAGAGCCTGCTGATCCGCGGCGCCTATGGCACGGGGTTCCGCGCGCCCGATCTCCATTACATCTTCAAGGGGCCGGGCAACACGCATACCGGCGGCACCGATTATTATCTCTGCGCGCAGACCGATCAGGAGATCGACGACTGCAGCTATGACGATGTCGATTTCATTGCGAAGCACAACGGCAATCGCCGCCTGCGCCCCGAAACCTCGACGTCGCTCAATGCCGGCATCTTCTTCCAGCCGGCGCGCAACTTCGATTTCTCGGCGGACTATTTCCGCGTGAAGATGAAGAACCAGGTGCTCAACATGAGCATCGACACGGTGCTGCGCGACGAAGCCGATTGCCGCGCGACCGGCGGCACCACGCCGACCTGCGTCGATGCGCTCGCCCGCGTCCAGCGCTATGCCAGCGGCGCGCTGGAGGGCGAGATCCAGTCGGTCTCGATCAACCCGATCAACATCGCCGAAGAGACCACCGACGGCATCGATTTCGCGATGCACCTGCGCGTGCCCACCGCCGGCATCGGCCAATTCGCGCTGTCGGGCAGCTACACCTATGTGCTGGGCCACACGATCCGCCAATATCCTGGCGATCCGGTGATCGACAAGCTGGCGTTCGAGAGCGGCTATTACATCCCCAGCGACAAGGCGACGGCGAGCCTGACCTGGGATCTCGGCCGCGTCTCGACCACGCTCAACGGCCAGCGGCTGAGCCGCCTGCCCAATTATGCCGAGGACGCCTATATCAAGGCGAGCTACCTGTTCAATCTGTCGGTCCAGGTCGACCTGAGCGATCGCTTGCGCCTCTCGGGCACGGTCAACAATCTGTTCGATCAGAACCCGATCAAGGACCGCACGTACAGCAGCTATCCCTATTACGACATTTCGTGGTTCGATGGCGTCGGGCGCAGCTTCTATCTCCAGCTGACCTACAAGCTGGGCGGGGCCAAGCTGTGATGCGCGGAGCGCTCGCTGCCGTGGCCATGCTGGCGGCCACGCCGGCGGCGGCGCAGCTCTCGCGCGCGGAAAGAGCGATCGACAAGACGGTAGACGCCGGGTTCGACGCGTCGGTGGCGCTGCTCCAGAAGCTGGTCGACCAGAATAGCGGCACGCTCAACCGCGACGGCGTGACCAGGGTCGGCGAGATGATGCGCGCCGAGCTGGAGCCGCTCGGTTTCGCCGTCCGCTGGAAGCCGATGGACGCGGTGCAGCGCGCGGGCCATCTGATCGCGATCCACAAGGGCAAGCCGGGCGCTAAGCGCATCCTGCTGATCGGCCATCTCGATACCGTGTTCGAGCTCAGTTCGCCCTTCCAGAAGTTCGTGCGCAGCGGTGACAAGGCGGAAGGGCCGGGCGCCGGCGACGACAAGGGCGGGATGGTCGTGATCGTCGCCGCGCTCCAGGCGATGCAGGCGGCGGGCACGCTCAAGGGCGCCAATATCGAGATCGTGCTGACTGGCGACGAGGAGGATGCCGGCAGTCCGCTGGCGCTTTCGCGCGCCGACCTGATCGCCGCGGGCAAACGCGCCGATGTCGCGCTCGATTTCGAGGGGCTGGTGATCGATGGCGGCAAGGACATGGGATCGATCGCGCGGCGATCGGTGACCGACTGGCGGATCACCGCGACCGGCAAGACCGGGCACAGCTCGCTGATCTTCACCCCCGAATATGGCGACGGCGCGATCACCGAGCTCGCCCGCATCCTGACTGCCTTCCGCAAGGACCTGCCCGAGCCGAACCTGACCTTCAATGCCGGGGTGATCGCCGGCGGGGCGCGCGCCGAGATCGACGAGAGCGGGAATGCCAAGGCCGGCGGCAAGACCAACATCATTGCCGAAACCGCGGTCGCCACCGGCGATTTCCGCACGCTCAGCCCCGAGCAGACAGCGCGGGTGCGGGCGAAGATGGAAGCGATCGTCGCCGCCCACGCGCCGGGCACCGACGCCAAAATCGAGTTCGGCGAAGGCTATCCGGCGATGGCGCCGACGCCGGGCAACAAGGCGCTGCTCGCCGCGCTCAACGGCGTCAACCGCGACCTCGGCCTCGCCGAGATGGCGCCGCTCGATCCGTTGAAGCGCGGCGCCGGCGACATCTCGTTCGTCGCCGCCGATGTCGACAGCCTGGCCGGGCTCGGCACCTACAGCACCGGCGACCATGCCCCCGGCGAGACGGTCGATCTCACCAGCATCCGCCGCCAGGCCAAGCGCGCCGCGATCCTGATCTCGCGGCTGAGCGTCGAGCGCGCCCCGCATTAACGGCGTACCGACATTAACTTCCCCCTCCCTGCAAGGGAGGGGTCAGGGGTGGGTCAGAAGCGGTCGGGGCTCGATGCCCCGGCCGCTTCTTTTATCCCAGCTGCGGATTGAGTCCTCGGGCGCGCAGACGCGCGCACCCACCCCCAACCCCTCCCTTGCAGGGAGGGGAGCGCGTTCGAGTGAAGATCGAATGTCCTAGGGCACTCACCCGCTGAAGGCGCAGCGAAACCCGATATGGCTGGTCGAGGTGTCGATCGTCTCGGGATGGCGTGCGGCGGGACGGTAACGCCGGCAGTAATTGGCCGCGCAGAGATGCGAGCCGCCCTTGACCACGCGCCGCGCAAAGCCGCTGGCCGGATCGCGGCTGGCGTGCTTCGAGGCGCCGCGCGGGTTCTCGCTGACGCAGCAGCTGTCCTTCCGCTTCGCCGCGGCCTTGGGCTCGGCATACCAGTCGGCGGTCCATTCCCAGACATTGCCGATCATGTCGTACAGGCCATGGCCGTTTGGCGGGAAGCTGCGCACGGGCGAGGTGCGCTGCCAGCCATGCGGGCTCTGGTTGGCGAAGGGGAACAGGCCGAACCAGGTGTTGGCGAGGATCTGGCCGCCCGGGCTCAGTTCGTCGCCCCAGGCATAGTCGGCGCCCTCCAGTCCGCCGCGCGCGGCGAATTCCCATTCGGCTTCGCTCGGCAGGCGCTTGCCGGCCCAGGCAGCATAGGCTTCGGCGTCGCTCGCCGTGACATGCACCACCGGATGCGTCTCGATCCCGTCGATCGTGCTGCCCGGCCCCAGCGGATGCCGCCAGTCGGCGCCGAGCCGGAACTGCCACCAGTTCGAAGGATCGCCGATATCGACCGGCCCCAGCGTTTTCTCGAACACCGCCGATCCCGGCTGAGCGAGTTCGGAGGGCATGCCCGGATAGTCGGCGGGATCGGGGGCGATCTCGGCCGACGTGACATGGCCGGTTTCGGCGACGAAGCGGGCGAAGTCGGCATTGGTCACCGGCGCCTCGTCGATCCAGAAGGAATTGACGCGTACCCGGCGCACCGGCGCCTCTTCGGGATAGAAGCGCTCGGACCCCATTGCGAAGGTGCCGCCGGGGATGTGGCGCATGCCGGGAAGGGGGGATGGGTCATCGATTGTCCAGGACGAAGTTGATGCGGGCGCGGGCGGCGACCGGGCATGCGCCTCCTGCGAGATAAGCGATCGTCAGGCAACGGCGGCCGGCCTGGTGCGGCACCCTTGTTCATTCCCGCCGCTTTCCGCTAGCACCGTAAAGGGCGCCAGGTTGGCAGCGGTGCCGATGGGGATGGCGAGACGATGGCGACGGTGCCGAGGGAAGGGCTGGAAGAATTCGGTCCGCCCGGCCGGACGCTGACGCTGAACATGGTCGACACCGTCGGCCGCGCGATCGTGCGCGGCGAATATAACAGCCGCCCGTTCCCGACCGAGGGCGATCTGACCCGGGAGCTGGGCATCAGCCGCTCGGTCACGCGCGAGGCGATCAAGATGATCACCGCCAAGGGGCTGCTCGGCGCGCGGCCCAAGGTGGGCACCTATGTCCAGCCCGAAGAGAATTGGAACCTGTTCGACGTCGACGTGCTGCGCTGGCTGATGGAGCAGAAGCTCTCGCGCACGCTGCTGCGCCAGTTCAACGAGCTGCGTTTGACCGTCGAGCCCCAGGCCGCGGCCTGGGCCGCGCGCCGCGCCACGCCTTCGCAGGTGACCGCGATCCTCGCCGGGCTCCGCCGGATGCAGGAGGCGGCAGAGGGCCGCGACGATCCGCTTTCCGCGGACATCGAGTTCCACGTTGCGATCCTGCGCGCCTCGGGCAACCCGTTCCTCTCGCAGTTCCGCGACATCGTGGCGACGGCGCTGCGCACGTCGATCCGCATCACCAACCGCCAGGCAGGCGGCAAGGCGTGCATCGGCGATCACGAGGCGGTCTATCAGGCGATCGCTGCGGGCAAGCCGGATGTCGCAAGCGCCGCGATGGCCAAGCTGATCGACGATGTGCTCGACTATCTCGACCATTCGCCTGAAGACTGAGCGCCGATAAGGGTCGCGCGTATGCGCTTCGCGTCGTGCGCCCGTCCTATTGCAGGCGCGTCTATTATTTTGTCATTTAATATGATAATAATTCGCGCGACCGCGAGGCGGAATGGAGAGAGGATAAGGCCCTTTTGAACACAGCGATGACGCGCCGTGGGATGTTGCTGGCGGGCGCAGCGGTGTGCGCTGCCCCGCGTGCCTTTGCGGCAAGCCCGCGCAAGCCCAACATCGTCGTGATCTATGCCGACGATCTCGGCTATGGCGATCTCAGCTGCTATGGCGCGACTGCCATCGCCACGCCGAACATCGACGCGCTGGCGGCGCGGGGGACGCGCTTCGTCAATGCCCATTCGCCCTCGGCGACGTGCACGCCGTCGCGCTATGCGCTGCTGACCGGCGACTATGCCTGGCGCGCATCGGGCACGCAGATCCTGCCGGGCGACGCGCCGGCACTGATCCGGCCGGGCAAATACACGCTGCCGGCGATGCTCAAAAAGGCGGGGTATGCCACCGGGCTCGTCGGCAAATGGCATCTCGGCCTGGGAGACGGCCATGTCGATTGGAACGGCGTGATCGCGCCCGGGCCGCTCGACATCGGCTTCGACTATGGCTTCTTCCTGCCCGCTACGCTCGATCGCGTGCCGACCGTGCTGATCGAAAATCGCCGCGTCGTAAATCTCGATCCCACCGATCCGATCCGCGTCGATTATCACCGCAAGATCGGCACCGAGCCGACCGGCGCGGAGAACCCCGATCAGCGCAAATTCGGTGCCGATCCCGAACATTCGAATACGATCGTCAACGGCATCAGCCGGATCGGCTACATGACCGGCGGGCAGGCGGCGCGGTGGCAGGACGAGCAGTTGAGCGACGTGCTTCTCGGCAAGGCCGTGGCGTTCGTCAGCGCGCAAAAGGATCGCCCCTTCTTCCTCTATTATGCGGTCAACGAGCCGCATGTGCCACGCGCGCCGCATCCGCGCTTCGTCGGCAAGTCGGGGCTGGGATCGCGCGGCGATGCGATTCTCCAGCTCGATTGGACGGTGGGCGCGCTGATCCGGACGCTCGAAGAGCTCGGGCTCGCGGACGACACGTTGGTCGTCTTCAGCAGCGACAACGGCCCGATCCTGTTCGACGGCTATGCCGATGGCGCGGCCGAGCGGGCCGGCGCGCACCGACCGGCCGGGCCGTATAGCGGCGGCAAGTACAGCATCCTCGAAGGCGGAACCCGCGTGCCGATGATCACCTGCTGGCCGGGACAGGTCCGCAAAGGCCATGTTTCCAAGGCGATCATCGACCATGTCGATCTGATCGCCTCGCTCGCAGATCTGGTCGGGCAGGCGCTGCCATCGGATGCTGCAGTCGACAGCTTCGACATGCTCGCGCCGCTGCTCGGGCGCAGCGAAGCGGGGCGGACCTATGTGGTCGAGGATACCAAGCTCATGGTGACGACGGGCAACACCGTTGCGAGCAGCGGCGATCGTATCCTGGCCATCCGCGAAGGCGACTGGAAGCTGATCCGCGCCAGCGTCGACCCCCAGCAATTCCACGGCAATGCGATCGGCACCTCGGCGCGCACCCAGCTCTACAATCTCGCCGACGACCCGGGCGAGAAAAGCGATCTTGCGCTGCGCTATCCCGATCGCGCCGCAGACTTGCTCGCGCGGTTGAACCGTCTCGAGCAGAAGGGTCGTAGCCGGCCCTGAGGCCGGCCACGGATCAGAACTTCGCCCCGGCCCGGATCCCGATCGTCCGCGGGGTGATCGGCACGATATAGGGCCGCTGGTCGCATGCGCCGCACTCCTGGAACCGCGAGATCTCGCCGCGCTCGTCCCAGATGTTCTGCGAGAACAGCTCGAACGTGTAGCGTGAAAGTTCGAAGCCGACCGCGAGATTGCCGGTCGTATAGGGTTGGAGCCGGCCAAGCGCCGCTGCCTTTTCGACGCGGATGTCCGACGAGGCCGAGCTCTGGTGCGCAATCAGGCCCTGGACATAGGCGCGTCCCGATCCGACCGGCACGGCATAGCGCGCCGTCCCGCTGATCTTGAAGCGCGGGGTCACCGGCAGGCGGGTGCCGGCGGGCGCGAGGATATCGCTGCCATCGCCGATGCAGGTCTGCGTTTCGCACAGATCCTGCCGGGTCTTGGCATCGGTATACGAGCCTGCGGCGGTCAGGTTGAGGCCGCCGAAGGTGGCGTTGGCATCCATCTCGATGCCGCGGATCCGCGCATCCGGCCCGTTCTGGATGATCGTGAAGCTGTTCGGCCCGAGGAAGGAGAATTGGAACGCCTTCCATTGCTGCTGGTAGATCGCGCCGTTGAAGCGCAGCTTGCCACCCGCCAGCGTGGTCTTCCAGCCAAGCTCGTAATTGTAGAGCTTGTCGGCATCATAGGGCGCGACGTCGCCGCGCCGGTTGATCCCGCCCGGGCGGAAGCCGCTCGACGCCACGGCGTAGAACAGCAGCCCGTCGCTCGGCTTGTAGGTGAGGTTGAAGCGATAGGTGACGCCCTGGCCCTCGGTCGCCTTGGGGATCAGCTTGCCGCTCTGATAGGTGGCGAGATTGGTGCACGGGCTGCCCGAGACGGCCGCCGGCAGCAGCGCCGCGGTGTTGCCGCCGTTCAGATAGGCGTCGCGCAAGGTCGTCCCGTCGGCGAGGTAGCAGCCCGCCATGCCGGTGCGCGAGCTGCGCGCGGCATTGAACGGCGAGGCGGTGTACGGACGGCCGTCGGCGGGATCGACACCCGGATTGCGGCCGAAGCCGAAGAAGCCGATCAGCGAATTGTCGTAGATATAGGCACGGGCGCCGGCGGTGAAAGTCAGCTTGCTCGAGAGGTCGAGGCTTGCCTCGCCGAACATTGCATAGTCCTTGTCGACGCGGTGCTGCTGGGTGAGCCACAGTGTGCCGGGCGACCCGTTGACCGAGACGTCGTCGCCAAGGCCGGGGATCTGATAATCCTGGTGGATCAGGTTCGACTGGCGCTGGTAGAACAGCCCGGCGACGAGGCGGAACGGATCCTCCGATGGCGAGGCGACGCGCAGCTCCTGGCTGGTCTTCTTGAAGTGATCGGTGCCGATCACTCGCTGGCGCGGATCGATCGTGTTGCCGGCATTGTCCTGGTAATAGAAATAGCCTGCAAGCCCGCCGACCGAGGCGTAGAGATTGTCGTACGCCTCGGAATAATCGGTATAGTCGGTCGAGGAATAGGCCTTTCGGTCGAGATAGGCGCCGGCATAGGTCACGTCCCAGTTGCCGATCTTGCCCTCGATCGTCAGCGCGCCCTGGATGAAGCGGTCCTTGCGGTTTTCCGGATAGAAATGCTGGACCTCGAGGTCGCCGACCTGCGGATCATAGCCATAGACGCCGTGGCTGCGCGATTCCTGATAGAGCACGGCCGGCGTGACGGTCCAGTTGTCGTCGAGATCGACCTTGAGCGCAGCGCGGCCGCCCCAGGTTTCGGTGTCGTTGTAATTGTCCTCGACGAACGCATCGTTCTTGACGCTGATTCCGTCCTTGATGCAGCCGTTGATGTCGCCGTTTTGATCGAAGGTCGGGGTGCCGCAGAAGGTTCGCGTGCCCGCGACATTGTCGATATAGCCGGCGTCGCGCTGATAGAAGCCCACGACGCGCAGCGCCGCCCAGGGCGAGAGCGGCGTGTTGATCATGCCCTCGATCTTGCCGCCCTGGCCGCCATGCGAAACGGTGTTGCCCTCGATATCCACTCGGCCTTCAAAGGCATTGGTATCGGGCTTGTTGGTGATGATGCGGATCGTGCCCGCCTGGCTCGACGCGCCATACAGCGTGCCCTGCGGCCCGGCGAGGCTTTCGATCCGGGCGACGTCATAGATATGGACGTCGAGCGTGCCGCCGATCGTCGTCACCGGCTGCTCGTCGAGATAGGAACCGACCGAGGGCAGCGAGCCCGAATGGTTGCCGTCGCCGCCCGAGGCGACGCCGCGCATATAGACGGTGGTCGACCCCGGCTGGGTGGTCTGGAACGCGACCGAGGGCAGCAACTGGGTATATTCGTTGAAGTTCGAGATGTTGAGCTGATCGAGCTTGCGCGTGCCGATCGCCTGGATGCTGATCGGGACCGACTGGATGTTCTCGTCGCGCTTCTGCGCAGTGACGACGATCTCCTCCTGGTCGGGCGGCAGATCGGAAGCGCTACTCTGCGCATCCTGGGCCTGCGCCATGGCTGGAAGGGACAGGGCAGTCGAAGCGAGCAAGCCCGAGATCACAGCACGGCGCACAGAATTCATTCACGGCCCCCAGCGTCACAACAATGTAACCGGAGACTGTGCTGCATCGCAGCAGCCGTCAATGCTGTGGATTTGGGCAAGCGCGATCTTCCGCAAAGCGTGACGTTTCTGCAACGTTATGGATTTGGCGGTGCATCCGGATAGGTCGCGACCACCGGGCCGAGCGCATCGATGAGCGGGCCGAGATGCACTTCGAACGGGCGCCAGGCGCGGTCGCCGCCGGTGAAGATCGGCTGGCGTACCTGTTCGGAGCTGGCGGTACGCACCGCGCGCTCGGTCTCGTGGAAGGCAAGGCAAGCGGGCTCGAACTCGACGCCGCACGCGTCGAGCAGCCGGCGGACCTCGGTCTCGGTGTCCGCGACCAGCGCTTCGTGGATGACGCGGTGGACCCGGCCGGGCTGGACTGCATCGAGATGCGTCATCAGCCGCACATAGTCGCGATAATAGCGACCCATATCGTCGAGCGCATAGCTGAACGCCTGGCCGCGCGCGAAATGCTGCTTGAAGTTGGAGAAGCAGCAGGCGCGCGGTTCGCGGCGCGCGTCGATGATCGTCGCATGGGGCAGGATCAGCCGGAGCAGCACGACATGCGCCCAGTTGTTGGGGAGCTTATCGACGAACAGCGGCCGATCGGTGCGGCGCTGGACCGCGGTGCGGCGCAGATACTCCTCGCCGAGCGCGCGGGCGCGATCGGCGGTCAGCTCCGTCAGGCCGTGCGGATAATCGGGAATCTTGCGGGCGAGGGCAGGGAGGTCGGGAAGCTCGGTCGTCCCCTCGATCGCACTGTGGCTGGCGAGGATCTGCTCGATCAGGGTCGAGCCCGCACGCGGCATGCCGAGGATGAAGATCGGATCGCGCGCCTCGCTGCCCCAGCCGGTTCGCTGGGCGAAGAAAGCGGGTGTGGCGATGGCGATGCAATCGTCGACGAATGTCTCGGTCTCGTCGGCGTCGTAGACCAGTTGCGTGCGGCGCAGCGCGTTGCCCGCAGCATAATGCGCGAAGGCGCGATCGGCCTCGCGCCGGTCCTCGAACGCCTTGCCGAGTGCGAAATCCAAGTGAAAACGATCCTCGTCGCCGATGCCGGGCGCGTCCTGCGCCGCTTCCATCGCCGCGATGTCGGCATCGTCGAAGCGCACGGTTTTGAGGTTGGCGAGGCTCCACCAGGCTTCGCCCAACGTCGGCGCGAGATCGAGCGCCTTGCGATAGGCGGCGACGCCGTCGGCCTGGCGCCCCACCGTTTTGAGCATATGGCCATAGCTCATCCACAGCTTGGGCTGGGCGGGCGCCTCTGCCAGGACGCGCTCGTAGAGCAGGATGGCGTCCTCGAACGCGCCCAATCGGCCGAGCGTCGCGGCCTTGAGATTGGCATGGCCGGGGTGATCGGGCTCGGCTTCGAGCAGGAGGTCGAGCTCCGCCAGCGCGTCGCTCGCGCGGTTCTGGCGGTAGAGGACGAGTGCGAGATTGGCGCGTGCCGCCGTGAACGCCGGGGCAATCTCGACGGCGCGGCGCAGCAGGGTTTCGGCATCCTTCAGCCGCCCGATCCGCCCGGCAAGCTCGGCGAGCATGCGGATCGCGCGCGCATCGAACGGATCGCGCTTGAGATAGGCCTTGAGGCCGCGCTCGGCGTCGGGGAGGCGATTGTCATGCAGCGCGAGCGCGGCGGTCATCAGGTCGGGCGGGAAGCGCGTTGCAGGCATCGCGCGAGGATGACCATGCGGGCGCGGTGCGATCAAGCGGAACCCGCGTTTACCTGCGCGAGCGGCCTGCCGCCGATGACCCATGGCATTGCATCGATCCGCGTGTATGCTGCCGGTCTCGCCCACGCGGAGCCTTGATCATGGACGAATTGGCGTCACTGTTCGCACTCTTCTTCGGACTTCCCGCGTCGGTTACGGACCGTTGCCCGGAAGGCGGCGGCAACTGCTGATCCGACCGGCCGGCGCACCGGCAAGCGCCGCATGAGCGATCGCCGCGTCTCCGAGCGACGCGCCCTCGGCTTCTGGCCGGCGCTGGCGCTGGTCGTCGGAAACATGATCGGATCGGGCATCTATCTGCTGCCCGCCACGCTCGCCCCGCTGGGCGCCAATGCATTGATCGGCTGGGGCGTGACCATCCTGGGGGCGATGGCACTGGCCTTCGTGTTCGCGCGGCTGGCGGCGGTGATCCCGTGTGCGGGCGGCCCCTATGCCTTTGCCGACCGCGCGTTCGGGCCGGTGGTGGGGTTCGCGGTGGCGTGGAGCTATTGGATCCTGGTCTGGGCAGGGAATGGCGCAGTGGCGATCGCGGTGGTCAGCGCGCTCAGCGTGCCGTTCCCGGCGCTCGCTGGCGGCACGCCTGCGATGCTGACCGCGCTCGCGCTGATCTGGGGGCTTGTGGCGGTCAACATCCGCGGCGTCGCGCTCGCCGGGCGCATCCAGCTGGTCACCGCGGTGATCAAGCTTGCCCCGCTGATCGCAGTGGTCCTCCTCGTCGTCTGGCTGGTGCTGCAGCGTGGTGGTGCGGCAATCGTCGACAATCCGCCGGTGCCGATCGGGGCGGGAGCCGTTGCCGGTGCGGTGGCGCTCACCTTCTGGGGATTTCTCGGCGTCGAATCGGCGACGGTGCCTGCCGACAAGGTGCGCGATGCGGCGCGGATCGTGCCGCTCGTCACGCTGCTCGGCACTGCGGTCACCGGCGCAGTCTATGTCCTCGTCGCCGGCGGGATCACCCTGATGATGCCCGCCGATCAGGTCGCGGCGTCGCATTCCCCGCTCGCGGCGTTTCTAGGCGGGTGGTGGGGCAGCGGCGCGGCACAGATCGTCGCGGTGTTCGCCGCGATCAGCGCGCTCGGCACGCTCAACGGCTTCGTCCTGCTCCAGGGCGAGATGCCCTGGGCGATGGCGCGCGGCGGCGTCTTTCCCGCCTGGTTCGGCAAGGAAAGCCGCCACGGCACTCCGGCGCGCGCGCATCTCGTGTCGGGTGTGCTGGTCACGATCGTGATGGCACTCAACTATACCGGGTCGACCGGCGCATTGTTCGCCGACATCGCGACGATCAGCCTTGCCGCGGGCATGCTCGCCTATTTCGTCAGCGCGCTGGCGGCGCTCAAGCTTCTCGGCCGCGATGTCGCGGTGCCCTTTGCCGCCACGGTTGCCGCCGGCTTCGTCTTGTGGATGATCTACGGTCTCGGCCTGCGCGCGAACCTTTGGGGCCTCGGCCTGCTCGCGCTCGGCCTGCCGGTGTTCCTGTGGGTGCGGCGAACACGCCTCAGATCGGCAGCAACCGCCTGACCAGCGAGCGATCGCGCAATATCTCGTGCGCGGCGTTGTGCCCCGGCGCGCCGGTGACGCCGCCGCCCGGATGGGTGCCGGCGCCGCACATATAGAGCCCCGCGATTGGCGCGCGATAATCGCCATGCCCGAGCACCGGCCGCGCCGCCCAGAGCTGGTCGAGCGACATATGGCCGTGCATGATGTCGCCACCGATCAGCCCGAACTTGCGCTCGAGATCGAGCGGGCTGTGGACCTGGCGCGCGAGGATCGATGCCTTGAAGTTCGGCGCATACCTGGTGACCGTATCGACGATGTGGTCCGCCGCCGCCTCGCGCTCGTCGTCCCAGCTGCGACCGTCGGGCAGTACGGGAGCGAATTGCTGGCAGAACAGGCTGGCGATGTGCATGCCCGGCGGGGCAAGGCTGTCGTCCACCGCGGTGGGCAGCTTCATCTCAACGATCGGCGCGTCGGACCAGCCCTTGGCCTTCGCGGTGGTGAAGGCCTCATCCATATAGTCGAGCTTCGGCGCGATGATGATCCCGGCGGTATGGTGCTCGGCCTTGTCCTTGCCCGGCAGCACGCTGAAATCCGGAAGCTCGGAGAGCGCCAGGTTCATCCGGAAGGTGCCCGATCCCGCCTTGAAATTGTCTATCCGCCGGGCGAATTCGGGGGTCATGTCGCTGCGCTCGACGAGCTGGCGGTAGAGCAGGGCCGGGCCGACATTGGCCGCGACAATCTTGGCCGCGATCTCCTCGCCCGATTCCAGGCGCACTCCGGCGACCTTCTTGCCATCGACCAGCACGCGCGCGACCGGCGCCTCCAGGCTGATCTCTACGCCCGCCTCGGTGCACGCCTCGGCCATATATTGGGTGATCGCGCCCATCCCGCCGACGCTGTGGCCCCAAGTCCCTTTCTTGCCGTTTACCTCGCCAAAGACGTGGTGGAGCAGCACATAGGCGCTGCCCGGCGTGTCCGGGCTGGCATAGTTGCCGACCACCGCATCGAAGCCGAACGCAGCCTGGATATACGGATTCTCGTACCAGCTCCCGAGGAAATCGCGCGCCGACTTGACGAACAGGTCCATCACGTCGCGCTGCGCCTCGATGTCCATGCCGGCGAGCCGCTTCCCCTGCATCGCCGCGGCGAGCAGCGCGCGCACCCCGCCGCCGGCATTGGGCGGGGTCTTGAGCGCCATGTCGCGCAGTACTTCGGCGACGCGCTCGAGCGCGGCCTCGTAACGGGGAAAGGTCTCGGCATCCTTCGGGCTGAACCGCGCGAACTCGGCCTGGGTGCGCGCCTGCCCGCCGCCAAGCTTGAGATAGCCGGCGTCGTGCGGGAAGAAATTGCTGATCGTCCGCTCGAGGACCCGCCAGCCGCGTTCGTGCAGCTTCATGTCCTTGATCACCTTCGGGCGGAGCAGGCTGACGGTGTAGCTCGCCGTCGAGTTGCGGAAGCCGGGGTGAAACTCCTCGGTCACCGCCGCGCCGCCGACGATGTCGCGCCGCTCGAGCACGCGGACCTTCATCCCCGCACGCGCCAGATAGAAGGCACAGACCAGGCCGTTATGCCCACCGCCGATGACGATCGCGTCGTATTGCTTCATGGCTATCCCCGAATTCAGACGGTGTGCGGCCGCCGCGACCAGCCCGGTGCCGGCGCGCGGTGCTGCCGGGCCTCGGGGATGATCGCGCGGACCTTGGCGGCGAAGCTGCGCAGGCACACCTCGCTCGCGCCGATCGGCCCTGCCGTGTAGCTCGACGAGGCCATGCCTTGCTGAACCCGCTCGATCAGCCAGGTGTCCTCGGCATTGACCACGCGATTGATCCGCCAGTTGGCGTAGCGGACCAGTTTCATCTCGCGGCGGTCATCGGGCAGCGCGAAGGTCATCTCGCGCAGAACGCACGTCGTCGGCGATGTCGGCAGCCACTGCATGAAGTCGATCTGGTCGGCATAGATGTCGAACGCCATGTTCGGCCAGAGCTTGTAGTAGAGCCATAGCCGCTGATTGGCCTCGGGCAGATGATCGACGCGCGGCAGATGCCGCTGGTAGAACGCTTCCCACGGATTGGCCGAGACGCGGTCGACGAGATAGCCCGACATCTTGTCGACCCAGCCCGATGCCTCGATCGCATAGCTCTTGCCGAACAGCCGGGTAAGCCCGTCATGCGCTACCGGAATGTGGAGATTGTCCGAATAATTGTCGCCGACATTCTTCCAGTTGACCGCGCGGTCGCGGGTGCGGACCTCGCCGAGCCGGCGCATCTCCTCGAAGCGATAGGGGGCGATCTCGGCCTCATAGGGTGCCATCATCTCGGCCACGGAAGGCCCGCCGTCATCTTCCAGCCGCACGAACACGAAGCCGCGCCAGATCGACAGATCGACCGGCACCAGCCCGCTCGCCGCCATGTCGAGCGCTGGATAATCGCGCCGCATCGGCACGCCCGAAAGGCTGCCGTCCAATTCATAGGCCCAGGCGTGATAGGGGCAGACCAGCTTCTTCGCGCAGCCGGCATCGCCCTCGACGATCCGCATCGCGCGGTGGCGGCAGACATTGTGGAAGGCGCGGACCACGCCGTCGCGCCCGCGCACCGCGACGATATTCTCGCCGAGATAGGAGAGGGTGCGCCACGCGCCGGGTTCGGCAAGGTCGCTCTCATGGCAGACGATCTGCCAGCTCGGGCGCAGAATGCGCGTCGTCTCGACATTCAGGAATTCAGGATCGGTGTAGATCCAGCCGGGCAGCGACCAGTCGGCGTCCGGATCGGCATTGGATAGAGAGACGAGGATCGCCATGGCCGGCTCCGCGATTGCTTGTTGTACGATCGTATAATAGGCTGCGGAGATGCGCAATCCTGCCTTCACCCGCGCCGAACCCGATGCCCGCCGCCTCTCGCTGATCGAGGCGACGGCGCGAGTGCTGGCGCGCGTCGGGGCAAGCGGCGCCTCGGTCCGCGCGATCGCCGTGGAAGCGAGCGTGTCGCCGGGGCTGGTCGCGCACCATTTCGGCGGCGTCGATGCACTGATCGCGGCAACCTATGCGCATGTCGGAGCGCAGGTCTCGGCGGCGCTCGATGCGGCGGTCGCGGACGCGGGCGACGATCCCCGCGCGCGATTGATGGCCTATGTCGCCGCAAGCTTCGCGCCGCCGATCGCCGATCGCGCGTTGCTCGCGACCTGGACGGCGTTCTGGGGACTGGTGATCGCCCAGCCCGGGATCGCGGCGCTGCATGACGCGCAATATGCCGGGTATCGCGGCGAGATCGAGGCGTTGCTGGCGGCATGCGGGCTGGCGCCGGCGGCACGGCGCCGCGCCGCGATTGCGATCACGGCATTGGTCGACGGGCTGTGGCTGGAATTGTGCCTGTCGCCCGAGCTGCTCGATGCGCACGAGGCGCGCGCGATTGCGGAGCAGCAGATTGCCGTGTTGCTCGGCTGAGAACCCAAACTAGCGATTGATACCTTCGTCATCCCGGACTCTCGTCGGGATCCCGCTTCTTTTGTCCGGCCTGAAGACAGCGGGACCCCGGCTCAAGGCCGGGGTGACGAGAGAAGCAGCCGGGCCTGCAGGGCTATTTCGACAAGTCCGTGAACAGCGACCGGTAATACACGATCGCCGGGGCGATTGCCGCGATCGGCGTGCGTTCGTTGAGCCCGTGGCTGAAGCTGTCCGATTCCTTGATGAACACCGGGCTGGCGCCGTAGCTCGGCACCCCGACCGAGCGATACCACATCGAATCGCTCGCGCCCGACGACATGCTCGGGAACACCGGGGTGCCGGGATAGGCCTTGCCCAGCGCCTTCTCGACCGCGCGGACGAAATCGGGCCGCATCGGCGAGGCGTCGGTCGCGACCGAGCCTTCGCTGACGTCCTTCCACTGGATCGCCGGATCGCCGGCGGCCTTCGCCAGCTCGGCCATGATGTCGGCAGGCTTATGCCCAGGGAAGATGCGGCAATTGATGTTGGCGGTGGCGCGTTGGGGCAAGGCATTGAGCGCATGCCCGCCCGAAACCATCGTCGGCACGCAGGTGGTGCCGATCTTGCCGATCGTGGCATAGTTGGCGCGCAGCGCGGCGACGGCCTTTTCATCGGCCGGATTGGCCGCGAACGCCTTCATTGCCGCCGCGGTCTCAGGGTCCTCATAGCGCGCGGCGGCATTGAAATAGGCCTTGGAGAGGTCGCTCAGCTCAGGCTGGAAGCGATAGGCGCCCACCTTGACCAGCGCGTCGGACAATTCGGCGATCGCATTGACTGGGCGCGGCTCGGAGGAATGTCCGCCGGGATTGGTGACGGTCAGTTCGAAATCGGCATAGGTCTTCTCGGCGCCCTGCCAGGTCATGTAGAGCGGCTTGCCGGTCTTCTCGTCGAGCACGCCGCCGCCGCCGTCGATATTGATCACCAGTTCGGCGTTCTTGAGCTTCTCGGCGATGATCGCCGAGGTCTTCATCGTCGTTTCCTCGTCGCCCGAGAACTGCAGGATGATGTCGCGCCGCGGCTTGTAGCCCTGCTTCTTCAGCTCGATCAGCGTCGCCATCGCGATCGCCGCATCGAGCTTCATGTCGGTGGCGCCGCGGCCGTAGAGATAGCCGTTCTCGACCACCGCGGTGAACGGATCGCGTTCCCAATCGGCGGGTTTGGCCTCGACCACGTCGATATGCCCGGAGATCACCAGTGGCTTGGCCTTGGGATCGCTGCCCGGCCAGCGCGCGATCAGATAGGCGGTGTCGTCGACCGGCGTGACGGCAATTTCGTTCGCGGCGAAGCCGCCGGCGACGAGCTGCTCCTTGAGCCATGCGGCAAGCTGCGGGGTCTGGTTGCCGGGGCCCTGGACGCTGCGAAAGCCGATCGCGCGCTTGGCGATGTCGAGCGCGCGGGCTTCGGTATCGGTGGTCTGAGCGGAAACAGTGGCGGGTAGGATCGCGAGCGTGCAGGCGGCAACAGAGCAAAGCAGCTTCATGGCGGTGTCCGGCAGGGGATGGGACGGCGAGGATAGGCACCGCCATCGACCGGGCGCAAGCGATTGCGCGCCGATCCGGCAAGGGCGCGCGCGGCGCCTCGCCGGATCGGAGGCGGCGATCAGGCCTGCTTGCGCTTGGTCTCCGCACCGCCCAGCGCCTCGACCGGGGCGGGGCAACGGATCACCGCGGGGGTATGGATCGCCTTGCCCGACGGGACATGGACCTGGCTAACGGTGCAGCCTGCCTTGAGCGCGGCGGGGGTGTTGTGCGAACGATAGACATGGTCGTGCGAAGCTGCGGCGGGCGTTGCGGCCGCGGCGAGCGCCAGCGTGGCGAAAAGCATGCGATACATGAGAGAACCTCCAGACAGCGGAAGCCCCCCAGCTAGGGAAGCGGCTTTGCTTGTCCTTGGCACAGGCGTAACAAAGTGTTGCTGCAGGTGCGTACGGCACGCGATCGGCCGCTCGCGCGTTGACCATCGCCGGGACGCTACCTAGCTGCGAGAGGATGTTCTTGAACAACCCGCCCATGACCTTGCCCACGATCGTGCTCGTCGAAGACGACCCGCCCCTGCGCACGCTGACCACGCGCGCGCTCCAGGAGCATGGCTATACCGTGCGCCCCGCGGCGTCGGCGCCTGAGATGTGGCTGGCGCTCGACCAGGGGCCGGTGGACCTGATCCTGCTCGACATCATGTTGCCCGGCACGAGCGGGATCGATCTGTGTCGCGCGATCCGCACCAAGAGCAACGTGCCGATCATCTTCATTTCGGCCAAGGGCAGCGAGACCGACCGGGTTGTCGGGCTCGAGCTCGGCGCCGACGATTATCTGCCCAAGCCCTTCGGCACGCGCGAGCTGATCGCGCGAGTGCGCGCGGTGCTTCGCCGCGGCAGCGGCGCCGAGCAGGAAGCGGCCGAGCGCGCCAAGGGCATGCTTCGCTTCGATGGCTGGACGGTCAACCTTCCCCGCCGCGAGCTGCATTCGCCGACCGGCGCGGTGGTCGACCTGACCGGCGCCGAGTTTGATCTGCTGGTGGCACTGTGCGACCATTCGGGTCGCGTGATCGCGCGCGAGCGGCTGATCGAATTGTCGCGCACGCGGCTGGGCGACAGTTCGGACCGCAGCATCGACGTGCTGGTCAGCCGGCTGCGGCGCAAGCTGGGCGGGGCGGGTGCCTCGGCGCCGATCGTTACCGTGCGCGGCGTCGGCTATATGCTCAACGCGCCCGTTACCCGCGACTGAGCACCGGCTTGAAGCGCTTCGGCACGCCGCTGGGCCTGATCGGCCGGATCTTCGCAATCCTGCTGCTCGCGATCCTGGTCGAGTTTGGCGCGAGCACCTTGCTCTACGAGCGCGCGAGCCAGGTCTCGGTGCGCGAGGACGAGGGACGCCGGCTCGCCGAGCATCTGGTGATCGCGCACAAGCTGCTCGCCGAACAGCCGCCGCGCGCGCGGCCGGCGCTGGCCGAGGAACTCACGACGTCGCGCTACGAGATTCGCTGGAGCGCCGATCTGCCGCCGCCGCTCCGCTTCGCGCCCTCGCTCGATCGGATCCATCACCAGGTGATCACCTGGGAACCGGGATTGGCCGAAACCGATTTGCGGCTGCGATTGACGCCGCCAACGCGCGAGGGCGTGATCGTCGGCAGCCTGCGGTTGCCCGATCGCAGCTGGGTCCAGTTTCGCACCCGCGAGCCGCTGCATCATCTCGATTTTTCGCTGGAGCGCGTGCTGCTTGCGCTGACGCCGGCGGTGGCGCTCATCCTGATCGGCGGGCTTATGGTGCGCCAGACACTGCTGCCGATGCGGCGGCTGGCCGACGCGGCCGAACGGGTGGGCAGCGGCAGCCATGAGGAAGTGCCGGTCGCGGGGCCGGGAGAGGTACGCCGGGTGATCGGGGCGTTCAACCGGATGCAGGCGCGTATCCATAGGTTGATCGCCGATCGGACGCAGGCGCTCGCTGCGGTGGGGCATGACCTGCGTACGCCGCTGGCGCGGCTGCGGCTGCGCGCCGATGCCGTGACCGACCCGCAGGTGCATGACGCGATCCAGGCCGATATCGGCGAGATGGAGGCGATGATCGGCTCGCTGCTGGCGTATCTGGGTGGCGAGGGCGAGACCGAGTCGCCGGCGCCGGTCGATGTCGCGGTGCTCTGCGCGACGCTGGCCGACGACGCGAGCGACCGCGGCCTGCGCGCCGAGTATGTCGGGCCCGATCATCTGGAGCTGATCGTGCGCCGGATCGCGCTCAAGCGCGCGCTGGTCAATCTGGTCGAGAACGCGCTCCACCATGCCGCGCGCGTCTGGCTGCGGGTGCGCGAGGAAGAGGGACGGGTGGTGATCCTGGTCGAGGATGACGGGCCCGGCATTCCCGAGGCGCAGATAGAAAGCGTGCTCCAGCCCTTCGTGCGGCTCGATCGCGCACGCTCGCGCGACACGGTGGGGCTCGGGCTCGGGCTGGCAATCGTCGCGCGCGCCATCGAGGAAGAGGGCGGCACCTTCCGCCTGCGCAACCGGCCCGAAGGCGGGCTCAGCGCCGAGATCGCGCTGCGGAGCAACAAAAGCTTACAGTAAAGCTGCGCTGCAGCAAAACCCGTTCCGTATCTCCCGCAGGATGCGCGCCACCCTTGGCGTGCGCGTATAGGAGGTTCCAGTGAACGAACTCATCGGCCGCGTGCTCGACTTTGAGAAGCAAGTCTTCCCGGGCCAGAGCGCGCTCTATTCGAAACTCGCGGCGGACGGGCAGAGCCCCAAGGCGCTGATGATCTCGTGCGCCGATTCGCGGGTGGTCCCCGAACACATCATGCAGGCGGCGCCGGGCGACCTGTTCGTCTGCCGCAACGCAGGCAACATCGTCCCGCCCTTTTCCAATGCCAACGGCGGCGTCACCTCGACGGTTGAATATGCCGTGATGGTGCTCGGTATCCGCGACATCATCGTCTGCGGCCATTCGGATTGCGGCGCGATGAAGGGCCTTGCCGGCGATCCCGCAAAGCTTGAGGCGATGCCCAACGTCGTCGCCTGGCTGCGCCACGGCATCGCCGCGCGGCAGGTCGTCGACCAGAGCTATCCCGAGCTCGACGACGGCGCACGCGTCCGCACCGTCGCGCTCGAGAATGTCGTCGTCCAGCTCGCCCATCTGCGCACGCATCCCTCGGTCGCGGCGGGCATCGCGCGCGGCGAGATCGCGCTGCACGGCTGGTTCGTCGACATCGGCGCAGGGCAGGTGCTCGGCCTCGATGGCGAGAGCGGTCGCTTCATGCCGATCCGCGAAGACAAGCCGCTTCCCGTGGCGCTGCCCGCGGCGCAGCGGCTGGCCTCGGACCTCGATTATTACCAGGAGGCGGCCGAATGACACGCTCCGCTGCAAACGGAACTGTCGTCCGCGATCTCACCGCCTCCATCGTCGTCTTCCTCGTCGCGATGCCCTTGTGCATGGGCATCGCGATCGCGTCGGGCGTGCCGCCTGAAAAGGGCCTGATCACCGGGATCATCGGCGGCATCGTGGTCGGCGCGCTCGCCGGATCGCCGCTCCAGGTGAGCGGTCCGGCGGCGGGCCTCGCCGTCATCGTCTTCGAACTCGTCCGCGATCAGGGCCTGTCGGCACTGGGCCCGATCCTCGTGCTTGCCGGTCTGATCCAGGTCGTCGCGGGCATCTTCAAGCTCGGCGGCTGGTTCCGCGCGATTTCGCCCGCCGTGGTGCACGGCATGCTTGCCGGCATCGGCGTGCTGATCGTGATCGGTCAGTTCCACGTGCTGTTCGACGCCAAACCGATGTCGAGCGGGCTCGAGAACCTCGCGGCGATGCCGGGCCGGCTGCTCGGCCTGTCGCCCAATCTCGCCGCGGCGGAGATCGCGCTGCTGCTCGGCCTGCTGACCATCGCGGCGATGATCGGCTGGGAAAAGCTCCGCCCGGCGGCGCTGCGGCTCGTCCCCGGCGCGCTGGTCGGCGTCGTCGCGGCGACGCTGGTGGCGTTCTCGCTCGGGCTCGACGTCACCCGCGTCGAAGTGCCGGCAAACATCGCTGCTGCGATCACGCTGCCCGGCACCGAGATGTTCGCCAAATGGCTCAATCCGGCGATCATCACCGCGGCCTTGGCGATCGCGTTCATCGCAAGCGCCGAGACCCTGCTCTCGGCGGCGGCAGTCGATCGCATGCACGACGGCGTGCGCACCAACTACAACAAGGAACTGCGCGCACAGGGCATCGGCAACTTCCTCTGCGGCCTGGCCGGTGCGCTGCCGATGACCGGGGTGATCGTGCGCAGCTCGGCAAACGTCCAGGCGGGCGCCGTGACGCGGCTCTCGGCGATCCTCCACGGTGCGTGGATCCTCGCCTTTGTCGCGTTGCTGCCCTGGCTGCTCCGCGAGATCCCGATGGCGGCGCTCGGCGCAGTGCTGGTCGTCACCGGCGCGCGGCTGGTCAATTTCAGCCACGCCAAGCATCTGTTCCGCGACTATGGCCTGCTGCCCGCGGCGATCTGGGCGGTCACGCTCGTGCTCGTCGTGGCCGAGGATCTGCTGACCGGCGTGCTCGTCGGCATCGCGCTGTCGCTGATCGAGCTGCTGCCGCACGTCCGCAAGCTTCGCCTCAAGGTCCGTTCGCACGATGAGGGCGAGAAGCGGATGATCGCGCTTTCGGGCGCGGCGACCTTCGTCACGCTGCCGAAGCTCAGCGACACGCTCAATTCGGTGCCGGGCGGTGCGCCGGTGCGGCTCGATCTCAGCAAGGTCTCGGCATTCGACCATACCTGCGCCGAGCTGCTCAAGGACTGGCTGCAGCGGCGTCGCGCCGGCGGTGGGCATGTCGAGCTCTACGGGGCCAGCGGGCGCATCGCTGCACTGGCCTGAGCAACACTTCGTTACGAACGGGCAAAGCACCCGAAGGAGAGGATAGGCTAGCAAGACTGGGTCCGGACCGATCGTCGCTCCTCATGCTTGAAGCGCAGTGGGAGGGTGGCGGCGGTCCGGGCGCAGGAGGAACTTCGGCAAGACCACATCAGGGGGTAGCTCATGAAGTTCCACATCGCCGCAGCCGCGGCCGCCATTCTCGCGTGCTCGTCCGTCTCCGCGCAGGCGCAGGACACCGATCCGCCGGGCGACTTCACCGTATCGGGCAGCGTCGCGATCGTCTCGGACTATCGCTTCCGCGGGGTCTCCCAGACCGATGAGGAGATGGCAGTGCAAGGCGGCGTCAGCGTCGCGCACAAGAGCGGCCTCTATGCCGGCACCTGGGGATCGAACCTTGCCGGATGGGGCACGTTCGGCGGCGCCAATATCGAACTCGATCTCTATGGCGGCTACAAAATCGCGCTGGGCGAGGGCAGCGCGCTCGACGTCGGGCTCACCTGGTACATGTATCCCGGTGGCGCCGACGATACCGATTTCGCCGAGGCCTATGTCAAATTGAGCGGGTCGCTCGGCCCGGTCAGCGCGCTCGCCGGCGTCGCTTATGCGCCCAAGCAGGAAGCGCTCGGCAACTTCTCCGCCACGCCCGAGAGCAACGGCCAGAGCGAGGACAATCTCTATCTCTGGACCGATCTCTCCTCGGGTGTCCCCGGCTCGCCGGTGACGCTCAAGGCGCATCTGGGCTATTCGAACGGCAATCCCGGGCTGGGCCCGAACGGCACCAGCGTCGCACCGACGGGCGAATATCTCGACTGGCTGGTCGGCGCCGATGTCGCAGTCGGGCCGCTGACGCTCGGGGTCGCCTATACCGACACCAACATCACGCGCAGCGAATCGGCGTATCTGCTACCCAATTTCTCGTCGACCAAGGATGGTTCCTCGATCGCAGGGTCGCAGGTCGTCTTCTCGGTCTCCGCGGCTTTCTGATCCCCGAATTTCCGGCTCTCCCCCGCATAGGGGCGAGGGCCGGACTTGTTGGGTTGACACCGTCATCGTGGCGGCGCAGTTGTTCGATCGAACGAACAAGGGTGCGCATGCTGTCTTCGTCCCTTCTCGATGCTGCGATCGACCAGTTCGGACGCCTCGGCTTCGAAGGCGCGAGCACGCGTGCGATTGCCAGGGCCTCGGGCACTGCGATGTCCTCGATCACCTATCATTTCGGCGGCAAGCAGGGGCTTTACCTCGCCGCTGCGGAGCATATCGCGCAAGCGATCCGCGAATTGCAGGCGCCTGCGCTCGCCGCTGCGCGCGGTGCCGCGGGGGGCAGTCGCCGCGACGCCGCCATCGCGATGGCGGACGTGCTCGACAGCTTCGCCGCGATGATGCTGCGCCCCGAGACCGAGGGCTGGGCGCGCTTCATCATCCGCGAGCAGCAATTCCCCACCGAGGCGTTCGACCGGCTCTATGCCGGGGCGATGGCCGCAATCGTCGACGTGGCGCTCGCGCTGGTCCGCACCGCGCGGCCGGACCTCGAGGATGCCGATGCGCGCGCCACCGGGCTGCTGCTGGTCGGCCAGGCGCTGGTGCTGCGCGCAGGCCGCGCCTCGGTCACGCGCGTCCTGGGGATCGAGACCATCGACGAGCCCGCCGCAGCGCTGCTGCGCGCACGGCTGCGCGCCAACGCCCTGTGCATTCTTTCGGAGACCGTGGGATGAACCGCCGGATTGCGATCGTTGCGATATTGATAGTTGTGGCGATCGCCGCGGGGGTAACGCGCGGGTTCGGACTGTTCGCGCCGCACCATGATGCGGGGCTGACGCTCCACGGCAATGTCGACATTCGCGAAGTCGATCTCGGCTTTCGGGTGAATGGCCGGATCGATGCCATCGCCGTGGACGAAGGCGCGCGGGTGCGGCGCGGCGACCTGCTCGCCAGGCTCGACACCGCGACGCTCGACAGCCGCACCGCCGAGGCCGATGCCCGCGTGGCACAGGCCCAGGCGCAACTCGCCAAATTGCGCAACGGCAACCGCGCGCAGGACATCGCCCAGGCGCGGGCGCGTGTTGCTGCGGCGCGCGCGGTCGCCGACGATGCCCAGCGTGACTATGCGCGTCGCCAGCCGCTCGTTGCTCCGGGCGCGATCAGCCGCGACGTGTGGGAGCAGACGGTGGCGCAGCGCGATCAGGCGCGTGCCCAGCTGGTGGAGGCGCAGCAAGGCCTGTCGCTGCTCCAGGCCGGCAGCCGCAGCGAGGATATCGCCGCGGCACAGGCCGCGCTGCAATCGGCGCAGGCGGCGCGCAAGAGCGCGGGCACCGATCTTGGCGACACGCGCTTGGCGGCCTCGACCGATGGCGTGGTGGTGACGCGGGCGCGCGAGCCCGGCGCGATCGTCCAGCCCGGCGAAACCGTGCTGACGCTGGCGATCGACCGGCCGATGCGCATCCGTGCCTATGTCGCGGAGCCCGACCTCAGCAGGATCAGCCCGGGGATGCAGGTGGTGGTGACTGCCGACGGCAATGCCAAACAATATCACGGGACGATCGGCTATATCGCGCCGCGCGCGGAGTTCACGCCCAAGACGGTCGAGACCGAGAATCTGCGCACCGACCTCGTCTATCAGTTGCGCGTGATCGTCGACGATCCTGATGACGGCCTGCGGCAGGGGCAGCCGGTGACAGTGGCGGTGCCAGGTGCGCGGGCGAAGGCCAAGGACTGATGGATGGGGACCGCCTTGTTGCGAGCGGTTTGCATTTCGTTGTGCGAACCAATCGCAATAATGCTTCTCCGCTCCCTTGCAGGGAGGGGAATCTCGTGGGCGGTGGCTTGTGACAGCGCTCGCTTCCACGCAGGGGCTGATCAAGCGGTTCGGCGACGCGCCGGCGCTCGATGGCGTGTCGATCACGGTGGCCGCAGGAACGGTAACCGGGCTGGTCGGCCCGGACGGCGCGGGTAAGACGACGCTGATCCGTATCCTCGCCGGGCTGATGGCGCCGAGCGAGGGGCGCATCGAAGTGCTCGGCGGCAAGCCGGGCGACCGGCTCGACGACCTCGGGTACATGCCGCAGCGCTTCGGGCTTTATGAAGACCTGACCGTCATCGAGAATCTGCGGCTCTATGCCGATGTCCGCGGGCTGGCGCGGGACGCGCAGCAGGCGAGCTTCGACAAGCTGCTGGAATTCACCGATCTCAAGCGCTTCCAGGATCGGCTGGCCGGCAAGCTTTCGGGGGGCATGAAGCAGAAGCTCGGCCTGGCCTGCGCGCTGGTCAAGACCCCCAAGCTGCTGCTGCTCGACGAGCCGGGGGTGGGCGTCGATCCGATCTCGCGGCGCGAATTGTGGGCGATGGTCGGCGATCTCAAATCCGACGGGATCGGGGTGCTGTGGTCGACCGCTTATCTCGACGAGGCCGAGAAGTGCGACACGGTCTATCTGCTCAACGAGGGCAAAATGCTGTTCGACGGGCCGCCGCGGGAATTGACCCGGGGCGTGGCCGACCGGGTGATCCGGGTGACCGGGTTCGAGGAGCGGCGGCGGCATTTCCTGACCCGCGCGCTCGACCGCGACGACGTGATCGATGGGACGATCCAGGGGCGATCGGTGCGGCTGCTGCTCAAGGACGGGGTAGAGGTGCCCGACGCTGCGGCATTCGACGCGGGCGGCAAGACCGAAGTTTCGCGCGCCGAGCCGCGTTTCGAGGATGGCTTTATCGAGCGGCTGGGCGGCGGCCCCAAGGGGACCAGTGCGCTTGCCGCACGCTATCGCGACATCCCGCCGAACGACGAGTGCGCGATCGAGGCCAAGGGGCTGACCAAGCGCTTCGGCGACTTCATCGCGGCCAAGGACATGAATTTCGCGATTCCGCGCGGGCAGATCTTCGGGCTGCTCGGGCCGAATGGCGCGGGCAAATCTACGACGTTCAAGATGTTGTGCGGACTGCTGACGCCGACTTCCGGCACCGGCGCCGTGGCGGGCAAGTCGCTGCGGTCGTCGCGGGCGGATGCGCGGGCGTCGCTCGGCTATATGGCGCAGAAATTCTCGCTCTATGGCGATCTGAGCGTGCGGCAGAATCTCGATTTCTTCGCCGGCGCCTATGATCTCGATCGCGCCAAGGCGCGCGAGGCGATCGCGGCGATGGCCGACATCTTCGAGCTGAAGGACAAGCTCGACGTCAATTCGGGGACGCTGCCGCTCGGCTTCAAGCAGCGGCTCGCGCTCGCCTGCGCGGTGATGCACGAGCCGCCCGTCCTCTTCCTCGACGAGCCGACATCGGGCGTCGATCCGGTTACCCGGCGCGAATTCTGGACGCATATCAACGGGCTGGTCGAAAAGGGGGTGACCGTGCTGGTCACCACGCACTTCATGGACGAGGCCGAATATTGCGACCGGGTGACGCTGATCTACCGCGCCGAGCAGATTGCGACGGGCACGCCCGATGACCTGAAGGCGCAGGCGGCGCGGCTGGCCGAGATCGAGGATCCGACAATGGAGGACGCCTTCATCGCGTTGATCGAGGAATTCGACCGCAAGCGTGGCGAAGGGAAGGAGGCGGCGTGAGACCGTATCGGCCCCTGCGCGCGTTCGCCTCCCCTCCCTGCAAGGGAGGGGCCAGGGGTGGGTATAGCGAGGCCGAGGCTCGATGCCTCGGTTTCGCTTCAGCGGCCGGAGCGCGGCTTGCGCCGCGCACCCACCCCCAACCCCTCCCTTGCAGGGAGGGGAGCGTATCATGACCGGCTTCTCGCCCCGCCGCGTCGCCGCGCTGGTACGCAAGGAATTGGCGCAGATCCTGCGCGATCCGTCGACCTTCCTGATCGCCTTCGTGCTGCCGATGCTCCTGCTGTTCCTGTTCGGCTACGCAGTGTCGCTCGATACCAGCCGGACGCGGATTGCCGTGGTGGTCCAGGATTCGAGCGGGCCCGCGCTGCGGCTGGCGGAAGCCTATCGCAGTTCGCGATATTTCCAGGTGCGCACCGCGCGGACAGTGCGCGAGGTGCGTGACGGGCTGGTCGACGGGCGGCTGCGCGCGATCATCGTGATCCCGGCTGATTTCGGCGACGGGGTGAAGAAGGGCCGCGCGCCGGCGATCCAGATCATCGCCGACGGATCGCAGCCCAACACCGCCAATTTCGTCGCAGCCTATGGCGAAGGCGTGCGTGCCGCCTGGGCCCAGGCCGAGGGGCTCGAGCGCAATCCGCAGGCCGCCGCGGCGCCGGTGTCGATTTCGGCGCGCTATTGGTACAATCCCGAGCTCAAGAGCCGCAACTTCCTCGTCCCCGGATCGATCGCCAATGTGATGACGATGGTCGGCACCTTGCTCACCGCGCTGGTCATCGCGCGCGAATGGGAGCGGGGCACGATGGAGGCGATGATGGCCACGCCGATCACCATGGCCGAGTTCATCGCGAGCAAGGTGATTCCGTATTTCTTCCTCGCTCAGGCATCGATGGCGCTGTGCGCAGTGATCGGCGTGTGGATATTCGGGGTACCGTTCCGCGGATCGGTGCTGACGCTGTTCGCGATCTCCTCGGCGTTCCTGATGCCGGCGCTGGGGCTGGGGCTGTTCATCTCGGCAGCGACCAAGAACCAGTTCGTCGCGAGCCAGATCGCCTTGCTCTCGGCGTTCCTGCCGACCTTCCTGCTCTCGGGCTTCATCTACGAGATCGGATCGATGCCCTGGCCGATCCAGGCGCTGACCTATCTGGTGCCGGCGCGCTATCTGATCCCCAGCCTGGAATCGGTGTTCCTCGCGGGCGACCAATGGGCGCTGATCCTGCCCAATATCGGGATCATGCTGGGGTTCGGCGCGCTTTTCTTCCTGTTGTCGTTCCGCGTCACGCGACGGAGCCTCGACTGATGCGGCGCTTGCTCGCGATGATCGTCAAGGAGCTGTGGGCGGTGCTGCGCGACCCCAAGTCGCGGATCGTGCTGTTCGTGCCGCCGCTGATGCAGCTGTTCATCTTCACCTTCGCGACGACGCTCGACGTCAAGAATGTCGATGTCGGGCTGCTCGACCGGAGCAGCGGCGTGCATTCGACCGAGTTCGTCCAGCGCATCGCGGGGAGCCCCAATTTCCGCAGGATCGTGGTGTTCACCAGCGCGGCGGAAATGCGCGCGGCGGTCGACAACCAGAAGGTGATCGCGGCGATCGTCATCGACGAGGATTTCGATCGCAAGCTGGCGGCGCACCGGCCGGCGACGGTGGGCCTGATCCTCGACGGCCGCCGGTCGAACGCGGCGCAGATCGTCGCGGGCTATCTCACGCAGATCGCCGGCAGCATCGGGGCGGATCTCGCGCAGAGCCGCGACGCGCCGCAGGGCAGCGTGGTCACCAACTGGTACAATCCCTCGCTCGACTTCATCTGGTTCACGCTGCCGTCGCTGGTGGCGATCATCACGTCGGTGGCGGGGCTGGCGATCACCTCGCAGAGCGTGGCGCGCGAGCGCGAGCTGGGGACGTTCGATCAGCTGATGGTCTCGCCGCTCCGGGTCCACGAGATATTGATCGGCAAGATGGTGCCGCCGTTCCTCATCGGGATGATCAACGGCAGCGTCTATCTGGTGGTGGCGCCCCTCATTTTCGGAGTGCCGTTCACCGGGTCGTACCTGCTCTTCTTCCTGTCGCTGGCGACGTACCTGCTCGCGCTGATCGGGCTGGGGATGCTGGTCTCCTCGGCATCGCAGACCCAGCAGCAGGCGTTTCTCGGCGTGTTCCTGGTGACGACGCCGCTGATCCTGCTCTCGGGCTATGCCAGCCCGATCGACAACATGCCGGGCTGGCTGCAGGTGGTGACCTATCTCGACCCCGCGCGCTATTTCCTGGTGATCGTGCAGGGCCTGTTCCTCAAGGCGATGCCCGCGGGCGCCGTCTTCCACCAGCTCTGGCCGCTCGTGCTGATCGCCTGCGCGACGCTTTCGGCATCGGCCTGGCTGTTTCGTGCCCGGATGGAGTGACCATGCGCATCCTCGCCTTTGCCGCACTCGGCCTGCTCGCGGGCTGCACCGTCGGCCCGAACTATCACAAGCCCGATACGGTCAAGCCCGCGCCCGACTGGATCGAGGCGGGGACGCCGGGCCCCGTCGACCTCGCCTGGTGGGAGCGGTTCGGCGATCCTCAGCTCTCCGCGCTGGTCAAACAGGCGAGCGCGAGCAGCCCCGATCTGCGCGAGGCGGAGGCGCGGGTCGCCGAGGCGCGAGCCAATCGCGATGCCGCGGCCGGCGGGGCGCTGCCCAGTGTCGAGGCCAAGGGCAGCGCGACGCAGAATGTGTTGAGCGAGAACGGCCAGCTGCCGATCGGCAATATCCCGGGGTTCAAGCGCGACTTCCCGCTCTACGATCTCGGCTTCGACGCAAGCTGGGAACTGGACCTTTGGGGCCGCAACCGGCGCCAGCGCGAGGCGGCGGAGGCGCGGCTGGAGGCGGCGAGCTACGGCCGCGGCGACGGGATGCTCACGCTGATCGGCGAGCTGGTGCGCAGCTATATCGACCTGCGCGGCGCCCAGGCCGATATTGTGACGGCGCAAGCGCTCGCGCAATCGGACGCCGATCTCGCGCGGCTGACCCGGCTGCGCCTCAACGCCGGCGAAGCCTCGCAGCTCGAGTTCGAACGCGCCGACGCCGCCGCGCGCGCCAGCGCCAGCGCAGTGCCGGGCGCGCGAGCGCAGGCAGCGGCGGCGGCGTACCGGATCGCCGCACTGATCGGCGTGCCGCCCGAGCAGGTCGTGCCCGGGCTGCTCACCCCCGCGGCGATCCCGGCAAGCCCCGATGCGATCCTGGTCGGGCTGCGCTCCGAACTGCTCGAACGCCGCCCCGACGTCCGCCGTGCCGAGCGCGAGCTCGCGGCGGCGACTGCCGATATCGGCGTCGCTACCGCGGACCTGTTCCCGCGCTTCAGCCTGCTCGGCAGCCTCGGGCAGCAGGCGCGCAAGCCGGGGGACCTGTTCTCCGGCGACAGCAGCCGTCTCCAGATCGGCCCCAGCTTTTCCTGGCCGATCTTCTCGCGCGGGACGATCCGTGCGCAGATCCGGGGCGCCGACGCGCGCGCGGAAGCTGCCGCTGCGCGCTACGAGAAAGCGGTGACCGGCGCGCTGGCGGACAGTGAGGCGGCGATCAATCGCTTCCTCAACGCGCGCAGCGCCGCGATCGACGCCGATGCCGCGGCGACCCGCGAACGCGCCGGCTTCGACCTCGCCGAGCAGCGGCGGCGCCAGGGCGAGGACGATGCGCTGACGCTCGAGCGCGCGCGCCAGGCGCTGCTCCAGGCCGAGCGCCGGCGCGATCAGGCGCGCGCCGCGCAATCTTCGGCAGCGGCGGCGCTCTACAAATCGCTCGGCGGCGGCTGGCAATAAGACGCCGGGCGGCTGGATCGCTCGGCGAATTGCTGCATTGAAGGAGGCGATGGAGACCAGCCCCGAATCGCCCTTCCGCCTGCCGCTGTTCCGTGCAGTCTGGACCGCCAGCCTGGTCTCGAACTTCGGCGGACTGATCCAGTCGGTCGGCGCCTCGTGGATGATGACCAGCCTCGGCGCTTCGCCGCACATGGTCGCGCTTGTCCAGGCATCGACCAGCCTGCCGATCATGCTGCTGTCGCTATGGGCGGGTGCAGTCGCCGACAATCTCGATCGGCGCCGCGTGATGCTCGCGGCGCAGAGCTTCATGCTGCTGGTGTCGGCGCTGCTCGCCGTGGCGACCTGGACCGGGCTGGTCACGCCGTGGCTGCTGCTGGTCTTCACCTTCCTGATCGGCTGCGGCACGGCGATCAACGGTCCGGCCTGGCAGGCCTCGGTCGGCGATATGGTGCCGCGCGCAATGCTGCCGAGCGCCGTGGCGTTCAACAGCATGGGGTTCAACATCGCCCGCAGCCTAGGCCCGGCGATCGGCGGCGTGATCCTGGCGATTGCCGGCGCAGCGGCGGCGTTCCTTGCCAACGCCTTCAGCTATGTCGGGCTGATCGTGGTGCTCGCGCGCTGGCAGCCGGCGCTACCCCCGCGGACCTTGCCCCGCGAACGGATCGGCGTCGCGATGACGGCGGGGCTGCGCTATGTCGGCCTTTCCCCCAATATCCGCACCGTGCTGTTCCGCGCCGCGCTGTTCGGCTTTGCGGCGAGCGCCTTGCCCGCGCTGATGCCGCTGATCGCGCGCGACCTGATCGGCGGCGGACCGCTGACCTATGGCGTGCTGCTCGGCGGGTTCGGGCTTGGCGCGGTGGCCGGGGCAGTGGCCAGCCGCCGGCTGCGCAGCCAGCTTTCCACCGAAGGCGTGGTGCGGCTGGCGGCGCTGGGGCTCGCCGCGGCGGCGGGAACGATCGCGGTGGCGGGCTGGATGCCGCTCACCCTCATCGCGCTGGCGGTTGGCGGGGCAGGCTGGGTGCTCGCGCTCTCCACCTTCAACGTCAGCGTCCAGATGGCGTCGCCGCGCTGGGTCGTCGCGCGTGCGATCGCGCTCTATCAGATGGCGGCGTTCGGCGGGATGGCGAGCGGGAGCTGGTTCTTCGGCCTGATCGTCGAGCATCACGGCGTCGCGGCGGCACTGCTCGCCGCTTCGGGCGCGCAGCTACTGACGGTGGCAGCGGGCTGGATCTGGTGCCTGCCCGCCGTCAGCGAACTCAACCTCGATCCGCGCGATACCTGGCAGGAGCCGCACACCGCCGTTCCGGTCGAGCCCCGCAGCGGACCTGTCGTCATCACCATCGAGCATCGCATCCGCGAAGCCGACATCCCTGCCTTCCTCACCGTGATGAGCGAGCGCCGCCGTATCCGGCGAAGGGATGGCGCCCGGCACTGGAGCCTGTTGCGCGACCTGGGCGAGGCCGATCTGTGGATCGAACGCTACAACGTCGCCACCTGGCTCGAATATATCCGCCACAACCAGCGCCGCACCTGGGCCGACGACGCCAACAGCGTCGCGCTGCGTGCGCTCCATATCGGCGGCGCGGAGCCGGTGGTCCACCGCCGAATTGAACGCCAGACCGGATCGCTTCCCGGCCTGCGTGGGCGTACCCCGCACGACTTCGATCCGGTCACCGATCCCACCGGATCGAGCTGAGCCGCGGTCGCCACGCCATCAGCCTTGCCTAAGCCAGACATAAAGCGGTAACGGGCGCGCTCATCCCCCCGACCAGGAGCCGCTTCATTCGCCAGATCGCCGCCTTGCCCTATCGTTCGGAAGGCAGTGCGATCGGTGCGCCGGTGCGGGTGTTGCTCGTCACCTCGCGCGAGAGCGGGCGATGGGTGATTCCCAAGGGCAATCCCGCATCGGGCTATGCGGCACATGCCGCCGCCGCTCTCGAGGCCGAGGAAGAAGCCGGGGTGCGCGGGCTGGTCTGCCCGACGCCGCTCGGCTCCTATCGCTATCGCAAGCGCCGCCGCAACGGCGCCTCGCTGATGGTCGATGTCGATGTGTTTCCGCTGGCGGTGAGCAGCGAGCTCGACGTGTGGAAGGAACAGGGCGAGCGCGAGCGGCGCTGGTTCGGCCTTGCCGATGCGGCTGCCGCGGTCGACGAGCCCGATCTGCGCGATCTCATCCGGTCTTTCCGACCCTCCGATTTCCAGGCAGCGACGCGGCGCACCGGGTTGCTCGCCGCCGTCGCTGAAAAATCAAAGGTAAGTTCGATGTTCGCATGGTTTCAGCGGCTGCTTCCCAAGAGCGGGAATTTCTTCGGGATGTTCGAGGCGCATGCAGTGACCGTGGTTGCCGGCGCCGACGCGCTGGCGCGGCTGCTCCAGGACGGCAATCGCGACCATATCCGCGAAGTGATCGAGCGCGAGCACGACGCGGACGAGATCATCCGCGAGATGCTGCGCACGGTGCGCGAGACCTTCCTGACGCCGTTCGATCGCGGCGCGATCACGTCGCTGATCGGTTCGATGGACGATGCGATCGACGAGATGCAGGCCGCGGTGCAGGCGATCGACCTCTACGAAGTCACCAGCTTCGAGCAGGAGATGCGCGACATGGGGGCGATCATCGTCGACGCCGCGCGGCTGACCGCCGAGGCGATGCCGCTGCTGCGTGACGTCGCCCGTAACGGCGCGCGCCTGCACGAGCTCACCGAGCGGCTGGTGCGGATGGAAAGCCATGCCGACGAGATCCACGCCGCCGGCCTCAAGCGCGCCTATAAGGAGCTCGGCCCGCATGACTCGCTGCGCTTCGCCGTCCATCGCGAACTCTACAAGCATCTGGAGCGCATCGTCGACGCGTTCGAGGATGTCGCGAACGAGATCGACGGCATCGTAATCGATCACGCCTGAGGCGGGGGAGATGCACGAGCTTGCCCTGCCGCTGCTGATCGGCCTGATCCTCGTCGCCCTGGCGTTCGATTTCCTCAACGGCCTGCACGATGCGGCCAATTCGATTGCAACCGTGGTGGCGACGCGGCTGCTCAAGCCCGTCCACGCCGTGGCCTTCGCCGCGATGTTCAACGGCGCTGCCTATTTCCTGACGATCGCCTTCCCGGCACTGCACAAGGTGGCGGATACGATCGGGCAGGGGTTGATCGACAAGAACCTTATCACGCCCGCGGTGGTGTTCGGCGCGCTGGTCGGCGCGATGTTCTGGAATGTCGTCACCTGGCTCAAGGGCATCCCCTCATCGTCGAGCCATGCGCTGGTCGGCGGGATGATCGGCTCGGGCGTCGCGCATGCCGGGATCACGGGGATCAAATGGGCGGGGCTCAACAAGACCCTTATCGCGATCGTGCTGTCGCCGACGATCGGCATGATCCTGGCGATGCTGGTGATGCTGATCACCAGCTGGCTGTTCCGCCGATCGAATGCGCGCAGTGCCGAGAAGACCTTTCGCGCGCTGCACCTCGTCTCCTCGGGCGCCTATTCGCTGAGCCACGGCCTCAACGACGCGCAGAAGACGATGGGGATCATCACCGTGCTGCTCTATTCGACCGGCTATCTGCACGGGAAGTTCGAAGTGCCCCACTGGGTCGCGGTGTGCTGCTATGTCGCGATCGCGATGGGCACGCTGTCGGGCGGGTGGAAGATCATCGAGACGATGGGCTCGCGGATCACCAAGCTGTCGCAGCATCAGGGATTCAGCTCGTCCTTCGCCGGATCGATCGTGCTGTTCACGGCGTCGTGGCTGGGCATCCCGGTATCGACCACGCATACCATCACCGGTGCAGTGATCGGCGCGGGCGCGGCGCGGCGCGCCTCGGCAGTGCGCTGGGGCGTGGCGGGCAATGTCGTCATCGCCTGGGTGATCACCATTCCCGCCTCGGCGGCGGTCGGCGCGCTGTTCTATTGCGTGACGCTGCTTTTCTGATTTTTCTTGACCCGGGCAGCGTGTCAAACCAGATGCCCGCCTGGCGTCGCCGGATTAGCTCAGCTGGTAGAGCAGCGGTTTTGTAAACCGAAGGTCGCGGGTTCAATTCCTGCATCCGGCACCAGCACCCGTCTTCGCGAAAATTCGGCGATGTTCGCAGCCCGGTGGCGATGCTACCGATGACAGCGATGCGCCCGCCGTCAGATCGCAAACCCGACCCGGGGATGACCGGGGCCTCGCGCGCGCTGTGGCTGGCGCTGGGCTGGTTCTTCGTGCTGCTCGGCTTCATCGGCGCGCTGTTGCCGCTGATGCCGACCACGATTTTCCTGATACTCGCTGCCGGGTGTTTTGCACGATCGTCGCCGCGTCTCGAGGCGTGGCTGCTCGATCACCGGCGCTTCGGCCCTTCGCTGCGCGCCTGGCGGGAGCACCGGGCGATCCCGCCCAGGGCCAAGCTTCTCGCCTGTTCGGGAATGGCGATCGGCTATGCGATTTTCTGGGTGAGCGCGCGGCCCAGCCTGACGGTGGACATCGCCGTGGCGCTGGTGATGGGGGCGTGTGCGGCGTTCGTGCTCAGCCGGCCGAGCGCCTAGCCTATACCAGGCCCTGGGCGCGCATGCTGACCCAGTCGCCGCTCGCCAGCACGATGTGATCGATCAGCTGAACGCCCAGCATGTCGGCAGCGCTGTCGAGCGCCCGGGTGGCGGCAACGTCGGCCATGCTCGGCGTCGCCTCGCCCGAAGGATGGTTATGCGCCAGGATGACGGCGGAGGCGCCGAGCTCCAGCGCGCGCTTGAGGATCGGGCGGACCATCACCGGTGCCTCGGCGATATCGCCCAGGCCGACGGTCTCGTCGCGGAGCAGCTGGAGCTTGGCGTTAAGGTACAGCGCATGCACTTCTTCCAGCGGCCGGTGCGACAGCGTCAGCGTCAGATAGTCGATCACGTCGCGCGTCGTCGCGAGCACCGGGCGGGCCTGGACACGGTGGCGCAGCGCGTGACGCAGGCAGGCTGACATCGTGCCGATCCGCGCGGCGGCGGCGGGATCGCCGGAAAGCGCCGTGAGCGTCGTCTTGTCGGCGCTGAGCACCGCGGCGAGCGATCCCAGCGAATCGATCAGCCGCGAAGCGATCCGGGCGGCGTCGCTGCCGGGAAGGTCGCCGAGGAACTTGACCAGGAGGGCACGGCCCCCAGGATCGCGGTCCGGCGCCAGTGCAGCACGATGCCGCCGAGCAGCAGAAACAGCTGAACGTAGGGCCAGACTGTGGTCATGATCATATAGACCAGCGCCACCTGGTGCGGGCTGAGCGCGCGCGCGACGTGCGCCAGCACGATCAGCATCTGCAGCGACGCGGCGAGCACCGGCCAGCGCCGGTTCGCGAAGCGTGCGAGCATCAGCAGCCCGAGCAACAGGGCGAAGTCGATCAGCAGATAGTTGATCTGGACGCCCCGATAGCGCGTTGCCGTCGGCCCATCGGTAGCGATCGATGCCAGCCAGGCGATCAAGAACATGCCCGCAGCGGCGCGCTCCGGCGCGCCACCCCGCCACCAGGCGAGGCCACAAGCGAAGACGATCAGGGCCGCGAAGCACAGAAAGAGAGAGAGCGCCACGCGCATCGTCAAACATCGCGGCGCTCCCCAGTCAAGCCGTCAGGCGACGGCTCTTAGCGGCGAAAGCTCGGTCTTGGTCGGCAGGGGCGGGCATTCCGGGCTCGTGCAGCCCCAGCCGGTTTCCGCGAGGCCGCTCTTGGGCAGCATGCGGGCGAAGCGGCGATGGGCTTCGCGCAGCGCGACATCGGCCTGCACGGCGAGCTCGACACCGCGCGAAAGCGCCTCGAGCGCCTGCTCGCCGATGCCGCCCTGGAAGGCAGGGTTCGCGCGCAGCTTCAACGCGCAAACCAGGCTTTCCGCCGCGGCGAGCGATGCTTCGCTTTGCGACTGCTCGGCGGGCATGAAGCTGTGCGACAGGTTCGTAGCGAGCTGGATCAGTTCCTTGGACATGACGTCTCCCCGTCGCGGAGAGAGCGCCACTCCGCGATTGATCTGGTTAGCGATCAGGCGTGGTTGACGTAGGTCGAGAGCGAAACCTGCACGACGTTCGCGAGGGCGATCAGCAAGAGCGTGATCACGGTGATGACCAACGCCAGCATGACTGCGCCGCGCAAGCGGTCCGGGCCGGTGAGCTCGTCGATGATACGCTTCAACCAGTAGCCAGTTAGCCGCGCCAGCCCGAGATCTGATGGATCCTCCCGGGTCGAAAGGAAAGAATCTCTTCGTTCACTCGAGCTGGCGTCGGCGCCTCCACACTCGGTGAAGGCGGCACCAACATCGCCCATTCCGCGTCGCAAACAAGCGTCTGCGGGCCACTAGTCAATTGTTGGGGATGCACCTCGGCGTCATGCGCCGCGACGATTTCGGCGGCGTCGAAGCGCGAGACGTTGCCCAGCCGCAGCCGCGCCTCTTTCAGATGCTGGCTGACGGTGTTGGGGGAGATGCCCAGTTCGGCTGCGATCCGCTTGGTCGATCCCTTGGTTCGAATCAGCCGGACGCACGCCAGTTGTGCGGGCGTAAGCGCGTCGACGGGGGAGGGGCGATATGCAGTCACAGCGGGCATGACTTATAAATAAGCCATTTGCTCCGCGACAACAGCACGAAGCGCGATGAGCAGATGTGCCGGCAGGGTGCATGCATGATCCGCACAGCTTTCCTTGTTGCCGCCATCGTCTCGATGGGTAGTTTCGCCAGTGCCATCATGTCTATCAATGAACACCTAACGACAGAAGGCGCCGCATGCCCAGGCCTGTCTCGATTAGGGCAGTCTGAAACTGCACGGCGCCCCGGTGTATCGCAATCATCGCGGTGTGCACGAGGCTGTCAGCCTCCGCAGGATTCCCGCACGATCAGCTCGGTCGGCAGGCGCTTGCTTTCCTGATGCTCGTCCTTGTCCATGATTCGCGAGACGAGCAGCCGCCCGGCCTCGAACGTATCCTGGCGCACCGTGGTGAGCGTCGGCGTGCTCAGCCGGCTGAGCAGCATGTCGTCATAGCCCACGACCGACACGTCGCGCGGGACGGACAGGCCGCCGCGGCGCAGTGCCTGCATCGCGCCGAGCGCGATCAGGTCGCTCGCGGCGACGATGCCGTCGAACGGCACGCCCCGGCGCAGCAGACCGCTGACCGCGCCGAATGCTGATTCGAGCTCGAATTCGACCGTGGCGATTTGCTCGGGCAGCGCCTCGAGCCCGCTTTCCTTGAGGGCGTCGAGATAGCCGCTGCGCCGTTGCAGCGCCTCCGGGTCGCTGCCGCCCAGGAACAGGATGTTCTTGCGGCCTAGCCGCGCGAGATGGAGCGTGGCGCGCCGCCCGCCCAATCGATTGTCCGATCCGATCGAGCAATAACGCTGCCCCGGCATTTCTGCGCCCCACACCACGAAGCGTGCATTGGTCTCGGCGAGCCGGTTGAATGCGTCGTGGAGCATGCTCTGGCCAAGGAAGATCACGCCGTCGGCGCGGCTCGCGGTGGTGGCGACGACGAGATCGTCGAAGCTGGTCGGCGAGGTGTGGCTGACGGTGAAGTCGCAATCGCGCGCGCGCGCGGCCTCGCCGATATTGGCGAGCAGCTCGAGGAAGAAGGGGTGGGATAGCGGCAGCGGCCGGCCGCGCATCACCGGGGTGACGATCGCGATCGATCCCACTGCGCCGATCGGTCCGGTGGGCATGCTCGGCTTGAACGGATAGCCATGATCGCGCGCCAGCGCCCAGATGCGCTGCTTGGTGCGCAGGCTGATCAGGGCATGGTCGTTGAGCGCGCGCGACACCGTCGACACCGAAACGCCAGCCAGCGTCGCCAGGTCCTGCAGGGTGGTATTGTTGTTGCTATTGCTGCCCATAGGACCCAATTTGCCGGCGAGGCCGAATGCGGCCCTTCTAGCGCACCGGGAGGGGGCCTTTGCAAGCGAACAAAGGGCAGTCGCCCCGTGCCGGCATGCCTAGCCGGGGCGTCGCGCCGTCCCGCGGCGCTTCTGCCCACCTGCTCAACATGTGCCTCGGGCTGTTCGGCGTCCAGATCGTCTGGGGGCTGCAGAACGCCAATACCAGCCGCATCTTCCAGGCGCTCGGCGCCGATGTCGACGAACTTGCCCTGCTGTGGATCGCCGCGCCGATCACCGGGCTGCTCGTCCAGCCGATCATCGGCCATCTCAGCGACCGGACCTGGGGCAGGCTGGGCCGGCGCCGGCCCTATATCGTCGCCGGCGCGCTGCTGACTGCGCTGGCGCTGGTCGCGATGCCCGCGGTCGACACCTTGTGGTCCGCCTCGCTGATGCTTTGGGTGCTCACCGCAGCGATCAACATTGCGATGGAGCCGTTCCGCGCGCTCGTCGCCGACACGCTGCCCGAGCCGCGGCGGACCTCGGCCTTCGCGCTCCAGGTGTTCTTCATCGGCGCGGGCGCGGTGTTCGCCTCGACCCTGCCCTGGATCCTCAGCAACTGGTTCGGCGCGATCAACCCGGTCAACACCGCCTATGCCGTCGGCGCCGCGGTGCTGCTGGTCACCGTCGGCTGGTCGGTCGCGACCACGACCGAGCGCCCGCCCGAGCAATTGCTGGCCGACGCACCCGAACTCGCCAATCCCGGCGGTCCGAGCCCGAGCGGCACCACCGCGCTGATCGCCAGCGGGATCGGCTGGGTTGCCGGCGGCAGTGCGCTGGCGGGGCTCACCGTCGCGGTGGGCGCCGCGCGCGAACTCTATCTCGTCGCCGGCATCGCCGCGGTGTTCGGGCTGCTCCAGCTCGGCGCGGTGGCGCTGCGCCGGCGGGGCAGGGCGTCGATCGGGATGATCGTGATCGTCGAGGATATCTTGCACATGCCGATCGTGCTGCGGCGGCTGGCGGTGGTGCAGTTCTTCACCTGGTTCGGGATGTTCGCGCTGTGGGTCTATGCGGTGCCGGTGATCGCCGCGCTCGATTTCGGCACGCGCGACGCGGGCTCGCCGGCCTATGCCGCGAGCGCCGACTGGGTGGGCGTGCTGTTTGCCGAATATAATGCCGTCGCGGCAGGCGCGGCGCTGCTTCTCCCTTGGGCCGGGCGGCGGATCGGCCGCCGCCTCGTCCACGCGCTGTGCCTCGGCTGCGGCGCACTGGGGATGCTCGGCTTCGCGACCCTGCACCAAGCGGGAATGCTGTGGCTGCCCGCGCTCGGCATCGGCATTGCCTGGGCGGCGATCCTGTCGCTGCCCTATGCGATGCTGTCGGACGGCGTGCCGCCGCAGAAAATGGGCGTCTATATGGGCATCCACAACATTTTCATCGTGCTGCCCCAGTTGGTCGCCGCGGCATCGATGGGATTTGTCGTGCGCGTGCTGTTCGGCGGCGAGGCGGCCGGATCGCTGCTCGTTGCTGCTGCGGCGCTGACTGTTGCCGGACTGCTGGCGCTCGCTATTCCGCCCGGCTCGTACACCGGCAATTAATGCAACATTGCATAAATCGCGCTCCGGCAGCTACAACTTGGCGCACCCAAGAACTGCTGGTTCTGCTGCATCCTTCCTTGATATAGGTGAGCATTGGCTCGATTGGGCCTGAAAAATCCCTCTTGCAGGCAATGCAAAAATACGCAAAGTCATGCCTCGACAGCGCAAGGCAATGCCGCGCGTCGAACCACGTACCCGCAAAAGCGGGGCTAAAAGGGGAGGATGGGATGAAGGATCTCGATTCGGGCCGTTTGTTGCGTGCGCTCCGTGGCAGCGCGTCGCTTTGCGCGTTGCTCGCCGCGGGCCTAGCCGGCGCGGCGCAGGCGCAGACCACGCCGGATGGCGCTCCGCAGGCGCAGCAAAGCTCTACCGCCAGCGACGCGGCGGCGGACGATGGCGCAGAAGATGGCGATGCGATCGTCGTGGTCGGCGTCCGCGCCGCGCTCGACACGTCGCAGAACATCAAGCGCAATGCCGACACGTTCGTCGACTTCGATCACCGCCACCGATATCGGTGCCTTCCCCGACAAGTCGGCTGCCGAGGCGCTGGCGCGCGTGCCGGGCATCACCGTCAGCCGCCTCCAGTCCGCCGATGACAGCACCCACCCCTCGGGCGAGCCGACCAGCGTGCTGATCCGCGGTCTCACCCAGGTTCGCACCGAGTTCAACGGGCGCGACAGCTTCTCGGCCGATTCGGCGCGCGGCCTCCAGTTCAACGATGTCTCGCCCGAGCTGCTCGCCGGGGTCGACGCCTACAAGAACCAGACCGCGGAGATGATCGAGGGCGGCATCGCCGGAACGGTCAATCTGCGCACTCGGCTGCCCTTCGATCAGAAGGGGCTGCTGCTCACCGGCAACCTCAAGATGAACTATGGCGACCGGTCGGAACGGTTCACGCCTGAATTCTCCGGGCTGATCAGCGGCGAGTGGCAGACCCCGATCGGCCGTTTCGGCCTGCTCGGCTCCTATGCGTGGAGCCATGTCGTGACGCGCACCGAAAGCGTCATCATGGACAAGATCGACACTTATTGCTCGGCGGGCTTCGGCACGCCGGCGGCGGGCGCGGTCGGGTCCGACGGCAGCATCGGCTGCACCGCCAATCCGTTCGGCGGCACCGGCTTTGCCTATGCGCCTGATGGCATTCGCTATTCGGAGGTCGACTACGACCGCAAGCGCCACGGCCTCGCGCTCGCCGCGCAATATGAGAACAATGCCGGCAACGTCCGTGCGACGGTGCAGTATCTCGACTCGCACTATCGCAATGCCTGGTACGAGCGCGCGAGCCACGCGATCCTCGACGGCAATTATTTCGGCACCCCCGCCTTCAATCCGCGCACCGGTACCACGCTCGGCCCGGCGGACGGCACCGGATCGCTGGTGTTCGGCAGCGACGGGATGCTCCAGTCGGGCGTGCTGACCCAAGGGCATGGCAGCTTCAGCGGCACCTGGGAGAGCAATCAGGCAGCGATCAACGCCGGCTCGGCGGTTCCCGGTCTGCCCTTCGTCAATAATTGCGCGGCCCCCTCGGTGTGCACGACGCTGCGCGACGGGCTGTACCTCCAGAACGAGGCGCGCAACTTCGCGCACAAGGAGGGTACGCGCGATATCTCCGGCAACTTCAAATGGGATGTCAGCGACCGCGTCCACCTCAATCTCGACGCGCAGTGGATCGACGCTTCGACCTATAATAACGACATCCTCGTCGCCACCGGATCGATGGCGAACTTCCAGTATAGCGTGAACGACGACGGCACGCCGCAGATCAAGCTGCTGCCCGGCTCGAACGTCAACTATGCCAGCGGCGGGCTCACCAATCCGCACAATTACTGGCTGCCGTTCATCCAGGGCCATGTCGAGGACAACGACGCCGACGAGCTCGCGATGCGCGGCGACCTCGAATATGAATTCGGCGGCGACAGCTGGCTGGGCGCGCTCAAGGTTGGCGCGCGCTATGCCGATCGCAACCAGACGGTGCGCTATTCGACCTTCAACTGGACGCCGATCGCGGCCAGCTGGAACTGCAACGGCCCGGGCTTCAACATCGATAACACCACCGGCGGCGCCTATCCGACCGGCACCGGCAATTGCGGCGGCAATGCCGGCCGTGCGCCCTTCAAGGGTTATGGCGCGGGGATCTGGGAAAGCTATTCGATGAATGGCTTCTATGACGGCCAGGTCTATGAGAACGGCCCGCTCGTCTTCCTCAACCGCGCGACGCTCAACGATTTCGGCAAGCTGATCAATTCGCTGGGCGGCGCGGCGACCAATTCGCCGATCGGCAGCGGCTATACCGCGATCTGCGACCGCCCCGAGGCGACCGTCGACGACTGCTTCACCCAGGGCGAGATCCTCAAGGTGCGCGAGCAGACCAAGTCGGCCTATGCGATGCTGCGCTTCGGCGGCGACGACAAGACGATCGGCGGCGTCAACGTCACCGGCAATATCGGGGTCCGCTACGTCAACACGCGCGAGACCAGCGAAGGCAGCGTCGCCTATCCGAACGCCACGGCGTTCAACGGCCTCCAGCCCTGCGGCACGCCGCTTTCGGGCACGGCGATCGTCAATCCGTCCTGCTATATCACGCCGGCGCTGCTCGCCTTCGCCAATGGCGGGGTCCAGCCGGACACCTATAAGGGCTCGAACACCCAGTGGCTGCCGAGCTTCAACGTGCGGCTGGGGCTCGACGACCGCAACTTCATCCGCTTCGCTTATTCGCGGGCAATGTCGCGGCCCGAGTTCGGCCTGTTGCGCAACACCGTCGCGATCAACGCGCCGGTGATCAACACCGGGCCGGACTCGCCCTATATCGTCTACAATTCGCCGACCGCGGCGCACACCGCGGCCAACGTCACTGGCTATAATTTCGTGTTCCAGGCCAATTCGGGCAACGCCTCGCTCAAGCCGATCATTGCCGACCAGTTCGACTTGTCGTTCGAACGCTATATGGGCCGCAGTTCGTCGTTCACGCTGACCGGCTTCTACAAGAAGCTCAACAATTCGATCAGCTTCGGCGAATTCAACCGTACGCTAACCAATGGCGGCTCTAGCCAGACGGTGCGGATCATCGGCCCGTCGAACGTCGACGATGGCGGCAAGCTGATGGGTGCTGAGGTGGCGTTCCAGTCGTTCTTCGACTTCCTGCCGGGCGCGCTGAGCGGACTGGGTGCCCAGCTCAACTACACCTATGTCCACCAGTCGGGGATCAACAACTCGAACCTGATCAACGCCTCGTCGAGCGGCGATGTCGGCGCGTTCGGCGCGGGCCAGCAGGCGCTGGGCGGCACCGGATCGGTGATCGACTCGCATCGCCTCGCCGGCATCTCGGACCATACGTTCAACGCCGTGGCGCTCTACGAAAAGGGCCCGATGGGCTTCCGGCTCGCCTATAATTGGCGCTCGCGCTACCTGACCCAGAATCTCGATTGCTGCATCGGCCTGCCGGTGTACCAAAAGGCTTCGGGCTTCCTCGACGGATCGCTGCGGCTCTCGATCACCCCGGCGTTCGAGCTGTCGTTCGATGCGACCAACCTGCTCAACACCACCAGCATCTATCAGCAGCAGATCTTCGGTGACTCTCCGGCGACCCCAGGAGCTGCCCCGGTCTATCGCAACTCGGCCTGGAGCCGCGTCGATCGCCGCTTCCAGGGCGGGGTCCGCATCAAGTTCTGAGTTCCCTCCTGTCGCCGCCGTGGCGCCACCCACGGCGGCGGTTTTTTCCGGAAGGTGCGCGGTGCCGCCGGGCGGCAGCGCCGATCTCTTCAACACAAAGGACCGTCGATGCCCCTCCGTTCTGCCGCGCTGTCGCTCGCAGCCCTTCTGTCCAGCACGGCGATGGCGCAGGCGCGCGAGTGCGTGCAATCGCCGGGCAAGACGCTCGAAGTCTGTGTCGATGTCGTTGGGGGCAGGGCGGTCTATACCGTCGCGCGCAAGGGCACCGCGCTGTTCGCGCCGTCCGAACTGGGGCTGCGCTTCGAAGGCGAGCAGGACGCGCGTTTCACGACGCTCACCAATCCGCGCCGCGGCTCGGTCGATACCAGCTGGGAACAGCCCTGGGGCGAGCAGCGCCGCATCCGCGACCGGCATAACGCGCTCACCGTCACGCTGGGCGGGGACACACCGCTCAACAGGGCGGTCGACGTCACCTTCCGGGTCTTCGAAGACGGGATCGGCTTTCGCTATGGCTATGCCGTGCCTGCTGGCCAGGCAGTGAAGGTCAGCGGCGAGCGTACCCAGTTCCGTCCGATCGGCGCTTATCAGGCCTGGTGGTATTCGGCGCTGGGGGCGGAGCGCGACGAATATCTCTACAGCCAGACCGATGCGCGCCGGATCACGCTGGCGGAGACGCCGCTGACGCTGAAGGGCGCCAACGGCGTGTTCCTCTCGTTCCACGAGGCCGCGCTGGTCGACTTCCCCAGCATGCTGATCGCCGGCAACGGCACCGGCACGCTCAGCGCGTCGCTGATGCCGTGGCCGAGCGGCGAGGCGGCGCGCAAGACCGGGCCGTTCACCACCCCCTGGCGCACGATCCTGATCGGCGAGACTCCCGGCGACCTCGCCGACAGCCGCATCGAGCTCAACCTCAACGAGGCGAACAAGCTCGGCGACGTCGCCTGGTTCAAGCCCGGCAAATATGTCGGCGTGTGGTGGGAGATGCACCTCAAGCATTCGACCTGGGGCAGCGGCTATCGCCACGGCGCCAACACCGAGAATGTGAAGCGCTATATCGATTTCGCCGCAAAGAACGGCTTTGACGGCGTGCTCGTCGAAGGCTGGAACCTCGGCTGGGACGGCGACTGGATCGCCAATGGCGATAAGTTCAGCTTCACCAAGGCCTATCCCGATTTCGACGCGCCGGGGCTCGCTGCCTATGCCAAGGCCAAGGGCGTCCAGCTGATCGGCCATAACGAAACCGGCGGCGCCGTGGTCAATTACGAAAGCCAGCTCGAAGACGCGATGGCATTCTACGAGAAACTCGGCGTGCATGTCGTCAAGACCGGATACGTCAAGAACAGCGGCGAGATCCTCGATGCCGAGGGCGGCAAGCAATGGTTCGCCGGGCAATATATGGTGCGCCACAATCTCCATGTCGCCGAAGTCGCCGCGAAGCACCGCGTCGCGATCGACGCGCACGAGCCGGTCAAGGATACCGGGCTGCGCCGCACCTGGCCCAATATGATCAGCCGCGAAGGCGCGCGCGGGCAGGAATATAACGCCTGGGGCGTGCCGACCAATCCGCCCGAGCACCTTACCATCTTGCCGTTCACGCGGATGCTCGCCGGGCCGATGGACTTCACCCCCGGCATCTTCGATCTCGCCCATGGCCAGAACGATGTGACCTTGCGCGTCCAGTCAACGCTCACGGCGCAGCTTGCCGAATATGTCGTGCTCTATTCGCCGGTGCAGATGGCGGCCGATCTGCCCGAGAATTACGAGGCGCAGCCCGCGGCCTTCCAGTTCATCCGCGATGTTCCCACCGATTGGGAGACGACACGCACGCTCCAGTCCGACATCGGCAATTATGTCGTCGTCGCGCGCCAGCAGCGTGGCCGCGGCGACTGGTATCTCGGCGCGATCACCGATGAAGTCGCGCGCACGCTCGAGCAACGCCTCGATTTCCTCGCCCCTGGCAAGCGCTACGAAGCACAGATCTATCGCGACGGGGAGGGCGCCGACTACCGCACCAATCCGACTGCGTACCGGATCGAGAAGCGCACCGTCACCAGCGCCGACACGCTGACGCTGGTCTTCGCTCCCGGCGGCGGCACCGCGGTGCGCTTCCGGCTGCTCAATTAGGGAACGCCGAACGTCCACCCCTCGGTGCGCGCCAGTTCGGGCGTGAGCAGTGCCGGTGCCCATAGTTCCTGGCGCTCGGCGGCGACGCGGAGCCAGGCGGCGGAGAGGATCGCGTCGGTCGCATGGTCGTCATAGCGCGGCAGCGGCGCGTGCGGCTCCGAGCCGAACGCGGCGAGCATCGCGTCGAGCGTCGCGGCGTCGCGGATCTTGGAGATGCCCTTGCGCATCCCCGCCTCGCGCGCGGCGAGCGAGGTGTAGATTTCGACCAGCACCGGCCCGGTCTCGGGCACCGCATCGAACGGCCACAGCCCGACGCGGCCGCGCAGCCGATGCAGAACGCGCATGCCGGTCAGGCTCGATTTGCCGACCTGGCTCGCCCCGACCAGGTTGAAGCAACTATAGGGTGACAGCCGCATCGCTTCCTGGCCATGCTCGCAGACCCGGAAGCGGCCGCGTCCGGCCGGGAACAAATCCCCGCAATCGCCGCGCTGGCGGAAATGACGGCGGGCATGCGGATGGCCGACAAAGCTGGTCGCGGCGAGGTGCGGATCGTCGGCGGACAGCGCGTCAACCAGCTTCCAGAGCGCCGGACCATCCGCTGGCGACGCGTCCCAGGCGGGGAAATAGGTGCCTTCATCCGCGAACGGAAAGGCGGGCGAAAGGTCCAGTCCGATCAGCGCGCGGGTGCCGGCGGCGGCGAGTTCGCCCAGCCAGCCGAGAATGTTTGCGCGCGACCAGCTACGATCGATCAAGAGCGGCGCGGCGGTGCTGGCGGTGGCATGCGCGACAGCGAGCCCCTTGGGCCGCTCGACCGCCTGGCCTGACCAGTCGATGGCTATGAAGTCGGTAAAGCGCGACATTAATGGCGCGCGTTCACGGTCGCTCTTCCATCCCGGCGGCCACGCGCTGCGCCTTCTTCGCGACGTCCCACCAGCGGCGCAGGATCCAGCGCTCGACCCGTTCGCGCTCTCGCCCGTAGCGGACCAAAACCCCCGGCCAGCCTTCATAATGCGGGGTCTGCCAGAAGGTGTCGGGATCGGTTTCCATCAGCATCGCCTTGTCGGCATGGCTTACCGGCAGGTGAAAGCTGTCCGCCTCGCGCCCGGGCGAAAGGATCGCCTTGCCGTTGAGCTTTGGCACCATGTCGCCATAGAAGCTCGCCATCTCGACCCCGGGCAGCGCGCGGGCAAAAGCGACGGCGTCGTCCCAGTCATCCATCTCGCCGCTTGCTCCGCATCTCATCCCACCACGCCATGCGCTCGGCGATGCGCTTCTCGTGGCCGCGATCGGTCGGTTCGTAGAAGCTCTGCGGCGCCATCTCCTCGGGCCAGTAATTGTCGCCCGAAAAGCCGCCCTCGGCATCATGGTCATAGGTATAGCCCGCGCCATAGCCGATCTGCTTCATCAGCTTGGTAGGCGCGTTGAGGATGTTCTGCGGCGGCATCAGCGAGCCGGTTTCCTTGGCGGAGCGCCATGCCGCCTTTTGCGCCATATAGGCGGCGTTCGATTTGGGCGCGGTGGCGACGTAGAGGCACGCCTGGGCGATCGCCAGCTCGCCCTCGGGGCTGCCCAGAAACTCGTACGTGTCCTTGGCGGCGAGGCACTGGACCAGCGCGTTCGGATCGGCGAGGCCGATATCCTCGACCGCCATGCGGACGAGACGGCGCAGCACATAGAGCGGCTCCTCGCCGGCGGTAAGCATCCGCGCGAGATAATAGAGCGCCGCCTGGGGGTCCGATCCGCGCACCGATTTGTGCAGCGCCGAGATCAGGTTGTAATGCCCCTCGCGGTCCTTGTCGTAGACTGCGACCCGGCGCTGGAGGAAATCGCCCAGCGCGCCCGGATCGAGCGGCGCCTCGAAGGTCACGGAGAACAGCGTCTCCGCCTGGTTGAGCAGGAAGCGCCCGTCGCCATCGGCGCTGGCGACGAACGCGTCGCGCGCCTCGGGGGTGACCGGCAGCGGCTTGCCCTCGAGTTCCTCGGCGCGGTCGAGCAGCTTGGTGAGCGCCCTGTGATCGAGGCGGTGCAGGATCAGCACCTGCGCGCGGCTGAGCAATGCGGCATTCAATTCAAACGACGGGTTTTCGGTGGTCGCGCCGACCAGCGTGACGGTGCCGTCCTCGACATAAGGCAGGAAGCCGTCCTGCTGGGCGCGATTGAAGCGGTGGATCTCGTCCACGAACAACAGCGTCTTGCGCCCCAGCCGGGCATATTCCTTTGCCTCGGCGAACACCTTTTTCAGGTCCGCCACGCCCGAAAACACCGCGCTGATCGCGACGAAGCGCAAGCCCACCGCATCGGCGAGCAGCCGCGCGATCGTCGTCTTGCCGGTCCCCGGCGGCCCCCACAGGATGATCGACGAGAGCTTCCCCGCCGCGACCATCCGCCCGATCGCGCCTTCGGGACCGGTCAGATGCTCCTGGCCGACGACCTGGTCGAGCTGGCGCGGGCGCAGCCGATCGGCGAGCGGACCCTCCGCGGGCGTCTCGTCGGAAAGCGGGGGTTGTTCGGTGGGGGCAAAAAGATCGGCCATCACCGCCAAGATAGGGTCTGGACGCCCAAGAAGAAAGTTTGACGACCATGCGGGCAGGGGGCTTGCACAAATTCTTTCAAGATATATCTTAGAGCCATCATGATTCTTATATGGAGTAACGAAATGCGATTTCATCATTTTGTCCGCGGACGCGGTGAGGGTGGCGAACAGGGTTGCGGTGGCCGGCATGCCGGTCGCCATGGCGGATCGCGCCGCTGGGGGCCGTTCGAAGTGGAGTGGCGCGTCGGTGGCGGAAGCCCCGAAGGTGGCCGCGGCCGCGGCGGGCGTCGCCGGATGTTCGACGGCAGCGAGCTTCGGCTCCTTCTGCTCAAGCTCATCGCCGAGCAGCCGCGCCACGGCTATGACCTGATCCGCGAGATCGAGGAGCGCTCGGGCGGCGCCTATGCGCCGAGCCCCGGCGTAGTCTATCCGACGCTGACCCTGCTCGATGATATGGAACTCATCGAAGAGCAGAAGAGCGAGGGCGCCAAGAAGCAGTTCGCGGTGACCGCGGCCGGCACCGCGCATCTCGCCGAAAATGCCGAATTGGTCGAGGCGCTGTTCGCCCGGCTGGCCCAGCTGGGCGAGGCGCAGTCGCGCCATTCGGGCGGCCCGATTCGCCGTGCGATGGGCAATCTTCGCGCCGTGTTGCAGGACCGGTTGCACGCCGAGGGCGTTGAAGCCGAGACGCTGCACGACGTCGCGGCGATCCTCGACGAAGCGGCGCGGAAGATCGAACGGCTCTGAATGCCGCGGATCGAACTATTGCGGCGGCGGTACGGGATCGTGCCGCCGCCCAAGGAGACGAGTATGACGATGACCACTATTTCCGCCGAGGCGCTGGTGCCGACCGACCATGCCAGCCGCTACCTCCAGCAGCTCTGCAAGCATTGGCAGCATAATCTCCAGGTCGAGTTCACCCCCGAGAACGGCACGGTGATCTTCCCGCGGGATGCCCGCGGCGCCGATCATCCCGGCGATGCGGTGGTGACGTTCAACGTCGCCGAGACCGGGCTCGACATCCGCATCGACGCGTCTTCGGAAGAGCAGCTCGACGGGCTCAAGGGCGCCGTTGCCCGCCATCTCGATCGCTTCGCGTTCCGCGAGGGCGAACTGACCTACGATTGGAAATAGCGCCGGCCTGCTTCCCCGCGCTTGCAGCCAGGCGCGCGCAGCCCTAGCGAAGCGCGCAGCGGCAAAAGCACAAAGCGCAAAAAGCGCACGGGGAAGACGTGACGGACCACCAGAAGACCGGGCTCGGCTATATCGCCGGCATCGATGGACTGCGCGCGATCGCTGTCGCATCGGTAGTGTTGTTCCATCTATGGCCGCAACTGCTTCCCGGCGGTTTGACCGGCGTCGATATCTTCTTCGTGATCTCCGGCTTCGTCGTGACCGGCTCGATCGTCGGCCGCGACTTTGCCAGCATCGGCGCACTCGCGCGCTTCTTCTATGCGCGCAGATTGATGCGGATCATGCCCGCGCTGCTGGCGATGCTGCTCGCAACGCTGCTCGCGGCACAGCTCTTCATCCCCGACGCCTGGCTGAGCGGCAGCCTTTCGCAGGTCGCGCGCTTCGCCTTTTTCGGCCTCAGCAATATCGTGCTGGCGACCGATACCGACAGCTATTTCGGCCCCCAGGCGCTCTACAATCCCTTCACCCATAGCTGGTCGCTGGGGGTAGAGGAGCAATTCTATCTGTTCTTCCCGCTGCTCGTCTGGTGGCACCAGCGGCTGCACAGCGGCCCGCGCGCAGTGCGCTGGATCGCGATCCTGTCGGTCTTGTCGCTGCCGCTTTGCGCCGTTCTCCAGTTCGTCGCGGCGAAGTTCGCCTTCTATCTCGTCTTCGCCCGCTTCTGGGAACTGGGTGCCGGCATGCTGCTGTGCCTCACCCGCGACCGCTGGAAGCCCTGGGCGACGCGGCAGCGCGCGCTCGTGCCGGCGGGACTGCTGCTGATCGCGATCGGCTTCGCGCTGCCGGAAGGCGCGCTGTTTCCCTTCCCATTCGCGCTGCTCCCCGTCCTCGGCACCATCGCGCTGATCATGGCGATCGTCGCCGGCGGCGGCCCGCGCGGGCTGGCCGCCCGGCCGATGCTGTGGCTCGGCCTGCGCTCCTATTCGCTGTATCTGTGGCACTGGCCGGTGTTCGTGCTGTTCCGCTGGACCTGCGGGCTCCACACCGTGCCGCTGCGTGCCGCCGCGCTTGCCCTAGCCGTGGCGCTGGCGATGGCCTCCTATCGCTGGATCGAGCGTCCGCTGCGCGCCAATCCCGCGATCCGGCAGAAGCGGCCGGGGCGCGTGGTCGCCGCCGTGCTCGCTGCGACCGTCATCGCGGCGCTGCTCGGCCAGGGGCTGATCGCCGCGCACGATCGCATCACGTTGAGCGTCACGCGCGATCGGCTCGCCTGGTATGCCGATCCGGCCCGCCCGGTCGATCCGGCGCGCGACCATTGCGGCGTCACCGGCGGGCCGATGCCCGATCGCGTCCAGCAATGGACCCCGCGGACCTGCCCGGTGCGGTTCCAGGTCTTCGTCCCCGGCGATTCGCATGCGCTCGCCTACACGCCCGCGCTGCGCCAGCTCGTCGCCGATACCGGCGCCAGCGTGCGGCTCTATTTCCGCGCCGGTTGCCCCTATCTCAAACTCATCCAGAGCCATGCCGCGCGCCCGCGCTGCACTGCCTGGTACGAAGGCGTCGCGCAGGACATCGTTTCGCGCTCGAAGCCCGGCGACGTCGTCTTCCTGCCCGGCCTGCGCGTCACGCGCATCGCCAACCAGTTCGACAACGACCGCGACCTGATCGGCCCGCATGACGACAGCGTCGCGCCGGAAACGCTCGACGAGGCGCGCGCCCTGATCGCGCGGCTCGCCTCGGACGGCGCCCGCGTGGTGCTCGAAGCGCCCAAGCCGATCTTCCCGAGCCCCACCTTCCGCTGCGCCGACTGGTTCAACGCGCACAACCCGATCTGCCAGGGGCTGACGATCGCGCGCAGCGCCATGCTCATGCGCCGCCATCACGCGCTAGACGCGATGCAGGCGATCGCGGCGGAGCAGAAAGCGGTGACGATCTGGGATCCCTTGCCGCTATTCTGCCCCGCCGAAACTTGTGCCGCGCTTGACCGTGGACGCCCGCTATTCCTCGACGGCGACCATCCGAGCGGCCTCGGCAACGACCTGATCTACCCCGATCTCAAACGCGCGCTGACCGCCGCATCGGCACGTGGGCAGTAACGCATAGGCAGAGGCGCGCGCCTACCACCGCCGGACATCGTCGTGCCTGTAGGTATCGATCGACCGCGAAATCGCATTGAGCAGGCGGGGCACCAGTAACAGCCCGAGCCCGGTGACGACCGGACCCAGCGGGCCCAATGCGGCGGCAGCGGCGGACATGAACAGCCCGGTCAGCACGCTGTCGAAATAGCCGAAATCCGCGTCCGGCCCGGACGTGCCGCTGAGATTGGCGTTGCGCACTTCATTGTCGCACATGCCGCGGATGCGCGAGCTGGCAAATCCGGCGGCATCGTCCCGGAAGCTGGACGGGAACGACCCGAAGCTGCGCCCGCCGCCGCCCGGCCTCGGATTTTCGAACCCCTCGTCCACGATCGGCTCGCCGAACGCGTCGAGCATGCGGATCACGTCGCCGCGCACCGGCTCCAGCGTATCGATGGTCTTGCGCAATCCGGGCAGATCGAGATCGAGCGGCGCGTTCACCGCCCGCTCGTCCTCGAACCGCCAGTTCATCGTCAGCAGCGCGGGTTGGCGCAGGACGGGCGAGTCCACAGGCAGCTCGTTCTTGAGCGTCGGTCCGGCGGCCGCGAACCAGGCGAGCTGGGCCTGGATGGCCGACGGGTCGACGGCGTCGACGGCGAGCTGCTTCTCCAGATACGCGCCGAACTGCGCATAGGCGGCAGCAGTGGCGGCTGCGGCGCGGGCGCGGCCCTCGCTGCTGTTCAAATAGTCTTCGAGTTTCGACATGGAATATCCCCTGATATCGGGAAGCACGGGCGGGCGGCGAAGCAGTTGCCTCACCGCTCGCATCGATCAGGCCGGGAGTTGTTCGGCGATCTCGGGCGGGATCTCCGGCGAATCCCAGGCCAGGCTCTCGCCGGGATTTGCGCCTTCGATTTCCTGGATCTTGTTCTGCATCACCAGCATCTGCTCGTCATCGAGGTCGCTCATGATCGTCGAATCCGGCACGCCCAGCGCCTCGGCTACCGAACTGGCATAGAGCGCCGGATCGTTACCGCCGTCGCCGGCAGGCGCGTATTTCGAAAATGCCTGCAGGATCGACAGGCTGGCATAGGCCGGGCCGCGCAGGAACTTGCCGATTGCGGCAAAGCCGTCTTCCCAGGTCGGGAAGATCAGGAAATTGTGCCAGCTGAACTTGCCGGGATATTGCCCGTAATCCGCCCCGCCGGGCACGCCGGTGAGGTTTCCCGGATTGTTGTTGAGCCAGGCGAAGCTACCCGGCCCGCTTCGCAAGTGCGGGCGCCCGCGGGCGATTTCGTTGGGATAAATGACGTAATAATAGATGTTCACGCCATTGCCGAGATAGTCGTTCGGGTCGCCGGGATTGGAGCCAGGAAACCATTGAGCGCGGGGGATATTCTTGTCGGTGGATATGTTGCCATTCCAATACCAGACATGATCGCCCAGTTCGAGTGCCATGGGACTCTCCGAAATATAAATAATTCTTGCTAATGAGATCTCGCGGGAAGGCGAAAATCTCACGCGGCGGAGCGGCCCGACTTGCTTGTTATTTCGGAAACATTAGCCAGCGGGCGGCGATACACGCATCCACCAAATGGTGGAGACCTACGCCGGCCTCACGCATTTGGTCGTTGGCGACGGGCGTTTGGTCGTTCGAAGCGCGGGCGCGCCGCGTTCAGCCTCGACGATCGAGCAAGTCGAGATAGGCGTCGAGCACTGCCTGATTGATCGCGCCCCATTCATAGGCTTGCGCGATGCGGTGCCCGGCTGCGGCCTGCGCGCGGTGCAGCGCGGGATCGCGAACCAGCTTGGCGATCGCGCCGGCATAGGCATCGACGTCGCGCGGAGGCACAAGGAAGCCGTTCACGCCGTCCTCGATCAAGTCGATCGCGCCGGTCGCGCGCGCCGCCACCACCGGCACGCCGGAGGCCATCGCCTCCAGCGTCACATTGCCGAACGTCTCGGTAACCGAGGGATTGAACAGCACGTCCATCGAGGCGACCGCGCGGCCGAGATCGTCGCCCCTCTGGAAGCCGGCGAACGCCGCATCGGGCACGCGCTCGGCGAACCAGTCGCGCGCCGGGCCGTCGCCGATCACCAATACGCGGTGCGGCACGCCCTGGCTGCGCAGCGCGCCACAGACATCGGCAAAGATGTCGAGCCCCTTTTCCAGCACCAGCCGGCCGAGAAAACCGATCGCGAACTCGTCGTCGGCGATGCCGAGCGAGCGCCGCCATTCGAGGCTGCGGCGGTCCGGATTGAAGCGCTGGTGATCGACGCCGCGCGACCAAGTGCCGATCGGCGTGGTCACGCCCCATTCGCGCAGCACGTCGGCCATCGACTTGCCTGGCGTCACCACCTGCTCGACGCTGTTGTAGAAGCGCGTGAGCGTGCGGATCACCAGCGGCTCGAGAAAGCCGAGCCGGTAATAGCGCGGATAGGTCTCGAACCGCGTGTGGAGCGAGGCGAAGGTCGCGATGCCGTGGCGCTTCGCCCAGGCGATCGCACGGTGGCCCAGGATTTCGGGCGCCGAGACATGGACGATGTTGGGGCGGAACGCCGCGAGGTCGCGGCGCGTGTCGGTGGGCAAACGCCAGGCGAACTTATATTCGCCGCGGCCGCCGGGAACGGCGAGTGCCGGAACGCTGACCAGATCGCCGGTGGGAGCAAAGGCGGGGGTGTCGGTCGTCGGCGAATAGACGCGCACGGTCGCGCCTTGCGCCAGCAGATGCCCGACCAGCTTGTTGAGCGCCTGGTTCGCGCCGTCGCGGACATAGTTGTAATTGCCGCTGAACAGGGCGATCCGGAGGTCAGAGGGCTGCATGGCGCCCGCGCTTAGCCGGGTGGGGCAGGGGGAGCAACCTGCGGGCGTTCACGCCGCCAGTGCGGCGGCCCCGTCTTCGAGCGACTGGATGCCTGCGGCGAGCGCGGGAAGTGCGACCGGCTTGGCGAGCGCCAGCGTCACGCCCATCGCCGCAAGGCTTTCGCCGTCGAACCTGCCATCGGGTGCGAACAGCGCGATGCTGGTGGCGCCCGCATGGCCTGCGGCTTCGATCAGTGCCTCCAGCGTGGCTGGGTCGGCGACCGCCTCGGCGTGGACCAGCAGCAAGTGGATGCCGCCCTGGGCGAGCCGTGCCTGCGCCGCCTCGATGCTGGCGACCGGTTCGACGGCGCCGACCGCGTGCTTGAGGCCGTGCATGGTCACACCCTGGGCCAGCCGGTTGGGCTCGACGAGCAGCAGCGTCGCGTCGGTCATCCGCGGGCGGTTGGCGGGACTGCCCGGCGCCGCGGCCTCGCGCACCGGCAGCAGGAAGCGGAAGGTGGCGCCAGCACCGGGCGCGCTCTCCACGCTGATCGATCCGCCCATGGCGTGGGCAAGGTTGCGCGCAACCGCCAGCCCGACGCCGACGCCGCCATAGTGGCGCGTGGTGCCGCCATCGACTTGGTGGAACTTGTCGAAGATCAGCCCGTGCTGGTCGGCAGGAATGCCGATGCCGGTGTCGGCGACGATGATTTCTGCCGCGGGCTGGTCGCCGCCGATCCGGCGCACCGTGAGCGCGACGCCGCCGTCATGCGTGAACTTGACCGCGTTCGAGAGAAGCTGGGTCAAGACCTGGCTGATCCGGCGCGCATCGCCTTCGACAATTCCGGGGCAATCCGACAGGTCCATTGCGAAGCCGAGATCGCGCGCTTCGGCCTCGGTGCGCCAATGCGCCGCGATGCTGGCGATCGCCCCGCGCAGGTCCAGCGGTGCGCTGGCGAGCGCAACCCTGCCGCTGTCGAGCATCGCGATGTCGAGCACGTCCTCGACCAGGGTCTGCATCGCCTTGCCGGCGTCCTGCAGCAGGGCCACGCGGTCCCGCGCGCGCTCGGGTACTTCGGGATCGGCAAGCAGCACCTGGGTCATGCCGAGGATGCCGTTGAGCGGAGTGCGGAATTCATGGCTGGTCGTGGCGAGGAATTCGGACTTGGCCCTGAGTGCCTTGCCCAGCGCGACGTTGCTTGCGGCGAGTTCGCCATTGGCGGCGCGAACCTGTGCGCGACTGCGGTGGATCTGCAGCGTGCCGAAGCCGAGCAGCCCGGCGCCCGCGATCACGACGAACAGCACGCCGCCGAACAGCAGCATCTGGAATAGGGCGCGCTCATGTTCGTAAGCCGCTCGGTGGACGGCTTCGTCGGTCTTGAACTTCTCGATCCTGAGCTGCTGGTTGCTTGCGTCGAACCGTGCCGCCAGCAACGCGGTGTTGGTGTCGGCGGCGAGCTGGGTCGCATCGTCGTCGATCCGCTTCATCGCGGCGAGATGGGTGAGCGCGTCGGCCAGCCGGCCTGTGCGCGAATAGATTTCATAGGCAATCTGATGCGCCTCGCGCCAGCGAGACGAGTCCTGCGTCGCCCCACCGGCAAAGGCGCGGTCGATCGCGGCGCTGGCCTGATCGATTTGGCCGCGCTTGAGCGCGATCCGGGCGGAGACCGCGTAGAGATTGCTCGCCAGGTCCTCGGCGTCCTCACCGCGCACCAGTGCAAAGCTCTCGCGGATCCGGGCCTCGGCCGAGTTCAGCTTGCCCTGCAAAAGGTCGGTCCGCGCCAGGTTGTTGAGCACCGGAACGATCAGCCGTGGCGACTTCATCGCGCGCGCGATGTCCAGCGCATGGCCATATTCGCGGGCAGCTTCCGCCGGCCGGTCCGTGTCGAGCAGCACGTTGCCGCGATTGTTGTAGATCGACATCAGCAGGTTGCGGTCGCCGCGATAGACGTCGATGGCATTGCCGTAATAGCGCAGCGCCGAGGCATTATCCTTGGCATCGTTGTAGAGGCCGGCGATCATCACCAGCGCGATCGCCTGGCTGCGCTCCTGGTGGATGTCGCGGAAGAGGTTGTGCGCCTGCTGATAGGCCGCCAGCGCGGCGGCGGCGTGATTGCTGTTCTGCTGGACGCCGCCCCAGGTCATCAGCAGGTCGGCGTGCAGCTTGGTGCCCGGCCAGCGCCGTTTGACCGCGTCCAGCGCGCGCGCGACGATCGGCTCGGCCTCGGCGTCGCGGTTGAGGCGCGACAGCGCCTCGCCCTCGAGCCATTGCGCCGTCGCCACGGTCTGGTCGGCCGCGTCACCCGAAGCGGCGGCGGCGATCTTTTCGGCGGCGCGGGCCTCATCGAGCGCCGTGGCGGGATTGCCGAACATCGCGTCCTTGGCGGCGCCAAGATGCGCCTCGGCCGCCCTCGGCGCTTGCGCGCGCGCGGGCGACGCCGCAAGCAACGCAAAAGCCAGAACGAGACCGATACGCCGCATCTTCACTCCACCATTTTCCCGAACATCGGGAAAAGAACTTCCTTTATAGGAAGATACCGGAGGCCGCGGAGGAGTTCACTTTCTGTTCCTGCCTTGCTACTAGGGTGCCATGGCGAAGCTCCAGAAACGATATGTCTGCCAGGCGTGCGGCTCGCTCGCGTCGAAATGGCAGGGCCAGTGCACCGATTGCGGCGACTGGAATACGCTGGTCGAGGATGCCGGCGGCGTCGTCACGCCGTTCCAGGCCAAGCACAATCTTCAGTCGGGCGGCCGCGCGATCCAGCTCACTGCGCTCGACACCGATATTGCGCTGCCCGATCGCACCACCACCGGCATCGCCGAGCTCGATCGCGCGCTGGGCGGCGGCTTTGTCGAGGGTTCGGCCACGCTGATCGGCGGCGATCCCGGCATCGGCAAGTCGACCCTGTTGCTCCAGGCGGCGGCGAAGATCGCGCTGCGCGGGCTCAGCGTCGCCTATGTCTCGGGCGAAGAGGCTGCCGACCAGGTCCGCTTGCGCGCGCGCCGTCTCGGCCTCGGCAATGCTCCGGTCCAGCTCGCCGCGGCGACGTCGGTGCGCGATATCCTGACGACGCTGAGCATCGGCGCGCCGCCGGCGCTGCTGATCATCGATTCGATCCAGACGATGCATTCGGACCTGATCGAAGGCGCGCCGGGCACCGTCAGCCAGGTCCGCGCCAGCGCCGGCGAGTTGATCCGCTTCGCCAAGGAGCGCGGCACCGCGGTGGTGCTCGTCGGTCATGTCACCAAGGACGGCAGCATCGCCGGGCCGCGCGTGCTTGAGCATATGGTCGATACCGTGCTCGCCTTCGAAGGCGAGCGCAGCCACCAATATCGCATCCTGCGCGCGGTCAAGAACCGCTTCGGCGGCACCGACGAGATCGGCGTCTTCGCGATGCAGGCCGAGGGGCTGAGCGAGATCGGCAATCCCTCGTCGCTGTTCCTGACCCACCGCGATGAGAGCGTCACCGGCACGATCGTTTTTCCCGCGCTCGAGGGCACGCGCCCCGTACTTGTCGAGATCCAGGCGCTCACCGTCCGGCTGGCGAGCGGCGCCACTCCGCGCCGAGCGGTGGTCGGGTGGGACAGCGGCCGCCTCGCGATGATCCTCGCGGTGCTCGAGGCGCGCTGCGGGCTCAGCTTCTCGGCGTGCGAAGTCTATCTCAACGTCTCGGGCGGGTACCGCGTCCAGGATCCCGCCGCCGATCTCGCCGTTGCCGCTGCGCTGGTCTCGGCGCTGGCCGAGCGCCCGGTGCCGGCCGATGCGATCGCGTTCGGCGAAGTCGCGCTGTCGGGCGAGGTCCGCCCGGTCGCGCATGGCAGCCTGCGCTGCCGCGAGGCCGCCAAGCTCGGTTTTGGCCGCGCGCTCGCCCCCGCCGCCCAGGCCGACACCGCCGGCCTCGAACTCGCCGGGTTCAAGACGCTGGGCGATTTCGTCGACCATCTGCTCGGCCGCTAGAGGATACGGATCTGCACGCACCCCGCGGCTGAGGGCGGGAACCTTCGCCGGTTTCGCTCGTCCCCCAGCCATGTCGCGCCGCGTCCGTATTGTCATCATCGCGGCGGCCGCCGTCGTCGCGCTGCTCGTCCTCCTGCTCGCGACCTTCCCGGTCGGCTGGTTCCGCGGCACGGCCGAGCGGTCGCTCGCCGGCCAGTTCGACACGCCGGTGCGGATCGGGGCGCTCGAGCGCGAGAGCGTGTTTTCCTTCACCCCCGTGATCCGCGTGCGCGACGTCCATGTCGCGCAGCCAGCCTGGGCGGGGCAGGGCGACATGATCGCGGTCCGCACCGTCCGGCTCAAGCTGCGGAGCTGGTCGCTGTTGCTCGGCAAGTTCGATGCCGATGTGCTGAGCGCGGAGGGCGTTCGGCTCGATCTCGTCCGCGATGCCCAGCGCCGCGAGAATTGGCGACAGGCGCGCAAGCCGGGCGGCAAGGGCGGCGGTTCCGGGATCAGCGTGGCGCAGGTGCGCGACGCCGAGATCCGCTATCGCGACGCGGTCCAGCGCCGCCAATTCACCTTGGCGGTGACGATCGATCCCACCACCGGCCTCGTCGCCAAGGGCAGCGGCAGCGTCGACGGCGCCCCGGTCACGCTCGCCGCCACCGGCGCGCCGATGGTCGCCGGCCAGCCCTGGCGCTTCGACGCGACGATCGACGGCCCCGCGCTCGGCATCCACGCCCAGGGCAGCATGGCCGGGCCGCTGCGCACCGACGCGATGGATCTGACGATGACCGCGCGCGGCGACGATCTCAAGCGGATCGACCGGATCATCGAGGCCGGGCTGTTCGGCACCCAGCCGGTCAAACTCGCCGCGCAGGTCCGGCACAGCGATGACACCTGGTTCGTCGAGGGGCTGCGCGGCACGATCGGAGTCAGCGCGCTCACCGGCCGCGTGACGGCGCGCAAGGTCGACGGCCGCACCAAGCTCGATGGCGAAGCGCATTTCAGCCGGCTGCGCTTCAACGATCTTGCCGATGACACGGGCTTGGCCAAGCAGCGCGCGCTCCAGCAGGCGATCGGCGCGCGCGTGGTGCCCAACACCCGGATCAACATCCGCAAGATCGACAAGACCGACGGCCGCATCGCCGTGCGCATCGATTCGCTGGTCGATGCCGGCGGGTCGGTCAAGGCGATCAGCGGCGTGCTCAATCTCGAGGATCGCATCCTCACCCTCGACCGGCTTCGCGTCACGCTCGCCCGCGGCGTCGTCACCGGCAAGATCACCGTCGATCAGCGCGCCGGCCAACCTAAGCCCAAGGTCACCTTCGCGCTCGACATGGCCGACAGCAGCATCGCCGCCCTGTTCGGCGGCAGTGAGATCGACGGCCGGCTCGATGCCCGCATCCGCCTCGCCGGCACCGGCGACACGATCCGCGAGGCAGTCGGCCGCTCGGATGGCGCGATCGGCCTCGCCGCGCGATCCGGCGCGCTGCCCGCGAAGCTTGCGGCGATGATGGGCTTCGATCTCGGCCGCGGCCTGTTCGGCGGCGATAAGGGCGCGGCGGGGCTGCGCTGCGCCGTGCTTCGGCTCGATATGCGCGGCGGCCGCGGCACGATCGATCCGCTGCTGATCGACACCAGCATCAGCCAGAGCCGCGGCAACGGCAGCATCGGCTTCCCCGACGAGCGGCTGGCGATCACTCTCACCGGCGCGCCCAAGGGCAAGACCACGCTACGCCTGCCCGGCACCGTCACTGCCAGCGGCACGATCAGTGCGCCGCAGATCGTCGTTCCCAAAGAGACCAAGTCGGTCGGTAACGTCTTCAAGGCGATCGGCCGCGCGATCAGCGGTAATAATGGTCCGGCGGCTACCGATGCCGATTGCGGCGCGCTGGTGCATCGCGCGATCGGTTGAGGCGCGGGCATGCACCCCGAACTGCCAGCCTGAACTCGCTGTGGTGGCCGCAGGCGCGCTGACCGGCTCAATGCCGACTCATCAGAACAAACATTGAACATCGTGACAGGCGCACCATATTTGCTGCGCGACCCGTCATTTGCTGCGCGACCCGTCGCCGCTCTTTGATGCCGTCGAATTGATCTCCCAAGACGCCGAGTCAGCGGCAAGGCGCGTGCCAGGCGCGCCGATGGCGAAGCGCTGGCGCGGTGATGGCGCCTGCGTGCCGCGAACCAGGGGCGTAGGTGTCGCGTCAGTGGCGCGTCAGTGGCGCGTTGCGTCACGCTGTCCTTCGTAAAATCATTATAAAGCAACGGTTTGGTAAAATGACAGCCTGGCGGAAACCGGCGTTTAGTGTCAACTTTGTCAACCTAGCATCCCCGTCCGGCGCGCCGCCACGGCCCCGTAACTGTGACCTTTGAGACTTTCCGAGCCGAAAAAACCGCGAACCGCCCGTTGCGACCAAGCAAGGGGCTACCATTTCGCCGCCCCGCATCGCAAAGTGGCGCCATGAAGCAAACAACCGCCCTCAAGATCGCCACCGGTGTCGCCGCTGCTGCCCTGGGCGGCATCTTCCTTTATTCGCGCGCCACGCGGCCGCCGGTGATCAATCCCAAGGTGCCCGAGCCTGCCAAGCCGGTCGAGCTGGCCCGCTATCTCGGCAAATGGTTCGAGCTGGCGCGCCATGAGAACCGCTTTCAGAAGGGCCTCAATTCGGTCACCGCCGAATATACGCTCGAGCCAGACGGCCGGATTCTTGTCGATAATGCCGGTTCGCACGACCATAAATACAGCTTCGTCGAAGGCCATGCGATCGTCGTCGACGAAGCGACCAATGCCAAGCTCAAGGTCGCCTTCTTCGGTCCGCTCTACACCGGCGATTATTGGGTGCTCGACCATGGCGACGACTATGACTGGTCGATCGTCGGCGAGCCCAGCGGCCGCTATCTCTGGGTGCTCCACCGAGAGCCCAAGCCTTCGCGCGCCGTTGTCGAGGCGCTGTTCAAGCGTGTCGAGGCGCTCGGCTATGATCGCTGGGCGTTGCGGATCACCCAGCAGCGATAATATTCTGAAGGTGCGCGCGGCAGCTTCCGCTCTGCCGCGCGTCTCCGCTATAGCGACCCCCTGGGAGGGACGCGTTTCATGAGTTTGACTGGGCTGGATATCATCGTGCTGCTGGTGATCGGCGGCGCGGCGGTGCTGGGTTTCATCCGCGGTTTCGTCACCGAAGTGCTGGCGCTGCTCGCCTGGCTGCTCGTCGTGATGGCGCTGAAGCTGTTCCATAATCCGCTGGCTGCACTGCTTGCCGGCTGGGTCGGCACCGCACAGGGCGGCGCGGTTCTCGCCTTCGCGATCGTTGCGGGGCTTACCTATTTCGGCGGCCGCATGGTCGCCCGCGCCGTCGGCGGGCGTATGCGCGACAGTTTCCTCGGCCCGGTCGATCGGGTGCTCGGGCTCGGCTTCGGCGCGTTGAAGGGCCTCGTGCTAAGCAGCGTCGCCTTCCTGCTCGTCGTGCTGGTGTTCGACACCGTCGGCGGCGGCCCTGCGCAGCGGCCGAAATGGATCACCAGCTCGACCACCTATCCGCTGCTCGATGCGTCAAGCGCGACGATCGCCGATTTCGTCGACCGCCGCCGGCATGGCGAACCGGTGTTCGGCGACGATCACGCCGCCAAGGGCAATACTAGCCGCTGATTGCCCGATTGGGGGGTCGCGCTCGGCGGGCGCGTCGCCTAAGTCGGAGGGGATGAACGCGCCGCTCTACAACACCCAGATCCTCCGCTTGGCCGCCGAGATCCCGTATCACGATCGGCTCGCCGCGCCGATGGCGAGCGTCGAGAAGCGCTCGCCAGTCTGCGGCAGCCGGGTGACCGTCGACCTCAATCTCGATGCCGATGGCCGGGTCAGCGCAGTGGGGATGCTGGTCCGGGCCTGCGCGCTCGGCCAGGCCTCGGCATCGCTGATGGGTGCCCATGTCGTCGGACGCAGCGTGGAGGAGCTCGCCGCGGCGCGCGACGCGCTCACCGCCTGGCTTGCCGGCGAAGGCGACGGACCGCCAGATTGGCCGGGGTTGGAGCTGTTCACGCCCGCTCTCGAGCACCGCGGCCGCCACGCCTCGATCCGCCTTGCCTTTGAGGCCGCAGCCGAAGCCGCAGCGCTGGCCAGGGAGGCGCGCTGATGGAGGACCATGCCGGCATCTCGCTGCTGCGCGACGGGGCGCCGCTGCTCGGCTTCGCCCTGGTTTTCGTGCTGATCTTCCGCCGTCTGGGTCTTGGCGCGACGCTGGGGTTCCTCGTCGCCGGTGCGGTAGTCGGGCCACAGGTGCTCGGGCTGGTCGGAGATGCCGAAAGCAAGATGGGCATTGCCGAGCTCGGCATCGCGCTCCTGCTGTTCCTGGTCGGGCTCGAACTTTCGCCCAGCCGGCTGTGGCGGATGCGCCAGAGCATCTTCGGGCTCGGCCTGCTCCAGGTGACGATCTGCGGGCTCGCGATCTCCGGTATCGTCTACGCCACGCATTTCTCGCTCGGCGCGGCGCTCGCGCTCGGCCTGCCGCTGGCGCTGTCCTCGACTGCCCAGGTGCTGCCTTTGCTCCAGTCCGCCGGTCGGCTGCGCACCGACCTCGGCGAGCGTGCCTTTGCGATCCTGCTGTTCCAGGATCTGTCGATCGTCCCGCTGATCACCATCGTCACTGCGATGTCGCGCAACCCCGCCGACCAGCTTGGCCCTCCCGGCTGGCTGCTGGCGGTTTACACCGTCGCGGCGATCATCGGGCTCGTCCTTGCCGGGCGCTTCCTGCTGCGCCCGCTTTTCCGCCTGATCGGCAATCTCGGCGAACGCGAGATGTTTGTCTTTGCCGGCCTGTTCGCAGTGATCGCCAGCGCCGCGATCATGGAGATGCTCGGGCTGTCGGCGGCCCTGGGGGCGTTCATCGCCGGCGTGATGCTGGCGGATTCGCCCTATCGCCACGAGCTGGAAGCCGATGTCGAGCCGTTCCGCGCGATCCTGCTCGGGCTGTTCTTCTTGGCAGTGGGCATGACGCTCAACCTGCACGCCATTGCCGAGCGGCCCTTCTTCGTCGCGGGCATGGCGCTGGCGCTGATCGCGACCAAGACCGTGTTGATCATGGGGCTGGGGCTGCTGTTCGGGATGAAGCGGCGTCAGGCGTTCGCGCTGGGCGTGTTGCTCAGCCAGGGCGGCGAATTCGGCTTCGTGCTGTTCGCCCAAGCCCAGCACGCTTATCTGATCGAGAATCAGGCGGCGAGCGTGTTCGGCGCGATCATCACCCTGTCGATGGCGACGACGCCGTTCCTGATGATGGCAACCAAGCGACTCCGCGCCGAGCCCGAGCCGAGCGCGGAGGGGCTCGCAGGCCCGCAAGAGGAGGGCGCCAACGCCGTGGTCGTCGGTTATGGCAGGTTCGGCCAGACGGTGGCGCAGATGCTGATCGGCCAGGACATCCCGGTGACGATCGTCGACACCGATGTCGAGATGATCGAAACCGCCGGCAGCTTCGGGATGAAGGTCTATTATGGCGACGGCACGCGCACGGACATCCTGCGCCAGGCCGGCGCCGCCGATGCCGAGCTGCTGTTGTTCTGCCAGGACGGCGACGGGCTCGACACCGAGAAGCTGGAGGGGATTCACCACGCTTTCCCAAAGGCGACGATCTTCGTGCGTGCTTATGACCGGCGCTCGATCATTAAGATGAAGGGGGCGCCGATCGCCGGGGCAGTGCGCGAAGTGCTGGAAAGCGCCATCGTGATGGCACGGCGCGCGATGGGGGCCGTCGGCGTCGATATCCAGGAAGTCGACAAGACCGAGGCGGAATATCGCCGCCGCGACTTCGAACGGCTGAAGCTCCAGCGCGAGACGGGCGACATCTATGCCGCGCGGGATTCGATGTTCAGCCAGGCGGGACAGGCTGCCGCTGCGGTCGTCGATCTGGAAAAGGGATGAAGAACCGTCCGTTGCGCGAAAGGCTGGGATTCGCGGCCGAAGGGCTGCGCACCGGCTGGCGTCGCGAGAAAAGCTTCCGGACCCAGACGCGCACCGCAGCGCTGGCGCTCGTCGCGCTGGTGGTGCTGCGTCCGGCCCCGGTCTGGTGGGGCTTGGTCGCCGTCACGGTGGCGCTGGTGCTGGCGCTCGAGCTGGTTAATTCAGCGCTCGAAGCGGGGATCGACCTGCTCCATCCGGGCCTCCACCCGTCGGTGAAGGTTGCGAAGGATATGCTGGCAGGGGCGGTGCTCACGATCAGTATTGCCGCGCTGGTCGTCGGCGTAGCGATGGTCACTGACGCCGCGCCGACGCGGCTCGGGGAATGGGGATGGTGGCGATGAGGCTGGTGGCGATACTCGCGGCGCTTTCGGGTGCGGTGGCCGTGGCGGCGGGCGCTTTCGCGGCGCATGGCGCAAGCGGCGAGGCCGCCGATTGGCTCAAGACCGGCGGCCACTATCAACTGGTCCATGCCGTCGCGGCGCTGGTCGCGGTGCAGCGCGCGGCGAAGGGGCCGGCCTGGTGCTTCGTGCTGGGTGGGGCCGTGTTTGCGGGCAGCCTCTATCTGATGGCGCTGGGAGCGCCCCGCTGGCTGGGTGCCGTCACTCCGATCGGTGGTGTGGCATTGATCGCGGGATGGCTCTGGCTGGGCTGGCGGCTGTCCGCAGGTAAAACCTAAGTCAATCTAAGGTAATTTCGCGGTCGCAGAGTAGAGCTCGACGGCAGGGGTATGCATCTGCCCAATTGCTGTTACGCTCAACTTCGCGAGTCGCCGGGATTGCCGATCCCGGGTCGAGGTTCGTCGATCCCGATACGGGAGCGACGGCGGCTCGTGCAGGGCATGTCGCTCCCGAAAAGGGGAGTTCATTGCATGGTTTCGATACCGGCTCGCACGGCGCTTCGGCGCGTGCTGCAAGGAACGGCTGCGCTCGCGGCGATCGTCGTCGCGCAAAATGCGCAGGCGCAGTCGCAGGAAGCGCATGCACAAGGTGCAGGCGCGCCGCTGAGCGTCGTCAACGAATCCGCTATCGTGATCCGCAATGATCTCAGCCCCAACGCGTTGCCACCGACAGGCGTGCTCGATCCCGTCGACATCACCGGCGTCGGCCAGGTCACCGTCGACGAGGGCGGCGGCTTTGTCGGCCTTTGTACCGGGACTCTGGTCAATCCGCGGACGGTGATCTTCGCGGCGCATTGCGTGAACACTGCGCCGGCGGAAAGCTATGGCGCGGCCAGTGGCGGGACCGCGATCAGCGTCGGTTTCAAGATGGACAATCGCCCGGCGGTGATCAGCTGGCTCTCCGGCCACGCGACCAACACCGCCAACGCGCTCTACAATGTCGAACAGGTCTGGTATGATCAGCGTTCGCTGACGGATAGCGCGTTCGGCTTCCTCGAAGGCGATGTCGCCCTGGCCACGCTCGACACGCCGGCAAACGATATCCCGACCTGGACGATGCTGTTCTCGCCGCTGACCGAAGAGACGCACGCAGTGATCACCGGCTATGGCAATCGCGGTACCGCTGCGACGGGCGAGGCGGGGATCGATTTCCGCCGCCGCGTGGCCGAGAACATGCTGTCGGTGCTCGGGTCGCTGGATGACCGCGACGACTGGCTGTTCGGACCAGCGCCGGCGGCCAATCCGCAGAGCCTCTATATGTTCGACTTCGACAATCCGGCGGGTGAGGCGGCCTACAACCCCGCCACGGGAAGCTATGATTTCGACGTGTTCGACGGCGGCGCACTGCCGCGCGAAGGGACGATCGGTGGCGGCGATTCGGGCGGTCCGTTGATCGCCGACCAGGCTTTCGACAAGCCGGTGGTGGTCGGCGTACTTTCGGGCGGGTCGCGGTTCTTCTCCGGCCAGAAATATGCGACCTATGGAACGCATGCCTTCTACCAGCCGCTGTTCCTGTTCTGGGACGCGATCATCGCCAACAACAGCTATGTCTACGCAACCAATCGGGCGGGCAGCGGCGACTGGACCGATCCCAATCACTGGGTCCAGACGATGGATCCGAACTACGCCGTCGTGAAGAACGGCCAGTTGGTCAACGGGCTACCTGATACGCCCGCCCTCGGCGTGAGCGGCAACACGGTGAAGTTCGGGTCGATCTGCTTCCTGAGCGACTGCACCGACCTTGCCGATGACGACACCGCGACGCCGGTACCCGTCGGATCCGGGACTGCGATCTACGTTCCAGGTGGCCCTGGCACCCGCAACTTCGTGCCCAACAACGTCACCGCTGATCTGGCAGCAGGGATCAAGGCGCATTATTACGACGTGACGCTGTCGGCGCCGGGCGTGACCACGCTGAACAGCAAGGTTACGATCGACAAGCTTACGATCGACGGGGCCCATGAGCTGGATATCCATGGCGAGCTCAACGTGCTTACCGACTTCACGCAATGGTCGGGCTGGACCAACCTCAACGGCACGCTGAAGACTGGCGAGGCGCTGATCGCGTCGGGCATTCTCACCGGATCGGGCACCTTCGACCCGACCTATCTGACGATTGGCAGGACGATCGTCGCTCCCGGTTCGGTCGGAATTGCCGCTTTGACGGTGCGCGGCGACCTGATCCTGTCTTCAGGGACCTTGCTGAGCATCGATCTCACCGCCAATTCGAACGATAGGCTGCGCGTGCAAGGTGATGCCGTCAACACCGGCATCGCGGCTTTGGGCGGCACGGTGCTGTTCAATCGCGGGCTTGGCACCGTTGCGCCGCGCCATGGGCAGACCTTCACCTTCCTGACCGCGACGGGCGGCGTCACCGGACGCTTCGCCAATGTCGCCAGCACGTTGGGGCTGCTCAAGCCCGAGCTGACCTATAATCCCAACGACGTGAAGGTGACGCTCAAGGCCGGGTCGATCTTCGACTATCTGAGCGGGCTCGACAATCTGCTGGGTGCCTTCGCCAAGGGGCTCGATGCCCTGCGCGGTGGCCACTACGCCCAGCTCTCGAGCCTCTACGGTCCGCTCGACTTGATGGATCCCACCGCGATGACCTCGACGCTGCGCAGCCTGAGCCCGAGCATCCTCGGCGAATCGCGCTCGCTGCAGGAGCGCCAGTCGACGATCATGCTCAATGCCGTGACCGATCGCCTGTCGATGCTCGGCACCGGCCGGACGGCGGGGCGGCTGAGCATCGTCGGCGCGCCGGACGCGCTGGTCGGGCTCAGCGCGCTCGATGGTGGGCAGACCGCGGCGCGATCCAGCCTGGTGCGGGCGATGCTGCCGGGCGGGTCGATCGTCGGCGGGCTGCCGGAGACTATGTCGGGCTTCGTCTCGGGCGGCTACACCAACGGGCGCAGCAACTATGGCCTAGCCGGCCAGACCAATGGCCAGCGCAGCTGGTACATCGGCATGGGGCTGGAGATGGAAGTGGCGCCGGGAACGGTGCTCGGCACGTCCATGGGCCTGTCCGAAGGCACGGCGCAGCCCGGCGACCGCAGCGTGGCGGATTCGCGGGTCTCGCAGGTGGCGATCTATGGCTCGCACCGGCTGGGTGGCGGCTTCTACGTCGCAGGCCTGGGCATGGCCGAGCAGACCCGCACCGGTGTGAGCCGCGAAGCGACCACCGGCGAGACGGCGTTCCGGCTGGCGGGCAGCGCCGATGTCCATCGCTATGCGGCGCGGGCCGAGGCGGGCGTGAACCTTTGGGTGGCGCCGCAGCTGAGCCTCACGCCGCGCGCGTCGCTCGGCTATTCCTCCTATGCCTATACGCCCTTCCGCGAGAGCGGCGGCGAGCTGGCGCTGCGGATCGATCGGCTGAGCGCTTCGACGCTCGAGGCGCGGGCGGGGATGCAGTTCGCCGGTTCGGCCAAGCTGGGCGGCTGGACGATCGTTCCGGAACTGACCGGCGACTATGTCCGATCGCTGGCGGGCGATCGCGGATCGATGGTGGTGCGCTTCGCCGCGGCGCCCGACGCCGCGCTGCTGCTGCCGATGGTCAATGGCAACGCCGCCTGGGGCGAAATCCGCGGCGGCCTGCGCTTCCAGAACGGTCCGGTCGAGCTCGGCGCGGGGGTCGAGCGGCGGATCGGAGAGACGCTGTACCGCGACGACCGCGCGGTGCTCGACGCCAAGTTCCGCTTCTGAACCAGGGCGCGGCGCCGGGACAACCGGCGCCGCGCTCTCACTTGCCGGTGACGATCTTCTCGACCGCGGCGGCAGTGGCAGGGTGATAGGTCGCCCTGGCCTTGTCGAAGAAGCGGCGGGCGATCGGCTGGCCCCATTCGCCCTGCTTCATCAACCCCTCATAGATCGGCCGGATCAGCAGGCCGCGGCCGACGCTGGTGACGAAGGCCTCGATTCCCGGCAGCGCCGGCTCGTAGCGATTGGCAATCGCCAGTTCGGCCCAGGCCGAGCGAACATAGGCGTTGGTCGAGACCGACAGGCCCAGCGTCTCGTCGAGCTCCTTGAGCCGTGCCGGGGTCTGCTGGCGGGGCAGGCCATTGAGGAAGCGCAGCCATTGTTGGGTCGCCCACCCCTGAGGCTGGACCGCCGAGACCGGGCCACCGGCCCTGACCGCGGCGAGCTTGGCGTCGACCTGGGCCAGCGTCGGCGAGGTGACGTGCACCGCGTTTTCGGGGAGGCCGGCCTGATAGGCCCAGCGATCGAGCTGGAGCTTGGCTTCCAGCGCCTTGTCGCCCTGGATCAGATGGGCGCGCAGATCGGCGAGGAAGCCGGCGGTGGTCTGCGGCTGGAAGGCGTGGCGATCGAAATAGGAACGGAGATAGGCATCCCAGCGCGCCCGGCCGACCGCGGCCTCGATCGTGCGCAGGAAGGTCGAGCCCTTGAAATAATCGAGCTGGCCGGCCGTGGCGCCGGGATCGCCGTGGAGCCGGGTGGTCGGGCCCGTCTGGCCGCCCGCCTCGGCAATGTCCTTGTTGAGGCCGTCCCAATCGAGATCGGCATACATTGCGGCGCGATCCTTGCCATAGACCGCCTCCATGATGCGGTTCTCGAAATAGGTGGTGAAGCCTTCGTTGAGCCAGCTGTCCGACCAGGTGGCGTTGGTGACGAGGTTGCCCGACCAGCTATGCGCCAGCTCATGCGCGACGACATCGGTGTTCGACCGGTCGCCGGTGATGATCGTGGGCGTCAGGAAGGTCAGCGTGGGGTTTTCCATGCCGCCGAACGGGAAGCTGGGCGGCAGAACGAGCATGTCGTAGCGGCCCCAGCGATAGGGGCCGTACAGCGCCTCGGCGGCGTCGATCATCTTCTCGACATCGCCGACTTCCTGCGCCGCGGCATCGAGCTGGCTCGGCTCGGTCCACACCCCCGAGCGCGGGCCCGTAGCCTTGAAGGCGAGGTCGCCGACCGCGAGCGCGATCAAATAGGGCGGCACCGGCTTGTCCATCGAGAAGCGGAAGCTGTGCATGCCATTCGCGGCGGGAATGCCCTTGGCGCCGTCGCGGCGCTCGCCGCTCATCACCGCGACGAGATCGGCGGGCACAGTGATCTTCGCGTCCCAGGTCTGGCGGATGCCCGGGCTGTCCTGCGTGGGAATCCAGCTGCGATTGTTGATCGGCTGGCCCTGGCTGAACAGATAGGGCTTGGCCTTGCCGGCGGTGAGCTGGGGCGGCAGCCATTGCAGCGCGCTGGCGCCGGCGCCGGTGGCATAATGGATGACAATGCGGCGGGCCGCACCGAGCGTCACGGTCATCGCCGAGCCGAGTTCGGCATCGCGCGGGCCTATCGTGAAGGCCAGCGGCTTGCCCGCGGCATCGGTGACCTTGCTCACGGTCAGATTGTCGACGTCGAGGACGATCTCGCGGGCGCCCTTGGCGGCAAGCACGTCGAGCGTCGCGGTGCCGCGCATCGCCTTGGCGGCGAAATCGGCGGTCAGGTCGAGGCTGACATGGGTGACGCGGGCGATCTCGGGCCGGGCATGGGTCCACACGTCCTTCGCCTCGGGCGTGGTGAGGATCGGGGCGGGGGCCTGCTGGGCCAGAGCGGGTGCGGCGAGGGTCAGCGCGGCGAGCGCGGGGAGAAGCGGGTTCATGGCGCTGCTGCTATGCCGATCGCGGCTGAACGGCAACTGAGCGGGGCGGCGGCGGGGCGGTGAAAGGTCACAAAGGTCGCGGTTACGGCGGTGACGGAGGGCAGGCGTCGCTTGACAAAGTTGACACGAAACGGGTTTTGCGAGGCGGGGTGTCAACGGGTAAGGTGTTGATCTAGGCCGGAAATGTTCCTGGTGCGTTGTCTCGGGGCGCCTGCGACGCGCCTGTTGCGCCACGCCGAAGCTTCGACCGCGCGCCACGCGCGCGACCGATACGCCACAGGATGCGCCTGCTACGCCACACCCACGCGCCACCGACGCGGCTCGCCTCCTCGGCTTGGGGCGCGGAAAGTCTCAAAAGTCACGGTTGCGGCGACCTGTTGGCGAGGGTTCGCAGCGCCTTGCGGATCCAACACTGTCAAAGAGCGGATCCGAGGCTAGCATGGCGATGCGGGTGTAGGACAGCGCGGACTCTGGCTCAGGGTGAGCGGCTTGCCGGCAAAATAGCTTATCGGTGCCCAGAAGAGGATTTTACGGTTGGCACCAAAAACGGCAGAAATCTGCGGTTTTTTGGAAGAGCGTCGGGATGGTTGTATTAGACCTTTGTACTAGCCGGGGCAAGGGGCTGGCCGATGTGAGTCCGCGAAAGGGACTCGAACTGACCCGTTCAATAGCGGAAAGTGGGTGTATCGTAGGAAACCCCGACCAGTTCGATGACCTGTTGGATGCTTTCGGCGCAGTGGGTTAGCGTAGGAAAGACAGGCTCCCCGCCGAAAACTTCAAGTCCAACCGGAAAACGAACCTCAAAAGTTGCACGTCCATAGTCTAATACATTGACCTCACCCGACCCACGTCCAACATCTATTAGGTGCATCTCGCCACTGTCACCTACAGTGACGCTGCCAAAGTGAAATGAACTGCCCCCTCTGTTGTCTACCATCTTTACATCGCTTATATGCGTTATAGTTATAGTGGGCATGACAATGTTATGCTTATCGATGTTGTCAGCTTTGCGAACTTCCCACGCATTCATGCCGCCTCCAGCATACGGACGTATCCTCGCAAGCAGTAGATAAGCAAAGCGGGGCAGAGCTTCGACTATACGGCGGTTGGGAGGGGATGCCCCGTTCCTTGGGGCTTTAAAGGATTGTCTCAGGGCATCCCTCGTGTTGTGGGAGGGAAAGCTAATCCGGGTTGTATCCCCCTGCACGGACTCGACTAAGCCGGTAGCGATGTAATCTAAGGCGGTGCTAAGGCAATGAAACGTATCGCCTATCGCCAATGGCACATCAAGTGGGATGCTTTCTGCCACTGCAATAAAACGTTGATCGGCGCTATAGGCACTTCCTTCTTTGATTATTTTGTAAAAGTCACGCTTACTATGTTGAGCAACGTGGTGCTGAGCTTCTCGGATATGACGGTTGGCTCTATATACTTTGAGCGCGGCTTGTTGCAGTGAAGCTTCGAGTATTTCGATGTTCATGGGATACCGCATATGATGGAGGTCCGTCGCAGGTTGCACTCAACGGGCTGATTTCGCCATACTTATGCGAGAGGGTAATCAAACAGTCCTGAGCGACCGCTTCCCCCGTATACCCAGCCTGCCCGGTCCCACGATTATGACACGCCTAGCGCAGCCTGCATTATCGCGCGTAGTATCCATCCCTGCATGACGTGTCACAGTAGCTGGATCATGGCTGGATCGGCACTGTCCAGAATAACCAAACGAGCGTTTCTCAATTGCCCCTGATCCCCGGACCGGAGGCGCGATGCGTGGCGACTGGTCTGGCGGCAGACTGGGGTGCGCATGCCGCAAGAGTAAAAGAAAGAAGACCTTCACCCAACCAGCATCGGGTGAACAGCGCCCCGTGCTGTTCAGATCATGCTGGGGGCATGATCGACCCGATGCTCCCGCGAAAGCGGGAGAGGGCTAGGAACGCGCGATCAGCGCTCCTGCGCGTCCAAGAATGCCTCGACCTCGGCCAGGTCCACCGTCTTGTCGAGATAGGTCTGGCCGATGCCGCGTGCGAGGAGGAAGGGGAGGGTGCCGCCGGCCATCTTCTTGTCGTGGAGCATGTGCTCGACCAGGCGGGCGCCCGAGGCGGTGATGCCTGCCGCCTTGAGGCCGTCGGGCAGGCCGATCGCGCGGAGGTGCGCCGAGACGCGCTCGGCATCCTGGCGGGGGCACAGGCCCTTGTGCGCCGAATAGCCAAAGGCCAGCGCCATGCCGGCGGCGACGCCCTCTCCGTGGAGGAGCGTGCTGGAGAAGCCGGTCTCGGCTTCGAGCGCGTGGCCGAAGGTGTGGCCGAGATTGAGCAGCGCGCGCTTGCCGGTGGTCTCGCGCTCGTCTTCGGCGACGATCCGCGCCTTGGCGCCGACCGAATGGGCGATGGCGTGGGCGCGGGCTTGCGCGTCGCCGGCGAGCAGCGCGGCGGCATTGGCCTCGCACCATTCGAAAAAGGCGAAATCGTCGATCAGGCCGTATTTGACGACTTCGGCATAGCCGGCGCGCTGTTCGCGCTGGGGCAGCGTATCGAGCACGGCCGGGTCGATCAGCACCAGCGCGGGCTGGTGGAAGGCGCCGATCAGGTTCTTGCCGGCGGCGCTGTTGATCGCGGTCTTGCCGCCGACCGAGCTGTCGACCTGGGCGAGCAGGGTGGTGGGGACCTGGATGAAGTTGCAGCCGCGCTTGACGATGCTGGTGGCGAAGCCGACCAGGTCGCCGATCACGCCGCCGCCGAGCGCGATGACATGGTCGCTGCGCTCGATGCCGAGTTCGAGCAGCCGATCGGTGAGCGCTTCGAGCTGGCGCCAGCTCTTGGTCGATTCGCCCGGCGGCAGGACGATCGCCTCGCTGGGCACGCCGAGGCTCGCCTGGAGCGTGGCGAGATGGCCGCGGACATTCTCGTCGGTGACGATGACGAAGCGGCGGCCCTTGGCGAAGGGTGCCAGGGCTTCGCCGGCGCGGGCGAGCAGCCCGGCTTCGATGCGGATATCGTAACTGCGCGTGCCTAGCGCCACGGGAACAATCGTCACGCCTTGAGGGCCTCCAGGATCGCATCGACGGTAGCGTCGTGCGGCGCGGCTACGCTCTCCACGCGGATCGGCGCAAGCGCATAATAGGGGTTTCGGATGCCGGCGAGCTCGGTGAGGATCTCTTGCGGATCGCGGCCGCGCAGCAACGGGCGGGTGTCGCGGCGGCGGACGCGATCGGCGAGCACCGCGGGCTCGGCGTCGAGCCAGATCGCCACCGACTGATCGAGGATGAGTGCGCGCGTCTGTTCCTGGAGGAAGGCGCCGCCGCCGGTTGCGATGATCTTGGGACTGCCGTCGATCAGCCGGGCGATGACGCGGCGCTCGCCATCGCGGAAATGCGGCTCGCCGAAACGCTCGAAGATGTCGGAGATCGTCATGCCGGCCGCCGCCTCGATCTCGTGATCGGCATCGACGAAGGGCAGCCGCATGCGCTGAGCCAGGCGGCGGCCGACCGTGGTCTTGCCGGCACCCATCAGCCCGACAAGGACGATCGGCTTGCCCTTCCAGGGCCAGTCTTGGGCATGCGCTTGCAACATTGTCGGGGGGCTATACAGCGTGGGCGGGTGTCGGGCAAAAGGCCCGTCGCGAAATCATTCACGGACCGTTTCATGCCCCGTTCCCTTGTTGCGTTGATCGTCGTGCTTGTCGTGCTGGTGGGGGGCTTGTTCTCCTCTCGACGCGCGGCAGCGAGAAGGAACCGACTCGCATGGAGAAGGTGGTCCCGCTTGAAAACCTCACCAACTAAGGCGCGGATCGGGCTGGCAGCGCTGCTGCTGGCCGGCGCCTCGGTTCCGGCGATCGGGCAGGATACGCCCGAATCGCTGCTGCCGCCGGGGTTCAACGATCCGGCCCCGACCCCGACCCCTGCACCCACGGCGCCGAGCGCGGCCGTGCCGAGCCAGCCGGCCGCGCCGGCGGCCGGCACCGAGGACGTGCCGGTTGCGGCGCTGAACCTCAACTTCAGCGACACGCTGGGCAACGCGAGCGTCGCGGCCGAGCAGGTCGACCTCGCGCGCTATGAATTGCCCGAGTTCGCCAAGCATTCGCTGCGCGTGGTCGGCGCGTTCGCTTCGGGCAATGCGGCGTTCCCGGCGAACGGGTTCGGCACTGCCGATGGGCGCTATCTGGCGACGCTGATGCGGCGGCTCGACGCGCCGGTGGCATCGCGCTGGGTCTCGATCGTGCTGCGGCGCGCGCTGATGTCGCCGCTGGACACGCCGCCGGGTGCCAACGGCGCCGATTTCGCCGCAGAACGTGCCTGGGTGCTGTTGCGCATGGGCGAGGTCAACGCCGCGCGTGCGGTGATCGAGGACGTCGATACCGACAATTATACGACGCGGCTGCTCCAGGTGGCGATGCAGACCGCGTTGGCCTCGGGCGATCCGGGGGCGATGTGCCCGATCGTCGAGAAGGGCGTGGCCACTATCGAGCAGCGCGGCTGGGCGCTGGCGCAGGCGATGTGCGCCGGGCTCGCGGGCAAGCCCGATGCTGCAGGCGACCTGCTGCGCCAGGCGCGGCGGGGGACGAGCGCTTCGGATATCGACAATCTGCTCGCCGAAAAGGTGGTCGGCACCGGGGCGCAGGGACGCCGCGCGGTGACGATCGAATGGCCGGGGGTGAGCGAACTCACGGCATGGCGCTGGGGGCTGGCGACGGCGACGGGTGTCGAAGTGCCCGACGATCTTTATGCCACCGCGGGGCCGCAGGTTCGTTACTGGCAGGCGCTGGCGCCCAATATCGATCCGGCGGCGCGGGTCGCCTCGGCCGAGCTCGCGGCGAGCGCGGGCGTGTTTTCGAGCGCCGGGCTGGTCGACCTCTATGGCGAGATCGAGCAGGCCGGCGATGCGGGGGGCGCAGCGACCGTGGCGCGCGACCTGCGCACCGCGTTCAGCGCGAGCGATGTCGGCGACCGCGTGAAGGCGCTGCGCACCTTGTGGGACGGCGCCGATACGCCGCGGGGGCGCTATGCCCGGCTGATCCTGACCGCGCGCGCGGCATCGTGGATCCCGGCGAGCAAGACCATAGAGGCGCCCGAAACGCTGATCGCGTCGATGCTTTCGGCTGGCTATGACGCGCCCGCGATGGAGTGGCGCGCCGACGTTGCGCCGGGGAGCGCGGGCTGGGGGCTGGTGACGCTTGCCGATCCGGTTGCGACGGGCGGTATTGCGGCGGGCGATCTCGACAGCTTCAGCGAAGCCCAGGGGCGGCGCAAGGGACAGTTGCTGCTCGCCGGGCTGGCGGGGCTGGGGCGGCTCTCGGCCGCCGACGCGCAGCGCAGCGCCGCCGCGCTCGACGTGCCGATCGGTGCCGGCAATGCTTGGACCCAGGCGATCGATGCGGCCGGCCAGCGCGGCGACGCAGCCACGGTCGCGCTGCTCGCCGCAACAGGCATGCAGTCGCGGACGTGGAACGCGGTGCGGCCCGAGGCGCTGTTCCACATCGTCGCGGCGATGCGCGCGGCGGGGATGGCCAATTATGCGCGGATGGTCGCCGTCGAGGCGATCACGCGGGCTTGAGCGCGGGCGCACCGGGCGACGACCGCGCGCTGATCGAGCGCTTCCTCGAGATGATGCGCGCCGAGGCAGGCGCGGCGAAGAACACGATCGCGGCCTATGGCACCGACTTGCGGCTGGCATCCGAAGTGCTGGGCGGAAGGCTGGGCAGCGCGGGGGCGGCGGAGCTGGAACGCCTGGCGGGCGAATGGCAGCCGCTCGCGCGCGCGACGGTGGCGCGCAAGGCGGCGGCGGTGCGACGGTTCCTGGGGTTCCTCGCCGATGAAGGGCTGCGCGCCGACGATCCGAGCGCGGCGCTGCCCCGGCCGGGGACGGCGCGGGGGCTGCCCAAGGTGCTCAGCGTCGACGATGTCGACCGGATCTTCGCCACGATCGCGGCACGGATCGAGCGGGTGCCGGCCGATCCGCTCGATCTGCGGCTCGCGGCGCTGGTCGAGCTGCTCTACGGTTCGGGGCTGCGCGCGACCGAGCTGGTCTCGCTGCCGCGCAACGCCGTGGCGCCCGACCGGCCGTTCCTGATCCTCAAGGGCAAAGGCGGGCGCGAGCGGCTGGTGCCGATCTCGGACCGGGCGCGCGCCGCGGTGGCAGCGTGGCGCGACCATGTCGCGGTGGGGCGGCCGTTCCTCTTCCCCTCGGGCAAGGCGCATCTCTCGCGCGTGCGGCTGTACCAGATCATCCGCGCACTCGCCGCCGAGGCGGGGATCCCGCCCGACCGGGTGAGCCCGCACGTGCTGCGCCACGCCTTTGCCACCCATTTGCTGGAAGGCGGCGCGGATCTGCGCGCGCTCCAGGCGATGCTGGGCCATGCCGACATCGCGACGACCGAAATTTACACCCATGTCGACAGCCGAAGGCTGGTCGAGCTGGTCAATTCGCGACACCCGCTGGGCGAGGCGCTCGTTGACGCGCGCGCGCGTCGGCCCTAACTCGCCGACCCTATGGCAACCTTCCTGGACTTCGAAAAACCGATCGCCGAGCTGCAGAGCCGGATCGACGAACTGCGCCGCACTGCCGAGGGTGGCGCGGTGGACATCGACGCCGAGATCGCACCGCTGCAGGCCAAGGCGGAGAAGCTGCTCCAGGATACCTATGCCAAGCTGACGCCGTGGCAGAAGGCGCAGGTTGCGCGGCACCCCGAGCGCCCGCATTTCAAGCACTATGTCGCCGGGCTGATCGACGATTTCATGCCGCTGGGCGGTGATCGCGCTTTTGCCGACGATTCGGCGATCATCGGCGGGCTCGGCCGATTCCGCGGGCGGCGGGTGATGGTGATCGGCCATGAGAAGGGCGACGACACCGCGAGCCGGCTCAAGCATAATTTCGGGATGGGCAAGCCCGAAGGCTATCGCAAGGCGATCCGGCTGATGAAGCTGGCCGACAATTTCGGGCTGCCGGTGATCACGCTGGTCGACACCTCGGGCGCGTTCCCGGGCGTACAGGCCGAGGAGCGGGGGCAAGCCGAGGCGATCGCGCGCTCGACCGAGCAATGCCTCAACCTCGGCGTGCCGCTGGTTTCGGCGATCCTCGGCGAAGGCGGCTCGGGCGGCGCGATCGCGCTGGCGGCGGGCAACACCGTGCTGATGATGGAGCACGCCATTTATTCGGTGATCTCGCCCGAGGGTTGCGCCTCGATCCTGTGGCGCACCGCCGACAAGGCCGCCGACGCCGCCGAGGCGATGAAGGTCACCGCGCAGCATCTCAAGGAACTGGGCGTTATCGACGGAATCGTTGCCGAGCCGCTGGGCGGCGCGCATCGCGAACCTGGCGTCGCCGTGCAGGCGCTGGGCGATGCGATCGCAACTGCGCTCGACGCGCTGGAGGGCGGTTCGCCGGAATCGCTGCGCCAGGCGCGGCGCGCCAAGTTTCTGGCGATGGGCCGGATCTGACGACGGCGTCGCGGTCGATCCGGTCACAATCCCAAGCAAGCAAAAAGAAAGGGCGGCGGAACCATGGTTCCGCCGCCCTCGCTTTTGCTTGTCGTTAGAAGACTTACGAGGTCTTCATGTTCGACGAAACGTTGTTGAAGGTCGACTTGAGCTGGTTGCCCAGGCCCTGCATCGCTGCGATGGCGGCGACGGCGATCAGAGCGGCGATCAGGCCGTACTCGATTGCGGTGGCGCCCTTGGAATTCTTGAGGAAGGTACGAATCTTCTGCATAACCGGTCTCCAACGTCTGGAAAAATTGCTTCATTCACCCGGTCGTTCCGAAGTGCTCCGGTTCGACAAGGATCAATGTAGACATTGGAAGTAAATAAACCGCTAAACCAAAGTGTTACGATACAGTAACCATGATATCATTTCGCTTCCTCAACTTTTTTGGAGACGTCGTTCCACATCTTGGCGGTGACCGTGCCGACGCTTTGCAGGCTGGCGAACATGGCGATGACGATCAACGCGACGATGAGCCCGTATTCGACAGCGGTGGCCCCGCGCTGGTCGTCAATAAGTGCGCGAAGATGACGGATCGGGACTCGCATTGACGCCATTTCTCCATAGAGGCTTGTCCAGAAGTAGCGGGGTTGGGTTACCAAAGTGCTTATCGGGTCGAATTTGCTCCTCGTCGTCGCCGCTGCCCTGATCGATCCGGAGGGGCGCGTGCTCGTCCAGAAGCGGCCCGAGGGCAAGCCGATGCCCGGACTATGGGAGTTTCCCGGAGGCAAGATCGAGGCCGGCGAATCCCCCGAAGCGGCGCTGGCGCGCGAATTGCGCGAGGAACTCGGCATCACGCTCGATGCTGACGCGCTGACGCCCGCGGCCTTTGCAAGCGAGGCGCTGGGCGAGCGGCACCTGGTACTGCTGCTCTATGTGCTGCGCGATTGGGACGGCGTGCCCGAGGCGCACCATGCCAGCGCGCTGGACTGGGTCCGCCCTGGAGATATGCGCGCACTAGCGATGCCGCCGGCCGACGTGCCGCTGGTCGATGCGCTGGAGCGGCTGCTGGACTAGCAATGCGGCCTGTCCGCTAACGCCCCGGTAGCGGACATTGGAAGCGCCGCTCATTCCTCCCCCGGAGGGGGAGGGGGACCGGCGTAGCCGGTGGAGGGGTAGTCGCCGCGGGCGATAACGACACTGTGGCGGATTGCGGCTTCCAGGTCGGACAGGATCACAGGAGCGGGAATTCGAAGGACCCGAACGCCCTGGGTGCAAAGCCAGCGATCGCGGATCGCGTCGCGCTCTGCCCGATCGCCGCGCGCGTGCGCTTCGCCATCGACCTCCACAGCCAGTTTGGAAGCCGGGCAGAAGAAATCGAGGACATAGATGCCTGCCGGATGCTGGCGGCGAAAGCGCAAGCCTTCAGGGCGGGTTCGAAGCGCCTGCCAAAGGAGAACTTCAGGCAAGGTCATCCGCCGGCGGAGAGTCCGGGCAAAGTCCTGCGTTTTCTTCGGGCCGTGAAGCATGCGGAGACTACCCCTCCACCAGCCTGCGGCTGGTCCCCCTCCCCCTCCGGGGGAGGATCAAGGGAAACACCATCCGCACACTTGGCAATGTCCGCTTTCCACCCAATCCCGGCCATTCAGCCGTTGGCCTAAAAGCCCTCGCTTTTGCGCTCAAACCCTATTCCCTCGGCTTGAGCGCCGCGGCGAGCGAGGTGGTTGCGCTGCCGCGGCGGGCGGGTTGGGGCTGCGAGGCGTCGGGGGCCCAGCCGGTGAGATAGACGATCTCGAAGCGCTCGGCGGTGCGGCCATCGGCGTCGGCGCGCGCGGCGAACGCCTCGGCAGTGCGCAGAAGGCTGGTACGGGTCATAGGCGGCGCGCCGGGCAGCAAATTGGTGGCGGCCATGCCGCGCAGATCGCGGATCAGATTGGGCAGCCCGGCATAGCGCACGGTGAGCGTCTCGACATCGGCGACGGGAAGCGCGAAGCCGGCGCGGCCGAGCAGGTCGCCGGCCGAACGCACGTCGATCTGCGGATGGAAGCGCGCGGCGGGGCGATCGGCTTCGGCCTCCATCACCGCGCTGCGCAACGTGGCGAGCGTGCCGGCACCGAGAAAGGCGCCGAGGAACAGCCCGTCGGGTCGCAGTGCGCGGCGGGCAAGGGCGAGGGCGCCGGGGACGTCGTTGACCTGATCGAGCACGCCGGCGCTGACCACCAGATCGAACGAACCCTCGGCGAAGGGCAGGCGGTCTTCATCGGCCTGGACGCCGCCGGCCATGCCGGCGAAGCGCGCACCGGCATCGAGGCGGGCGATGCGCGCGCCGGGCACGGCCAGGTCGCCGGCAAAGCTGCCGAGATCGAGCACGTCGCGAAATTCGCGGTTCACTGCGCCGAGCCGCTCGTACAGCGCCTCGAGCATGTGATCGCGCAGGAAGCTTTCGGGCGCGCGGGCGGCGCGGTCACGGCGCAGGCGGCGGCGCGCGCGATCGAAGATCTCGGAGTCGGACACGGCCGCGCTTGTGCAGCGGCTGCGCGCGCGCGACAAGGGAGACGTGCTCGCGCCCCTTCTCCGGCTCGCCGACCTGGCGCTGCCGCCGCGTTGCCCCGGCTGCGGCGAGATCACCCATGCCGATCACCGCTTTTGCAGCCGGTGCTGGGGCAGTCTGCGCTTTCTCGGGCCGCCCTGGTGCGCGGGATGCCAACTGCCCTTCGAGTTCGACCGCGGCGCCGATGCGCTGTGCCCCACGTGCACCGCCAGCCCGCCGGTGCAGGACGGGGTGCGCGCCGCCGTGGCGTATGGCGAGGTGGCGCGCGAAGTGGCGCTCAAGCTCAAATATTCGGGACGCACCGGCTGCGCGCTGACGATGGCGCGCGCGATGGCGCGGCTGATGCCCGAAGGCGCAGAACTGCTGGTGCCGGTGCCGCTGCATCGCTGGCGGCTGTGGTCGCGCGGGTTCAACCAGGCGGCGCTGATCGCCAAGGCGCTTTCGCGGGCGAGCGGCGTGCCGGCCGATGCCGAGCTGCTGCGCCGGATCAAGGCGACGCCAGTGCTGCAGGGGCTGGGCCCGCGCGGGCGTACCAAGGCCGTCAGCGGCGCCTTTGCGCTGGCGCCGAAGGCCAGCACAGGCCTGTGCGGCAAGACGGTGGTGCTGGTCGACGACGTCCATACCAGCGGCGCGACATCGGCAGCGTGTGCGCGCGTGCTCAAGCGCGGCGGCGCGGCGCGGGTGATCCTTCTGTGCTGGGCGCGCGTTCTGGAGGAGGATGCGTCCGGGCCGGAGGATTGATACGGCTGGTTGACAGGGACGCGCAGGCACCACAGTTCGAGGACATCATGGCTAAAGTCGAAATCTACACCAAGGCGTTTTGCCCCTATTGCACCCGCGCCAAGTGGCTGCTCAATTCCAAGCAGGTCGACTATGACGAAGTCGATATCTCGATGGGTGGGCCCAAGCGCCAGGAGATGATTCAGCGCGCGAGCGGGCGCACCACCGTTCCGCAGGTCTTTATCGACGGCAAGCATATCGGCGGATCCGACGACCTTGCCGCGTTGGACCGCGAGGGCGGGCTGGACCCCTTGCTCGCCGCATGATCCGCGCCGCGCTGCTCCAGATGACCAGCGGGATCGATCCCGCCGCCAATGCCGCGACGATCACCGCCGCAATTGCCGAGGCCAAGGCGGGCGGCGCGGCGATGCTGTTCACCCCCGAAATGTCTGGCTTGCTCGATCGCGACCGGGACCGCGCGGCGGGATCGCTGTTCCGCGAGGAAGAGGACCGCGTGCTCGCCGCCGTGCGCGAGGCAGCGGCGAAGCACGGGCTGTGGGTGCATCTGGGCAGCCTTGCGGTGCTGCGCGGCGCCGATGAGGACGGGGCGGGCAAGCTCGCCAATCGCGGTTTCGTGATCGATGGCAGCGGGGAGATCCGCGCGCGCTACGACAAGATGCATTTGTTCGACGTTGACCTGGCGAGCGGCGAAAGCTGGCGCGAGTTGGCCAGCTATGCCCCGGGCGAGCGCGCGGTGATCGTCGAGACGCCGCTCGGCATGCTCGGGCTGGCAATCTGTTACGATCTGCGCTTCCCGGACCTGTTCCGCACGCTGAGCGATGCCGGGGCGACGTTGCTCGCGGTGCCGGCGGCGTTCACCCGGCTGACCGGCGCGGCGCATTGGCATGTGCTGCTGCGCGCGCGGGCGATCGAGGCGGCGGCGTTCGTTCTCGCCGCGGCGCAGACCGGCGAGCATGAGGATGGCCGCGCGACCTATGGCCATAGCCTGGCGATCGATCCCTGGGGCAAGGTTCTGCTCGACATGGGGGCGCCTGCCGGTCTCGGCTTCGCCGAGATCGAACCATCGCGGCTGGAGATGGCGCGCAGCCGCGTGCCGGTGCTCCAGCATCGCCGGGCGATCCCGCCGATCGCGGCGTCATGATCGTCTTCGATCTGCGCTGTCCGGCCGAGCATGTGTTCGAGGCATGGTTCGGATCGAGCACGGCCTATGAGGAGCAACGCGCCGCCGGTCTGGTGGCGTGCCCGCTGTGCGGCAGTGCCGAGATCGGCAAGGCGGTGATGGCACCCAATGTCGCGGCCAAGGGCAACCGGGCGGTTGCGGCGCCGGTATCGAAATCGTCGGACGCGCCGCCGGAAATGGTCAAGGCCGCGATCGCGGCGCTGGCCGAAGTGCAGGCGGCGATGCTGGCGCAGTCGCAATGGGTCGGCGGCGGGTTCGCCAGCAAGGCGCGCGCGATGCATCTGGGCGAAGAGCCTGCCGCGCCGATCCACGGCCAGGCGACGATCGCCGAGGCCAAGGAACTGATCGACGAGGGCGTCCCGGTTGCGCCGCTGCCGCTGCCGTTCGTGCCGCCCGAGCAGCGCAATTGATTCCGGCGGCGGCGGCCTCTACCAGCGGCACCGTGCCCCGATAGCTCAGCAGGACAGAGCAACGGTTTCCTAAACCGCAGGTCGGGAGTTCGAGTCTCTCTCGGGGCACCATTTTCGATCGGCTGATGGCAGACGGCGCGATGTCCGCGGTGCTGCTCGCTTGACTTGTAGGAAAATGTTGCTCAAATGTTCTCGCCCTTGGGACATGGGGGCAGCAGAATGGACCTTTCGGCAGAGCAACGGAGACAGGCATTTTGCGCCTGGCTGCGGACGGGGCGATGTCCGCGTCCCGCGGAGCGCAGGCCGCTCGAAGTCAAGTTCAATCCGTGGCACGATCCGAGCAACGGGCAGTTCACTTATGCCGGAGGCGGTGTCTATGCCCGGCCCGGTGGCGGCGCCAAGCCGGCGGGGCGTGGCGGACGCGGCGGGCGGCAGGACAAGCCGACGCTTCGCTACGCGGAAGATCCAAAACTGCCGCCGATTACGAACCGGGCGGAGGCCGATGCCTGGAGGACCAAGGAGCGGGCGAAGCATCTCGGCAATCCGGCCGAGCTTGCGGTAGTCGACGCTTGGCACCAGCGCTATCTCGATAAGCTGACGCCACAACCGGATGTACCCGGGAGCGCGGCGGTCGAATTCGCCGAAGGATTTGGCGAGGGCGTCTACGATGTCGGCAAGAGCACCGTTCAGGGCCTGTATGCGCTGGTAACGACAAATCCGATCACGACCGCGCACACTATCGGCCGAGGTGTGGCGGGCGCCATCGATGCTGCGATCGCGGCCGAGGATACGCCTGCCTATGTTCAGATCGACCGAGCCGCGGGCGCCCTGGCCAATGCCTCGGCGCATGACCTCGGCCATGGTCTGGGGACGGTTGTCGGCAATGTCGGGCTGGCGGTCGCGCCGGGGGCTGCTGTCGCCAAAATATCCGCTATCAGGCGTGTCGGTGCGGTGGGGCGTGTCGTCACGACCATTGAGAGTCCGGTAGCGCGCTTCGGTATATCCGCGTCGCCTGATTATCGGTCCACCTTCTTTGGGGCGCACCCCGAGCTCAAACACAAGGTGGTCGTTCATCATGCGGTCGAAAAGCAGGTTCTGGATCGCTTCCCGGGGGTCGTGACGGAGAGCGAAATGCATTCTCTCGAAAATCTTCGAGGCGTTCCAACGGATGTGAATTCGAAATTGCATCTGAGCAAAATACGGACCGAATGGAATTGATTTTACCGAACGTTCGAGGCACGTGGTACGAAACCGACCAAAGTCGAGCTGTTGAAGAAGGCAGCGGAGATCGATGCAAAATACGGAATGGAATTCAACCCACCGCGCTAGGAGGCTCCGTTGAATGAATACTATATCATAGAACCTGAAGTCGCCGGAGGCTGGGGAGACGACACGAAATTCACCAGAATTTCGGGACGGCCTGTCGCCATTCATGAGCTGCACTACTGTTTTGATGGGTGGATGGGTGACGATTTGCTTGAAAGTACTCCGTGCTACATTGTCACGGAGCAGCTAGCAGCTGAAATAGAAACATCTAAGCTAAGTGGCGTCAGCTTTGATCATGTTGAGACTTCTAAGTCCTCGCAGTTTGAGGAACTATATCCAGATATTTCGCTGCCGAATTTTATATGGCTCAAGGTGATAGGGCGGCCCTCAGTCGATGATTTTGGACTAACATCCGATCTCGAACTGGTAGTTTCAAAGAAGGCTCTTGGAGTGCTCGAGAGGTTTAAAATATCCCATGCGCTAATTAGATCGTAACGATACAGAAAATGATAATATTCCCGAAAATATAGATATTTTAACAAATAAAAAGTGAATATTAGCATTTATATAGCATAACAACTGTATAAATTGTAATAATTTAAAATAATTATAAATATTATCCGATATATAATAGCTGCGTCAGATATTATTACAGGCGTGCCGGGAATTTGTAGCTACGTGGTGCCAATATTTCGTTATAGTATTGCCGTGATTTGTCGAGGTCGTCATGAAATAGGGAAAATGTGAGGCGCTGCTGCGTAGCGGACGGTGGCGTCGTTGGCGGGAATCGCTATTCGTTAGCGTTGCGCCTCGGCTAAGTCATTTCCCGCGTAAATTTCCGAATCTCTGTCCTTTTTTCTTCGCATTGATCGCGATACTGGTCGTGCGGGGCAGAGGGGGCAGTAACGGTGGACGAAGAATCGGAGCTCGATTCGGTGCGAGCACTCGATCCGGCGCTCGTCTGTTTCGTTCTGGTCGCGAAATTTCTTGGCGTTTCTGCCGAGCCCGAACAAATCCTCCATGATCGCGGCCGCGGCGATGCGGCGTTCAGCTTCGACGAGCTCGCGCGGGTGTCGCGCCGGTTGGGGCTGATCGCGCGGACCAAGCGCACCGAGCAGGACGAACTGGCCAAGCTGCCGACGCCGCTGCTGTTCGACATGGCCGATGGCGGCACCGCGATCTTGCTGCGCGCCGATGCCAATGAGGAGGGCAGCCGCTATCTGATCCAGCGGCCGGACGCGGCGCGATCGGAGATCTGGACCGGCGCCGACATGGCCGAGCGCTTTGCCGGCACGGTGCTGCTGATGACCTCGCGCGAGCGGATCGCGGGCGAAAAGCGGCATTTCGACGTCAGCTGGTTCATTCCGGCGCTGGTCAAGTATCGCAAGCCGCTGCGCGACGTGCTGATCGGCAGCTTCTTCCTCCAGCTTGCCGGCCTCGTCTCGCCGATCTTCTTCCAGCTGGTGATCGACAAAGTGCTCGTCCACCAGTCGTTGACCACGCTCGACGTGCTCGCCTTCGGGCTGGCGGTGGTGCTGATCTTCGAGACGATCCTGTCGGGGCTGCGCACCTGGCTGTTCGCGCACACCACCAACCGTGTCGATGCCGAGCTTTCGGCGGCGCTGTTCCGCCATCTCGTTGCGCTGCCGCTGGGCTATTTCGAATCGCGCCGCGTCGGCGACAGCGTGGCGCGGGTGCGCGAACTCGAGAACATCCGCCAGTTCCTCACCTCGAACGCCGTAACGGTGGTGATCGACCTGTTCTTCACGATCGTGTTCTTCGCGGTGATGTATCTCTATTCGCCGCTGCTCACTTTGGTGGTGGCGGCGACGATCCCGATCTATGTCGCGATCTCGATGATCGTCACGCCGCCGCTGCGCGCACGTCTTGACGAGAAGTTCAAGCGCGGCGCCGAGAACCAGTCCTTCCTGGTCGAGACGGTGGCGGGGATCGGCACGCTCAAGTCGATGGCGGTGGAACCCAGGATGCGTGACCGCTGGGAGCGGCAGTTCGCCGGCTATGTGAAGACCGGGTTCGACGTGACCGTGCTGGCCAATTGGGGCGGCAATGCGATCCAGCTGGTCTCCAAGCTGTGCACCGTGGCGATCCTGTTCTTCGGGGCCAAGGCAGTGATCGCGGGCGATCTTTCGGTCGGTTCGCTGGTCGCGTTCAACATGCTGTCGGGGCGGGTCGCGCAGCCGATCCTGCGGCTGTCGCAGCTGTGGCAGGACTTCCAGCAGGTGCGCATCTCGGTGGACCGGCTGGGCGACATCCTCAACACACCGGCCGAGCCCGAGCACAATCCCAATCGCGCCAGCCTGCCGCCGATCGCGGGACGGATCGCGTTCGACAAGGTGCGATTCCGCTATCGCCCCGACGCGCCCGAGGCGCTGCGCGGGGTGAGCCTGGACATCGCGCCGGGCGAGATGATCGGGATCGTCGGGCCTTCGGGTTCGGGCAAGTCGACGCTGACCAAGCTGGTCCAACGGCTTTATGTGCCCGAGCAAGGGCGAGTGCTGGTCGACGGCGTCGACCTCGCGCTGGTCGATCCGGCGTGGCTTCGACGGCAGGTGGGTGTGGTGCTCCAGGAGAATATCCTGTTCAATCGATCGGTGCGGGAGAACATCGCGCTCGCCGATCCGACGCTGCCGATGGAGCGGGTGATCGGTGCGGCGCAGCTGGCTGGGGCGCACGACTTCATCCTCGGGCTCCAGCACGGCTATGACACGATCATCGAGGAGCGCGGCGCCAATCTTTCGGGCGGGCAGCGCCAGCGCATCGCGATCGCGCGCGCGCTGATCGGCGATCCGCGCATCCTGATCCTCGACGAGGCGACCAGCGCGCTCGACGCGGAAAGCGAGGAGATCATCCAGCACAATCTCAATGCGATTGCGCAGGGGCGCACGGTGATCATCATCGCCCACCGGCTCTCGGCGGTGCGCCCGTGCGACCGGATCGTCACCGTCGAGGCAGGCGAAGTGACCGAAATCGGCGATCACGAGACGCTGCTCGCCGCGGGCGGGCGCTATGCCCAGCTCCACGCCAAGCAGATGGGCGCTTCGAGCGTGGTGCGGGCGCCGCGCGCGGAGGTGACGGCGTAATGGCGAGCATGGCGGATCGCTTTCCTGGGCTGGCGCGGCACTGGCATGTGCTGCGCGAGAGCTGGCGCTGGCAGAACGAAGCAGTGAAGACGGCCAGGCCGCGCAGCGAGCACGAGTTCTTGCCCGCCGCGCTGGAAATCATCGAGGCGCCGCCCAGCCCGGGCCTGCGCTGGCTGATGCTGTCGCTGTGCGCGCTTTTCGTGCTGGCGCTGCTCTGGGCGCTGATCGGCAAGATGGATGTCGTTGCGGTGGCGACCGGCAAGAGCGTCGCGGCGGGCAATGCCAAGATCATCCAGCCGATCGAGCTCGGTGGAGTGCGCGCGATCCATGTCCATAACGGCCAGTTCGTCCGCCGCGGGCAGTTGCTGATCGAGCTCGATTCGACGCTGGCGAGCGCGGACGAGGCGCAATCGAACCAGGCGCTACGCTCGGCGCAGCTCGTCCAGGCGCGCAACAATGCGCTGCTCGCGCATCTGCTCGGGCGCACAGCGAACTTCGTCGCGCCGCCGGGGACGCCGCCCGCGATCGCCCAGGCCGAGGCCACCTTCGTGCGCACCGCGATCGCCGAATATGAGGCACAGGCATCGAGCCTGCGCCAGCAGCGCGCCGAAAAGCGCGCCCAGCTCCACGCCGCGCAGTCGCAGATCGTCAAGCTGCAAGAGGCGATGCCGTTCATCGACAAGCAGCTGACCGCACGCAACGACCTGACCAATCGCGGCTATTATTCAAAGCTCAAGCTGCTCGAATATGAGCAGGCGCGCGCCGAGCATGTCCGCGACATCGACGTTCAGCGCGCGCAGGCCGCCGGGGCGCAGGCGGCGATCGGCACGATCGACGCCGAGCTGCTGCGGCTGCGCCAGACCTTCGGCAAGGGCGCCGCGACCGACCTTACCGCCGCCAACGACAAGGCCGGGCAGGCGTCCGAGGAAATCCGCAAGACCGAGCGGCGGCGGCGGTATCAGGAACTGCGCAGCCCGGTGGACGGGATGGTTCAGCAGGTCGCGGTGTCGACGGTGGGCGGGATCGTCCAGCCCGCGCAGCCACTGATGGTAATCGTGCCGTGCGCGCAGGGCCGCGGCGACGACTGCGCGAGCGCGATCGAGGTCGAGGCGTCGGTGCAGAACAAGGACATCGGCTTCGTCCACCAGGGGCAACGCGTCGCGGTCAAGCTCGAGGCGTTCAACTTTACCGATTGGGGCGTGATCGAAGGCACAGTGGAGACGGTGAGCCGTGACTCGCTCGATCCGGGGCGCGACAATGCGGAGAGCAAGGCCGGGGCAAGCAGCGCGCCGTCGAGCCCGGTCTATGCCGCCAAGATCCGACTGCACTGCAATGCCGGCGATCCGCTGCGCACGCCGCTATGCGACCGGGTGCGGCCAGGCATGAGCGCGCAGACCGAGATCAAGACCGGGCGGCGGCGGATCATCGACTATCTGCTCTCGCCGATCGCGCAGACCGTGGCGGAGGCTGGACGGGAGCGGTGAGGGCCGGGCGGCGCGGTTGTCGTGCCGCTCGGCGCGGGATCAGGCGTTGCCGGCGGGTTCGGGCATCTCGGCCGCTTCGGCTTCCGGCTTGCCGCCGCGAGTAGCGCCCATCTTGGCGAGCGTCTCGGCATCGACGAGCTTGGTGACGAGCGGATGGAGCTTGAGGCCACCTTCCTTCACCAGCTGGCGGAAATTGGCGATCACCGTCGCAGTGGTCTTCTGATCGGGCGCGATCACGTCGAGCAGCCAGTTATTGTCGCCCGAAGTCCAATCGTCGGCCTTGAGCCGGATCGGGAACACGCCTCCGGCGATCTGATCGCGGATGCGGGCATCGGCCTCGTCCGAGACGCTGGCCCAGATCGCGACGCCGGTGACGTCGGCGATCGCCTTGTCCTCGGTCTCGCGCGGATAGGCGAGCGCGATGCGATCGCGGATCAGCGGCTCGAGCACGAGGTGCTGGAGATCGGCGATCGAATGGTGACGATAGCGCGGGAGCATCATCATCGTCATCACGACATTGCCGAAGCTCTCCCGCACATGGCTGCGCACCGCGGCGAGCTTCCTGGCGATTTCGGGATCGAGCTGTGGTGACGCAGGCGTAACATTAGTTACCGCGGCGTTCGTTTCACTTTCGTTCATTTGGTTGACTCCCCCGTCTCCAAGTTTGCGCCACATTAGCAACTGCGAGGTGGTGGCTGTCAACGGCGAGAATCAAGGCATTTCTGTTACTTGGAGTCGCCGGATTCTGCTTTCCAAGAAATGGTGAAGTCGTTTTGTCCAGATGATTTATTTGATCGAAGTACCAATTGTTGCGCTTGATTTGCCACCACGCTTACGCGACGTTGCTGATTGAATTCCGGGAATGGTTTCGGCGCGGCAGTTGGGCAGCATGCGCCGGAAGGGGGGGATATGCCTGGACTGGGGGAGCGGGTCCGATCGCCTGCGGGGCGGGTGCGGTCTCGGCATATTGCCGGGGCGTTCGCCGCGCTTGCGACGTTGCTCTATCTCGCGGTCGGCAAGAGCATGCTTCGCGACAGCCAGATTCGCTATGAACTGACGATCGAAGTCGAGACGCCCGATGCCGCGATGTTCGCGGGTCAGAACGCGCAATCCTGTCCTGATCTGGTGGTCGTCGATCCTGCGGACATCGAATCGATCCGGGCCGTGGATCCGCGGGAATCCGAGCGCGTGCTGGGTGACGGCATATGTTTCGCGGGGATGCGCATCGCGATCGCCGATACGCCGCCGCTCGTCACGCTCGACCAACGCGCACCTTGGGTGCTCGGCATTTCGCAAAAGCTCGATCGCATCGCCTCGACCTCCGGGCCGCTACGGCACGGCCTTAACCCTTCCCGCTTGATCGCAAGGAGTTGACGTCGGCCATGATCTCGAAGCTGGTCGTCATCCCGCCGCGTTGGACGCAGGTCGCCTGGACAAACAGAGGTAAGCGCGCGGCCCGCGCGCCATGGGCGTACCTCCTCGCCCTACTCAGCCTGACCGGATGCCAACGCTCGGTCGAAGTGCGATATCGGGTGACGGTCCAGGTTACGGACCATGGCGTGGTGCGATCGGGCTCCAGCGTGTGGAGCTTCACGCTTCGTCAGGGCATGCTGGGCAGCTATGATGCGCGTCTGAAGGGGGACGCCGTGATTGTCGATCTCGGCGCGCGCGGATCAATGTTCGCGCTTCTGGCAGGGCGTTCGCGGGAAGGACTGCCAACTTCGTTCGATGACATGGGCCTTTTACCGGAGAGGCTATTCGGCGACATTGGCCGGGGGCGCGCGGGGCTCCTGCCGCACAATCGGAACCGGATCGATGATCTAGAGTCGATCCGCGGTCAGGTCGGACGCAGCGCCGTGTTGAACTGCTCCGCGCCGACTAGCGATGCCGGCGCATGCCCGTTCCTGGTCCAATTCGCAGATCTGGACGACCCGACCAGCGTGCGCCCTGTAGATCCGGCAAATCTGGCGATCGAATTTGGCGACGGCGTATCGCTACGCAGCATCTCCGTGGAAATCACCGATCAACCGGTAACGCGAAACTCCGCTCGCGACATGCCGCGATACGCGGGCCGGCCCGAGTTCGGCAAATGGTACGCTTCATTGCCGCTGGATGATCCTCGCCGCATCGGGCCCGAAAACTTCTCTCTGGGAGCCAAGTGATGGATAACGATCTCCTCCTCGCTATCCTTTCCATCGACACTTACAATCGAGGCTATGGCCAGCACCAGAGCGGTCTGCCCGTTTCAGGCTATCTTGGTGATTTCAAGATCCTGTCGGACTCATCGATACTTCGCGACGAGAACGGAAATCGGCTCGACATGGCAGTCGGGTTCTATGCGATCGCTTACGAATGGAATGGCAAGAAATACATCAGCTATCGCGGGACGAACCCCGATAGCCTCTCCAATTTCTATGACGATGCCAAGAACGGCTTCGGGCTTGGTGCCGGATCACCCTATGGCGAGCAGGCTAAGCTTGCCCTGCAATTCTACCAGAAGATTGCCGGTGAAGGGAGCGATCCCTTCACGGCACCCATTGTTACGACAGGGCATTCGTTGGGCGGCGGTCTAGCCGGGTTCGTGGCAGCCTTATATGGGAAAGAGGCGACGATATTCGATAACATGACCTTCGATGGCGGCGTCAACAGAGCCTATGGCACCAGCGACGAGGACCTGAAGAAGCTCATTTATGGCGACGGCGAGGCCGTGGCGCCTGATTGGAGCAAGATTTCCGCCTTCGCGACCACCGGCGAGATACTGGAATTCGTGCTGGCGCTGCGTGCCTTCCAGACCGTTTCGGTAACGTATCTCGACAGCAATGGTGGTTTGCGCAATCCCGTCACATTGCACTCGATGGCATTGCTGGCCGACCTGATCTGGGCGCGCGACAACGGCAAGACAGCGTGGACGACCATCGGCACCGAATTGATGAACTCGTACTTCAGCGAGGACATCGCCAACACCATTCCCGGCGCGCAGGCGCATATCGGCCCCGCCGGCAGTGCGGCGACAGTTGTCCAGGAAGCGATTGCTTATTCCGCGCTGCCTGTCGGTGCGCAGGAACTGCCATTCGGCAACACCGCGATCTGGGCAATGTTCGACGACGCTGACCAACTGGCCGCTGCAGTCGGCAGGGGAGTTGCTTTTCTCAACGCTCATCTCGAATTCGACATCGGCATCGGTCAGATCTTCAAGGATGTGAAGCAATATCTGTCGGACGTGGTGGTCCAATATGCGGGGGCCCTGGCGATCTATGATCGCGAGCAGGAGATGGGGGGCACGATATCGACGCCGGCGGGCGAGGTGGATGTGCGCCAGGGCGTCCTGGGTGCCGGGGAGCATGTGCTGGCGCTCGACGTGTCGGACGTCCTGTGGAAGGACGCCCTGGGCCTGGCGACGAAACTGGAGCCCTATGAGCTCGAAGTCTTCCGACGCGCCTATTTCGGGCAGGCCGATGAATTGTCGGATTTCTCGCTGCTTTCGGTCTGGCGCGGTCTGTTCGGGCTGCCCTCACGGACGATTGATGAAGGGGCCTTGCAGGCCCTTGCCAGCAACATCTGGGGCGCCGACAGCGGAGCGATCTTCGATCGCTATCATATCGCCGACGACAACGCGGACATCGTCCGGCTTTCCGAGCGAAGCTACACCGTCGACGAGCGTACCGGCAACGAGACGCATGTCGACGTCTTCATCGCGCCGGAAAAGACCAAGGAGGTCCACGACACCACCGGCAACGATCTAATCGTGCTGAACGGCGGCGATTCGACGGCGTATCTCAGTGGCGGCAAGGACCATGTCGTCGGTGGTCGCGGCCGCGACGAGATCGTCGATTATGTCGGCGACGACGAACCCGATCCCGAAGCGGGCCGTCGCGGCAGAGCAGGCGACGAAGATACGGCGGTGGACGACGATCTCTTCGTCGGCGACTCGCTCGAGAAATCGTTGGTCGACACCTTCAAGGACTTCCTACTCGGCCTGGTCGGTCTCGATGAGGAAGACAAGCTTCGCTACTCGGTTATGGACCCGGTCACTCAGAAGCTTCGCGAGCAGGGGCTCGAAATCGTCGGCGCAGAGATCGTCGAATATGACTCGCACAGCGCAATCAAGATCTCGGTCCGCGATCCCAAGACGGGCAATGTCACGACCGACGCGCTCGTCGACATCGACGTTCTGGAGCTGACCGAGCGCCGCGACACGATGTCGATCGACGACGATATGTCGAAGGTCCCGCTGATCATCGATTTCGGCAACGCGGCGCCGGACGGGGAATTCGGGACGTTCGGGCAGGACGATTTCGATGCAGTGGATTTCTCGCAGCGCCAAACCGGCCTGCTGATGATCAACGGCTCGGTTCGCGACTATACGTCGTTCCCGACCACCAGCACCGATCTCATGCCGACGGTCGCGCGCACCGTGCTCAGCGTCCTGTTCGACCCGTTGCCAGCGCTCGCCGTCCGCGGTGCCGAGGATATCACGCTTACCGACAAGCAGGACGTGTTCTTCGGCGGCGACCTCAGCTCGCTGCTCGGTCTTCACCAGGGTTTCTTCCACGACGACAATCACGCCGGATACGGGACGATCTCCGCGGGCGCCGGCAACGATTACGTCATCTATTTCAATCCGAAGGTGGTGAAGGCGGGCGAAGCCGTTCCCGGCGCCACTGGCGCCACCGCGCAATCGGATCTGAAACTCATCATCGATGGCGGGCTCGGCAACGACAATATCCTGGTCGTCGGCGGCAAGGGCGCCGTGACCGCAGGTGGGCTCGGCCGCGACTGGATCTTCAATAGCTCCAAGGACGGCATCCTGTGGGGCGACTATGTCAACGGCGTCAGCCCCGAGGGCGAGCGCGCCGAGGACAAGTCCGAGAATTCGGACAATTTCTGGTACTTCCCCGACACCGTCATCATGGATGCCCAGCACTATGACGTGCTGAAATTCTTCGGCATCCCGATGACCGGCGGCGACGCGGCGGCGTCGATCGTCGGCTTTGCGCTGGGTGCAATGACCGGGGGCGGGCTGCAAGTCGCTTCGGGCGTGGTCGGCGCGGCGAACACGGCTGCCTTTGCTGCGGGCAACAAGGTCTATTTCGACAATCTGATGCCGTTCCTCACTTACAAGATGGACGGCAAGGACCTGTTGGTCGGCAACGTGTTCGACGGATTCTTCCGCGCGGTGACCGGCAAGCCGGGCATCTTCAATGCCGTGCCCGACGGCGAGGGCGGTTCGCTCGACGCATCGGGCGTGATGCGGATCAAGAATTTCGACTTCGTCACGACCTATTGGGGATATGAAACCTACGAACTCGGCAACGAGGGCGACGATACCGGCAAGCCCGCGGGCACCATGAACATGGTGTTCAAGAAGGGTAATCCGCTGATCGGCTTCCTCCAGCTGGTCGCGGCGCTGCCTCCGATCGCCGGCTCGGGCGTTTTCGCGATCCAGGCGCAGCTGCTCGCGTCGTTCGATTCGATCCTGACGATGATGTCGGCGCTGCAGCGCGCCGCCAAGGCGACCGCCTGGGCCGAGGGCAAGGATCCGCTGGTCATCGATCTCGACGGCGACGGGATCGAGACCGTCGATGCGAACGATTCGCGCATCTATTTCGACCTCGACGGCGACCTGTTCGCCGAGCGCACCGGCTGGATCAAAGGCGATGACGGCTTCCTCGTCCGCGATCTCAACGGCAATGGCCGGATCGACGACATCACCGAGATGTTCGGCCAGCGCTTCGAGGGCGGCTTCGCAGATCTCGCCCAGCACGACAGCAATGGCGACGGCAAGATCAGCGTTGCCGACGCGATCTGGTCCGAACTCAAGATCTGGCAGGATTACGATCAGGACGGCGTGACCGATGCCGGCGAGCTCAAGACGCTCGACCAGCTCGGCATCGTCTCGATCTCGCTGGCGCGCGAGGCGCTGGACACCACCACGCCGCAGGGCGCCCAGCTGACCGGCCGTTCGAGCGTGACCTTCGCCAATGGCGCGGTAACGCGGATGTTCGAGGCGATCTTCGCCTCGAGCGATCTCGACACGCGCTACGGCGGCGAGAGCGGCCTTCCCGACTGGCTGCAGAGCCTCGACCTCGACAGCAAGGGCTTCGGCTCGATCACCAACCTGTCGATCGCGATGGCGAACGACATCGGCTTTGGCGAACTCGTCGCCGAGCGTGCCGCGGCGATGACCAGCCCCAAGCTCAAGACCCTTGTCGAGCAGGCGGGCGACGTGCTCGGTGCCTGGGGCGAGACGCTGGAGCAGACCCGCGAGCTGACGCCGGTGCTGGTCGGCACCGGCAGCGACGGCAAGCCCGCGCTGCTCGATCGCGGCGTCTATGTCGAGGATGCGACGGGCGGCTATTGGACGCGTGCCTCGGGTGCGCCGATCACCGGCGCTGGCGGCCAGCCGATCGCGCGCGCGACACTGGAAGACCTGCTTGCGATGGGGAGCGGCTGGCGGCTCGAGCAGAGCTGGTCGCCGAGCACGCGCGGCAGCGCGCCGCAGTTCCGCGCAGAGGCGCCGTATCTCGTCCAGATGGTGGGCGGTCGTGCGGTGGTGGTCGATTACGGCATCCGCAACGCCGATGGCAGCTGGCGGCTCGCCAGCGGCGCGGCGGTGGTCAATGCATCGGGCGCCGTGATTGCCGCGCCGACGCGCGACGACATCCTTGCCCAGGCGCATGCCGCCGGGCGCGAGTGGCGCGTCGAGGAGATCGGCTTCAATCCCTATGCCGACCTGCCGGTCGAGCAGATCGGCGTGCGCTTCGCCGACGGGATCGCCGTCGACTATACCGTCCAGGTGACCGATCGCGACGGCAGCTTCTATGTCTGGGCGCGCAATCTCGATCGCGCGCTCGAGCTCCAGGCGAAGACCGGCGACTATCGCGAATTCAACCTGCGCAACTATGCGATCGACTTCGACCATCTCGACGAGGTCGGCTCGACCGATGACTCGGCCTATCGCGTCGAATTACTGACCCCGGCGCAGTTCCATTTCGCCACCAGCCTGGGCGGGATCGATTTCCACCCCGAGATGCTCACCGCGGTCGCCAACGATGGAACCGGGCATCTCAGCTATTCGGTGATCGCAGGCGCGGCGGAGGCGCCGGTGGGCGCGGACTATGTCTCGTCGATCAAGCCGATGATCGACCTGCTTGGCGCGTCGATGGCCGAATATATCGTGGTCAGCCGGCGCACTGCGGTGCGCATGGCGCTGCAGGGCGGGCTGTCGCAGTTCGCGCAGGGCATCGCCTATGACGTTGCAACCAACAGCTATCACGCGACCACCGACCGCGAGCTCGCGCCGCTGTTCGAGGCGATCTTCGCGGGCGCGCCGCCCAGCAATGCCGACGATGCCGCATTCGACTATCTGACCGACTGGAACGAGCTGCTCTGGCAGATCTACCCCGACTATCAGATGCAGGGCGACGGCAATCTGTGGGGCGCCACGGTCGCGGTGGACCAGGCCTATATCTTCCAGATGATGCTGCCGGCGTTCGAGACCGTCGGCATCGATCTCGACATCTTCGCCGCCGCGCATGCGCTGTCGATCGACGAGACGCGGATCCGCACGCACACCGCCACCGATACGCAGGTGAATGGCACCAGCGGCGTCGACTTTTTCTACATGTCCGAAGGCAACCAGGTTTTCGACGGCGGCTTTGGCTCGGACTATTATTTCGTCGGGCGCAATGTCGGACAGGACCGGATCGTCGATACCGATGCGGGCGATGTCGACGAGCTGCGCTTCACCGACGTCAATGCGGACCAGGTCCGCGGCATCCGCGACGGACAGGACCTGCTGCTCCAGATCGAGGGGCGCACCGACTATGTGCGCATCCAGAACCAGTTCCTGGGCGAGCTCAATGAATATCTCAGCAACGGCAAGCAGCTCCAGTCGGGCGTCGACACGATCGTCTTTGCTGACGGGATCATCTGGGATCGTACCCGCATGTCGCTGGAAGTCGTCGATCGCGAGCGCGCGGCCGGCACCTTCAACGATCCCTATACCGGCTCGGGTTCGTCGGACATCTTGTGGGGCGGCAAGGGCAACGACTATCTCTCGGGCGGCGCCGGCGGCGACATCTATGTCTTCGAGCGGGGCGACGGGCAGGACGTCGTCGACGATCTCGGCAATTTCTCGTTCGGGCCGGTAAAGGCCGGGCTCGATTTCATCCGCTTCAACGGCGACATCAGCGCCGACGATCTCAAGCTGATCCGCGACGGGGCCAGCGAGAATCTCAAGATCGTCGTGCTCGACAAGGATGGCAATCCTACCAGCGATACGGTCGAGGTGGTCGGCCAGTTCGGCGGCGTCCGGCTCAATCTCGGGCTGTTCGGCGAGATACTCGGCAGCAGCGACGGGCTCGATTATGTCGCGCCCAACCTGATCGAGCGCTTCATCTTCGAGGACGGTACCAGCCTAGATTTCGGCCAGATTGTCGAGCGCGTGCTCGCCAATGCCAAGACCGACGGCAACGACGCGATCTTTGGCCTGCTCAACGCCAACACGATGGATGGCGGCAAGGGCAATGACTATCTCACCGGCCGCGAGGGCTTCGACACCTATGTCTATGGCAAAGGCTATGGTCAGGACGTGCTCGAGGACGCCGACTATTCGTTCGCGCTGTTCGGCAACAAGGATGACAAGCTCAGTTTCACCGACGATCTGCGCTGGACCGATTTCGACTTCCTGCGCGATGGCCCGTCGGACACGCTGACGCTCCAGGTCAAGGGCACCACCGACCAGCTGATCCTCAAGGACTTCCTCAAGGAAGTGTTCCTGATCGGCTATGTGAATCTGGTCGAGACGATCCAATTCGCCGACGGCACCAGCTGGTCGTACCTCAAGCTGCTCCAGCACTATGTCGATATCGCCAAGACCGCGGGCGACGACCATATCTATGGCTTTGCCGGCATCCGCGACGAGATCGACGGCGGCGCGGGCAATGACGTGCTCGAGGGCATGAGCGGGGACGACCGCTATGTGTTCGGCCTGGGCTATGGCACCGACACGATCCTCGACGAGGACGGCGACGAGACCGTGCGGATGGAGGGGATCGCCAGCGGCGACGTGGTCTTCTCGCGCACTGCGCTCGACCTGATCATCACAGTGAAGGGCACCGGCGAGACGCTGGTGCTGCAGAACCAGTTCGTCCGCGACGACGGCCAGCATTTCGCCGTCGAATATTTCGAATTCACCGACCGGATGATCGCCTGGACCGATGTGAACCCAGAGGATCTCGACCTGGTCGGGACCAATGCCGACGAGACCATCCGGGGATCGGATTTCGGCGAGCTGCTCGACGGGCGCGGCGGCAACGACACGCTGATCGGCGGCGATGGCGGCGATCGTTACAAGTTCGACATCGGCTATGGCGACGACGTCATCGTCGACAAGCGCAAGCGCGCCTATTGGCCCGATCGCCCGGGCATGCACGTTGCCGTCAACGACGTGGTCGAATTCGGGCCCGGTATCACCTGGGATAATATGGTCCGCGAGCGCAGCGGCAACGATCTGGTGCTCACCTTCCTCAGCCCGCAGGGCATAGCCTATGGCGACAGCCTGCGGATCCGCGACCATTTCCTCAACGTCGAAAGCGCGATCGAGGGTTTCCTGTTCTACGACGGCAGCTATGTGCCGATTGCCGCAGTCGAGCAGGCGATGCAGATCAGCGGCGGCAACGCGGCCGACAATATCCTGACCGGGCTGGTCGACCAGTCCAACGCGCTCGACGGGCGTCAGGGCGACGATACGCTCAAAGGGGGGCGCGAGGCCGATACCTATGCCTTCAGCGTCGGCTATGGCGCCGACCAGATCGTCGAATATGCCGACCAAACGGGCAAGATCGACAAGATCGTGTTCGGCGAGTCGGTATCGCGCGACCAGGTCCGCTTCCGTCGCGACGGGACCAACCTCGTTATCGACCTGCAGAACGGGCTCGATTTCCTCACGATCGTCGGCGGGCTCGGCAATACCCGGGTCGAGGAATTCCTTTTCGCCGACGGCTCGTCGCTCAAGCTGGACGAAGCGACGAGCTTCACCGGCGAGGACGGCAAAACCATCACGCTGCCTTCGGTGCTCGACCGGCTGCTGCTGGGCAGCGACGGCGACGACAATCTGATCGGCTTCGACAATCGCGACGACACGCTGGCGGGCGGCAAGGGCTCCGACGCGCTCGCCGGCGGCGGCGGCAACGACACCTATCGCTTCGGCATCGGCGACGGCAGCGACAGCATCCAGGATACCGGCGGCGTCGACCGGATCGTGTTCGGCGACGGGCTGACGCAGGACCGCGTCCGCTTCGCCAATGTCGATGGCGACCTGGTGGTCAGTTTCACTGCGGGCGACGACGTGCTCGTCGTGCTCGGCGGCTACAACGCGACGCCGGTGGAGAATTTCGTCTTCGCCGACGGCACGGCGCTGACCATCGCCGAAGTGCGCGCGAACCTGTTCGCATCTTCGTCGCAGGGCGACCAGGACCTGATCGACATGCGCGATCTCGGTGCCAACGCCGAAGTGACCGCGGGCCGCGGCAACGATCGTATCCTGATGGCCAATGGCGGCAATCTGATCGTCAATCCGGGCGACGGGATCGACCGGGTCGAGATGCCGAACGGCGTCACCGATGCGACGGTCACTTTCAGCGGCGCGGGCGCGGAGAACGCCATCGTGCGCTTGTCGACGCTCGACAGCAGCGACCTGATCCTCGATTTCCCGGCGACGGGCGACCAGGTGGTGATTGCCGGAGCGCTCGGCAGCGGTGCGGTGCCGCGGATCCTCTTCGCCGACGGGACGAGCTGGGACAAGGCGACCCTGGTCCAGCGCGCGATCGACGACCAGGCGAGCAGCGGCGCGGACGTCATCCTGGGCAGCGACGGCGCCGATCAGATCCGGGGTGGCACCGGCGACGACCAGATGCGCGGCGGCGCGGGCAACGACACCTATCTCTACGTCATCGGCGACGGCCGCGACGTGATCGACGATTCGAACGGCGCCGACGTCCTCAAGGTCAGCGGCTATCGCCCCGACGAGATGCGTGTCGTGCGCGCGGCGCCCGATCGGCAGGAACTGGTGCTCAGCTTCGGCGATGCGGGCGACCAGGTCGTGCTGCGCTATGACGGTTCGGGCCGCGGCGTCGACAGCGTCACTTTCGGCGACGGCAGCAGCTTCAGCAGCGCCGTGCTGTTCGCGATGGCCGACGCGGCGGGCAATTCGGGCGACGACCGGATCGTCGGCACGGCGGGTGCCGACACGCTCGAGGGCGGGCGCGGCGACGATCTGCTGATCGGCCAGGGTGGCGCGGACACCTATGTGTTCAACCGTGGTGACGGCATCGATCGGATCGAGCCGGGCAATGCGCCCGACGGCACCGCGACGCTCAAATTCGGTACTGGCATCGCGCTGGAGGATGTGGTCGCCAAGCGCGACGTGGACGGCAATCTGGTGCTGATGATCGCGGGCACCGACGATCGCGTGACGCTGGTCGATCCCGCGAACGATCCTGACGCCGTGATCGGCAGCGTGCGCTTTGCCGATGGCCGGACGAAGAGCTTCTCGGCCTATGCGCTCGAAGTCCCGCCGACCGATGGCGACGATCATATCGTCGTGCCCTCGACCAAGAATTCGAGCGGTGCCTGGACCGGCGCCGAAATTTATGGCGGGCTAGGCAACGACCATCTCGAAGGCGGGCGCGGCGCCGACGTGATCACGGGCGGCAAGGGTGACGACCTGCTCGAGGGCGGCGAAGGGACCGACGTCTATTATTTCGAGCGCGGCGACGGCCAGGACGTGATCGACGATCGCGGATCGGCGGCCGACGGCGCCGATCGGCTACGCTTCGGGGCCGGGATCGCGGCTAGCGACGTCAAGGTGGTGGCCGCGGGCGGGCGCGACGTCGCGCTGCTGGTCGGGACGACGGGCGACCGCGTCGTGCTGCGCGATCTGCTCGCCGCTAATCCGGGTGGGCAGGATCTCGGCATCGAGGAAGTGCTGTTCGCTGATGGTACGCGCTGGTCGCTGAGCGACCTTTATGCACGGCTGGCGCAGGGCGGCGCGGGCGACGATTCGGTCAACCTCGGCCAGATCGGCGATATGCCGGTGACGTTCCACGGCGGCCGCGGCGACGATATCCTCGCCGGTGGTGCCGGTGACGACGTCTATGAGTTCGGCGCGGGCGACGGGCGCGACACGATCCGCGAGATCGACGGTGCGGGGTCGGTCGATACGCTGCGCATCGCGGCGGGGCTGACGTCGGCTCAGCTCGTTGTCACCAAATCCGGCGACGATCTGGTGCTGCGTTTCGTCGGCACTGACGACCGCGTGACGATTGCGCGCGGCGCGCTCGCCAATCTTGCGCCGATCGACCAGGTCCAGTTCACCGACGGCACCACGATCGCGGCGGCATCGCTGCGCGCGATGGTGGTCGATGCGGCGGCGGCGGAGGCGCGGCTCTATCCGGCGAGTGGCGATCCTTTCGCCAATCCGATCTTCCCGGGGGGTGGTGGCCAGTCTGGCGGCAGCCAGTCGAGTTCGACGATCGCGATCGCAGAAAATGGCGCAATCGCGCTTCCGGTCGATGCGCTCGCCGCGGTCGGTTCGGCGAACCACGTGGCAGACGGCGTTTATCAGCTGACGCCCGACGCCGGGTATCAGGCCGGTGCGATCTGGGGCCAGATCGATCTCGCACAGGACGTCACCTGGGCAACGCGGGTCTATTTCGGCGCGAACGACGGCGGCGCCGACGGAATTTCCTTCGCGCTTCAGGCGCAGGGCCCCTCGGCGCTCAGCAGCTCGGGCGGCGGAAGCCTCGGCGCGCTCGTCGGCAATTCACTCGGCATCGCGTTCGATACCTATCCCAATGGCGGCCAGCCTGGGGATTTCTCGAAGATCGTCGTGGGCGGCGCCGTCGACGACAACAGTTTCGACACCTATCACAGCCATGCGAATATTGAGGACGGCGCTTGGCACGACGTCCAGATCCATTGGGATGCGGCGTCGCAGACGCTGTCCTACACGCTCGATGGCCAGCAGATTTCCAGCAAGAGCTATGATGCGGTCGGGACGCTGTTCGGCGGTTTGACGACGGTCTGGTATGGCTTTGGCGGCGCCACCGGTGGCGCGAGCAACGATCAGCGAGTCGAGGTCGTCTCGGTCGAGACCAGCACGGCCAGCGTGCCGACTGGGCTGGGCAGCGTGTTCCAGATCGGCTCTGGCCTGCACGCGCGACAGCTGATGGGGACAGCGGCGCAGAACCGCTACGACGTGTTTGTGCCGAACGCAGCCTGGGGCGAGGGCGTCGACAGCGTCGTCAACTTCAAGACCGGCGCCAATGGCGACGTGCTCGACATCTCCGTTGCGCAGGGGCTCGCCGGCGACGTCGTCGCGCGCCAGTCGGGCGCCGACGCGCTGGTCTATTTCGTACCCGCAGGCACGGGACAGGTCGGCGATGCGCGCGCGCTGCTGCGACTGAACGGTGTCCAGGCGAGCCAACTCACCGACGAGAATTTCGGTGGGGCGCCGCATCTCCTCGGCAATGACGCGACGATCAACGGCACCAGTGCGGCCGAGACGCTCACCGGAAGTTTCGGAAACGACACGCTGAACGGCGGCTGGGGCACCGACCGGATCGTCGGCAATGGCGGCAACGACACGCTCAAGGGCGGCGGCGACAGTGACGTCTATGTCTTCCGCCTTGGCGACGGGCAGGACATCCTACGCGACGAGCATAGCGACTGGCCGACGCTGTATAGCGGCGGGGCCAACGACGCGATCGAGTTCGGCGCGGGGATCACCCCGGAGATGCTGCGCTACAGCGTTTCGGGCAGCGACCTGATCGTTACGATCGCGGGCACCGGCGACCGGATCACGATCCAGGGCGGCTTCCGCGACGACAAATACCGGATCGAGGAACTGCGCTTCGCCGACGGGCGTGTCGTCAAATATTTCAACGACATCGTCGCGGCGCTTTCGACCGGCGGCGAGGGGGACGACAACCTGTTCGACGACGTCGATGCGGGAACGCTCAACGGAGGTGCTGGCAACGATACGCTGAGTGGCCATTGGGGCAGCGACCGTCTGATCGGCGGCACCGGCAACGATGTGCTGCGCGGTGGCGGCGACAGCGACGTCTATGTTTTCAACCTCGGCGACGGGCACGATACGGTTCGCGACGAGCATAGCGACTGGCCGACGCTGTACAGCGGCGGGGACAAGGACGCGATCGAGTTCGGCGCCGGAATCACCGCGTCGATGCTGCGCTACGCCGTGTCGGGCAGCGACCTGGTCATCACCATTGCGGGAACCGAGGATCGGATCACGATCCAGGGCGGCTTCCGCGACGACAAATACCGGATCGAGGAACTGCGTTTCGCCGACGGATCGGTGATCAAATATTTCGACGACATCATCACCAAGCTGTCGACCGGCGGCGCGGGCGACGACTTTCTGTACGATGACAACGGCGCCGGCACGCTTACGGGGGGTGCGGGCAACGATACGCTCAACGGCTATTGGGGTGCGGACCGCCTGACCGGCGGCGCGGGCAACGACGTGCTGCGCGGCGGCGGCGATAACGATCTCTACCTGTTCAGCCTGGGCGACGGGCAGGACATCATCCGCGACGAGCATAGCGACTGGCCGACGCTCTACAGCGGCGGCAACGATGCGATCGTCTTTGGCGCAGGCATCACCGCGGCGATGCTGCGCTTCTGGGGATCGGGCGGCGACCTCGTCGTCGCGATCGCGGGCACCGACGACCGGATCACGATCCAGGGCGGATTGTGGGACGACAAGTATCGCGTTGAGGAACTGCGCTTCGCCGACGGTTCGGCGATGAGCTATGCCGATGCGATCGCGCGGGTCAGCCAGGATGCGGTTCCCGGGATCACCGCCAATGGCAGCTCGGCGGGGGCCTATTTGGGCGGCGCGGGCGATGACACGGTCACGGCCTATTCCGCAACGGGCGCAACCGAATTGCGCGGCAATGGCGGCAACGACTATCTCGAAGGCAGCGCGCTCGGCGACGTGCTGGTCGGCGGCGCCGGTGACGATACGCTGAGCGGCAATGGCGGCGGCGATACCTATCGCTTCTCGGCTGGCTTCGGGCAGGACGAAATCTACGATTCGTCGCAGGCGGGCTCGCCCGACGTGATCGAGTTCGACGCAACGCTGTCGCTTGCCGATTTCGTCGTCGAATATTCGCCGACGACCGAATCGCTGGTGCTGCGCTTCGAGGGCAGCGAGGACCGGATCCGCCTCGCCGGATCGAATGCTATTGGGCTGGTGCGCTTCGCCGATGGCACGGTGCTGACCAACCAGAATCTCTGGGATATGTCGGTACAGAACCAGGGCGTCGAACTCGACGCCAATGGTGCGCCGGCAATTATCGACGGCACGGCCGGGCCCGATCGGATCGACGGCGGGCAGGGCGACGACGTGCTGCGCGGCGGCACGGGCGACGACCGCATCTCCGGCAATTCCGGCGACGACGTGCTCGAGGGCGGCGCGGGGAATGATTATCTCGAAGGTAATGACGGCAATAACGTTTATCGCTTCGAGCGTGGTTTTGGGCAGGACGAAGTCCATGCGCCGACTTTCGAAGGACCATCCGAGCCGGCCGATTGGATCGAGTTCGGCGAGGGGATCGATCCGAGCGAGATAGCGGTCGAGACCAGCATCGATAATAATGGCGGCTGGGGCGACATCACGCTGCGGCTGATCGGCAGCGACGATCGGGTGTTGGTGCGCGGCGCGCTCGAATTGAGCCGGATAGCAGGGGTGCGCTTTGCCGACGGCACGGCCTGGTCGATCGAGGACCTCGCGATGCTTGCGCATCCGGGCGAGGGGCTGCTGGTCGAGCAGCCCGCACAGGCGGACGCGACGCTGATCGGCGGCGCAGGCGACGACATCATCAACGGCGGCACCGGCAGCGATACGCTGCTGGGCAGCGCAGGCGAGGACGAGATCAGCGGCGGCCTGGGCGCCGATCTGCTCGACGGCGGCACCGGCAATGACTGGCTGAACGGCAACGAAGGCGCTGACACCTATCGCTTCTCCGCGGGCTGGGGTGCCGATGTGGTCTATGAATGGGCTGGCGACGGCCTGGACGATCTCAACACGATAGCGTTCGACGCGACGGTTGCCGTCGCCGACATCGTCGTGGAGACCGCGCGCAACGGCTATGACCTGATCCTGCGGCGCACCGGCAGCGAGGATATGGTCCGCATCGTCGGCGGCACGCAGGATGCGTCGATTGCCGCCGTAACCTTCGCCGACGGCACCGAATGGAGCCGCGCCGATCTGCTGGCGCTAGCGATCGCGCAGGCCGGTGCCGACCTGATCGCGCCGGGAAGCCCCAACTCGCTCATCGGTGGCGCGGGCGATGACATTCTTGATGGTTTGACCGGTGACGACACACTGATCGGCGAGGCGGGCAACGACCAACTCTATGGCGGCGTGGGTTCGGATACGCTGGCGGGCGGGGCAGGCGACGACCTGCTCGACGGCGGCGATGGCGCGGATACCTACGTCTTCGCACGCGGCGACGGGCAGGACGTCATTGATACCTCACTTTGGGGAGCGGCCGAGGACCGCATCTTGTTTGCGGCCGGGATCAACCCCGGAGACGTGCGCGTACAATATGATTCCGAAACCAGCGACATCCTGCTCCTGATCGATCCGGAGGGCGTCGACCGGATCCGCATTGCGCGTGGCGCATATGGGATGCCCGTGAGTGTCGAGTTCGCCGATGGCACCGTTTGGCCAGCCGACACCATTCTCGAAATGGCCAGCTCGCCCGGCTATTGGGAATATGGCTCGGACGGCGGCGACATCTTCACCGGCACCGAAATCGACGATCGCTACTACGCAGGTGGCGGTGCGGACACACTAACGGGCGGCGCGGGCAACGACATGCTCTCGGGTGCCGAAGGCGACGACATCCTCGTCGGCGGTACGGGCAATGACCGTCTGCAAGGCGGTGAGGGCAGCGACGTCTTTCGCTTCTCGGCCGGATTTGGCCAGGACGCGTTGGTCTATGATGATGATGCTGGCAACATCATCGAATTCGATGCGACGATCGATCCCGCGAACGTCGCCCTCTTTGCCGAGCCGGACGGCTCGACGTTCTCGCTTCGTATCGACGGCACCGACGACCGCATCCTGATTGAGGGCGGGTTCGACGGGCTTGGCGCGATCGGCGAGGTGCGGTTCGCCGACGGCACGACGTGGTCGAACGCCGACATGCTCGCGCTGATCGTCGATGCGGCGCCCGCGGTTCAGTTCGGCGGCGGGGTCTCCGATACGCTCACCGGCACTGCCTTCGACGATTTGCTCGACGGCTCGGACGGCGACGACAGTCTCGACGGCGCGGCCGGGAATGACGAGATTTACGGCGGGACCGGCAGCGATGTGCTTACCGGTGGCACCGGTGCCGATTATCTCGATGGTGGCGAGGGCGACGACGTTTATCGCTTCGCTGCGGGCTCGGGCCAGGACCGTATCTATGACGGGGGCAATTTCGAGGATCGCGACGCGATCGAGTTCGAGGCCGGGATCGCGGCCGAGGACATCGAGGTGTCGACAATCGCAAACGGCTTCCGCCTTTCGCGTATCGGCAGCGACGACCGCATCTCCGCCTGGGGCTTTGGCGAGGGCGACGAAGTGCGCTTCGCCGACGGCACCGTCTGGTCTTATCAGGACCTGGTCGACCGCGCGTTGCCCGATGACGGTCAGACGCTCGAAGCCGCGGGTTCGTCGCTCTATCTCGGCAGCGCCGGCGACGATATTCTGCGCGCCGACTGGAACTGGAATCCGGGTGACGGCGGCCAGGAACTGCAGGGCGGCGCAGGCAACGACCAGCTCTATGCGGGCGGTGGCGACGATCTGCTGATCGGCGGCACTGGCGCCGACATCCTATCCGGCAATAGCGGCAACGACATTTATCGCTTCGCTGCGGGCTTCGGCGCCGACGTGATCGACGAATGGACGACCGACGGCGAAGGCAGCATCATCGAGTTCGCGGCCGGGATCGATGCGGCCGACGTGATCCTCGAATATGACGGCGAGGAGAATGATGGCGTCATCCGCCTGCGCATCGTCGGCACCGGGGATTCGATCCGCCTGAACAATGCGCTTTCCAGCGGCGGAATCGGCCGCGTCGAGGGCGAGCTCGGGACGCTCGGCTTCAACACGGCTGATTACGAGATCCACTTCGCCGACGGCACAGTATGGACTGCCGATCAGGTGCGCGATTCTGCGGTCAACGTACCGACCACCTACTTCACGGCGGGCGCGGATCTCGTCGGCGGTGCCGGCGACGATACGCTGCTCGGCGGCGACGGCGATGACCGGCTCACCGGTGGCGCCGGCAATGACCGGCTGCTTGGCGATTGGGGCAACGACACGCTCAATGGCGGCGCGGGCAACGACCGGCTCGAGGGCGGCTATGGCAACAACGTCTTCGTCTTCGGCCGCGGTGGGGGCCAGGACCTGATTCATTACAACTATTATTGGAGCAGCGACGGCGACACGATCGCGTTCCAGCCCGGAGTCGCCGCGAGCGACGTGACCGTCGAGAGCAACGGCACCGACCTGATCCTGCGCATCGACGGCACCGAGGACCGGCTCACTGTCCGCTACGGCACTTATGGCTATGCGATCGATGAAGTGCGTTTCGCCGACGGCACGCACTGGACCGGCAGCGAACTGCTCAATCGCATTGCGACCTCGCAGGGCGAATATGTCGATGCGCCGTCGGCGGGTAGCAGCCTCACCGGCACGGCGGGCGACGACCGGCTGATCGGCACGGCGGGCGATGACGAACTAATCGGCGATTCGACGCTGCGGCTCCAGCCAAGCGGGGCAAACCTGATCGTCAACGGCAGCTTCGAGGCGCCGGACGAAGGCTTTAGCGGCCAGAGCTGGGGCAAATATTCGACCGGTGCGATCTCCGGCTGGACTCGCGAATCTGGGCAGGGCTGGGAACTGGTCAACAGCGGCTATGCCGGCGTCCCCGCTACCGATGGCGCCTTCTGGCTCGACATGGATTCGGGGGGCGGCACGAACAGCAACATGGTGATCTCGCAGACGGTCAGCGGGCTCGCCGAGGGTGAATCGCTGCTGCTCCAGTTCGATCACGCCAATCGCAGTTACGCCGAGACCGGCGGGCTGGAAGTGCTGTGGAACGGGCAGGTTGTCGCGCGCATTACCGATACCGGCAGCGCGATGACCCACCGCATGCTGCGCGTCGCGGCCGCTGCCGGTGACAATGTCGTGACCTTTCGCGGCATCGGCTATGAAGATTCAAGCGGTGCGTCGCTGGACAATATTCAGCTCAACCGCCTCGTCGAAACGACGGGTGAGGCCAATGGTCGCGACTGGCTGGAAGGCTTGGCCGGCGAAGACGTGCTCCGTGGCGGCGGCGGGGACGACACGCTGTGGGGCGGCGCGGACAACGACCAGCTGTTCGGCGATGGCGGCAATGACAGCCTCGACGGCGGCGCGGGCAACGACCTGCTCGATGGCGGCACCGGCAATGACAGCCTGGCGGGCGGCGACGGCGACGACAGCTATGTCTTCGGCCGGGGCTCGGGTCAGGACCGCATCACCGAGAATTACGGGTTTGATCAGGTTCGCTTCGGCGCGGGTATCGCACCCAGCGACCTTGTCTATGAGCGCGCGGTCAATGGCGATCTGCTGATCCGCATCGCAGGCACGGACGATCGGTTGCTGATCGCCGGCATGTTCGCGAACGACGCCTCGGCAATCGAGGAACTGCGCTTCGCCGACGGCACCGTCCTCAGCCGCGACGCGGTAGCGGCGTTGACTCGCGTGGGCAGCGCGAGCGCGGACAATCTGATCGGATCCGAACAGGCCGATACGCTTTCGGGCGGCGCTGGCGACGATACCCTCACCGGCAATGGCGGGGCCGACACCCTCGACGGCGGCGCGGGCGACGACGCGCTTTCGGGCGGCGCCGATGCCGATATACTGACCGGCGGCCGCGGCGACGACCTGCTGCGCGGCGGCACTGGCGATGATGTCTATCGCATCGCGGCAGGCGATGGGCAGGACCGCATCCAGGATGATGGCGGCAATGACGCCGTCGAGTTCGGCGCAGGGGTTTCCCAGGCCGATGTTCGCGTTTCCCGCGTCGGCACGGCGTTCGTGCTCGATCTCGCCGGGTCGCAGCGCGTCACGATCGAGAATGGCGTCGGCACCGGCACCGGTGCGATCGAGGCGGTGCGCTTCGCCGACGGGACGAGCTGGACCCAGGCCGATCTGCTCGCGCGCGCAATGGCGGGCACGGCCGGCAGCGACGCCTATACCGGCACCGACGCCTCGGAGACGATCAACGGTGCAGAGGGCAACGACGTGCTCGCCGGGATGGGCGGCGACGATGTGATCGGCGGCGGCGCCGGCGACGACCGGCTCGAGGGCGGCGCGGGCGCCGACACGCTCACCGGCGGCATCGGCAGCGATGTGCTGATCGGAGGCGCGGGCGCGGACCTCTATGTCTTCGCCGCGGGCGACGGCGCCGATCGGATCGAGGACCGCGGCGATGCCGCCACCGATCTGCTGCGGATCACCGGCTATGCCATCGACCGCATCCGCTTCGGTCGGGTTGGCGACGATCTGAGCATCCGCTTTGCCGACAGCGGCGACCATATCACGGTTGCCGGCGCCTTCGCGGGCGGCAGCAACACGATCGAGGCAGTCGAGATCGCAGCAAGCGGCGTGACGCTCCAGCTCGCCGATATCGCGGCGCGGCTGGTCGCTGAAGTGGCGATCGCTGGCAGCTATCTGATCGGCGGCGGCGCGGACGACGGCCTGACTGGGACCGGCCTAGCCGATTATCTCGATGGCGGTGCAGGCGCCGACACGTTGATCGGCGGCGCGGGCGACGATCAGTTCGGCGGGGTCGCCGACGACGATGCGGTTGACACCTTCACGGGCGGCAGCGGCCGGGACATCTACGCCTATCTGCCGACCGACGGTGCGAGCGCGGGCATTGCCACCGACGTGATCACCGATTTCCAGGCGGGTGCGGGCGGCGACGTCATCCGGCTGTTCGAAAGCAATCCCAATCCGTTCGAGGATGGCCGGGTGCGGCTGGTCCAGAGCGGGGCCGACACGCTGGTGGTGGTGCGCGACGCGCAGGGCTTCGACCGTACTGCGCTGCGCCTCGTCGGTGTAAATGTCGCCGCGCTGACCGCCGCGAATTTCGATGGCGTGCCGATCGGCACCGACAACTCGCTCAACATTGTCGATGGCGACGGCGCCTCGGTGCTCAACGGCAGCGCGCTGGGCGATCGTATCCTCGGCAATGGCGGCGACGACGTGATCTCGGGCTATGCCGGCAACGACCGCCTCTCGGGCGGCGCGGGCAATGACCGGATCGACGGCGGCTTCGACGACGACCAGATCTCCGGCGGTGCCGGCGACGACCAGATCGAAGGCGGCCGCGGCAACGACATCCTTGCCGGCGACAGCGGCAACGACGTGCTCCGCGGCGGCACCCTCGACGATGCCGGCGACGGCAACGACCTGTTCCAGGGCGGCACCGGCGACGACCAGCTGTTCGGCGGTGCCGGCAACGACGCCTATCGCTTCGCACGTGGCGACGGCCGCGACACGATCAGCGACACGGGCGGCGCGGACCGCATCGAATTCGCCGCCGGGATCGTGGTGGGTGATGTCAGCGTCGTCCAGGCGGGCGCGCTCGGCATCGAGCTGCGCATCGGCGACAATGGCGGGCGCGTGCTGCTTGCCGGCGCGCTGGCGCCCGGCGGCGCGATCGAGGCAGTCGCCTTTGCCGACGGAACGGTGTGGAGCTGGAGCGATCTGCTGACCCGCGCCGATGCAGGCAGCGCCGGCGACGACGCGCTCGCAGTGCGGATCGCGCCGGATGCTTCGGCGACGCGCGACCTGCTCACTAATGGCGGGTTTGAGATCGTCAACGCCGCGGCCGGCAGCTATACCGGCTGGGGCTGGACGACGTACAATCTCGCAGGCTGGAGCGACGCCAACGGCGCGCAGTTCGAGCTCTCGAACAGCGGCGTCGAAGGTGTCGTCGTTACCGAGGGCACCCACTGGCTCGACCTCGACGGCAATGGCCGCAACATGGACATCCGCCAGACGGTGGCAGGGCTCGCTGCCGGCCAGTCGCTCCTGCTCCAGTTCGACCATGCCAATCGCACCAGCGCCGCCTCGGGCAGCTTCGAAGTACTGTGGAACGGTGCCGTGGTCGCGACCGTCGACGACACCGGGATCGCCTATCGGACCGACGCGGTGCTGCTCACCGCGGTGCAGGGCGACAATGTCCTGGGCTTTCGCGGCACGGGCGCCCAGGACAATGTCGGCGCCTCGCTCGACAATGTCCGACTGTTCGCAGCCGACACTGCAGCGGCGCGGACCTTGTCCGGGCTCGGCGGCAACGATGTGTTGACCGGCTCGGGGCTGGGCGACGTGCTGATCGGCGGTACCGGCGATGACACGCTCCGCGGCGGCGGCGGCGGTGATGTCTATCGCTTCGCGCGCGGCGACGGACAGGATGTGATCGCCGACGATGCCGGCGCCAACCGCATCGAGTTCGCCGCGGGGATCGCAGCGAGCGATGTGCGGCTGGTGCGCGGCCAGGCCAACGTCGTGCTCGAGATCGTCGGCAGCGGCGATCGCATCGATCTCGGCATGGCGGCGACGCCAGACATGGGCTTCGAGGTCGGTTTTGCCGACGGCACGGTGTGGAGTGCGGCGACGCTGGTTGCGATGGCGACGGCGCCGACCGGCGGCGACGACCTGATCTATGGCTCGGCAGGTGCCGATACGCTGCTGGGCGGCGCCGGCGACGACCGGCTGGTCGGGCTCGGCGGCACTGACGTGCTGGATGGCGGCGGGGGCGTCGACAAGCTCGAGGGCGGGCTGGGCGACGATGTCTATCGCTTCGGCCTCGGCGGCGGGCAGGACCTGATCGCCGATGCCGGCGGCGCGAACGACGTGCTCGAGCTTGGCGCAGGCTTCACGCCTGACAGCATCCGCGTACGCCAGAACAGCGCGGGGACGCGCTTCACCCTGATCCGTGTCGACGGCAACGAGCGCGTGACGATCGACGATGCGCTGGGCGCCGGGCGGATCGAGCAGGTTCGCTTCGCCGACGGCACGGTGTGGAGTTTTGCCGACCTGCTCGCCCATTCGGCGAGCATCGATGGCGACGTGCTGCATGGCGACGAGACGGCCAACGTCCTTGCGGGCGGGCTGGGAGACGACCAGCTGATCGGCGGCGCGGGTGACGATACCTATCGCTTCGCGCGCGGCGACGGCCGCGACACGATCCGCGATGCAGCGACCAGCACCGCCGATCGGCTCGAGATTGCTGGCTATGCCGAGGCGGACCTGCACTTCGCCCGCCGCGGCGTGGGCAGCAACGACGTTGTGATCCGCTTTGCTGGCAGCAATGACGAGATCGTTATTCTCGACGCGCTGGATGGGGCACGCGGGATCGAGAGCCTGGTACTGACCGACAGCGGCGCCGTGCTCGGCGTCGCCGAGATAGCGGCGCGGCTGCTCGCCGATGCGGCGACCGGGGGGACGACGTCATCCAGGGCACGCCTGGCGGCGACACGATCACCGGCGGTGGCGGCAGCGACCTCGTCGTCGGCGAAGGCTCGGACGACGTCTATGTCTATCGCCGCGGCGATGGCGACGACCGGATCGACGCCTTCGGCAGCGGACATGATCTCGTCCGGCTCGATGACCTGAACGTTGCGGACATCAAGTCGGCGGTTCGTGCAGGCCCCGACAGCAACGATCTGGTGATCACCTTCACCGGCAGCGGCGATCGGCTGGTGCTGCGCGACGCACTGGCGAGTCAGAATGGCGGATCGAACAGCCTGACGGTGCGCTTTGCCGACGGCACCGAGTGGAACCGCGATGCGATGCGGGCGCGCTCGCTCCAGGACATCGTGACGGCGGGCGACGATTCGATCCGCGGCTTCGAGGGCGCCGATCTGCTGCGCTCGGGCACCGGCAACGACTATATGTCCGGCGGACAGGGCGGCGACAGCTACACCTATGCCAAGGGCGACGGCGCCGACACGATCCAGGACGGCGGGACCGACAGCGCTGCCGACAAGATCAGCTTCGCCGGAATCGCCTCGACCGACGTCTCGGTAGAGCGGCTGTTTCGCGGCAGCGAGACGATCGTGTTCCGCTTTGCCTCCTCGGCCAGCGACAGCGTGACCGTAGTGGACGCGCTCACGCTTGGCGGGCGCGGAATCGAGAGCTTCCTGTTCGGCGACGGCGTGACCTGGACGCATGACGACTTGCTCGCCCGGCTCGACAATCGTGCGCCGGTTGCCAAGGACGACGGCTTCTATTCGGTGACTACCGGCCAGCCGCTGGTGATCCGTCCGGTCGATCTGCTGCGTAACGATTTCGACGCCGATGGCGACGCGGTCCGCATCGTCGCGGTCGATGGCGGCGAGCATGGCGTCGCTTCGTTCGACGCCAATGGCAACATCGTCTTCACGGCCACCGGAGGTTATGCCGGGCCGACGACGCTGCGCTACACGCTCTCCGACGGGCGCAGCGGCTTCGCCACCGGCAATGTCGAGATCCGCGTCCGCCCGGTGGCAACTGCGGTCGACGATATCGGCTTCACCGTCGCCGAGGACGATTTCCTGACGATCCGCGTCGAGCGGCTGCTGTCGAACGATCTCGACGGCGACCGGATGCTGGTCGGCCAGGTCTATGGCGCGGTCGGCGGCATCGCTTCGCTCGCCAGCGACGGCAGCATCGGCTTCACCCCCGACGCAAACTTCAACGGCCGTGCCTCGTTCGTCTATGTCGCGAACACACCCGAGGGCGGCCGCGCCGAGGCGCGCGTCTATATCGACGTCACTCCGGTCAATGATGCACCGATCGCCACGAACGACGGTGGCTTCGTCACCGCGGAGGGCACGGCGTTCACGATCGATCCGGCGACCCTGCTCGCCAACGACCGCGACATCGACGGTAACACGCTGACCATCCAGTCTCTGCTGTCGAGCGCCAATGCCGTGGTGACGCTCAACGCCGACGGCCTGATCGAAGTGCGCCCGCGCGACTATTATTGGGGCGATACTTATTTCGATTATGTCGTCGCCGATCCTTCGGGTGCGACGGCCACCGGCCGCGTCTATCTCAACGTCACCCCGGTCAACGATGCGCCCGAGGCGCATGACGACCGCTTCACCCTGACCCAGGACGGCGCGCCGATCCTCGAGGACAATCCGATCGTCCTCTCGGTCGGGCAGCTGATGGCAAACGACATCGAGCGCGACGGCGATACGATGCGCGTGGTCGCCGTGGCGAACAGCCATGGCGGGAATGCCCGGCTGCTCGAGAACGGCACCGTGCTGTTCGAGCCGTACGCCGATTTCAACGGCGATGCCTGGTTCGACTATCAGGTAACCGACGATCAGGGCGGCTATAGCTGGGCACGCGCGACGATCGCCTATACGCCGGTCAACGATCGTCCGGTGGTGCGCGGCGACAGCTATACCGACGACGATTTTTATTTCCTGCGCGGGCAGGAAGACACGGTGATCGAGATCCCGATCATCGAGCTGCTCAAGAACGATTACGACCCCGAAGGCTTCGCGCTCCATTTCGAGCAGGCGCGCGATGCGATCCATGGCGATATCGAGATTCGCGACGGCAAGATCTATTTCACGCCCGACGCCGATTATTGGGGCGAGGCGACCTTCGCCTATACAGTCACCGATCCTGATGGCGCAGTGAATGGCGGCGTCGTCACGCTCTATTTCGACAATGTCAGCGATGGCCCGCCGGTGGCAACCAATGACACGGTCTATGTCTATGAGGACGTGCCGACGCGGATCCCGCTCTCGGCGCTGCTCGGCAACGATTATGACATCGATCGCAACCCGCTGACCTTCCTCAACTGGGAGCTCGAACGCGGCTTCAACGGCACGCTCGAATTCGACGAGAATGGCGATCTGCTGTTCACCCCGAACCGCGACGCCTCGATCTCGTCGGGCTTCTATTACACCATCGCCGACGGCGTGGACGGCACGGCGCGGGCATTCGTCGATATCGTCATCATCCCGTCGAACGACGATCCCACCGTCGTCGATGAGTCCGGCTTCTCGACGCCACTCGACATCCCGTTGGTGATCCGCGCCGCGGACCTGCTGTTCAACGACTTCGACATCGAGCAGCTTGATCGTGACGGCGACGGCGTGGGCGATGTCGATCTCGACGAACCCGATCGTCCGCGGCCGAGCTTTGTGGGCATCGACGCCGTACTCGATCCCGCGGCGCTGGCGCAGGGCCAGCGCGTCGAAGTGGGCACGGCGAGCATCATCACCTTCCGCGGCGAGCAGTTCGTGGTGGTCCATTTCGCGGCGGGCTTCACCGGCGACGTGACGATCGAATATCGCATCGCCGACGAAGAAGGCCTCGAAGACACCGGCTTCGCCACCGCGCATGTCGATAGTTCGTATCTCGGCACGCTGCTCGGCACCGGCCGGATCGATTATGTCGAGGGCGGCGCAGGCGTGGACACGATCCGCACGGGGGGCAGCGACGACTGGATCCTCGGCTTTGCCGGCAATGACAGCATCGAGGCCGGCGCGGGCAACGATCAGGTCGATGCCGGCGATGGGGAGGACTGGATCGATGGCGGCGAGGGCGCCGACACGATCAACGGCGGCGCGGGGTACGACACCGTGGTGTTCGTCGGCGGCGCGGTGGGCGTGCGCGCCGATCTCGAATCGCGCATCGGCCAGGGCGGCGTCGCACAGGGCGACGTCTACACCAGCATCGAGGCGCTGATCGGCACTCAATATGCCGACATTCTGGGCGGCAACGCCCAGGCCAACCGGCTCGAGGGCGGCGAAGGCAGTGACGAGCTGACCGGGCGCGGCGGCAATGACACGCTGGTCGGCGGGCTCGGCAACGATCTGCTCAACGGCGGCGCGGGCGCGGACGTGCTCGATGGCGGCGACGGGATCGATACGGTCGCCTATTTCTCCGCCGAGGGCAGCAGCCCGGCGGGCGTGACGATCTCGCTGCGCGACGGCACTGCGCATGGCGGCGATGCCGAGGGCGATGTGCTGATCGGCATCGAGAACCTCACCGGATCGGACTTCGACGACGACATCACCGGTGATGACGGCGCGAATGTGCTGATCGGCGGGCGCGGCAATGACCGGCTCGACGGTGGCAAGGGCGACGACACGCTGATCGGCGGCCGCGGCGCGGACATTCTGATCGGCGGCGATGGCATCGACATGGTCGAATATTCGCTGTCGACCGAAGGCGTGACGATCGACCTCGCCAACACTTCGGCGGGTAGCGGCGATGCGCAGGGCGACGTCTTCAGCGGCATCGAGCTGGTCCGCGGCTCCTATCACGACGACGTGCTGCGCGGCGACGCTGGCGACAACCGGCTGAGCGGCGGGCTCGGCGCCGACGTGATCGACGGTCGCGATGGATTCGACATCGCTGACTATTCGCGTGCCGAAGCGGCGGTAACGGTCGACCTCAGTACGGGCGTCGGGCTGGCGGGTGAGGCGGCGGGCGACACGCTGATCGCAATCGAGCAGGTCACCGGATCGATCTTCGACGATACGCTGATCGGCGGCGCCGGCCACGACACCTTCGACGGCGGAGAAGGGCTGGATACGCTGCGTGGCGGCGCGGGGTCGGACGATTATCGCTACCGTTTCCACAGCGGCGGCGACACGATCACCGATATCGGCAGCGCCGCCGACATCGACCGGCTGGTGCTGGTCGACGGCGTGCTTCCCAAGGACGTCTCGCTGGTCCGCGAAGGTGACGATCTGGTCGTCGCGCTCGAGAATGACGGCAGCTTCCTCAAGGACCGCGTCCGCATCGTGAACCACTTCCTCGGCACCGAGACGGGGATCGAGCAGATCAGCTTCGGAAACGGCGTGACCTGGGATCGCACCCAGATCGAGGCGCTGGTCCGTGCCGGGTTGTTCGACGCGCAGGACGACATCTATCTGTTCGGCACCGAGGACGTCACCACGATCCTCGATCCGACGACGCTGTTCCTCAACGATTTCTCCGAAGGCTATGAGGGCGCGCTGCAGCTCGTCGGCGTCGGCAATGCCAAGCACGGTACGGTCTCGATCACTGCGGACGGCAAGATTGCTTTCACCGGCGCGGCGAATTTCAATGGCGACGCGTTCTTCGACTATGTCGTGCGCGACGATTTCGGACGCGAATCCACCGCGCGGGTCGAAGTCGATCTGGCGCCGGTCAACGACGCGCCGGTCGGCGTCGACGATCCGCTGATCCAGGGCACCGAGGACACGATCCTGCGCATCCGCATCGATGCGCTGCTCGCCAACGACTATGATGTCGACGGCGACAAGGAATTCGAGCCGCTGACCATCGTCGGGGTGCGGCCGCTCAAGGACGAGGCGGGCAACGATCTTTATCCCTACTGGGACAAGTTCAATTATCAGGGCCCGGCGACCAACATCACCTGGAAGCTCGACGGCCAGTATATCGAGTTCAAGCCGGCGCCCGATTTCTTCGGCTTTGCGGGCTTCGAATATATCCTGGCGGACAGCGCCGGCGCGACCTCCAGTGCCAAGGTCGAAGTCTATATCAATCCGGTCAACGATGCGCCGCGCATCCATGACCAGGAGCAGGTGGTCCGCCTGACGACGACCACGACGATCGGCATCGCCGACTTGATGGGGCATGTCTACGATATCGAGGGCGATACCTTCTCGTTCGTCGGGCTCCACTTCGCCGCCAACGGCAAGGCGACCGACAATGGTGTGGCGACCTATGACGCCGCGACGCAGACGATCAGCTACACTCCCGACGCGCTGGGCAAGGGGATCATCACCTTCGATGTGATCGACGCGCGCGGCGCCTCGGCGACGCTCAATTTCGACGTGAAGGTGCGGCCGCTCAACGACGCGCCGATCGCGCGCAACGATTACGGCCTGCGCACGCTGGAGGACACGATCCTCGTCATCGATCCGGCGACCCTGCTCGCCAACGATACCGACGAGAATGGCGATACGCTGACCTTGGTGAGCGTCCAACGCTTCCCCGACAATGGCAAGGTGCGCATCCGCGCCGACGGGATGATCGAGTTCAGCCCGCGTGCCGACTATAATGGTGGCGCCGGCTTCCAGTACACGATCAGCGACGGCCATGGCGGCACCGCGACGGCCTATGCCGCGATCACCATCCTGCCGCGCAACGACGGGCCGGTACTCCGCGACGACGTGGTCACCGGGATCGAGGACAAGACGCTCTTCGTGATCCCGGCCGAGGCGTTCGGCAACGATCTCGACCTGCAGGGCGACGTGCTGTTCTTCCGCGACTCCGCGGTGCTCGGTGTGCTCGACCGCCGCTATCTCTCGGCGGGCTTCACCGTCGAGGGCAAGGCGGCGAACAACGAGGCGCTCCCCGAATGGCTGCACTTCGACGCGGCGACGATGACCTTCACCGGCACGCCGCCGGCGGGTTTCGTCCGCGCCGATGTCGCGGTCTTCCTCCACGATCCGAGCAACGGCGCGACCTATGCGCATCGCTTCAGCTTCGACGCAGGCGCCATCGACGGGCTGGCCGCCGGGCTCTCGGTCCAGAGCGGCATCATGGGCGGCTATCAGGTCCGCGAGACCTTTGCGGAGAATCATGAGTTTGGCGGGACCGGCTTTGCCGCGGGCACCAGCGTGGTTGCGACGCTGGTCGATGGCGCGCCGCTTCCGGCCTGGCTCAGCTTCGATGCTGCCACCCGGAAGTTCACCGGCACGCCGCCCCAGGGAGCGACCGCGCCGATCGACGTCACGCTGGGGTTTACTTGGCAGAACCCGGCCGACGCGAATGCCGTGCCGGTCTCATATAGCGACCACGTGACGCTCGATCCTGCCGCCTTCGCGGGCGGCTCCAGCGTCGGCTATGACAGCGATCTCGCGCTGTTCGACATGGCGCATGGCAGCTTCTCGGCGAGCCTGGCCAGCGGCCGCGGCATGCCCGACTGGCTCGGCTTCGACGCGGCGACGCGCACGCTGCATCTTACCGGGTTCGAGCCCGATACCGATGCGCCGGTCGCGCGCGTGCAGATCCACTTCACGCCCGATGTGGAGACGCTGGGTACCGATACCTATGATGCGGCCAAGCGTGGCTTCACGGTCGAGTTCCTGATCGATCCGAGCAAGCCGCTAGACCCGGCGATCAATGCGATGCTGGGCGGCGATCCCTATTTCGCCGCGCAGGGGCTGTTCGCGCTCGAACTCGGGAGCGCAGGCACGATCACCGCGACGCGCGAGAGCCGCGCGCCGCTGCCCGAATGGCTGCACTTCGATGCCGAGACGCTGTCGTTCACCGGGACGCCACCGGCCAATTTCGTCGGCGCGGTGCCGGTGCGGCTCGATATCGCTGGCAATGGCTCGACCATCCCGGCGATGTCGATCATCACCGAAGTGGAAGTCGATCCAACCTATCACCTGATCACCAGCGGCCTTGGCGGCTTCTCGACCGGCACCGCGCCCGAGCAAATCAACCTCCACGCCCCGACCGACTTCAACGGCACGATCGCGATCCTCTACAACGCCCAGGACGAGAAGGGCGGCGCTTCGATCGACCCAGCGACGATCCTGTTCGACGTTGCGCCCGATGCGGAGAAGCCGAGCGCCGGCGCGGACGGCTACCAAGTCCGCGAGGCTGAGACAGTCAGCTTCCGAGTCATCGACCTGCTCGCCAACGACCGCGACGACGATGGCGATCGCCTGCGCGTCACCGCGATCACCGCGCCGACCAACGGCGCGATCGCAATCGCGCTGGCGACCGTGACGCTCGGCGTTCCCGCGGCGCTGGCCGCCGAGGGCGCAACATGGTCCGCCAAGCTCACCGACGGATCGGCGCTGCCCGACTGGATGGTGGTCGACGCTGCCACCGGCACGATCACCGCGATCGTCCCGCTCGAATTGCGCAAGAGCTTCGATGTCGTATGGACACGAAACGACGGCGTGACCGGAAGCGCAACCCGCTTCTTCGATGGCAACCTCGCCACGATCACCTACACACCCAATAATGGCTTCGCGGGCCTGGACGGCATCGGTTACACGCTGACCGACGATCAGCAGGGTGCGGTCACCGGCCAAGTGACGCTCGACGTCCTCTCGCGCTTCGACGCGCCCAACGCCGTCACCGATCGCTTCCAGGGCCTCGAAGAGACGGTGCTCAGCCTGACCCCGGCCGATCTGCTCGCCAATGACTATGACGTCGACGGCGATCCGATCCGCTTCCTCGACGTGCTCAACCCGGTCAACGGCACCGTCAGCTTCGACGGCACGACGATCCTGTTCACCCCGCGCGGCGACTGGGACGGGCTGGCGAGCTTCGACTATACAGTCACCGACGACACCCATGGCACGAGCGTCGGTCACGTCGAGATCGACGTGCGCCCGACCAACCACGCGCCAACGCTCGTCGCCGACACCTTCCACGCGACCGAGGATACACCGTTCGTATTCACCGCCGCCGACCTGCTCGCGAACGACAGCGATCTCGACGGCGACACGGTGCGCTTCGTCTCGCTGTCGACCGAGAACCAGGACGGCCGCATCCTGACGCTGCCGAACGGCCGCTATCAGTTCGTGCCCGACGAGAATGTCACCGGGCCGGTCTCGTTCAGCTACACGATCACCGATGGCCGCCGCATCACCACCGGCAGCTTCACTTTCGACATCGCCGCAGTGAACGACGCGCCGATCGCCAATGCCGACGGCGTCTATCTGGGCGACCAGGACATGCCGCTGGTCATCAACCTCGCCGATCTGATTGCCAATGACCGCGACGTCGAGGGCGACGGCTTTACCCTGGTCGACGTGTTCGATGGCGATAACGGCAGCGTCCACCGCGAAGGCGACACCGCGGTGTTCCTCGGCCGCGAGGGCTATTATGGGGATGCCGGGTTCTACTATCGCGTCACCGACGAGCATGGCGCGACCAGCACCGGCTATGTGTCGCTCATCATCAAGCCCGAATTCGACCTGCCGATCGCGGTCTCCGACATCGGCTTCGAGATGCTCGAGGACGGCCATCTCGACATCGATCCTGCAGTGCTGCTGGCCAACGACTATATCCCTGAAGGCACCACGCCGATCTTCCTGGGGCTGACCGGCGGCAATGTCATCGAGCTTGCCAACGGGCTGTGGCGCTTCACGCCGGACGCCGATTTCTTCGGCAAGGCGACGCTGACCTATGCGATCACCAACGAGAGCGGCTTCGCCATCCCGACGACGGTGACGATCGATGTGCTTCCCGTCGCCGATCGCCCGGTCGCAGTGGCCGACACGCTCGAGATGGCCGAGGATGTTCCGCTCACGCTCTTCACCACGCAGCTTCTGGCCAACGACTATGACGTCGATCGCCAGGCGATCGTGCTCAAGCGGATCGGCGAGCAGCACAATGTGCAGGTGGTCGACAACGGCATCGGCCAGCTGATCGTCACCCCCGATGCCAATGCCAATGGCGGGGCGTGGTTCGACTATGAGATCACCGATTCGAGCGGCGCGACTGCGGTCACCCGCGTCTCGGTGACCATCGCCGCGGTCAACGATGCACCGGCGATCGGGCTGCTCCCGGTGCTCACCGGGGTCGAGGACCAGCCGTTCAGCGCAACCCTTCCCTCCGGGCTGGTGAACGACGCCGACGGCGATGCGCTGGTGATCGAACTGCGTGGCGTAGGGGGCGGCGCGCTTCCCGACTGGCTGCACTTTGATCGCCAGACCCGCACGCTAGCGGGACAGCCACCGGCCGACTTCAACGGCAGCCTGGTGCTCGAACTGGTCGCCGCCGATGGATCGATCGAGACAGTGCGTCAGGTGCTGGTATCGATCGCGCCGATCAACGACGCGCCGGTGGTGGGCACTGCGCTTGCGAATCTTACCGCGACCGAAGACGCAGCCTTCAGCTTTGCGCTGGCGACCAGCGCCTTCAGTGATATCGATGGCGATGCGTTGAGCTTCGCAGTCACGCTGGGCGACGGCGGTGCGCTTCCCGAATGGCTGCACTTCGACGGCACGACGATCTCGGGCCAGGCTCCGGCAGACTTCAACGGCCGCGTATCGTTGCTCGTCACCGCGAGCGACGGCACCCTCAGTGTGTCCGACGTCTTCGATCTCATCGTCGCACCCGCCAATGACGCGCCGACCGTGCTTGCCGCGCTCGGCGACGTCACCATCGACGAAGACACGGCGATCGACATCCTGGTGCCGGCAAATGCCTTCCGCGACATCGATGGCGATACACTGACGGTTACCGGCCGGCTGGCCGGGGGCGCGGAGCTGCCGGAATGGCTGTCGTTCAACGGCGAACGCTTCGTCGGGCGCCCGCCCGCCGATTTTAACGGCACGCTCGATCTCGAAGTGTCGGCGAGCGATGGCACGCTGTCGGCGGTGCAGGGCTTCCGCCTGACGATCGCGCCGGTCAACGACGCGCCGATCGTCGCCGGCACGATAGCCGATGTCACCGTTGATGAGGACAGCGCGATTGCAGTTGCGCTTCCGACGGGGCTGTTTGCCGATGTGGATGGCGACGCGCTGACGCTGTCCGCGCGGCTGGTCTCGGGTGGCGCGCTGCCGAGCTGGCTGGCGTTTGACGGCACCAAGTTCTTTGGCACGCCGCCGGTGGACTATAATGGCGCGCTCGATCTCGAGATCGTCGCGAGCGACGGTACGCTCGAAGCCGCGACGCGCTTCCGCCTGACGGTGGCGCCGGGCAATGACGCGCCGGTGCTGCTGTCGCCGATCGCGGATGTGACGGTGACCGAAGACGCTCCGATTGCGGTCACGCTGCCGGCGGGCATGTTCGGCGATGTCGACGGCGATGCGCTGATCTTGTCGGCGCGGCTCGCCTCGGGCGCGCCGCTGCCGAGTTGGCTCGCCTTTGACGGCACCCGGTTCACCGGCACGCCGCCGGCGAACTTCCACGGTGCGATCGAGCTCGAAGTCATCGCCAGCGATGGCACGCTGCGTGCGACCGACCGCTTCGTGCTAGCGATCACGCCGGTCAACGATGCGCCGGTGGTCGTCGGGCCGATCGCCGATCGCACCGCCAACGAAGACGAGCCCATCGACTTCGCGCTGCCCGAGGGCGTGTTCGCCGATGTCGATGGCGACGCGCTGGCGGTCACCGCGGCGCTTGCCGACGGCACGGCGCTGCCGGCCTGGCTCTCGTTCGATGGCGCGCGATTCACCGGCACGCCGCCGGCCAACTTCAACGGCACGATCCAGATCGCAGTCACCGCCACGGACGGCAGCTTGTCTGCGAGCGCGGGCTTCGCGCTGGTGGTGGGCGCGGTCAACGACGCGCCGGTGCTCACGCAAGCGCTGCCCGATGCGCAGGGACGCGAGGACACCGCCTTCGCGTTCGAACTGCCGCAGGGCAGCTTTGCCGATGTGGACGGCGACGCGCTGACACTCACGGCACGTCTCGCTGATGGCAGCCTGCTGCCAAGCTGGATCGTCTTCGACGGGCTGCGGTTCACCGGTACGCCCCCGGCCGACTTCAACGGGGTGCTCGACATCGCGGTCACCGCCAGCGACGGCCAGGTTGGCGCAAGCGACGTCTTCCGCCTGACGATCGATGCGGTCAACGACACCCCGGTCAGCCTTGTCGCGCTTGCCGACAAGAGCGTCGCCGAGGACCAGCCGATCACGATCGATCTGCCCGCGAACGCCTTTGCCGATGTCGACGGCACGCTCAGCCTGTCTGCACGGCTTGCCTCGGGTGGCGCGCTGCCGTCGTGGCTGACGTTCGACGGCGCCCGGTTCACCGGCACACCGCCTGCCAACTTCAACGGCACGTTCGACATCGAAGTCATCGCGAGCGATGGTGCGCTGAGCGCGAGCGACGTGTTCCGGCTGACCATCACCCCGGTCAATGACGCCCCGGTCGCGCAGCTTGCGCTGGTCGACCGGCACGTGACCGAGGATGCCGCCATCGACATCGCGCTGCCTGCCGGGCTGTTCGCGGATGCCGATGGGGACGTGCTGGCGCTCACTGCGACGCTGGCCAGCGGCGCTGCGCTGCCCGCCTGGCTCGCCTTTGACGGCGCGCGCTTCACCGGCACGCCGCCCGCCAATTTCAACGGCACGCTGGCGCTGCGCGTCATTGCGAGCGACGGATCGCTAAGCGCCGGCGCGGACTTCAGCCTGATCGTCGATCCGGCAAACGACGCGCCGGTGCTGGTCCATGCGATCGGCGACCGCCATGCCGCCGAGGACAGCGCTATCTCCATCGCGCTGCCCGCGGGCCAGTTCGCCGATGTCGACGGTGACGCGCTGAGCATTTCGGCGCGGCTCGCCACGGGCGGGGCACTGCCGGCCTGGTTGGTCTTCGACGGCAGCACGCTCACCGGCACGCCGCCGGCGGACTTCAACGGCGCGATCGACCTCGAAGTGGTGGCGAGCGACGGCACGCTCAGCACAGTCGACCGCTTCCGCCTGGTCATCGATCCCGTAGCGGACGCCCCGGCAAGCCTCCGCCCCATCGCCGACATCGTCTATGGCGAGGACGACGCTGTCGACTTCACGCTGCCCGAGGGCACATTCGGCGATGCCGATGGCGACGCGCTGATGGTCAGCCTGAAATTGGCGAACGGCCAGCCGCTTCCCGCTTGGCTGCACTTCGATGGCACACGCCTCACCGGCACGCCACCGGCCAACTTCAATGGCGCGCTCGATCTTGCCTTCACGGCGAGCGATGGCGCGCTGAGCGTCACCGATCAGGTGCGGCTGAGCTTCCTGGCGCGCAACGATGCACCGGTGCTCAACCGCGCGATCGCCGATGTGGGCACGCCGGAGGACAGCGCCTTCACCATCGCGCTTCCCGCCGACACGTTCGCCGATGTCGACGGCGATGCGCTGACGCTGAGCGCACGGCTGGTCGGCGGGGCGCCGCTGCCGAGCTGGATGCAGTTTGACGGCACGCGCTTCACCGGCACGCCGCCTGCCAATTATTATGGCGTGGTCGATATCGAAGTCACGGCGACCGACGGCCTGCTCGCCGCATCGGACGTGTTCCGCTTCACCGTAAGTTCGGTCAACGATGCGCCGGTGGTGGCGATCGCTCTCGCCGACCGGACGCTGCCCGACAACAAGCCGGTGGACTTCACCCTCCCGGCGGGCAGCTTCGCCGATGCCGACAATGCGATGCTCGCCTTCACCGCGACTCTGGCGAACGGCGCGGCGCTGCCGGCCTGGCTGAGCTTCGCCAATAATCGCTTCACCGGCACCCCGCCCGCGGGCGCCGCAACGCTGACCATCCGCGTGACGGCGAGTGACGGCCAGGCCAGCGTCTATGACGACTTCGTACTGGCGATCACCGCGACCACGACCAATCACGCGCCGGTGCTCGCGCAGCCGCTCGCAGACCGCAGCGTGGTCGAGGATGCCGCGATCGACTTCACGCTGCCCGCCGGCAGCTTTACCGATGCCGATGGCGACACGCTGTCGCTTACCGCTAAGCTGGCAAGCGGTGCGGCGCTGCCGAGCTGGCTGAGCTTTGTCGGCAATCGCTTCTCCGGGCGGCCGCCGGCAAATTACAATGGCGCAATCGACATCGCGGTGACCGCGAGCGACGGCAAGACCAGCGTCAGCGATGTGTTCCGCTTGACGGTTACCGCGGTGAATGACGCGCCGACTGCGCCTGCGGGCACGCTCGCGCTGAGCGGTATCGAGGACCAGGCGCTGTCGATCCTGGTCGACACCAATGGCTTCGCCGACGTCGATGGCGATACGCTGGCCTATTCGATGAAGAAGTCGGACGGATCCGCGCTGCCAAGTTGGCTGACCTTCGCCAACGGCAAGCTCACCGGCACGCCGCCGGCCAATTTCAACGGCGCGATCGCGCTCCAACTCATCGCGAGCGACGGAAAGGTCTCGGCAAGCCGTCCAGTGACGCTCACTATCGCTGCGGTCAACGATTTGCCCGTGGCGGGCAATGACGGGCTCTATCTTGTCAAGGGCGGCGATCCGCTGACCATCCTGGGCTCGAGCCTGCTCGACAATGACAGCGACGTCGATGGCGACGCGCTGACGATCACTGCGGTGACCGGCGCGACGCACGGATCGGTGCGGCTCGAGAACGGCAACGTCATCTATGCGCCGGTGGTCGGCTATCAGGGCAACGACCAGTTCTTCTACACGCTGTCCGACGGCAAGGGCGGCACCGTCCAGGGCAAGGCGACGATCGCGGTCACCGATCCCTATTCGGGCTGGGTGCAGGGCGGGGCCAGCGGCGACTGGCTGTTCGGCAACATCGTCCGCGCCAATTCGCTCGCGGGCAATGCCGGCAACGACATGCTTACCGGCGGCTTCCTCAACGATCGGCTTGCGGGTGGCGACGGCAATGACTGGCTGATCGGCCTGGCCGGCGACGACCAGTTCTGGGGCCAGGCGGGCGACGATGTGCTGATGGGCGGCGACGGGCGCGATACCGCCTTCTATGCCGGGCTGCGCTCGACCTATTCGCTGCGCACCGGGCTTGGCAATCTCTACATCACTGCCGACACTTCGCCCGCCGACGGCAATGAAGGCACCGACACGCTGATCGGCATCGAGACGCTGTCGTTCCGCAACGGCGAGACCGTGTCGATCGCGTCGCCGATCGTGCTCGACCTCGACGGCGATGGTGCCGAGTTCGTCAATGCCGCCCAGAGCGGAGTGCGCTATGACATGAACGGCGACGGCGTCGCCGATACGACCAGTTGGGCCGGCAAGGACGACGCTTTCCTGTTCATCGACCGCGACGGCAACGGCACGGTGACCGATGCGAGCGAATTGAGCTTTGTTGCCGATGCCGAGGATGCGCGCTCGGACCTCGAAGGCCTGCGTACCTTCGACAGCGACAAGAACGGCAAGATCGCCACGGGGGATACGCGCTTCACCGACTTCCGCATCTGGCAGGATAAGGACAGCGACGGCGTGGTCGATGCCGGCGAGGTCCGCACCTTGGCGGCGGCGGGGATCACCTCGATCTCGCTCACTGGCAAGGCAGTGGAAGGGGCTACGTCGATCGGCGGCGCGGCGGTGATCAACACCGGCAGCTACACCAAGGCCGACGGCACCACCGCGGGCTTCGCCGACGTCGCGCTTTCGTACTTCTCGGGCGCCCGTGCATCGTTGCCGGACCTCGACTTCGCTACGCAGACTTTCGGAGAGAAGCGCAGCAAATATCGCATCAACTTCGCCGGGGGATCGATGACGATCACTCGTAAGGGCAAGCGGTCGAGTGAACGCGCGCTCGAGACCAGCACGATCCTGCGCTTCAAGGGCAGCTCGTACGGCATGTTCGCGGGGATCGTGCTCGATCTCGACAATAACGGGATCGGGACGAAGAGCCTCAGCAAGACCCGGGCGCGCTTCGACATGGATGGCAATGGCACGGCCGACAAGACCGGCTGGGTTTGCAATGGCGACGGGCTGCTCGTGGTCGACCGCAACCATGACGGGCGGATCAACGATGGCTCCGAAATGTCGTTCCTGCCCGACGCGCCCGACGCCAAAACCGATCTCGAGGCGCTTGCCGCCTATGACGTCAACGGCGATGGCGTGCTTGACGCCAAGGATGTCCGGTTCTCCGAGCTATCGATCTGGCGCGACTTCAACGAGAACGGCGTGACCGATGCGGGCGAACTCGTATCGCTCGCCGAAGCCGGGATCGAGGCGATAGGGCTGGGCGGCAAGGCGCTGTCGGGCGTTGCTGCGGTCGGTGACAACATCACGCTGGCCAGCGGCGCATTCCGCCGCACGAACGGGGTGAGCAGTGCGATCTCGGACATCGCCTTCGCCTTCACGCCCGGCGCGGCGCCGTCACCGGCCCGCTCGGTCTCTGCCGCGCTCGACAATCGCCTCCGGTCGATTCAGCGCGATCTCTACGCGCTCGACGCGTCGCAGAGCGAAGCCAGGACGAGCGCCATCCCCGTACGGTCGCTGGACGACAGCCCGGGCTATCCGGCGGACGGCGGCGGGGCCGAAACGGATGCAATGGCGGCCGATCAGCTGCTGCGCATGACTCACGACATCGGTTCGTTCCAGCGCGCGCAGGTCTATTCGCGCGAGTTGCTGGGCGGCAGCGATCCCTGGGGGTACGCGCTCTGAAATGCGAAGGGCGGGCGGTGAGCCCGCCCCACTCACTTCAGTGCGCGGCGCCCATCGCCACCGCGCGGGTGGGGCGAGGGGTCAGCCAGATGATCATAGCGGCACCTGCGAAGATGAAGGCCGAGATCAGGAAGATATGGTTGGTCGCCAGTGCGAAGGCTTCCTTGTCGACGAGTTGGGCCATGACGCTGCGGATCTGATCGAGCGAGAAGCCCTGCGCGGTCATCGCGTCGACCGTTCCCTGCGTGTTCAGTCGAGACACGATCTCGCTGCGCGCGACGCGGGCGCCATCGTCCCACATCGTCGCAGAGATGGACGTGCCGATCGCACCCGCCATCGTTCGCATGAAGCTCATCACGCCCGCCGCCGAAGCGGTTTCGTGCGGCTCGACTGCGCCGAGTGCCAGCGTGGTCAGCGGGATGAAGAAGAACGGCATGCCGACACCCTGCAGGAGCTGTGGGAAGGCGAGCGTCCAGAAATCGGCCTGGCTGCTCCAATGGACGCGGAGCAACGATGTCATGCCCAGCCACAGGATGCCGAAGCAGACCAGTGCGCGCGGATCGACCTTGGTCGAGAGCTTGGCAACGATCGGCGACATGATCACCGCCGCAACCCCGGTGAAGGCAGTCGCGTAGCCCGCATAGGTCGCGGTGTAGCCCATGCTGGTCTGCAGCCATTGCGGGATGATCACGGCCGAGGCGAAGAAGGTCGCGAAGGCGAAGGACAGCGAGGTTACGGCGACGGTAAAGCCGCGGTGGCGGAACACGCGCAGGTCGACGATCGGCTCGCCCTCGGTAACTTCCCAGGCGAGGAAGACCGCGAAGCCGATCGCGGCGATCACGCCGAGCGAGACGATCAGCGGATCGTTGAACCAGTCATGTTCGCGACCGAGATCGAGCAGGATCTGAAGCGCGGCGATCCAGAGCAGCATCAGCATCAGCCCGATCCGGTCGACGCGGAGCTTCTCCGTAGGAGTCTCGACCGAGCGCAGCAGATGCATCGCGCCAAAGGCGCAGATCGCGGCAACCGGGATGTTGATGAAGAAGATCCAGTGCCACGACCAGCTATCGGAAATGGTGCCGCCGAGGATCGGGCCGAGGATCGGCGCGACGACGGTGGTCATCGCCCAGACCCCCATCGCCTGGGCGCGCTGCTCGGGCTTGAAGATGCGCATCAGCAGCGTCTGGCTGAGCGGCATCAGCGGGCCGCCGCACAGACCCTGACCAATCCGGCAGGCGACGAGCATGCCGAGCGTGGTAGACATGCCGCATAGCACGGAAAAGACGCCGAAGCCGATCATGCCGAAGGTGAAGGTACGCACGGTGCCGAACCGGCCGGCGAGCCAGCCGGTCAAGGGCACGCACACCGCCTCCGCAACGGCATAGGACGTGATGATCCACGTCCCCTGGCTCGCCGAGATGCCGAGGCTGCCCGCGATGTGCGGCACCGAGACATTGGCGATGGTGGTATCCAGCACCACCATGAAGTTGGTGAGCGCGAGCACCGCACCCGCCAGGATGAGCCGGAACCCGGTAAGGGGCGCCATGGCCTCGGCCTTGCCATTCATCGGACCGGTCCTCAGTTCTTCGAGACGTCGATCTCGGCGTCCATCGACAGACCGACCCGAAGCGGATGCGCCTGCAGTTCCTTGGGATCGAGCGCGACGCGGACGGGGAGGCGCTGGACCACCTTGATCCAGTTGCCCGTGGCGTTCTGCGCCGGGATCAGCGCGAACGACGATCCGGTGCCGCCCGACAGGCCAACGACCTTGCCGTGATATTGGACATCGCCGCCATAGAGATCGGATTTGAGCGTCACCGGCTGGCCGACCACGACCTTGGTGAGCTGGCCTTCCTTGAAGTTCGCATCGACATAAAGCTGGGCGACCGGGACGATCAGCATCAGCTGGGTGCCCGGCGCGACGCGCTGACCGACCTGGACGTTGCGCCGGGTCACGATGCCGTCGATCGGCGCACGGATCGCAGTACGCTGGAGGTCGAGCTTGGCCTGGGCGACCTTTGCCTGGGCCGCGAGCACCTCGGGTGCGGTCGCCGCGGTAGTGCCGCTGATCAGCGCGTTGTTTGCATCGAGCTGGCCGGTGGCGGCGCCGCGCGTGGCGTTCGCCTGGGCCACGCCGGCGCGGGCGAGTTCCAGATTGGCGCGCGCCGAGGCGAAGGCGTTGGTCGCCGAGGTGAGTTCCTCGCCCGACACCGCGCCGTTGGGGGCGAGGCGCTGGCGCCGGGCGAGGTCGACGCGTGCTTTCTCGAAGTCCGCCTGGGCGGCGACGAGCTGGGCACGAGCACGCGCGATATCGGCATTGCGGGCTTCGACCTGCGCGGCGAGGCCGGCGCTGGTCGCGGAAGTCTGGCCATATTGGCGGCGCGCCTTGGCGAGATCTGCTTCGGCCTGGGTAAGCGCGATCTGGGCATCGCTATTGTCGAGCTGGACGAGCAGATCGCCCTTCTTGACGGCCTGAGTATCGGAGACCGCGACGCCCAGCACCTGGGCGGCGACCATCGGGGTCACGCTGGCCGAGTCCGCGCCGACATAGGCATTGTCGGTGCTGATATAGTGGCTGCCGACCAGGGCATACCAGCCGCCATAGCCGATGCCGGCGATCAGTACGGCGCCTGCGATGCCGCCGAGCAGCTTCTTGCGCAGGCTGGGCTTGGCGTCGGCTTCCTGGGCGTTCGCGGGGTGAAGTGCAGGGGCGGCATCAGCCATGGGTCGAGTCCTTGCGTGCGGCAGCGGCCGCGGTGTTAGTGGAAAAGCCTCCGCCGAGCGCGCGGACCAGCTGGACGTCGAGCGTGAAGGCCCGCGCCTCGAGGTCGGCAACGATCTGGCGGCTCTGCAACACCCTCTCCTCGGCGGTCAGAACATCCAGGAATGTCGACAGGCCGCCTTCATAGCGTTGCCTGGCGATGGAATAGGCGGCCTCCGAATCCGTCAGCGCCTGGCGGCTCTCGGAAAGCCGATTGACCAGCGCGTTCTGGCTGGTGACGGCGTCGGCCACTTCGCGGAAGGCGGTGGTGACCGTCGCGTCATAATTGGCAACGGCCTCGTCATAGCCGGCGCGGGCGCCCTTATACTGGCCGGCGAGCTGGCCGCCGCGGAAGATCGGCAGGGTCAGCGCGGGGCCAGCCTGGCCGAAGCTCGAACCGCTCTTGAACAGGTTGTCGAGCCCGAGCGCCTGGAAGCCGATCAGCGCGGTGATGTTGACGGAGGGATAGAAATCGGCGCGCGCGACCTTGATCCGGCTCGCCGCGGATTCGACCCGAGCGCGGGCGGCGGCGATGTCGGGTCGGCGGCCGATCAGATCGGTGGTGACGCCCGCGGGAAGGCCATGGACTTCGGCCGGACCAGCGGGAAGTGCGATGTTCAGGCCGCGATCGGGGCCCTTGCCCAGCAGCGCGGCGATGCGATTGCGGGTGAGTGCGATCGCTTCGTCTGTCGCGGCGAGATCGGCGCGGGCAGCGGGGACGGCAGCGTCGGCCTGCTTCGACTCGGCACGAGTATCAAGGCCGTTGGCGACCCGATCGCCGACCAGCTTCTGCGTCTGGCTGCGCAGGTCGAGCGCCTTGGCCTGGACCGCTCGCTCCGCGGCTAGGCGGGCAAGATCGGCATAGGCGCTGGCGATGTTGGTCGAGAGCACCAGCCGCGACTGTTCGAGTTCGATACGGGCGGCCTCGGCATCCGAGGTGGCGGCGGCGAGCGCGGCGCGATTCTTGCCCCAGAGATCGAGATCGAAGCTGAGATTGGCGGCGAGCTGGCCGCTATCGTTCCAGCCTTGCGGCACGAAGGCGGCGGGGATGCCGTTGTTGTAGCTCTGCTTGGCTTCGGTCGCGCTGGCCTGAACGCCGACCGAGGGCAGGCGCGCGGCGCCGGCCTGCTGGGCATAGCCCTGCGCCGAGCGAAGGCGCGCGGCGGCGGCGGCGAGATCGGGCGAGTCGCTCAGCCCCTCGACGATCAGGCCGCTGAGCTGGGTGTCGCCATAGGCGGTCCACCAGTCGTTGGCGGGCCAGGCCGAGGCATCGGCGCGCGGCGCAAGCGACTGATCCGCGGCGTAGCTGGCCGCGGCCCGAACTTCAGGGCGCGCTCCAAGCTGGGGCACCGGGGCGCAGGCGGAGAGAAGGGCGGACCCGGCAACCGCGGTCAAAAGCAGGGGACGGAAGGTGGAAGCGATCATGGGGTAAAAACCGTACTAGGTGGTACGGCAGCGCAGATGGGCGCGCAGACGCCACTTGTCAAGTGAAAACCGTACCCTATAGTACGGTTATGGAAAAGCTAATGGACAAGCCGGAAAAGGCGCCCGGCAAGCGCGAGGCGCGCAAGCAGGATCGGCGTGAGGCAATACTGGCGGTCGCCCGAAGCGCGTTCCTCGAAAATGGCTATTCAGGTGCGTCCATGTCGGCGATTTCGGCCGAGCTTGGCGGGTCCAAGGGTACGCTGTGGGGCTACTTTCCCTCGAAGGAGGAATTGTTTGCCGCGGTGCTCGACGACGCGACCGCGGCGTATCGCCAGCAGCTCGGTGACTTGCTCAAGCCGAGCGACGACCTGCACGCCACCGTGCTGCAGTTTTGCCGCGGCTTCGTCACGAAGATCACTTCGCCCGAGGCGCTGCGGCTGCACCGGCTGGTCGCGGCCGAGGTCAATCGCTTTCCGGAGGTCGGCCAGATCTTTTTCCGCCGCGCGCCGCAACCGACGCTGGAGCTGCTCGCCGGCTTCTTCGCGGCGGAGATGGAAGCGGGCACGTTGCGACGCGACGATCCCCACCGTGCCGCGCGGGTGCTCGCCAGCCTGTGCATGGGTGGAGCACAACAACGGATGATCTGGGGGCAGGAGATCAGCGCCGAGGAACGCGACCAGGAGGCCGTTGCCGCCGCGGACATCTTCATGCGCGCCTACGCGCCCGAATAGGTCCGCGGTCCGGCTCACTTCTCTTCCGGACGCCCGCCGGGCTTCCAATCGGGGCGGAAGCTGCTGTCGGCCAGCCAGCGCACCGGCACGATCAGCGACTGGATCGCGCGCGTCATGAAGCCGGTGTCGAGATTGGCGAACGTGTCTTCGGGCGTGTGATAGGTCGGCACCACCGCCCAGCCCGAGATGGTGTGGGCGACGATGCCCTTGAGCGCGAGGCTGTAATTGTCCGAGCGCTGGAAGAAATGCTCATCGGGATAGGGATCGGCGGCGAGCAGCGCGCCATGCGCCTTCAAGGTCTCGCCCAGGTTCGAGCGCTCGTACCCCGTCATCATCATGTCGCCGGCCGGCAGCTTGGGATCCTGCGCGCCGATCATCTCGAACTCGATATTGGCGGCGATCTGATCGAGCGGGACCGGCGGGTGCGCACCGAACCAGCGCGAGCCGAAGCCGCCAATCTCCTCGCTGCCATAGGCGACGAACAGGATGCCGCGGCGATGCTTCTTGCCCGCCAGCGCCTTGGCGAGCTCGAGCACGGCGACCGTCCCCGACGCGTCGTCATTGGCGCCGTACATCATCTTGCCATCGGGGCGGAGGCCCAGATGATCGAGATGCGCGCTGAGCAGGATCACCCCAGCCTTGGGATCGGTGCCGGGCAGATAGCCGATCGCATTGGTGGTGGTGGAAACCTGCTCGACCAGCCCGGGTAGCTCGAGCGCCACCGCGGCGCCGTCCTGGCGGGCGAGCGCGTCGAAGGCTGCGTCGGGGAGGGCGAGGATGGTCGGCCGCGGTCGGGCCGGCTCGCCCTTGAAGGTGCGCGGCAGGCGGGGGGCGCCGCCGATCTTGGCATAATAATCGCGGACCTCGGCATTGGCGCGGATGATCACCAGCTTGACCTTCGACGGATCGACCGAACCGGCGAAGCGCAGGCCGTTGCCATCGGCAGGGGAAGCGAGGACGATCGCGGCGCTCGCGGCGGCGGGCTCGCCGGCATAGACGCTGAGCGTGCCACGCACGTCCTTGCCCGAAGAGGAAAACAGCAGCGGATCGGCGACCACGGCACCATTGACCGTGAACACCGCGGGGGATCCGAGCTTGAGACTGACGACCTCTGCCGTCTGGGTATAGCCGGTCATCCCCGGCGCGGTCTGCAGGCCATAGCCGCGAAAGGCGGCGGCGACATAGGCGGCGGCGGCGGCCTCGTCCGGCGTCGCGCTGCCGCGGCCGCGCAGCGCCTCGCCGGCCAGATACGAGGCATGCCCGCGCACCGACGCTTCGCTGACGCTCTGCGCCTGCGCCGCAGGAATGCCGGCCGCCAGCGCGCCGGCGAGAAGGATGGTCTTAAGCATGGGCCCCCGCGATGGAATGTTTCGGCGCGAGCTTAGGAAGGGACGGGGGGCAGGGCAACGGGAAGGTCGCAAAAGTCACAGTTGCGGAGGGGGGTGGCGGGGCTCGATTGACAGGTTGACACGCGATCGGGGTGGCTGGCGGGTCGCGATCGAGCAAGCTGCTGATTTTGCGTCATTGTTCGGAACGGGCCCGGCGCTACGCCACATCGATGCGCCGGCGAGAGGCCGCGATGCGCCTGCGAGGCGAAGGTTGCACACCGCCGAGGCGACGCGAAGCCACATGTACGCGCCGTTGCGGCGACAGCCGCGCGCCCCCAACGCAACAACCGCGCGACGCGGATGCCCGACGCACGCGCCACGTGCGCGCCGGGTTGACGACATGGAGGCGACGCTAAAGCGACCGCGGCGTTCCCAGGCTGCCACGCCTGCGCGCCCATTCGCTTGGCATGCGCGATGCCGGGGCGGGGCTGACAGCCCCAAAAGAGCGGCGCACGAATCATGTGAACGTAGATAGGTCGCCGGGCTGCATGTTCAACGTTTGTTCTTTATTGTCCGCTCGAGCCGAAGGCCAAGGACGCGAGGTAAACGATGCGCCACGCTGGCGCATAAAGCGGGCCGGCGAGCACGCTTTCCGGGGTTATGCGGAGCCGCCAATTCATAGTCTTTTAGCGGCTTAGGCCCGATGATGTGCGCTGGAATCCTTCCTGACAGGCGGCGTTGTGCGAAAATATCTTGGCCGCGGAACGCTGATAAAACCGATCGAGTTCGGAATAATAATTGCGGTAGCGATCAGCTTGTCGTTCGTCTTTGATCGCATCAATGCCTTCGAAAATGTGGTCGTGTTTCTCAACGATCATGAAAGCTGGCAGCTTGACGAATATTTCTTTGCATTCTTCTTTTTGGGTTTCGGCGCACTGATCGTGGCTGTCCGTCGCGGATGCGAGCTGGCGAGCGAAATGCGCCATCGCGAAGCCGCCGAGCAACGCGCGCTTATGCTGGCGCGGCATGATCCATTGACCGGCCTGGCCAATCGCCGCGTGCTCCACGAAGAGCTGCCGGCGCTGATCGACAAGGCACAGGCGGCCGGCGGGCAATGCGCCGTGTTCGTCATCGACCTGGACCATTTCAAACCCGTGAACGACCTTCATGGCCACGAGGCGGGCGACGGCGTGCTCGTCGAAGTCGCGACACGGCTCAACCGCGCGTGCCCCGACGGGTTGACGGCACGGCTGGGCGGCGACGAGTTCGTCGCAGTGATGGCCCATGAGGCGGGCACCGACGCGCCAGCGCGCGCCGCGACGCAGATCGTGCGGATGCTGAGCGCGCCTTATGAGATCGGCGGCCGGAAACTGGAAATAGGCGCGACGATCGGCATCGCCCGCGCGCCGATCGATTCCACCAATGCCGAAGAGCTGCTGCGCTCCGCCGACGTGGCGATGTATGACGGCAAGCGAGCGGGCAAGGGCGTCTACCGCTTTTTCCATGCCGAGATGGACGAGCGCCTGCGCGCTCGGGCGCGGATGGAAGCCGATCTGCGCGCCGCGATCGAGGCCGGTGAGATCATACCGCATTTCCAGCCCGTGATATCGCTCGCGGAAAATCGGATCGTCGGCTTCGAAGCCTTGGCACGATGGCATCATCCGACCAAGGGCATGATCCAGCCCGACGCCTTCATCCCCGTTGCCGAGGATATCGGCGTCATCGACGCGCTCTCCAACCGCATCTTGCGCGAAGGCTGCATCGCCGCGCGCGATTGGCATCCCGACACCACGCTTTCGATCAACATCTCGCCGATACAGCTCAAGAATCCTTGGCTCTCGGCGCGCTTGCTGGGCATTCTTGCGGAGACGGGCTTCCCGCCGAGCCGGTTGATCGTGGAGGTCACCGAAAATGCGATTATCGAAGACATCGCGGCGACGGCGGAAGTGTTCGGTTCGCTGCAGAATGCGGGAATCCGCATCGCGCTCGATGATTTCGGCAAGGGCTATTCGAGCCTGTCGCACCTCCGCCAGCTCAAGTTCAACCATTTGAAGATCGACAGCTCGTTCATCCAAACCATGGATTCGATCGAAAGCCAGCGGATCGTCAAGGCCGTGGCAGGGCTAGGCAAGGCACTGGGCATGCCGGTGACGGCGGAGGGGGTCGAAACCGAAGCCGCGGCAGCGACGCTGCGCGCATTGGACTGTGAACAGGCACAGGGCTATCTGTTTGGAAAGGCGACCAGTGCCGAGCAAGCGGCCGATCTGCTGAACGGCGAGCGCGCCGCCGCCCCCCGGCCTGCCGGTCTGCAATCCGTTCAAAAGGGCGCTGCGGGTTGATCGCCGCGCATTCGCGTCGCGTAGCGCGCGGGATCTGCGCTTGCCTGCTGGCGAGCGCCGCCGCGCCGGCCTGGGCGCAGAACGGGCCCGAGCAGCTTGAGCAGATCGAGCCGGACAAGGGCGAATGGCAGCTCGAATATTTCGGCGCGTTCGGAGGCAGTGGCGAGCAGGCCGTCGAGGCGTCGTATGCCGTGAGCGACCGGATCGTGCTGGGCGCCCAAGTCGAAGTCGAAGGGCCTCGCGGCGGGCTGACGGTGGAGTCGGCAGGGTTAGGTGCGCTCGTGCGACTGATAGAACCGACGGAAGCTCCGATAGGCCTGGGGCTGCAATTCGAGGTTTCGGTTGACCGCGACGGCAGGATTGCGGAGCTGGAGGGGCGAGGTATTGCCGAAACCCGCACGCCCAAATGGTGGCTGCAGGCGGATCTGATCCTGCGCCGCGTGCGCGAGGACCGAGCGCAGGCAACAGGGCTGGCCTACGCAACCTCGATCCAGCGCGGCCTGGGCGAAGATCTCTGGGCGGGCATCGAAGCCTCGGGCCAGATCGCCCGGCTGAGCGGCGAAGACGAGGCCGCGCCTGCGGGGCAGCACTATCTCGGCCCGAGCCTGACGATCGAGAGACCGATCGGCCGTGGCGCCGAGGTCGAGCTGGGATTCGCCTGGCTGCAGCGCGTACGCGGTCGAGGGCCGGGATCGGGGCCCCGGATATTCGCCCAATTCGTCTTCTAGGCCGTTCCGCACCGACCTCACCGGCCGCGCATCACTCCCGCCAGCGCCTCGTCCAGCGCCTGCAGAAACCGCGACCGGTCGGTCTTCGCGAACGGGGCCGGGCCGCCGATCTGTTCGCCGCCGGCGCGCAGGTCGGCCATGATCGCGCGGGTGGCGATCGCGGCGCCGATCGAGCTGGTGGTGAAGGGCTTGCCGGTGGGGGAGAGGACGCGGGCGCCAGCCTTGAGGCAGCGATCGGCGAGCAGGATGTCGGCGGTGACGACGACGCTGTGCGCGTCTGCCGCTTCCGCGATCCAGTCGTCGGCGGCGTCGAAGCCGTCGCTCACCACCTGGCGGCTTACCAGCGGATGCGCGGGAATGCGCAGATGCTGGTTGCTGACGATCACCACCGGCACTTCGCGGCGCCAGGCGACCTTATAGACCTCGTCCTTTACCGGACAGGCATCGGCGTCGACGAGGACGCGCGCGCTCACTGCGGGCGCGGTCCCCGGGGCGGCCCCTTGCGCTGATAGGGCTTGGCCTGGTGGCGCGGCGCTGCGGCGCGGTTGGGACCGCCGCGTGGCGCCCCGCGCGGGCCGCCCTGGCCACCACCGCCGCCGCCATGGCCGCCCTGGGGCGGGCCATCCGAGGGCAGGAAGTGGACGTCGTCATCCTCGGTCGCGCTGCGCTGGACCGCGGTCATGAACTTGCTCGCCAGCCCGCGCGGGACCTGGAAGGCGGTTTCGTTCGGGCCGATGCGGATCGCGCCGACTTCGTTCTTGGTGATCCCGCCGCGGCGGCAGATCAGCGGCAGGATCCAGCGCGGATCGGCGTTCTGGCGACGGCCGATGTCCATCTTGAACCAGGCGACGTCGTCAAACCCTTCGCGATGGACCGGCTGGCGGTCCTCGCGGCGATCCGAATGCGCGCGGTCCGAGATTTCCTCGGGCTGGGGCATCGATGCGCGGTGCGCATGGACGAGCGCGGCGGCAATCTCCTGCGGCGTCTTCTCGGCGAGCAGGCGATCGGCGAGCGCCAGATCCTCTTCGTCGGTCTCGATCGGCGCAAGCAAGGCGGCGAGCAGGCGCTCATGGTCCTGGGCGCGGATCGCCTCGGGAGTCGGCACGTCGATCCACTCGGCGTTGATGCGCGCGCCGCGCAGCATCATCTCGACGCGGCGGCGGCGCGGATAGGGGACGATGAGCACCGCAGTGCCCTTCTTGCCGGCGCGACCGGTCCGGCCCGAACGGTGCTGGAGCGCCTCGGCGTCGCGCGGCATCTCGACATGGACGACCAGGCTGAGCGACGGCAAGTCGATGCCGCGCGCGGCGACATCGGTGGCGACGCAGACGCGGGCGCGGCGATCGCGCAGCGCCTGGAGCGCGTTGTTGCGCTCCGACTGGCTATGCTCGCCCGACAGCGCGACCACCGAGAAGCCGCGCTCGGTGAGCGTGGCGTGCAGGTGACGGACATTGTCGCGCGTGGCGCAAAACAGGATCGCGGTCTCCGCCTCGTGAAAACGCAGCAGGTTGATCACCGCGTGCTCGATGTCCGAGGGCGAAACGGCGACGGCCTGATAGGCGATGTCGCCATGGCCGCGATCCTCGCCGACGGTCGAGATGCGCAGCGCGTCCTTCTGGTAGCGCTTGGCGAGCTGGACGATCGGCTTGGGCATCGTCGCCGAGAAAAGCAGCGTGCGGCGCTCGTTCGGCGAGGCGTTGAGGATCTCCTCGAGATCTTCGCGGAAGCCCATGTCGAGCATCTCGTCGGCTTCGTCGAGGATCGCGGCGCGGAGGTTCGATAAGTCGAGCGCGCCGCGTTCGAGATGGTCGCGCAGGCGGCCGGGCGTGCCGACGACGATGTGCGCGCCGTGGTTGAGCTGGCGGCGCTCCTTCGAGGCATCCATGCCGCCGACGCAGGTGGCGATGCGCGCACCGGTGGGGCCGTAGAGCCAGATCAGCTCGCGGCTGACCTGAAGCGCCAGCTCACGCGTCGGCGCGATGACCAGCGCGTGGGGCTCGCGGGTGGGAACGACGCGGCCGTCTTCGCCGAGCATCTCGCCGGCGATGGCGAGGCCGAACGCGACGGTCTTGCCCGAGCCGGTCTGGGCGGAGACGATGAGGTCGCGGCCGGCGGCTTCGGGTTCGAGCACGGCGGCCTGGACGGCGGTGGGCGCTTCATAGCCGCGCGCGGCGAGCGCTTCTGCGAGAAGCGCAGGGAGGTCTGAAAATGACATGGAACGCCGCAAATGGGGGCGGGAGGGCTCTGACGCAAGCGCTAACTTGGTCCCGATCCGGGCGTCGCCGCGCGGCGGCCGCGACGCGGGCGCGCCGGCCAGCCCCTCGCGCAATGCGATAATGACAATATTGCTGCAGCGCAGCGATAAACTCTGTCGCCAAGCTGCTGATCCGGCGAAGTTAGTTTCGTCGCGGCGCTGGCGGCCGTGCTGGCCCGCGCGTTTTGCGGCGGGGCGTTTACCGTTTGTTAACCTCTTTTAGCGCTTTATGAAGACAGACGCCGGGGATGGCGCAGAGAGACAAACGGGGGCGCAAGAGCAAGACAGCGTGTGAGGCTTTGTATGGCGTATGATGAACTGAATCCGGTGTTCGACACCGCCCACGCCAGGGCCATTCTCGACACGCTGTGGGTGCAGTGGCCCGCCTTCCATACGCTGCGGCCGGCATTGGTCGACGTCGACGATGCACTCGCGCCCGAATTCCTCCACGCCGTCCAGCATCTAAGCGACCTCGGGCTGATCAGCTATGAGGCACTGATCGTCGGGCCCACGGGGCCGGTGGTGCTCGATGCGACGCTGACCGCGCGGGGGCGTGCGATCTGTGCGCGCCAACATGGTGCCGAGCACGAACCGGCGCGTCAACTCGCAGGCTGATTGGCGTCGAGCAGGTCGGCGACCGTCGCCGCGGCTTTGCGCAGGATCTGCAGCGCGGACTCGTCGAACGCGCGATCGGCATAAGCGAGCGCGGCGATCGTGCCGAGCGTGGCGCCGCCCCGCGCGTGGATCGGGACCCCGGCATAGGCATAATAGCCTGCGCGATAGGCGTGGATCGGATCGGCGAGCGCATGAAGCTGGAGTTCCGACTGGGGATCGCCGCCGTCGAACGCGCCGGCGCTGCCCAGTGCCTCGGCCTGGCCGGTGCGGCGGCGGCGTTCGGCATAGCCGCGCAAGTCTAGCACCACGGCGTCGACACCGAGCGCGCAGCGGACCAGATCGGCGAGACTGGTGGCGGCGCAGGTTCGCGGATGCTGCGCTTCATTTGCGGCGCGATGCGGCGACAAGTGCAATGCTTCCAAAATCCTGCCCCTACAACTAAGTGTCGCGTTGCGCACGATCCCTAAAACGGATGCTGCGCGCGAAGCTTTAGCAGCGCAAGGGCTGCAGAACATTAGGGTTTAGTACGGGGGCACGATGCCAGGTTAAAGCGCCTGGCCGGCCGCCCAGCCGCTGGACCACGCCCATTGGAAATTATAGCCGCCGAGCCAGCCCGTCACGTCGACCGCCTCGCCGATCGCATAGAGGCCGGGGACCTTGCGCGCTTCCATGGTCTGCGAGGAGAGATCGGCGGTGGAAATGCCGCCGATCGTCACCTCGGCCTTGGCGAAACCCTCGGTGCCATTGGGGTGGAAGCACCAGTCGGCGAGGCGGCGCTCGGCCTCGGCCAGCGCGCGATCGGGGATGTTGGCGAGTTCGCCGGAGAGCGCGAGCGTGTCTGCCAGCGCCTCGGCAAGCCGATCGGGGAGGGCGAGCGCGCGGCGCAGCGTCGTGCGCGGGCGATCGCGCTTGGCCTGGACCAGCCAGCCGGGCTCGGCCTGGGGCAGAAAGTCGATGCCGATCGGCGCGCCCGGACGCCAATAGCTCGACACCTGGAGGATGGCCGGGCCGGAAAGGCCGCGATGGGTGAACAGCGCCGCTTCGGCAAAAGCCGCCTTGCCGGCACGCGCGACCACCGGCGCCGAGACGCCCGAAAGCTCGCGGAACAGCGCCTGATCGCCGGCGAGGGTGAGCGGGACGAGCGCGGGGCGCGGCTCGACGACCTTCAATCCGAAGCGGCGCGCGACGTCATAGGCAAAGCCGGTCGCGCCCATCTTGGGGATCGACGGGCCGCCGGTGGCGAGCACGAGCGCGGGGGCACTGTCGGCACCGACCTGGAAGTGGCCGTCGGCATGCCCGATCTCGCCGGCGGCGCGACCGGTCTCGATCGTCACCTGGCCGATCGCGCATTCGCCTAGCAGCATCTCGACGATCTGGCGGGCGCTGCCGTCGCAGAACAATTGCCCGAGCGTCTTCTCGTGCCAGGCGATGCCGTGGCGCGCGACGAGTTCGATAAAGTCGTGCTGGGTGTAGCGACGCAGCGCCGACTTGGCGAAATGCGGATTGGCAGAGAGATAGCGATCGGGTGCGATGCCGAGATTGGTGAAATTGCACCGCCCGCCGCCCGAGATCAGGATTTTCTTGCCGACTTCGGGCGCGTGATCGAGCAGCAGCACGCGGCGGCCGCGCTGGCCGGCGATCGCCGCGCACATCAGGCCGGCGGCGCCGCCGCCGAGGATGATCGCGTCGTACTGAGGCATGGAGCGGCGTTAGCCGCGGGACCACGGTTCGTCACCCCCGCAAGATAACGGCCGGGCAAGTCCGCGCTCGACACGACGACCTCGCTTCGTCCAACAGACAGGGAGCAGCCGGCGCCGTGTTGCGTTCGTGGCCGGCGCCGCGATTCCGACCCATGCGCCGTGGAGAATAAGTGCCGAATGCGTGAACTAGTCCAAGCCCGATCGCGGGCGACGATCCGTCCGATGGCGTTGGCAATCGCGCTGTGCACCGGGCTGGTCGCGAGCCACCCCGCTTTAGCGCAGCGTTACGCGACGCGGACCGTGGGGGGCTGGACGGTGTCAGCCAGCAAGGACGGAAGCGGATGCTTCGTCACCCGGACCTTTGGGGGCGATGGCGATACTACGCTGCTGTTCGGGCTCGATGTCGACGGTAGCAATCGCCTTTCGGTCCTCAACGAGAACTGGTCGATCAAGCCGCAGGAAGCGTTGAAACTGACCTTCAAGCTTTCCAAAGGCGGCTATCCCGATCACCCGGTGGTGGGCATGGCGTCAGACGGGAAGCGGGGGTTCGTCACGAATTTCGACCCGAAATTTCCGGACCATTTCGCCAGTTCGAAGGCGCTCCACATCTATCGCGGGACCGTTCCGGTCGAGCAGCTGACACTGGAGGGGAGCGGCGCGGCGATTGCGGAGATGCGGCGCTGCGTCGGTATCCAGGCGACCAAGCCGCCGGGCAGCCCCAGCGAGACACAGCGGTCCGCCCGGATCCCGAAGGACCCGTTCGCGCCCGACGCGCAGCGTTGACCTGATCCTCGCGAGGGGCTGAGAAGTGCAACGCAGGCATTACCGGGACGGTAGACAGCGCCGGGCCACCCGATCGCACCGGTTGGCGATGCCTGGAGATCTTCAGGGCGTCGTAATGCGCGGGGCAGTCTTTTCCTCACCGTCCTGGCGCAACCTGAGGCCCTCGATTTTGCCGCCCGACCCGTAAAAGCGCAGTTCGAACGGCACAATCGTGCCGAAGAAATCGAGCGGTCCCGACGCGTGAACCGGCAGTGCCTGCTGGCCGGTCAATTGAATCATCAGCCGATTTTTCGATCGGAACACCGTGATCACCTGGTCTGGATCGAGCCGGTAGCGGCCGACCAACTTGTCCAGGTCTGCAGGCGGGATCGCCAGGACGGGCCGGGCGGCTGGCGCAGCAGGCGGCGGCGGCGCGACCGCGATCGGCGAGCCGGTCAGCAGATGCAGTGCGATATCGTCGACGCCCGGTTGGGCCATCGCGTTGGCCAATACGACGACACCGCGCCGACGCACCGGATCGAAAGCTATCCGCGTCAGATAGCCTCCGGTCGCGCCGCCATGGGTAACAATCTCGCCGATCGGCGTCTTCGCGATCATCCATCCGATGCCCATTGCAGTGTCGGGGTCGCCGCCGTCACCCTGCGCCACCC